>NZ_FNSR01000001.1:3090762-3708915 GCF_900104845.1 Paraburkholderia caballeronis | reverse complement strand
CCGCGCGGTTGAACCACGTGCCGATGCCGTCCTCGATGTGCGCGGGCAACGTGAGCGGGCAGGACGCGGCTTCGGCGTCGAGCGTTTGCAGGTCGTTCGGCGTCCCGACGACCGGATACACGTCGTAGGTGAATTTCTTCTGGCGATCGGCCGGCTCGATTCGTGCGTCCCACCACATGAACTTCTGGATCGGCGCTTCGTTCGACGGCGCGTCCGGCTGCGATTCGGGCACCGGGCCGTCGAACGTCAGGCGGTTCGGCAGCCAGCTACGGGCTTCACGCGTGCGGCCGTCCGCGCTCAGAAAGCCGGGCGTGCGGCGGATTGCGAAGCCGAGAAAATCCTTGCGCGTCGCGCCTTCCGGCCAGTCGAACGCGAGCAGGACCAACGTCGGGGACAGATAGCTGCGGACCTTCGCTCCCATCGCCTATTCCTCCAGAGTGGGTCGTGGTTATGGGCCGACGACAACGAGTCTGGTTCCCGGATGTGTCGAAAGGATGGAGCTACGCGACGCGGCGAGCCGATGTGCATGAAGAGGGCCGGCGCGCCGGGTTGCTTCCGAAGCTTCCGAAAAGGAACGGCCGCGATCGCGGTCCGCACGATTTCCCGCCGGCGGCTATGATTGACCGGTTTCGTGAACCGCTTTGGCGATCCAGCCGGTTCGAGCCGTGGTGCGGCTTTGCCGCGCCGACGCAGGCGAACCGCACGCATCGACACCATGGGCCATTCCGCACTTTCCTCCACGGTCCGCAAGACGGACGTTCGAATCTGGCGCGCGCCGGATCTCGGCGCCGAACTGCTGCGCGGCCAGTTCCACGATTTCTCGTACGACGTCCACACGCACCAGACTGCGTGTTTCGCGTTGATTACCGAAGGCGCGATCCGCATCCGGATGCGCGGCACGGAATTCGTCGCGCGGCAGGGCGACCTGTACGCGATCGACGCCGACGAGCCGCACGCGGGCTGGCCGGTGGACGAACACGGCTGGCGGCAGCGGACGGTCTACGTCGACACCGCGCATCTGGGTTCGCTGCTCGGCGACGGCCACGGCGGCGCGACCCACGGCGGCCGGCTGACCGGGCCGATCATCAGCGATCCCGCGTTGACGGCGATGTTCTACGGCGTCCATCGCTGCTCGGAGGTCGAGGGCGAGGCGCTCAAGCGCGAGGAGCGTTACCTGGCGTTCGCGGCGCGGCTCTTCGAGCGGCACGTGCGCCGGCCGGCCGCGCGCGCCGACGCGGGGCGCGAGCCGCGTGCGATCGCGCTCGCGAAGGATTTCCTCACGCATCATCTGGACCGCAACGTCCGCCTCGGCGACATCGCGCAGGCGGCCGGACTGCCGCCGTACCGGCTCTTTCGCGCGTTCGAGCGCCATGTCGGGATGACGCCGCACGGCTATCAGCGTCAGGCCCGCATCCGGTGCGCGATCGGGTTGATCCGCGTCGGCCGTGCGCTGAGCGACGTCGCGGCCGCGACCGGTTTCGCGGACCAGGCCCATCTGACGCGTTCTTTCCGCCGGAGCGTCGGCGTGACGCCGGGCGCGTACCGAAAGGCGCTGCTGCGCTGAGCGCGGTCCGCTTATTTCCGCTTACTTCAACAGACCGAGATTCGCGACGATCTTGCCGATCGGCTTGCGCGCGCCGATCAGCGCGACGCCGACGTATTGCAGGTCGGCGGTCGCGACCTGCGCGACGGCATCGCGGAATGCCGAATAATCGGTCGTCTGCTGGCCCTGCACCGGGAAATCCACGATGTCGCAGCCGGCCGCCGCACCCTTGCCGCGGATGCCGGACAGCGTTGCCTGGTCGGCGGCCAGCACCGCGATGCCGATCGGGATCAGCCCCGGATGCTCGACGCCCGACGCGTCCACGAGCGGCAGCCCGACGAGCGCCGGGTGCCGGTGGCCGACGGTCAGCGCGAGCACGGCGGCGGCGTTCGCCGCGCGTCCGGCCGGCAACTGGTTGTCCACGACGATCACGCAGCGTTCCGGCGTCGCGGGTGAGGCGGTATCGACGTTCTGCATTGACTGCATGGGTATTAGCTCCTTGGATACGGGAGCGCCATCTTCCGTCCGCCGCGCCGGCCAGTCTTGAACGCTATTGCAGACCCTCTTGATTGAGAATGAATCTCAATACCTAAACAACGGTCCGCGCAATCCTGTTTTCCGGTCTCGTTGACGCAGCGCGCGACGCGCGCGGATTCCGATGCAAACACGCGACGCCGCGTTGTTGGCTCTCCGAGTCTTTCACTATCATTTCATCGCATTACAGATCGGACGGCATCGGATTGCCTGCAGCGCGGCAGCTTGCGGATCGGCTGCGGCGCGCTGCGGTACAAACGGGATTCAGGCTGCCTCCGGTTCCCGCTTTCTTCTCGTTCGCAGGGTTTGATATGGGTATCTCGATGAACAGGGCGGCTGTTCGCGCCGCGGGGACGATCGTTGCCGGGACGTTGAGCGTGGGCGCGGCGGCGCAGAGCAGCGTCGCGCTGTACGGCGAACTCGACGCCGGTTTCGCGTACGTCAACAACGTCGGCGGCCGCGCGCAGTACCGCACGACGTCCGGGCTGATCGACGGCAGCTACTGGGGGCTGGAGGGCGCGGAAGATCTCGGCGGCGGCGCGAAGGCGCTGTTCCGTTTCGAGCGCGGTTTTTCGGTGTCGAGCGGCGAGGAATTCAACGATCACCCGGCGTACGTGGGGCTCGGATCGGATGCATATGGACAGGTGACGCTCGGCCACCAGTACGACTCGATCCACGACTACTTCGCGCCGTTCACGCTGACGGGCGGCAACGGCGGCACCGCGTTCGCGCACCCGTTCGACAACGACAACGCGAACAACTCGTACCTCGCCGCGAACTCGATCAAGTACGCGAGCCCGTCGTACGACGGCTTCACGTTCGGCGGCATGTACGCGTTCTCGAACGGCGCGGGGCGCTTCGCGGAGAACCGCGCGTACAGCATCGGCGCGAACTACTCGGCCGGCGCGTTCAATGCGGGCGCCGCGTGGCTGCGCGCGAACGGGCGCGGCGTGACGCCGTCCGGCGCATACGACCCGTTCGTGCTGCCGGGGCCGGATGGCTCGCTCGTCAGCGCGAGCGTGCGCAAGCAGGATACGGTCGGCGTCGGCGCGAGTTACGCGCTCGGCGACGTGACGCTCGCGGGCGCATGGTCGCGCTCGATCAGCACCGGCGTCGCCGACGCGGACAGCGGCGCGCCGCTCGCGTCGATCGCGTTCAGCAACTACGAGGCGAATGCGACATGGCAACTGCTGCCGGCGCTCGCGCTGGCGGGCATGTACGTGTACACGAACGCGTCGAACGCGCACTGGCACACCGGCGCGGTGCAGGCGAACTACCAGTTCTCGAAGCGCACGGACGTGTATGCGGAGGCGCTGTACCAGCGCGCGTCGTCGGGCGCGCCGGCGGTGATCAACACGAACGACCCGTCGAGTGGCCGCAATCAGTTGATGATTGCCGCGGGCGTCCGGCATCGGTTCTAGTCGTCGCCGGTTGGGCGCGGCGGGTTGAGCGGTGAAAAAGGCCCGGACTTGCGTCCGGGCAAGCCGCCGGGCTCCCGGCGGCGGAGGTTTCCTGGGCGTGGGTCCACTGCATGAATCCCTGTGCGCGTGGACCGACGATAAACGAACAGCCCGCTCTCGCGATCGATCGACGAGAGCGGGCTTGAGCAACTACTCGATTACGACGGCGCACCGATGCCTTGCATCGGGCGCGGCGGCAGGCGCGAGTCCTGCCGGAGCGGCATTACTGGCCGAAGTAGACCGACTTCGGGCCGGTTGCCGGACGGGCGCCGGTTTGCGACGAACCGGTCGTCGACGGGCCGTAGGCCGAAGCCTGCGGGGCGTCCTGCTGCGCGACGCGCGCTTGTGCGGCGTTCAGGTCTTCCGGGTAGTACGGGCTGGACAGGCCCGGACGGTAGCCGGCCTTTTCCAGTTGAACGAGTTCGGCGCGAACCTGCGCGCGGGTCATCGGCGCGTTGTTTTCCTGCGCGAACGTCAGAGCGGGTGCGGCGAGAACGGTGACGGCGAAAGCGGCTGCAATAAGCGACTTCATGATCAAAACCTCCGGATATTGTGTATTCGCTCGTAACAATGAGTTCGTCTGAGCGTGTGAGTGAACTTTATTGCACCGCGATATCAAGATAAATAGCCGGGCAGGCCAAACTTAATTGCCAATATTGAGATAATTGCCGCCCCCCTCGTGATGCTTCGGCATTGAATGCTGCGTTGCCGCATGGTGGGCCGCCGGCGTTCCGCGATGGGCGATATTTCGGTGATGCACAATAGGCGACACCACGCGACGCGCCCGACAGCGGCGGCGTCGCGGCGACACTCGACTCCGGGAGCATCCGATGAAAACGCAACTCAGCCGCCACGCGGCAATCGCCGCCGCGTTGGCGGGCCTCGCGACGGCGACTGTCGGCGTCGCGCACGCGGACGACACCGTGCAGTGCTACGGCGTCGCGAAGGCCGGCCAGAACGACTGCGCGAGCAAGACCGGCGTGCACGACTGCGCGGGCCAGGCGAAGGTGGATCACGACAAGGGCGACTTCAAGACCATGCCGAAGGGCACCTGCGACAAGCTCGGCGGCACGGCGGAGAAATGACGGTGCTTTCGCCAGGCGGCTGCATGCGCGGATGACGGCGATGAGCGCGCCGCGCGCGCCGGCAGGCGTCGGCATCGGGCTGCGCCACGCGCATTACGACGCGTTCGTCGCCGGTCCGCCGCCTGCCGTCGCCTGGGTCGAAGTCCACAGCGAAAACTACTTCGGCGACGGCGGCTACGACCTGCACGTGCTCGACATCGTGCGGCGCGACCGGGCAGTCAGCCTGCATGGCGTCGGGCTGGGCCTCGGTTCGGCGGGACCGCTCGACGCTACGCATCTGGCGCGTCTGCGGCGGCTCGTCGAACGGATCGAGCCGGCGGTCGTCTCCGAGCATCTGTGCTGGGGGGCGGTCGCGGGCGGACATCTGCACGACCTGCTGCCGATGCCGCTCACGCGCGCGGCGCTCGATCTCGTCTGCGGGCGCGTCGCGCAGATGCAGGATGCGCTGCGCCGGCCGGTGCTGATCGAGAACGTGTCCGCCTACGTGCGGTTTCGCGCCGACCAGTACGGCGAGACGGCGTTTCTCGCGGAACTGGCGCGGCGCACCGGCTGCGGCGTGTTGCTCGACGTGAACAACCTGTACGTGAACCAGCGCAATCATGGCGAGGACGCGCTTGCCGCGATGGCCGCGCTGCCGGCAGACGTCGTCGGCGAGATCCATCTGGCCGGTCATCGGGTGACGGAGGCGGCGGTGATCGACGATCACGGTTCGCGCGTCGCGCCGGCCGTGTGGGCGCTTTACGACGCGGCGCTCGACCGGTTCGGCAACGTGCCGACGCTGATCGAATGGGATACCGACGTGCCGCCGCTCGACGTGCTGCTGGACGAAGCGCGGATCGCGCGCGAGCGGATGGCGGCGGCGCGGGCCGACGCCGTCCGGAACGGAGCGCATCCGTGAGCGGCGGTGCGGAACTCGAAACGCTTCAGCGCCTGTTCGCGGACGCGCTGGACGATCCGCCACGCGATGCGCAGTTGTCCGCGCATCTGCGGCCGGTTGTCGATCTGCAAGACCCACTGGAGGGGAGCCGATCGAGTGACCTCGCGCACCGCGATCACGCTGCGGCCACCGACGCACAACAAGCCGCTCACCATGCCCGCATCGGCCTCTATCGCGGCAACGTCCGCGCCGCGCGCCGGCGCGCGCTCGCCAGCGCATACCCGGTGCTGCTCGCGCTGACCGGCGATCCGTACTTCGACGCATTGTCGCTTGCGTACGCGCGCGCGAATCCGTCGCCGGACGCGGACCTGAACCGCTTCGGCGCGGCCCTCGCCGACTTCGTCGCGCGTTACGAGCCGGACCCGCGTCACGCGTATTTCGCCGGCGTCGCGCGACTCGAATGGGCGCTGCACAAGGCCGCGTTCGCGGCCGACGTCGTGCCGCTTTCCCCGCAGCAATGGCTCGCGATGGACCCCGCTGCACTGTCGGACGCGCGGCTCGCGGTGCATCCGGCGTGCGTCGCGCTCGCATCCCCGTTTGCGGTCGACGCGATCTGGCGCGCGCATCAACCGGGCGGCGCGTGGCCCGGGCGGATCGACACGCCGTCGTGGTCGCTCGTCGTCCGTCCGCAGTGGCGTCCCGGCGTGCTGTCGCAGACGGCCGCCGCGCACGCGGCGTTCGTCGCGCTGCAAAACGGCGCGACGCTGGACGACGCGCTCGCGGCCGGGTTCGACCTCGATCCGGGCTTCGACTTCCCGACCCAGTGGGGCGCGTGGCTTGGCGCCGCCGCGATCACCGGGCTGCGCGCGGACTAGCCGGCCGCGTCCGCGTCGAGGTCGTCGGCGGCGTCCAGGCCTTCGCGCGCACAGGCGCGCAGATGGTCGAGCGCCGCCGCGACCGCAGCGCGGCTCAGGCTGTCGTCGCGCCAGTACATCGACACCGCGCCGTGTCCGGTCAACTGCATCGGCAGCACGCGCAGTACACCCTGCCGCTCAAAGCGCAGCGCCGCCCGGTGCGATGCGACGCCGACCAGTTCGCTATGGTTGAGCAGCGTGATGTTCAGGATCGACGAGTTCGACTCGACGCTGTGCCGCGGCATCGTCCTGCCGGCCGCCGCGAGCGCGGTGTCGAGCGCCTTGCGCACCGGCGTGCCGTGCGGCCAGACAATCCACCCGTAGCCGGACAGGTCGTCCCAGTCAAGCGCGTCGCGCCCGGCGAGCGGATGCACGATGCCGCTCACGAAGTTGATCGGCTCGCGATACAGCGTCTCGCTTCTCAGGCGCGGATCGTCGGTCTCGCTCGCGGCGCGGCCGACCACGACGTCGAGTTCGCCGCGCACGAGCTGCGGCATCATCAGGTTCATCGTGCTTTCGATCAGCCGCACCTGCGCGCGCGGCATCTGCCGCAGCAGCCGCGCGACCGCGAGCGGCACCGTGTCCGCGGCCGACACCCCCGACGTGCCGATCGACACCAGTCCGCTGCCGCCGTCGATCAGCGCGGCCATGTCGTCGCGCGCGGAGTCGAGGTGCGCTTCGATGCGCTTCGCATGCTCGATCAGCGCCTCGCCGTACGCGGTCGGCCGCAGACCGCGCGCGTGCCGCTCGAACAGCGGCAGCCCGATGTCCTCCTGCAACTCCTTCAGCCATTTCGAAAGCGCCGGCTGCGTCGTGTTCAGCGCGGCCGCCGACTGGCTCAGGTTGCGTGTCTCCGCGACGCTCAGCAGCCACTGCAGATGGCGCAGCCGCAGCCGATGAGTCCAGTCCGTCATTGTGCGTCCTGTTATATCCAGAAACGTATGAATGAGATGAATTTACTATTTTACAGCGTATAGCTCGCAGGCATATAAATCGTCCCACTGCAATGGCCGACCCGGTAGGCGCGTTTTTCCTGATCCCGGCTCGGACGAGACATGACTGGAGACGCCCGAATGTCCGCAACCGCCCCCCTTTCCGATACCCGCCGCGCGTATTACGGGCAGATCGCCCAGCAACGGCTCGCGCCGCTGTGGGAGTCGCTGCACAACCTCGTGCCGAAGACCCCGCAGCCGAAGGCGCTGCCCGCGATCTGGAAGTACGCGCAGATCCGCGATCTGGTGATGCAGGCCGGCGCGGTCATCAGCGCGGAAGAGGCCGTGCGCCGCGTGCTCGTGCTGGAGAACCCGGGCCTGCCCGGCAAGTCCGCGCTGACGCCGAACCTGTACGCGGGCCTGCAACTGATCCTGCCCGGCGAGATCGCGCCGAGCCACCGCCATACGCAGTCCGCGCTGCGCTTCATCGTCGAAGGCAAGGGCGCGTGGACCGCGGTGAACGGCGAGCGCACGACGATGCATCCGGGCGACTTCATCATCACGCCGTCGTGGACGTGGCACGACCACGGCAATCCGTCCGCCGACGAAGGCGGGGAGCCGGTCGTGTGGCTCGACGGCCTCGACATTCCGCTCGTCGCGCATCTCGACGCGGGTTTCGCGCAGAGCTACCCGGAAGCGACGCAGCCGGTGTCGCGGCCCGAAGGCGACAGCTTCGCGCGCTTCGGCCACAACATGGTGCCGGTGCGCCACCGCGTGACCGATCCGACCTCGCCGATCTTCAGCTACCCGTATGCGCGCAGCCGCGAGGCGCTGGACGTGCTGTACCGCGGCGGCGAACTCGACCCGTGGGACGGCGTGAAGCTGCGTTACGTGAACCCGGCGACCGGCGGCTGGCCGATGCCGACGATCGCGACGTTCATGCAGTTCCTGCCGACGGGCTTTCGCGGCCGCACGTACCGCAGCACCGATTCGACCGTCTACTGCGTCGTCGAGGGCAAGGGGACCGCGCACGTCGGCGGCGAGTCGTTCGCGTTCGACGCGCGCGACGTGTTCGTCGCGCCGTCGTGGCAGCCGGTGCGGCTCGACGCGGACAGCGACGCCGTGCTGTTCAGCTACTCGGACCGGCCGGTGCTCGCCGCGCTGAACCTGCTGCGCGAGGAACGCGTTTAACGCGCGCGTCGTTCGTCGTCGTTCGCGTCGTGCGCGTCGTGCGCCGGACGCGTCAGGCGTTGGGCGCACTGCCGCGGCGCCGCTCCGGCGCCCGGCCAGTCCGGCCCCTTCCGGACTCTTCCCGTGAATTTCATCCCGTGGCTGCGCCACGGCTCGTTCCCCCGAACCAGGGTTACATCGATATGGCTTTTGTCTTCACCCCCGAGGCGCCCGTCGCCGTTCCGGTCGCCGGCAGCGGCGATCAATTCGCGGTGCGCCGCGTGTACTGCGTCGGCCGCAACTACGCGGCGCACGCGCGCGAGATGGGCTTCGATCCGGACCGCGAGCCGCCGTTCTTCTTCTGCAAGCCGGGCGACGCGGTCGTGCCGGTCGCCTACGGCGAAACGCTCGAACTCGCATATCCGGCGCAGACCCAGAACTACCACTACGAGGCCGAACTGGTCGCGGTGATCGGCAGGAGCGGCGCGGACATTCCGCTCGAAAACGCGCTCGATTACGTGTGGGGTTACGCGGTCGGTCTCGACATGACGCGCCGCGACCTGCAGATGAAGATGCGCGAGATGGGCCGTCCGTGGGAGATCGGCAAGGCGTTCGACCGCTCCGCGCCGATCGGTCCGATCCACCGCGCGAGCGACGTCGGCCACTTCGAGCAGGCCGGCCTGTGGCTCACCGTGAACGGCGAGACGAAGCAGAAGAGCGACGTGTCGCACCTGATCTGGTCGGTCGCGGAGACGGTCGCGTACCTGTCGAAGTTCTTCCGCCTCGAACCGGGCGACGTGATCTTCACCGGCACGCCCGAAGGCGTCGGCCCGGTGAAGGCGGGCGAGACGATGGCCGTCGGCGTCGAGCGCCTCGGCGAACTGACGGTCCGCGTGGTCTGACGCGCGCCGAACGAGGAGGTCCAATCGTGCAGCTCTACAGCTTCTTCAACAGTTCGACGTCGTATCGCGTGCGTATCGCGCTCGCGCTCAAGGGGCTCGACTACACGTACCTGCCGGTGAACATCCGCACCGGCGAGCATCGCGACGGGCAATACGTGGCGGACGTGAATCCGTCCGCGTCGGTGCCGGCGCTGGTGGACGGCGAATTCACGCTGGGCCAGTCGCTTGCGATCGTCGACTGGCTCGACGCGCGCCATCCGGAGCCGCGCCTGATTCCGTCCGACCCCGAATTACGCGCCCGCGTGCTGGAACTGTCGTATCTGATCGCCTGTGACATTCACCCGGTCAATAACCTGCGCGTGTTACGCTACCTCCAGGACGAAATCACGTTGTCAACGCAACAAAAGGACGCATGGTACCGGCACTGGGTCGCGGACGGGATGGCGGGCGTCGAGCGGCTGCTCGTGCGCGCGGCGCGCGAACACGGCGGCCCGTGGTGCTTTGGCGCGCAGCCGACGCTCGCGGACTGCTGCCTCGTGCCGCAGATCGCGAACGCGCAGCGCATGGGCTGCGATCTCACGCCGTATGCGCGCTCGCTCGCGGTCTACCGGCACGCGGACGAGCATCCGGCATTCGTGCGTGCGCAACCACAGCGCCAGCCCGACTACGCGGCGTGATGAGAACCGGGGGGACACAACGATGAACCAGAAGAAAGACGCGCGCCGCAACGTGATCGTGGCCGGCGGCGGAATCGGCGGGCTGGCCGCCTCGCTGGCGCTTGCGCGCCGTGGCGTGCAGGTGCTGCTGCTGGAGCAGGCGGAGCAGATCGCGGAGATCGGCGCGGGCATCCAGCTCGGCGCGAACGCGTTCAACGCGCTCGATGCGCTCGGCGTCGGCGAGGCCGCGCGCGGCCGTGCGGTGTTCACCGACTGGATCAAGCTGATGGATGCGGTCGATGCGCACGAGATCGTGCGCATCGAGACCGGCCCGCGCTATCGCGAGCGTTTCGGCAATCCGTACGCGGTGATCCATCGCGCGGACATCCATCTGTCGATCCTCGAAGCGGTGAAACAGAACCCGCTGATCCAGTTCCGCACGAGCACGCAGATCACCGGCTTCGTGCAGGACGAGCGCGGCGTGACCGTCACCGACCAGCGCGGCGAACAGTACCGCGCGGACGCGGTGATCGGCTGCGATGGCGTGAAGTCGGCGGTGCGCGCGGCGCTGATCGGCGACGAGGCGCGCGTGACCGGGCACGTCGTTTATCGCGCGGTCGTCGACGTCGAGAACATGCCGACCGACCTGCAGATCAACGCGCCGGTCGTCTGGGCCGGCCCGCATTGCCACCTCGTCCACTATCCGCTGCGCGGCGGACGCCAGTACAACCTGGTCGTCACGTTCCACAGCCGCGAAAAGGAGCAGTGGGGCGTGCGCGACGGCAGCAAGGAGGAGGTGCTGTCGTACTTCGACGGCATCCATTCGCTGCCGCACCAGATGCTCGACCGGCCGACGTCGTGGCGGCGCTGGGCGACGGCCGACCGCGATCCGGTCGAACGCTGGAGCTTCGGCCGCGCGACGATCCTCGGCGACGCCGCGCATCCGATGACCCAGTACCTGGCACAAGGCGCGTGCCAGGCGCTGGAGGACGCGGTCACGCTTGGCGCGGCCTACGACGCGGCCGACGGCGACTTCGAGGCGGCGTTCGCGCTGTACGAAAAGGCGCGCATTCCGCGCACCGCGCGCGTGCTGTATTCGGCGCGCGAGATGGGGCGGGTCTATCACGCGAAGGGCGTCGAGCGGCTGGTGCGCAATTCGCTGTGGGTCGGCCGCACGCAGGAGCAGTTTTACGACTCGCTGCAGTGGCTGTACGGTTGGCGCGCGGAAGACGCGCTGAACGGAGTGGCTTGACAAAAGCGCGCGCGGCGGCGCGAGCCGGCCGCGCGTCTTTCATCCAATAACGAAACCAAAGCCCTCGGAGGAGACATGACCAACCAACCGTCCATCGACGTGACCGCATTCATCGACCGCCAGCGCGTGTCGCGCTTTCAGGCGGCGATCATCGTGCTGTGCTTTCTGATCGTCGCGATCGACGGATTCGACACCGCCGCGATCGGCTTCATCGCGCCGGTGATCCGCACGCACTGGCAGCTTGCGCCGTCGCAGCTCGGCTCGGTGTTCGGCGCGGGCCTCGCGGGCCTGATGGCCGGCGCGCTGCTGTTCGGGCCGTTCGGCGACCGCATCGGGCGCAAGCGCCTGCTGTTGTGGTGCGTCAGCGGCTTTGGCATCGCGAGCGTCGCGTCCGCGTTTTCGCCGTCGCTGTCGTGGCTGATCGCACTGCGCTTTCTGACCGGCCTCGGCCTCGGCGGCGCGATGCCGAATGCGATCACGCTGACGTCCGAATATTGCCCGGCGTCGCGCCGCTCGTTTCTGGTGACGACGATGTTCTGCGGCTTCACGATCGGCTCCGCGCTCGGCGGCTTCGTTGCGGCCGCACTGATCGAGGAGTTCGGCTGGCGCTCGGTGCTGCTCGCGGGCGGCGTCGCGCCGCTCGTGCTGGTGCCGGTGCTCGTGTGGCGTCTGCCCGAGTCGGTGCGCTACCTCGTGACGCAAGGCGGCGCGCGCGACCGGATCGCGGCGACGCTCGCGCGCATCGCGCCGGAGCCGATGCTGGCGACCGCAACGTTCGCGACCTTCGCGACGCCGAACGGCGCGGCATCGGGATCGCCGGTCGCGCGGCTGTTCAGGCCGGACCTGCTGCGCGGCACGCTGCTGCTGTGGCTCGCGTTTTTCATGAGCCTGCTGGTGATCTATCTGCTGTCGAGCTGGCTGCCGACGCTGCTGCGCGGCACCGGCGCGTCGCTGCGCACGGCGGCGCTCGTGACCGCGATGTTCCAGGTCGGCGGCACGCTCGGCGCGATCGTGCTGGGCTGGCTGATGGACCGCTTCAATCCGCATTACGTGCTCGCGCTCAGTTATGCGGCGGCGGGCGTATTCGTCGCGGCGATCGGCAGCCTTGCCGCGTCGCCGTGGCTCGCGGCGCTCGCGGTGTTCGCCGCGGGTTTCTGCGTATCGGGATCGCAGGTCGGCGCGAACGCGCTGTCCGCGGCGTTTTACCCGACCGATTGTCGTGCGACCGGCGTGAGCTGGGCGAACGGCATCGGCCGGATGGGTTCGGTGGTGGGCTCGCTGGCGGGCGGCGCGATGTTGACGATGGGGCTGACGCTGTCGGCGCTGTTCTTCGTCGTCGGCGTGCCGGCCGTGATCGCGGGCCTGTCGATGGCGGTGCTGGGTTGGCACCGCGCGAAAAGGGCGTCATCCATGCAGGCAGCGGGCCTCGCGGGGCCATAGGCGGCGCGTGCATGGACGGCAGGACAGTACAGCGGATGAGCCGGGATTGCCCGGCGTTCGCCCAGCAAGTGAATCATGACGAAGCAATGCACGGTATTCGCAGGAACGCGGCTGATCGCGCGGGGTTTGCCCGCCGCAGTCGCCGAAAGGGTGAAACAGGCAGTGGCGCGCGGCGAGGCCGCGACGATTCTGATATTCGATGACCGGGACGCCCGGACGTTGCGGTTCGATCCGCGCCTGTCGATCGAACAACTGGCCGCGCAGCTCGCGGTTGTCGAGGGGGCGGACGGCAATCCCTCGAACGCGTCGGGCCTCGGGAACACGGCGGGCCTGGCAGGCTTGGCGGTCGATCCGCCGCGCGGCCGCGGCCGCCCGAAGCTGGGCGTCGTCGCGCGCGAGGTGACGCTGCTGCCGCGCCACTGGGACTGGCTGGCCATGCAGCCGGGCGGCGCGTCGGTGACGCTGCGGCGTCTCGTCGATGGGGCGCGCGAGGTCGAGAACGCGAAGGAACGCGTGAAGGCGGCGCAGGAAACGGTGCATCGCTTCATGCTTGCGCTCGCGCTCGAACTGCCCGGTTACGAGGACGCGTTGCGCGCGCTGTATGCGGGCGAGCGCGAGCGCTTCGACGCGGCGAACGCGGAGTGGCCGCACGGCGTGCGCGACTATGCGCGGGAACTCGCGGCGGCCGCGTTCGGCGACGACGAGCTGGCGATGTCGCCGCGGCCGGCCGACGCCTGATCGACGACGCGCGTATTCCGGACCGCCCAAAAAAAAAACCGCTCAAGCCGAGGGGACATGAGCGGGAAGTCGGAGAGTTTTACAACTACAACTTACAACCTCTGCGCAACCAGTCGTGGGGTTACGCAGAGGGGCCAGTCTAACGGCTGCGTTGCGTACGCACGTATAGGAAATGTCTTAATCGGCCCGTTATCGACGACAGAATTTGATCGAGATTCTGGTTTTCCGTTGCTTGCCACCGGGTTTTGCTCTCCGTACACTCGCGCGTGATTCAGGTCATCGCATTCCGCCCGGCCCGCTGCCGGCGGGGCCTGCGACGGCCGATAACCACAACCAGACCACGCCGAAGAGGAGAACCCCGCGATGTCAGATTCCTATTTCCCCCGCTGGCGGCCGCAGAGAAACGCCGGCGGCGTCGTCGCGCCGGACGAGCGGCTGCCGTGGCCGCAGATGTTCGCGATGGGCGTGCAGCACGTCGTCGCGATGTTCGGCTCGACGGTGCTCGCGCCGCTCCTGATGGGCTTCGACCCGAACCTGTGCATCTTCATGTCGGGGATCGGCACGCTGCTGTTCTTCGTGATCGTCGGCGGGCGCGTGCCGAGTTATCTCGGGTCGAGCTTCGCGTTCATCGGCCTCGTGATCGCGATTACCGGCTATGGCGGACACGGCGTGAATCCGAACATTCCGCTCGCGCTCGGCGGCATCGTCGCATGCGGCGTCGTGTATGCGCTGATCGGCGTGATCGTGTCGGCGGTCGGCACGAAGTGGATCGAGACGCTGATGCCGCCGGTCGTCACCGGCTCGATCGTCGCGGTGATCGGGCTCAACCTCGCGCCGATCGCGGTGAAGGGCGTGAGCGGCTCCAGCTTCGATTCGTGGATGGCGCTCGTCACCGTGCTGTGCGTCGGCGGCGTCGCGGTGTTCACGCGCGGGATGGTGCAGCGGCTCCTGATCCTCGTCGGCCTGCTGGTCGCGTATGCGATCTATGCGATCGTCACGAACGGGATGGGCCTCGGCCGGCCGATCGACTTCTCGATCGTCGGCAATGCCGCATGGTTCGGGCTGCCGCATTTCGGCGCGCCGGTGTTCGATCCGCACGCGATGGCGCTGCTCGCGCCGATCGCGGTGATCCTCGTCGCGGAGAACCTCGGCCACATCAAGGCGGTGAGCGCGATGACCGGCCACAACCTCGACCGCTACATCGGCCGCGCGTTCATCGGCGACGGGATCGCGACGGTCGTGTCCGGCTTCGCGGGCGGCACCGGCGTCACGACTTACGCGGAGAACATCGGCGTGATGGCGGTGACGAAGATCTATTCGACGCTCGTGTTCGTGATCGCCGCGCTGATCGCGATCGTGCTCGGCTTCTCGCCGAAGTTCGGCGCGGTGATCCAGACGATTCCGGGACCGGTGCTCGGCGGCGTGTCGATCGTCGTGTTCGGGCTGATCTCGGTGACCGGCGCGCGCATCTGGGTCGTCAACAAGGTGGACTTCTCGGACAACCGCAACCTGATCGTCGCGGCGGTGACGCTGGTGCTCGGCGCGGGCGACTTCTCGCTGAAGCTCGGCGGGTTTGCGCTCGGCGGGATCGGCACCGCGACGTTCGGCGCGATCATCCTGTATGCGCTGCTGCGCAGGAAGCCGGCGCAGCAGGCGGCGGTTTGAGTCGAAGGGTGCGCGCCGCGCGCGGCCAGGCGAGCGCGTGGTTCGCAAAAGGGCGGTGATGTCGTCCGCAGGCGTGGCCGTTTTCGGGTGCCGTCACGTCGCCCCGCTTGCCCGCGCGATGCGCTCTGCGCGTAGCGGATGAACGGCGGGGCGTTGGCGAATGGCTGTCCCGACCGGCGAGGTGCGGAATTCGCCTGGCGTTACCGCGAACGCCGCCCGAAACCGACGCGGCGCATCACCCCCGAGCCCTCCCGCGCGAGGTCAACGCCGTCTCCGCCAGATCGACCTCCCTCACCAGCTTGTTCATCGTCTCGTCGTTGATCTTCTGGCCGTTGCGCAGCGCGAGCAACGTCGCGCGTTCCGCGCGCATCGCCGCGAGCCGCATCTCCAGCTCCAGCGATTCCGCGAGGCGCGCGCGGCCGCTGCGCGCGTGGTCGTCGTCGAGCGTCGCGAGCCGGCGGCGGTACAGGTCCATCACGCGCGCGGTCACGTCTGCCGCATACGCCGCCGACGATTCGTCGAGATCGGCGCTCGCTTTCTCGTGCAGCGCATCGACCGCGCGGATCGCCGCCTGCGCGGCGAGAATCCGCGCCTTGCGCTCCTCGGCCGCATGCGGGGTTTGCCCGCCGCGCCCGACGCCGCGCAGCAGCAGCGGCAGCCCGACGATCGCGACCAGCAGCGACGCGAGGATCACGCCGGACGCGATGAAGATCGCGCTGTCGCGGCCTGGCAGCGGCGTGCCGTTCGCGAGCGCGACCGGCAGCGACAGCACGCCGGCGAGCGTCACCGCGCCGCGCACGCCGGCGACGGTCGTGATCGCGACGGTGCGCAGCCCCGGCACCGCGTTCGTCACGCCGTGCCGCGCCGCGCCGCGCGACGCGAACCAGCGCAGCAGCCACACCCAGCCGAAGCGCATCGCGTACAGCGCGACCAGCACCGCGCCGATGTAGCCGAGCAGCAGCGCCATCTGCGTGTTGCTCGTGTGGTGCGCGTCGAGCAGCGCCTTGCCGAGAATGCCGGGGAACTGCAGCCCGAGCAGCGTGAACACCATCCCGTTGAACACGAATTCGATCATCGTCCAGGTGCTGGCCGCGCGCACGCGCGACGACACCGGCCCCTGGTGCGCGACGTTCATGTAGTTCATCGCCATCCCGGACGCGACCGCCGAGAGAATGCCCGAGCACTCGACGTGCTCCGCGAGCAGGTACGACGCGAACGGAATCAGCAGCGTCATCACGACGCCGGGCGCGGGGTCGCTGTCGTCGCCCCCGTTCAGGAAGCGCGCGGTCACGAAGCTGAACACCCAGCCGATCGCCGCGCCGATCGCGAGGCCGCCCGCCGCGATCACGACGAAGCTCAGCGCCGCTTCGCGCAGCGAGAACACGCCGGTCAGCGCGGCGGCGATCGCGAACTTCAGCGCGACGAGGCCGGACGCGTCGTTCATCAGCGCCTCGCCTTCGAGGATGTGCATCAACTGCGGCGGCAGCCGGTCCTTGCCGGCGATCCCGGACAGCGCGACCGCGTCGGTCGGCGACAGCACCGCCGCGAGCGCGAACGCGACCGGCAGCGAGATCTGCGGCACCAGCCAGTGCACGAAGTAGCCGACCGCGACGACGGTGAGCAGCACGAGGCCCAGCGCGAGCATCAGGATCGCGCGCCGCTGCATGAAGAACTCGCGCTTCGGAATCCGCCAGCCGTCCGCGAACAGCAGCGGCGGAATGAACAGCAGCATGAAGAGGTCCGGATCGAACGTCACGTGCGGATTGACGAGCGGGAACGTCATCAGCGCGCCGATGCCGATCTGCACGAGCGGCAGCGGCAGCTTCACGGGCAGGAGGCGCACGATCACGCCGGAGAGCGAGACCGCGAGGAGCAGAATGAGAACGGTGAATACGGTGTCCATCGATGGCTGTGAGCGCGGGGCATCGCGGCGGCCCCGCAGGGCGGATTGAATGGAGGCAAGCCAGCAGTTTAGCCTGAGGGGCGTGCGCATCGCCGTGAAGCGCACGGCGGGGCGCGGGGGGAGCGGGCGGTGCGTCCGCACGGGATTGGTGCGTTCCTTGCCCGCTTGCGAGGCGCGAACCTTTCAGTCGGTGCAAGGTTCGATGCCGTTTTCATCGTAGCGCGCGTGCCAGTGCGCACGGACCTTGCTTAACCGCTCGCAACGCAAACTACGGGTACGGCGGAGGCCGCGTGCACATCGCGCCGCGCCGCTCATTCCGTGCGAGAGGAACGCATGATCACAGTGCAACAGGAACGGACCGCAGTCGCCCCGCCCGGCTTCGATCTGAGTGTCACGTCGGGACTGCAGCGCTATAGCGCGCAACACGGGGGGCTGACGCTGACGAGCGTGTTTCAGCCGGTATTCAGCCTGTCGCACATGCGCGCGATCGGCTACGAAGGGCTTTTGCGCGCGCACGACTCGCTCGACCGGCCGGTGTCGCCGCTCGACGTGTTCGGCGACGCCGCGCGCGTCGGCGACCTGCTGCTCGTCGACCGGCTCGCGCAGGGACTGCATCTGGAGAACTTCCGGCTGCTCGGCGCGGAGCGCGAGTGGCTGTTCCTCAACGTCCATCCGGGCACGCTGATCGAGCCGTATCACGCGGCCGCGCTGCTCGCGAACCTCAAGCGGCTCGGTCTGCCGCCGCGTCGCGTCGTGCTCGAAGTGCTGGAAGACCCAGCCGTCGATCTCGACCAGCTTGCGCAGGCGCTGGTGTCGTTCCGCGAGCGCGGCTTCCTGATCGCGCTCGACGACTTCGGCGCGGGCCACGTCGACGTCGGGCTCGTGTGGCACCTGAACCCGGACATCGTGAAGCTCGACCGCATCATGCTGCTGCACTCCGCGCATCGCGCGGACATGGCCGCGACGCTGCCGGCGCTCGTCGCGCTGCTGCACGACGCGGGCAAGCTCGTGCTGATCGAGGGCGTCGAAACCGAGCACGAGGCGCAGCTCGCGCTCGCGTGCAACGCGGACTTCGTGCAGGGCTTTTTCTTCGGGCGGCCGCATCCGGGCGTGACCGACGCGCCGCACGCGCAGGCGGTGATCGCCGAGGCGACCGAGCGTTATCGCGAGCAGACCGAAGCGCACGAGCGGCGCACCGCGAGCCGGCTCGCGCCGTACATCCGCGCGTTCGAGCGCGCGGCGGAGCGGCTCGCGGCCGGCGAGGCGCTCGAAGAGGTGTGCTGGAATTTCCTCGGGCTCGACCAGGCGGCGCGCTGTTTCCTGCTCGATTCGAACGGCCGGCAGATGGGCCGCAACGTGGTGCTGCGCGTCGATCGCGCGCAGAACGACGCGCGTTTTCTGCCGCTCGACGACGCGCAGGGCGCGAACTGGCTGCGTCGTCCTTACTTCCGCGCCGCGCTCGGCGTGCCGGGCCACGTGCACGCGACCGCCCCTTATCTGTCGATCAACGAGGCGCTGCCGTGCGTGACGCTGTCGATGGCCGTGCAGATCGGCGAGCGCCTGTGCGTGCTGTGCGGCGACATCGACTGGCTGTCGGACGAACCGTCGTGAGCGCCAGCCGGCCGGACTGACTTCGCGGAACAAAACGAAACGGCGCGCGTGCGCGGCAAGGGCCGCCCACGCGCGCCGCGGCTTCGCGTTTCCGGTTACGGCTTCGCGACGACGACCGGAATCCCGCGCAGCGCGCCCACGCCCTTGAACGCGTCGAGCGTCTGCTGGACCGGCCCGCTGGTCCGCGCGTCGATGCCGAGGCGGCTGGCGAGTTCGCGCTCGGTGCGCTTCACCGACGCCAGATTCGCGACCTTCACATGACCGTAGCCGCGCACGCGCTGATGCAGCGCCGCGAGCTTCGCGACGTCCTCGGCATTGGCCGCATCGACGTGGGCCAGCGCGTCTCGCAGCGTCGCTTCGTAGTCGTCCGCGAGCGCGCGTTCCATCTTCCGTTCGAGCGTCTGGCCGAACGGATCGAGCCGCGTGCCGCGCAGTCCGCGTCCTTTCGCGAGCACCCCGAGCGCGGACCACAGCCACTGGCCGAACTGCATCTTGCGCGGCGCGGTCCCGTGTTTGCCGCGCGCGATCAGCGGCGGCGCGAGGTTGAACTTCACGCGGAAGTCGCGGCCCGCGACGCCGTCGAACTGCGCTTCGAGCGCCGCGCGGAACGCCGGGGCCGTATGCAGCCGCGCGACTTCGTATTCGTCCTTCACCGCCAGCAGCCGGTAGAACGTCGTCGCGACCGCGCGCGCGATCGCGTGGTCCGGCGTCGTATCCGCGCTGCGCGCCGCGTCGACGAGCGCACGGTAGCGCGCCGCGTAACGCGCGCCGCCGTATGCGACGAGCCGCGCTTCGCGGTCCGCGATCAGGTCGTCGAGCGACGTCGCGGGCGCGTGCTCCAACGCTGCCTGTGCCGGTGCTTCGAGCGCCGCAGGATCGCCGGCCGCGAGCCGGCCGATCGAGAACGCGAGCAGGTTCGCCTGCACCGCGACGTTGTTCAGCTCGATCGCGCGCGTGAGCGCCGCGAGCGACACCGGCACGAGGCCGAGTTGCCACGCGAAGCCGAGCATCACGATGTTCGCGCCGATCGTGTCGCCGAGGAAGCGGCTCGCGAGCGCCTGCGCATCGCAGGTCGACAGCGGATCGCGCGCGCCGATCGAGGCCGCGCCGCCGGTCGCCGCGTGGCGCATCTTCGCGAGCAGCGCGTCCGCGTGCAGGTTCGCGTCCGGGTTCTGCACGAACGACGCGTTCGGAATCGCATGCGTGTTCACGACGATCCGCGTGCGGTCGTGGCGCACCGTCTGCAACGCGTCCGCGCTCGCGCCGACGACCATGTCGCATGCGAGCAGCAGGTCCGCCTGCTGCGTGTCGATGCGCACCTGGTTCAGCCACGCGTCGCGCGCCGCGAAGCGCACGAACGACAGCACCGAGCCGCCTTTCTGCGCGAAGCCCATGAAGTCGAGCACCGACGCGCTCTTGCCTTCCAGGTGCGCGGCCATGCTGATCAGCGCGCCGACCGTCACGACGCCGGTGCCGCCCACGCCGGTCACGAGGATGTCGTACGGCGCGTCGTCCAGATGCGCGTCGGGCATCGGCAGCGCGGCGATGCGTGCGGCCAGCGCCTGCGGATCGAATGCAACGCCGGCCGTCTTTTTCAGCTTGCCGCCTTCGATCGTCACGAAGCTCGGGCAGAAGCCGTTCACGCACGAGTAGTCCTTGTTGCACGACGACTGGTCGATGCGGCGCTTGCGGCCCAGTTCCGTCTCGACCGGCTCGACCGACAGGCAGTTCGACTGCACGCCGCAGTCGCCGCAGCCTTCGCAGACGGCCTCGTTGATGAAGAGCCGCTTGTCCGGGTCGGGGAACTCGCCCTTCTTGCGGCGACGGCGCTTCTCGGCCGCGCAGGTCTGGTCGTAGATCAGCACCGTGACGCCCGCCGTGTCGCGCAGTTCGCGCTGCACCGTATCGAGTTCGCCGCGATGATGGAACGTCGTGCCTTTCGGGAACAGGGTGTGATGGCCGTCGTACTTCTCGGGTTCGTCGCTGACGACGACGAAGCGCGACACGCCTTCGGCCTCGACCTGCCGCGCGATCTGCGGCACCGAGATGCTGCCGTCCACCGGCTGCCCGCCGGTCATCGCGACCGCGTCGTTGTAGAGGATCTTGTACGTGATGTTCGCCTTGGCGGCGACGGCCTGGCGGATCGCGAGGATGCCCGAATGGAAGTAGGTGCCGTCACCGAGGTTCTGGAACACGTGGGGCGTATTCGTGAACATCGAATGCGCGGCCCAGTCGACGCCTTCGCCGCCCATCTGGATCAGGCCGGTCGTGTCGCGCTCCATCCACGACGCCATGAAGTGGCAGCCGATGCCCGCTTGCGCGATCGAGCCTTCGGGCACCTTCGTCGACGTGTTGTGCGGGCAGCCCGAGCAGAAGTACGGGGTGCGGCGCACGCCGTCCGCGTCGTTCGACAGGATCTGCGGCGCGACCAGATCGACGACGCGTTCGCGCCGGTCCAGCTGCGGCTTGTGCTGCGCGAGCCACGCGGCGAACACCGGCAGGATCCGCGACGGCCGCAGTTCGCCGAGCGCCGGCAGCCGTGGCGCGCCGTCGTCCGCGTGCTTGCCGGTGATCGTCGGGCGCGCGCTGTCGCGGCGGTTGTACAGATAGTCCTTGATCTGCTGCTCGATGACCGGGCCTTTTTCCTCGATCACGAGCACGTCGGCGAGGCCTTCGACGAACGTGTCGATGCGCGTCATCTCCAGCGGAAACGACAGGCCGACCTTGTAGATCCGCACGCCGGCCTGGTCGAGATCGGCGACCGTCAGGCCGAGGCGGCGCAACGCCTCCATCAGGTCGAGATGCGCTTTCCCGCACGTGACGATGCCGACGTTCGCATGCGGGCTCGGCGCGATCCAGCGGTCGATGCTGTTGGTGCGCGCGAAGTGGCGCACCGCGTCGAGCTTGGCCGCGAGCCGCGCCTCGATCGTCAGGCTCGGCAGGTCGGGCCAGCGGTTGTGCAGGCCGCCGGCCGGCGCGGCGTAGCCTTCCGGCGCGCGCCAGTCGGTCGTCAGCGCGTCGAGATCGACGGTCGAGCCGGACTCGACCGTTTCCGAGATCGCCTTGAAGCCGACCCACGCGCCGGAGAAGCGCGACAGGGCCCAGCCGTACAGCCCGAATTCGAGCATGTCCGCGATGTTCGACGGATTCACGACCGGCATCTGCCACGACATCATCGTGAAGTCGCTCTGATGCGGCATCGACGACGACACGCAGCCGTGATCGTCGCCCGCGACGACGAGCACGCCGCCGTGCGGCGACGAGCCGTATGCGTTGCCGTGCTTCAGCGCGTCGCCGGCGCGATCGACGCCCGGCCCCTTGCCGTACCACATCGCGTAGACGCCATCGACGGTGCGTTCGGCGTCCGCTTCGACCCGCTGCGTGCCGAGCACCGCGGTGCCGCCGAGTTCCTCGTTGATCGCCGGGAGGAAACGCACGCCGGCTGCGTCGAGCAGTTTTTTTGCCTTCCACACCTGCTGGTCGACCATTCCGAGCGGCGAGCCGCGATAACCGCTGATGAAGCCGGCCGTGTTGAGGCCGCGGGCGTGATCGGCCGCGTGCTGCATCAGCGCGAGGCGCACCAGTGCCTGGGTGCCGGTCAGGAAGATGCGGCCGCGCGTGGCGGTCAGGTTGTCGGTGAGCCGGTAGTCGGACAGGGCGGGGGTGTTGCCGAACGCGGGGCGCGCGGTCATGTAGAGTCTCCGTTGTCGGTCGGAGTTAGCGCTTTAGCGCTTACTCCGATCCCATGCAAAGCGGTCGATCGGAGTTAAGCGCTTCGGCCCTGACCCAAATCCCATCCAGGATGGTTGCTGTTATATGTCCGCGCGCATCGGCGGACGCACGCGGAAAGAGACTCTATTTTTTCGCGCCAGTAACGGAATGTTTTTGCTAACTTGCTCCGCATTCGCGGCCGGCGCGCGAAGGTTCACGCGGCCACCCCGATTTTTGAGTGATATTTAGCCGCACCCGCTCGACATCACGGGATCGTCTTCACGGAAAGGTGTGAGGCTTCGGGATGCCCGCGCCGTGCTCGATGTCGGCGATCGCCTGGCGATGCGCGGCGTCGACGGCCTTCGCGGCGGTGTCGAAACCCGCGTGGCCGCCGACCGTCGTCCACGGCTGCACGGGCTGGTCGCGATGGGTGATCTGATATTCGGCGTCCCAGCGCGCGCCCTGCAGTTCGAGCGGACGCACATGGATCGCAAAGACGCCGTAGAGGAACAACTGCTCGGCCATGATCGCCTCCGGCCGGAGCCGGCAGCGGCGTCCGGACTCCGAACGTCATGCGGACGGCGCATTGCGCGCCGCCGGCATCCTAGAGTTCGAGTTCGCCAAGGATCCGGTGCGCGAGCGCCTTGGCTTCTTCCAGAGCTTCTTCCGGCGTACCCGACAGGGTGTCCACTTCGTACACCGAGTTTTCGGGCGCCTCGCCGTCGTCGCGCGCCAGAGAGACCAGACCCTGATACTGCCCGCCGTCCGCGTCGCGTACCGTCGCGACGGCGGTGTAGATCCCTTTGGTGTAGGTGACGTCTTCCATAATGCCGCTCCCGATGGAAGGAGATTCCATCCTAGCACGTCGCCTGCGCGGCGGCAGGCGGCATGCCGGATCAGCCTTCGAGCAGCGCGACGACCTCGTCGAGCGACGGCGAATGCGCGCCCGAGCGCCGGCACGCGGCCGCGCCGGCCGCGAGCGCGAACGCGAGATGCCGACGCCAGTCGCGTTGCGGCGCGCTCATCAGGCTGAACAGCAGACCGCCGATCGACGCGTCGCCGGCGCCGACCGTGTCCGCGACCTCGACGCGCGGCGGCGTCGCCTCGATCACGTCGTCGCCGGCGAAGAGCGTCGCGTGCTGCGGGCCGCGCGTCACCAGTACGGTCGCGTTCGGGTTCAGCGCGCGCAGCTCCGCGATCGCGGCCGTTTCGTCGCGACCGGCGAACAGCAGCCGCAGATCCTCGTCGGACACCTTGATCAGATCGGCGAGCGCCGCCATCCGGCGCAGCGTCGGCTCGTAGCCGTGCGCCATCAGGTTGCGGTAGTTCGGATCGAAGCTGATCTTCACGCCGGCTTCGCGCAGTTCGGCCGCGAGTGTCGCGAGCGTTTCGCCGAGCGGCTGGCGCACGAGGCTGATGCAGCCGAAGTGCGCCCACTTCGCGTGAGCGCGCCAGCCGTCGGGCAGCCGCGCCGGATCGAACCCGAGGTCCGCGCTGTTCTCGCCCATGAAGAAGTACGCGGGCGGATGCGTCTGATGCACGATCGCGAGCAGCGGCGGCCGCTCGACGCGCTGCATGAAGCGCATGTCGAGGCCGGCCGCGACGCTCGCGTTCCACAGTTCGTCGGAGAAGCAGTCGGTGCCGAGCGCGCCCGCGCACGCGGTCGGCACGCCGAGCCGCGCGACCGCGCGCGCGACGTTCCAGCCCGCGCCGCCAGGATGCGCGAGCCAGTGCGAGCCGGCGGACGGGTCCGGCGAGCGCACGAGGTCGGTGAGGATGTCGCCCGCCGACACGAACGCCGGAAAGCCGGAGGAGAAGTCGGGTCCGGTGTTGCAGACGCTCATTGCGCGGCTCCTTGCTGTTCGTTGCGGCGGTCGTCGCCGTGGCCGCGCGCGAAGCCGGCGCTCAGGCCGACCGGCGGCGCCATGCCGCGACCGGGCAGCGCGTTCAGCGTTTCGTAGCACGCGCCCATCGTGTGGTAGTCGGTCTTGCCGGCGGGGCTTTTCTCGTCGCTGTACTTGCGGTTGTCGCAGGTGAGGATGCGATACCAGGCGCCGTAGCGGTGATCGACGAAGTGCGTCCAGCTATAACGCCAGATCTCGTCGTACCAGTCCCAGAAGCGTTCGTTGCCGGTGCGCCTGCCGAGCAGCGCGGCGGTCGCGAGCGTTTCCGCCTGCACCCAGAAATACTTGTCGTGATCGCAGACGGTGCCGTCCGGGCCGAAGCCGTAATAGAGGCCGCCGTGGTCGTTGTCCCATGCGCGCGCCATCGCCGCGTCGAACAGCTCGATTGCGCGCGGCAGCAGCCACGGCAGCGGACGGTGGCGTTCGAGGATCAGCAGCAGCTTTGCCCATTCGGTCTGATGGCCGGGCTGGAAACCCCACGGCCGGAAGATGTTCGAACTGTCCTCTTCGTTGTAGTGCCAGTCCACCGACCAGTCCGCGTGAAAGTGCTCCCACACGAGTCCGTCTGACAGCTTCGCCTGGCGCAGCGTGAGGTTCGACGCGACGCGCTCCGCGCGGTCCAGATAAACCAGATGGCCGGTCGCCTCGTACGCGGCGAGCAGCGCCTCGGTCGTGTGCATGTTCGCGTTCTGGCCGCGATAGCTCGACACGATCCAGTCGGGCGTCGCCTCGTCCGCGTACAGGCCGGCCGCGCGGTCCCAGAAGCGATGCTCCATCAGTTCGAACGTCGCGGCGATCATCGGGCGCGCTTCGTCGATGCCGGCCATCGCCGCGTGCGAGTACGCGAGCAGCACGAACGCCAGGCCGTAGCAGTGGCGGGTGCCGTCGAGCGTGCGCTTCTTGCCGTCGCGCCAGTCGATCTCCCAGTCGTAGCCCTGCCGCTGCGGGTCCCAGTGGCCGTCGTGCAGGAACTGCAGGCCGTGGCGCGCGTACTCCAGATACTGCGGATCGCCGAACTCGCGATACGCCATCGCGTAATTGAAGACGAAGCGGCAAGTGCTGACGAGGTGCCGCGAGGTCGCGTTGTAGACCGAGCCGTCGTCGCGGAAGTAATGATGAAAACCGCCGCTCGGGTCGAGCACGTTCGGCGCGTAGAAGCGCAGCGTGTCCTGCACATGCGACAGCAGGAACCCGCGGTCCCGGAAGCTCGCGACCGGCGGCGCGGCGTCAGGATGCGCATGCGGATCGGGATGGGCGATGGCGGCGGAGGCGGAATCGGTTGGCTTCGTCATGGCTTTCTCATGGCGTCATCGAAACGTCGGTGGACGGACTCCGCGACGGTCGCGGCGGTCCGGATGTCGGTGAGGGCGGGGTTGGCGTTCGTGGTCGTGGTCGGGGTCGCGGGCAGTGTGCTGGCGCGCGCGACGAGTTGCACCGGCAGGCAGAGTTCGGTCGCGGCGGGCGTTTCTTCGAGCAGCAGTTCGACGCCGCGCCGGCCGAGCGCCTCCTTGTCGACCGCGATCGTCGACAGCGGCGGCGACGCGTGCGCAGCCCCCGGAATGTCGTCGAAGCCGATGATCGCGATGTCCTCGGGCACGCGCAGCCCGCGCGCGATGCACACCCGCATCGCCGCGAGCGCGGCCGCGTCGTTGTACGCGAACACCGCCTCGGGCGGCGCGCCGTGCGTCGCGTCGAGCAGCCGCCGCATCGCGAGCGCCGCGCCGGTGTCCGGATCGAGGCCGCCGTCGATCGTCACTTCGAGCGAAGGATCGAACAGCAGGCCGGCCTCGAAGAACGCGCGCCGGTAGCCGAACGCGCGCTGCGCGATGCTGAAGTGCGCGAGCGACCCGCCGATGAACGCGACGCGCGTGCGGCCGAGATCGAACAGATGGCGCATCGCGAGCGCCGCGCCGGCCGCGTTGTCGATGTTCACCGAGCGCAGGCCCGGCGCCCACAGGTCGATCAGCACGAGCGGGCGTTCGAGCGCGACGAGCGCGGCGAGCGTTTCCGGCTCGACGAAACCGGCGACTGCGATCGCATCCGGCGCGTGCACGCGCAGTTGCTGCACGAGGTCGTCGGCGGGGCCGGCGGTGAGCAGCGCGGGCGCGATCGCATGCTCGCGACACGCGTCCTCGACGCCGTGCAGCACATGCGAGAAGAATGGACTGGCCGCGAAGTTGTTGTGTTGCCGATGCAGCAGGAACGTCAGACGCCGGATGCGCGGACGCAATTGCGCGGGGTCGTAGCCGAGCGAGCGCGCGACCTCGACGATGCGCTGGCGCGTCGCGTCGGACAGGCCCGGCTGGTTTTTCAGCGCGCGCGACACGGTGCCGATCGACACGCTGGCCGCCCGCGCGACGTCGCGGATGGTTGTCCCCATGGTTGTGGCAGGTGGCGGCGTTTCGCGCCGCCCCGGTATTCGGATGCGGGCCATTGTATAGTAAAAATCCCGCCGGGCAACGCGTCGAAGCCGCCTGAAACCCGCGTAAATACCCGTATAAAAGGCAGAAAGCGTGTTTTTATGTGTTTAGTAAAACGGGCTAAACAACTGCCCCGGGCATATCGATTGCTGAGCTCCCATCACTACGTTCGATAAACCGGAGGCAACATGCTCGGCACCATTCTTCTCGTGATCCTGATCTTGCTGCTGATCGGCGCGTTTCCCGCGTGGCCCCACAGCCGCTCGTGGGGCTATGCGCCGAGCGGCACGCTCGGCGTGATCGTCGTCATCGTCGTCGTGCTCGTGCTGATGGGGTCGATCTAGCGCGGACAGCCGCGCGGTGAACGCGCGGCTGTCCGTGTTTCAGGCGGGAAGAGGAGGAAAAAAGCGAGAACGCGCGAGTCAGTCGGACTCGGCGGGCGCGTCGTCGGGTTGCGGCGTGGCGTGAGCGTCGCCGTCGATCACGAACAGGCCCGATGGATCGTATTTCGCGCGGCGCTTCGCGAGCGCGGCGAGCGACGCGATCGCTTCGCTGCCGTTGTGCGCGGCGCCGCCGCCCGGCGCGATCCGCACGCAGCCGATCGCCATCGTGACGAACGTGAAGAAGGTCGGATTGCCGCGGCGGTCCTCGCCGTGGATGCCGCCCGCGAGCTGGTCGGCCGGCGCGTAGAAGCGGCGCGCGCCGTCGTTGAACGTATCGATCGCGCGGCGCGCGCGCCGCTGCCAGTCTTCGCTCTGGAACAGGATCATGAAGTCGTCGCCGCCCACGTGGCCGAGGAAGTCGCGGGTCGGATCGCAGACCTCCGCGAGCACCGACGCCGCGAACTTCAGCACTTCGTCGCCCTGCCAGTAGCCGTACTGATCGTTGAACGGCTTGAAGTTGTTCAGGTCGACGTAACACGCGTGGAAACCCGCGTCGTGCTCCATCAGCCGTGCGATGTGCGAGCTGATCGGAATGTTGCCGGGCAGGAACGTCAGCGGATTCGCGTAACGCGCGGCCTGGATGCGCACTTCGGTCACCGCGCGCACCAGGCTCTCGCCGGTGCCGAGCCCGACATAAAGGCCGTTGTCGGTGATCACGAAGCCGTCCGCGAGATAACGCTGGTCGTCGCTCGCGAGCAGCGTCGCCATCTGTTCGACCGTCATCGACCGCTCGATCATGACCGGCGACGCATTCGCGAACTGCATGCACGCCTTCTTGCCGAACAGCTCGCGGTGATACGGCAGCGCGTAGCGGTCCATGAACGAGCGGCGGTTGATCAGCGCGATCGGCCGGTCGTTCTCGACGACCGCGAGCGCGTGCAGGTCCGGCTGCCGGTTGAACAGTTCGAGCACGTCGTTGTTGGTCGCCTCGCGCGGCAGCGCGGGCGCGCGCACCAGCATCTTCGCGGCCGCCGCGCCGCCCGGGTTCGTCTGCGCGGGCCGCGTCGTCTCCGGGAACACCGCGATGTGGCCGGCGCAAACCGCCTCGCGCGCCTGCTGCGCGAGCATGCGCGGCGGATGCTCGGCGGGGCGGCCGAGGAAATACCCCTGGCCGCTGCCGATGCCCATGTCGCGCACGACGATCAGGTCGGCCTCGGTTTCGATGCCTTCTGCGATCAGCCGCGCGCCGCTCGCGCGCGCGAAGTGCATCATCGCGCGCACCGCTTCGAACTTCAGCGTGTCGTTCGCGATGTCCTGGATGAAGAAGCGGTCGATCTTCACGACGTCCGGCTGCAGACGCACCCACACGTTCATGCTCGAATACGCGCTGCCGTAGTCGTCAAGCGCGAACTGCGCGCCGGATGCGCGCAGCATGTCGATCACCGGCGCGAAGTCGCGCAGGTCGTCCATCTCGCTCTGCTCGGTCAGTTCGATCACGATGCGGCTCGCGTCGAACGCGGGCGGGGCGTCGGCGAGACCGGTCGCGGCGGATGCGGCGGATGCGGACAGGTCGCCGCGGCGGCGCTCGAACAGCCGGAACACGACCGGCGGCGCTTCCGCGAGCTGGCTCAATGCGCGGGCGCTGAAATTCAGGAACAGCTTGCCGCCGTAGCCGAGTTCGGCGAACGCTTCGACGCAGACGCGCGCCGCCTCGTGTTCGAGTTCGATCACGCAGTCCTGTGCGGCCGCCTGCGCGAACAGCGCGGCCGGCGATTCGAGCGAGGTGCCGGCCGGCCCCCGGATCAATCCTTCGTAGCCCTGAATCGAGCCGTCGCTGAAATCGACGATCGGCTGGAATACCGCGCGCAGGCTGCGTTGCGCGATCAGGTTTTGGACGACGGAGGCGGCGGCGGCTGAGACGGGCGCGCTGACAGGCATGGACAGGCCGTACGAGGCGATAACGCCCGTTTAACGGCTGGCCGAGTCAGGAAGTTGAGTGAAATTTTGGTGAATGCCGGCACTGCGATGGTGCCGGAGGCGCGTTGCGCCGTCGCGTCGGCTTGTCCAGCAGTCCTGCCGGACGAAGGTGCGGCGGGGTGCCGCTCGATGCCGGCAGACAGGCAACGACGAAGCCGCCGCATGACGCGACGGCTTCGGGGCTGCATCGACGCGGTAATGAACGTTTGCTTCGGAGTTCGTAGGCCTGAGAATGCGTACGAACGCGCTCGAATTCAGCGCCGCGCGGCGGCCGTCTGCTGGCGTTCGGCGCTGGTTGCGCGCGACTCGTCGCCGGCCTCGGCGGCGCGCTCGGCGCTCGTGTCGCGCGCGCCCCAGCGTTGCGCCAGCGCCGCGCAGACCATCAACTGGATCTGGTGGAACAGCATCAGCGGCAGCACGACCGCGCCGACCGCGTTCGACGCGAAGATCACCTTCGCCATCGGCACGCCGGACGCGAGGCTCTTCTTCGAACCGCAGAAGATGATCGTGATCTGGTCCGCGCGCGAGAAGCCGAGGCGCTTGCTGACGAAGATCGTGATGCCGAGCGCGATCGCGAGCAGCACCGCGTTCACGACCACGAGGCCGCCGAGCGCGGCGAGCGGAATGTGATGCCACAGGCCTTCGTTGACCGCCTCGCTGAACGCGCCGTACACGACGAGCAGGATCGACCCCTGATCGACGAACTTGAGCACGCCGCGATTGCGCTCGATCCAGCGGCCGATCAGCGGGCGCAGCAGTTGCCCCGCGACGAACGGCACCAGCAGTTGCAGCACGATGTTCCAGATCGTGTGCCACGCCGAGCCGCTGCCGGCCGCCTGGGTGGTGACGATCAGGCTGACGAGCGCCGGCGTGATGAAGATGCCGAGCAGGCTCGACGCGGATGCGCTGCACACCGCCGCCGGCACGTTGCCGCGCGCGATCGACGTGAACGCGATGGACGACTGCACCGTCGACGGCAGCGTGCACAGGAACAGCACGCCCATGTACAGCGCGGGCGTGACGAGCGGCGACAGCACCGGCTTCAGCGCGAGGCCGAGGACCGGGAACAGGACGAACGTGCTCGCGAGCACGACCAGATGGAGCCGCCAGTGCGTCGCGCCGGCGATGATCGCCTCGCGCGACAGCTTCGCGCCGTGCAGGAAGAACAGCAGTCCGACCGCGATGTTCGTGAGCCAGTTGAATGCGACAGCGGCCTGGCCGTGCACCGGCAGCAGGCTGGCGAGTATCACCGTGCCGACGAGGCACAGCGTGAAGTTATCGGGGAGCAGTTTCGGACGGGCCATCGGAAAATCTCAGGGCGCACGCTCGACGCGCGGCGCAGGGCTGCGCGATTCGGCTGGCGCGCAGCGGGTAATCGAAGAAGTGCCTATTGTCCCCGCACACCGATTGAAAAAGCAAATTCATTTGAAGAATCGATTAATGCGGATGATGCATGATGGAACGGGCGCGAAAGCGGACTGAAAGTCATCCGCAGACGCCATCGACAGGCGTATTTCCATGTCTGAAGAAAGCATCCAGCGAACCCGAAAGAAGTCCGAAGAAGCCCGATTTTTGGGGTAAAAACCGTGCAGTAACATGGTGTTACAACCCTTCCGAGGGCATAACACTTTTTGGCTCGACACCCTGGCGGCAGGCCCATAAATTACTCGGCAAAGGCCGTTGGGGCAGTTGCAGCAGCAACAGTTACGCGCGATTCACGCGAGCATATCCCCAGGACTGGCCCGCCATGGCCCGAATGGCGGACTTCGAGGCGGCTCGTCGGGCAGGTGATACGCACAATGCACGCAGGGTTGGTCAGAATCGGACGGTGGGCGCTCGGCGCAGGGCTGGCGGCGGTGTTCGCGCTCGCTCACGCGCAGCCGTCGCATCCGCCCCTGCATGCGTCCTATGGCGGTGGGTTCGGACATGGCGCGATGGCTCGCGCGGCGTATGGCGGCGCGCGTCTCGACGGTCTGCGGGTGAATCCGGGCGGCGGCTGGTACGGTGCCGCGCCGCGTGCGTCCGGTGCTCGGGTGGACGGTCCGATCGCCCATGCGCGGCCCTCGTCCCGCTACGATGCGATGCCGCTGCGCGTCGCCGATGCGGCCGGCTACGAGAGCCGTCGCGGCGAAGCCCGCTACGGCGGCGGCATCACGCCGGTCAGCGCGGAAGCGCGGGCGGTTCCGCCTCCGCCCGCCGACTCGCCGGTTCGCGCCGGTTCGATCCGCGAGGACGTCGCGCGCTACAACGAGGAGCGCGCGTCGTTCCGGCCGTTCGCGCACGGCAGCGCGGACGTGCCGCGTCCGCCGATGCCTTCTCCGTACCGGAACTGAGCTTCCCGCGCGGCGCATCACATCACCGCGTCGCGCGTTTCATGCTGTTCTCCCGCTGGATTCCCCTCTCGCTGCTCATCTCGCGGCGAGCCGCTTTGCGTCGCGCATCGCCGTTGCGCGCTCCTTCCCCTTTGTCGTCTCAACGATCTGACGCGCCGATACCACACTTTTTTGAAATCGCTCGTCATACGTAACCCTTTCATCATCAAATCCCGGACTTGCTCGCCAGCGCCCGCCGGCGGCCGCTATGCCGCGCGGGACAAGGCCGGGGCGTGAGGATCACGCAGCTTTCGAGCGTCATCGACGCGCCGGCGGGCGGTCCTAGCAGGTCTGCCGATCGGCAAAGTAATCCGGCCCATATACCGGCAATAAGCGGGGATATTTTTGTCCATAAAAATGGTCCGCAAAGATGGTCCTGCCCCGATCGGCCCCGCCAGCGAGCGAACAAAACAAACGGTTTGCGCGAGCGCCTTAAAGCCGCCAGTTATTTTTTTGACAAAGCCAGGAGAACCCATGAAAACAACCATCAGCCGCGCGCTGAATACCAGCCTCAAGGCGAGCGCGCTCGCCGCCCTGCTTGCCGTCGCATCGTCGTCGGCGTTCGCGCAGTCCAGCGTTCAGCTTTACGGCCAGGTGGACGAATGGGTCGGCGCAACGAAATTCCCCGGCGCGGACCGCGCGTGGAATGTCGGCGGCGGCGGCATGTCCACGTCGTACTGGGGCTTGAAGGGTTCCGAGGACCTGGGCGGCGGCTACAAGGCGATCTTCACGCTGGAAAGCTTCTTCCGCGCACAGAACGGCCAGGACGGCCGCTTCGAGGGCGACACGTTCTTCGCGCGCAACGCGTACGTCGGCATCGAGTCGCCGTACGGCACGTTCACCGCGGGCCGCCTGACGACGCAACTGTTCATCTCGACGATCCTGTTCAACTCGTTCATCGATTCGTACACGTTCTCGCCGATGGTGTACCACGTGTACCTCGGCCTCGGCACGTTCCCGTCGTACACGACCGACCAGGGCGTCGTCGGCGACTCCGGCTGGAACAACGCGGTCCAGTATTCGACGCCGAGCTTCGGCGGGCTGTCCGGCTCGGTGATGTACGCGTTCGGCAACCAGGCCGGCGAAGCCGGCCAGCGCAAGTGGAGCGCGCAGGCGCTGTATTTCCACGGCGCATTCGCGGCGACCGCGGTTTATCAGTACGTGAACTTCAACAACAACCCGGGCGACCTCGGCGGCATCCCGAGCAACACGGTCACGATCCTCGGGCTGAAGAGCCAGGGCGTCGCGCAACTGGGCGCGTCGTACGACCTGAAGTACGTGAAGCTGTTCGCCCAGTACATGTACACGGACAACAAGGACGACATCATCGGCGACTGGCATGTGAACACCGCGCAAGGCGGCGTCAGCGTGCCGCTCGGCGCGGGCACGGTGATGGCGTCGTACGCGTACTCGCGCGACTCGGGCGGCCTGAACCAGACGCGCAACACCGCCGCGATCGGCTACGACTATCCGCTGTCGAAGCGCACCGACCTGTACGCCGCGTACATGTACGACCACATCGACAACCAGTCGTCCGGCGACACGTTCGGCGTCGGCATCCGCGCGAAGTTCTAGGCGCGGTCCACTCCTCGCATGCCAGCCCCGCGTCCTGCCGGACGCGGGGTTTTTTCATTCGGCGGCCTGCGCCGCCCGCTTTGAAGTTTGCCTCTCCCGCATTGATAAACGGCGCACAATAGCGCCGATTGATTCCGGATAAGAGCGAACCCGATGGATACACTCGTCAGCATGAAGGTGTTCCGGTACGTCGTCGAAACGGGCAGTTTCGTCGGCGCGGCCGGGCGGATGAACATGTCCGCGGCGATGGCGAGCAAGCACGTGATGCATCTCGAACAGCAACTCGGCGCGCGGCTGCTGAACCGCACCACGCGCCGCGTCGCGCCGACCGAGGCGGGCCGCGAATATTACGAGCGGCTGTCGCAGGTGCTGACCGAACTGGACGAGGCCGGCCAGGCGGTCGGCGCGGCGAGCGTCGTGCCGCAGGGGCGGCTGCGGGTGTCGTCGCTGACCGCGTTCGGGCTGCGTCACGTGATGGGCGCGGTCGCCGACTATGCGGCCGAATTTCCGCAGGTCACCGTCGACATCACGCTGTCCGACCGCGTCGTCGAACTGATCGACGAGGGGTTCGACGTGGCGATCCGCGCGTCGCCGTCGGGGCTCAAGTCGTCGTCGCTGATCGCGCGGCAGCTGGCGACCGCGCATATCGTGCTGTGCGCGTCGCCGGACTATCTGCGCCGCCACGGCACGCCGAAGCGCGTCGCGGATCTCGCGCGGCACAACTTCCTGCGCTACGCGGGTATGTCCGCGCAGGAACTCGCGCCGTTTGCCGACGCGGCGGGCGGCGCGCGCGGGAAGTTCGGCGGCAACCTGATCGTCAACCATCTGGAGGCGCTGCGCGTCGTCGCGCTGCAAGGCGTCGGCGTGACGATGCTCGGCACCGAGGTGATCGGCGACGATCTCGCCGAAGGGCGGCTGGTGCCGCTGCTCGTCGACGAACTGCCGCCGCGCGAGCTGCCGATCTATGCCGTGTATGCGAGCCGGCGGCATCTGTCCGCGAAGGTGAGGTCGTTCGTCGATTTCCTCGCGAGGCGTTTCGCGGATCGCGGGCTGTGGCCGACTCTCGCGCAGATCTGCGAAGCGGCCGCCCGTTGAACGAAGGCGCGCTGAAAGCCGCACGAGCGGCGCAGTCTGCTTGTGCGTCGCGCGCCGCCCATGCCGGTCAGCGCACGCGCGGCCGCGTCATCGCCCGATCCCGAGCCGCGCCTTCGTCTCGTCGTACTCGCGCCTGAGCCGCGCGACCAGTTCCGCGACGTCGGGCACGTCGTTCATCAGCCCGACGCCCTGGCCCGCGCCCCAGATGTCTTTCCATGCCTTTGCCTTGTCGCCGGCGAAGTTCATCTTCGACTTGTCCGACTCCGGCAGCGCGTCCGGGTCGAGGCCCGCGTTCACGATGCTCTCGCGGATGTAGTTGCCGTGCACGCCGGTGAACAGGTTCGTGTAGACGATGTCCGACGCGCTCGCGTTGACGATCGCCTGCTTGTACGCGTCGGACGCGTGCGCTTCGCGCGTCGCGATGAAACGCGTGCCGAGGTACGCGAGGTCCGCGCCCATCGCCTGCGCGGCGAGGATCGAGCCGCCGTTCGCGATCGCGCCGGACAGCACGATCGGCCCGTCGAACAGCCGCCGCGTCTCGCCGACCAGCGCGAACGGCGACGTCGTGCCCGCGTGGCCGCCCGCGCCCGCGGCGACGAGGATGAGCCCGTCCACGCCTGCTTCGAGCGCCTTCGCCGCATGCCGCTGGTTGATGACGTCGTGCAGCACGATGCCGCCGTAACCGTGCACCGCGTCGATGATCTCCTTCGCGGGCGCACGCAGGCTCGTGATGAAGATCGGCACCTCGTGCTCGATGCACACGCGCACGTCGTGTTCGAGCCGCGCGTTCGACTGATGGACGATCTGGTTCACCGCGATCGGCCCGATCCGCGCGTGCGGATGCGCGGCCTTGTATTCGGCCAGCTCCGTCTGGATGCGCGTGAGCCATTCGTCGAGCACGTCGGCGGGCCGCGCGTTGAGCGCCGGAAACGCGCCGACGATGCCCGCCTTGCATTGCGCGAGCACCAGTTCCGGATAGCTGACGATGAACATCGGCGAGCCGATCACGGGCAGCGAAAGGTCCTGCAGAACGGCGGGCAAAGCCATGGTTCGGGTCTCCTCGCGCGAGTGTGCGCATGCACTGCGTTGCGGTCGATCGATCGGGATGACGAACCGTGCGCGGCGACGTTCGTCGTTCACGGCATAAAACGGTCGTTCGATTATAGGCGTGCATGACGGCCATACGTTACCCACGATGCTTTCGAGGGAGTGTTCGGTTTCCGCTGCGGCGCGGAGAAACCGCGTACCGGCTGCGACCATCGCACCTACAATGTCGCAGATCCAACAATGACAAAGAGACACGCCATGCCGTTCGACGCATTCGCGCCTTTCACCGTTTCCACCGCCAATGGCGTCGACATCGCCGGGGTGAAGGGCGGCGACGGTCCGCCGTTGCTGCTCCTGCACGGGCATCCGCAGACGCACCTGATCTGGCATCGCTGCGCGCAGGAACTGGCCGCGCACTTCACGGTGATCGCGACCGATCTGCGAGGGTATGGCGCGTCGTCGAAGCCGCATGGCGATGCGGCGCACGAAACCTATTCGAAACGCGCGATGGCCGCGGACCAGGTCGCGGTGATGCGCCACTTCGGCTTCGAGCGGTTTCTGGTCTGCGCGCACGATCGCGGCGCGCGCGTCGCGCACCGGATGGCGCTCGATCATCCGGACGCGGTCGAGCGGCTGATGCTGCTCGACATCGCGCCGACGCTCGCGATGTACGAGCAGACCGACCGCCGGTTCGCGACGCTGTATTTCCACTGGTTTTTCCTGATCCAGCCGGAGCCGCTGCCGGAGGCGCTGATCGGCGCGAACCCGGACGCCTACATCGAGCGCGTGATGGGCAGCCGCCATGCGGGCCTCGCGCCGTTCGCGCCGGAGGCGCTCGACGCGTATCGCCACGCGCTGCGCCAGCCAGGCGCGGTGCATGCGATGTGCGAGGACTACCGCGCGTCCGCGACCATCGACCTCGATCATGACCGCGCGGATATCGAACGCGGGCTCAAGGTGTCGTGCCCGCTGCGCGTGCTGTGGGGCGAGCACGGCGTGATCGGACAATGCTTCGATCCGCTCGCCGAATGGCGCAAGGTCGCGCGCGACGTCAGCGGCGTCGCGCTGCCGTGCGGCCACTACATTCCGGAAGAAGCGCCCGACGCGCTGCTCGCGGAGATGCGGTCGTTCTTCGACGCGCGCGAACCGTAAGTACTGTGAGCGCCGCGCGCCGCCGTCAGCCGAGCGGCGGCAGGCGGCGCGGCACCGGCGTCGACTTCACGATCGCGGTGCTGGTTTCCGCGCGCTCGGCGACCTTCGACAGAATCTCGTCCAGTTGCTCGATCGAATACAGGTAGAGCCGCGCGATGAAGCAGTCGTCGCCGGTGACCTTGTCGCATTCGACGAACTCCGGGATGCGCCGGATCAGGTCTTCGACCAGATGCAGCTGGCCCGGCAGCGGCTTCACGCGAACGATCGCCTGCAACGTATAACCGAGCGCGCGCGGATCGACCTGCACGGTGAAGCTGTCGATCACGCGTTGTGTTTCGAGCCGCTTCAGGCGTTCGGACGTGCTCGGCGCGGATAACCCGACGCGTTTCGCGAGTTCGCTGACCGGCGCGCGGCTGTCCTCCGCGAGCGCGGCGAGCAGCGCGCGATCCACGTCGTCGAGCGGCGCGGAGCGAGCCGGGGCGGTCGGGCGTTTCGTCATGGTCGCGTTCTCTTTTGCGTTGTCTTCGCCTTCGATTCGCAGGCGCGGGTTCGTTTGCGCCTTAGTTTAGCGATGTATTCGCGTCGGCGAAGCTATTAAACTGGTTTCACTCATTCGCACTTCACCCGCACGCGAACGGGGCCGGGCATTCGTTTGCGCTCGCCGTGCGTTCACCGTTCCTTCGAGGATTGCATTCGATGGCTTCATCCGATATCCGTCGCGGCGCGGCCGAGATGGCGGCCGCGATGCTGATGTCCGGCACGATCGGCTGGCTCGTCGTCGCATCGCAGCAGGCGCCGCTGAACATCGCGTTTCTGCGCTGCGTGCTGGGCGGCGCGACGCTCGCCGTGGTCTGCGCGGCGCTCGGGATGCTGCGCCGCTCGCGGCTGTCGCTGCGCGTCATCACGCTGGCCGCGCTCGGCGGCGCGGCGATCGTCGCGAACTGGGTGTTGCTGTTCGCCGCGTACTCGCGCGCGTCGATCTCGATGGCGACCGCCGTGTACAACACGCAGCCGTTCATGCTGGTCGGCCTCGGCGTGCTGGTGTTCCGCGAGCGCGTCAGCGCATCGACGCTCGCGTGGCTCGCAATCGCGTTCGTCGGGCTGGTCTGCGTCGTGAAAGTGCAGCCGGCCGTGCTCGCGGTGCCGGGGCAGTATCTGCAAGGCGTCGCGTACGCGGCCGGCGCGGCGTTCCTGTACGCGGTGTCGTCGATCATCACGAAGCGGCTCGCGGGCACGCCGCCGCATCTGATCGCGCTCGTGCAACTGGTGTTCGGCGCGCTGGCGCTCGCGCCGTTCATCCGTTACGGCACGCTGCCGGCGACGCCGGTGCATTGGGCGCAGATCGTCACGCTCGGCATCGTGCACACCGGCATCATGTACGGCCAGATCGCGGGCGCGGTGCTGATCCTGCTCGCGGCCGCCGGCGTGAATCTCGGCTGGCGGATCGTGCCGCAACGGCGGAAGCTGTCTTCGACCTGAGTTGAGAAATTGCTCTGGATGACTGAACTAATCGTGCGGCCCGCGCGAGCGGAAGGCGGGCCGTTCGCTTCGGGTTGCGCCGTTGTTCCGGCGCGGCCGTCCGGCGTTTCATCACGAGGCGGAGCCGCCGGCCGCGTCGGGAATCCGTAGGGAAATCACCGATGCTTCGCGAACGCGCGCGACGGTATGATGCGCTCGACAGTGATCACGTCAGAGAAAGATACTGACGCTCGCCCCTCCAGGGCGAGCGTTTTTTTTGCCCGGCAGCGCCGTGGCGGCGGTCAAACGTGTGCCGGAGCGACGATCCGTTCGCCATCCGCGATAACCGCGCCGTTTTTCGCCAGATCGCCGGTCAGCTCACGCAGCAGCGCGGGCCATTGCTGCGGCGGCGCAAGCTGCGTGGCCGCCGCGCGCATCGCGTCGGCATCGTGCAGCATCGCGAGCAACGTGTCGAAGCGCATCTCGCGCACTTCCAGCAGCTTGAACACGATCAGCACCTTCAACGCGTTTTTCGCGTTGCGCGCCGGGTCGGCCTTCAGCCACGCGATCCGCGCGAACGCGCGTTCGAGCGCCGCATCGACGCCGGTGAACGGCGCGCCGTGGCCCGGAATCACGGTGCCGACGTCGAGCCGCGCGATCGTTTCGAGCACCGCCTGCTGTTCCGCGAAGCCGCTTGCGCCGTCCAGTTCCGGGAAGATCACGCCGAAGCCGTTCTCCCACAGCGCATCCGCGCTGATCAGCACGCGCGCGCCCGCGCAGTGAAGCATCACCGAATCGGGATCGTGGCCGGGCGCGCCGATCACCTGCCAGTCGAGCCCGCCGAGCGTCAGCCGGTCTCCCGGCGACAGCGTGCCGGTGAAGCCGAAGCGTTCGCAGGCCTGACCGGTCGCGCGAAACGTGAGGCGCGCGTCGTCCCAGGCGCGCACCGCGTCCGCGGATGCAGCGGGAATCAGCGTATCGCACGGCCATTCGGCCTGCAGTCGCGCGTTGCCGCCGCAATGGTCCGAATGCAGATGCGTGTTCACCACGAGGTCGAGCGCACGCGCGCCGAGCGCATGGCGCACGAGCGCGACGGTCTGGTCCGCGTGCGTCGCGTAGCCGGTGTCGACGAGCGCGGCGCGCGTGTCGTCGACGAGCAGCACGTTGTTCGACGACAGCCAGCCGCGCTCGAACACGCGCACCGACGGCGGCAGCATCGCGTCCGCGCTCATTGCGGCGCGCTGCCGGGTTTCGGCATCACGAGGATCGTCGCGTGGCCGAGAATGACCGTGTCGCCGTTCTGGTTCTCGACCGACCCCACGAGCTTCACGAGGTCGCCGTTCAGGCTCGGTTTCCACCACGCATCGACGACGTGCCATTCGAACGTCAGCACGTCGTTCGCGTGCGACGCGCGCTTCAGCTTGATGTCGAATTCGAGGCCGAGCGGCTGCGCGTACTGGGAGAAGTGCGTCGCGAGCAGCGCCATGAAATGCGCGGACGGCTGCGTGCCGGACGCGATCAGGCCGCCGAAGCGGCTCTGCGCGGCATACGCGTCGTCGTGATGCAGCGGGTTCAGATCGTTCACGAGCGTCGCGAACGACTTCACCGATTCGGGCGACAACGCGAGCCTGGACGAACAGGTCTCGCCGATCTTCACCACCCGGGCCGGGGCGTTCACGATGCGCCTCCCCGGTTCGGCGCGCGCCGCGCGATCCATTGCACGTGGCGCGTTTCGATTGCTTGCCACACCGCGCGTTTCGTTTCGTCGTCGAACGACGACCAGCCGGCGATCTCGTCGATCGTGCGCAGGCAGCCGTCGCACCAGCCGGTCGCGTCGTTCATCCGGCACACGTTGATGCACGGCGACGGCGGCGCGGGCAGCAACAGCGCCGCGCCCTGCGTGGAAGCAGCCGAGCCCATCGTCACGCGTCCCGCAGCGCGACGTCGACGACCGGCGCGCCGGTCAGCGCGGCCAGTTCCTGCGGCGTCAGGTTGAACACCGCATGCGGATGGCCGGCCGCGGCCCACAGGCTGTCGAGCGCGAACAGGTCCGCGTCGATCAGCGTGACCGGCGTCGTCGCGTGGCCGATCGGGCAGACGCCGCCGATCGCATAACCGGTCTTTTCGCGGACGAACTTCGCGTCCGCGCGGCCGATCTCGCCGACCTGCGCGGCGACCTTGCGTTCGTCGACGCGGTTCGCGCCGCTCGCGATCACGAGCACGGGCGCGTCGTCGTCGCGGCGGCGAAACAGGATCGACTTCGCGATCTGCGCGACGTCGCAGCCGAGTCCGGCCGCCGCTTCGGCGGACGTCTTGCCGGTCTCGGGCAGCATCACGACCGGCTTCGCGTGGCCGCGTTCGCGCAGCAGTTGCGCGACGCGCCGCGCGGCGTCGGGCAGCGCATCGAGGTGATCGGAGGGGGAGAGCGTGGTTTCCGTCATGGGAGTCTTTCCGTCTGGGGCGCGGGCCGCGCGATGCGGCCCGCGGCTTGTGTCATGCGCACGCGGCTTCGTTGCGCGACTTCGCGAGCAGCGCCTTGCCGGCGCGCGAGGCGTTTTGCCGGCCGAGCGCGGTCGAGATGAAATCGCCGGCCGCGACGACCTGGTTCAGATCGACGCCGGTGTCGATGCCGAGGCCGTTCATCAGGTACAGCACGTCCTCGGTCGCGACGTTGCCGGTCGCGCCCTTCGCATACGGGCAGCCGCCGAGCCCCGCGACCGACGCGTGGAAAATCGTGATCCCTTCGAGCAGCGCCGCATAGATGTTCGCGAGCGCCTGGCCGTACGTGTCGTGGAAGTGGCCGGACAGCCGCTCGCGCGGGAACACCCTGGTCACCGCTTCGTACACTTCGCGCGTGCGTTTCGGCGTGCCGACGCCGATCGTGTCCGCGATGTCGATCTCGTCGCAGCCGATGGACGCGAAACGCTCGACCACGTCGACGACCGCCGACACCGGCACATCGCCCTGATACGGACAGCCGAGCGCGCACGACAGGCTGCCGCGAATGCGCAGCCCCTGCTGTTTCGCCGCTTCGGTCACCGGCCGGAAACGCTCGATGCTTTCCGCGATCGAGCAGTTGATGTTCTTCTGCGAGAACGCCTCGCTCGCGGCGCCGAAGATCACGATCTCGTCGGCGCGCGCGGCCAGCGCGCCTTCGAGGCCGCGCAGGTTCGGCGTCAGCACCGAGTAGAGCGTGCCGGGCCGGCGCTCGATGCCGGCCATCACGTCGGCGGCGTCGGCCATCTGCGGCACCCACTTCGGCGACACGAACGAGGTCGTCTCCACGTTCGGAAAACCCGCGGCCGACAGGCGGTTCACGAGTTCGATCTTGGTCGCGGTCGGCACGAAGTCCTTCTCGTTCTGCAGACCGTCGCGGGGACCGACTTCGACGATCTTCACTGCTGCGGGCAATGCCATCTGTTGTCTCCTGCTTTTGCGGGCCGGCGCGAACGATGCGCCGGCTTCCTGATGATTCGCGCGGGGAGCCACGCGGGGGATTCACACGGAACGCGCTTCAATAACCGCGTTCCGTATCGACCACGCCGCTCACGGTTTCGCCGCGCGACAGCGCCGCGATCTTGTCCGCGATCTGCGCGATCGCCTCGTCGCGCAGCGTCAGCGCCGAGCAATGCGGCGTGATCGTGATGCGCGGCTCGCGCCAGAACGGATGCTCCGCCGCGAGCGGCTCGTCGCGGAACACGTCGAGCGTCGCGGCGGACAGCGTGCCGCCGGCCAGCGCGTCGAGCAGATCCCGATCGACGACGTGCGTACCGCGCGCGACGTTCACCAGATACGCGCCGCGTGCGAGCTTCGAGAACGTGCGCGCGTTCAACGCGTCGATCGTGTCCGGCGTCGCGGGCAACAGGTTCACGAGCACCTTCACGCCGTCGAGGAACGCATCGAACTGCGCGCCGTGCAGCTCGCCCGCGTAGGTGTCGATGCCGTCCAGCTGCTTCGCGCTGCGGCTGAAGCCGCGCACCGGCACCCCGAGCGACGCGACCGCGCGCGCGACCTGCGCGCCGAGCACGCCGACGCCGAGCACGCCCACCGTGAACGTGTCGCGCGGATGCGGCGCGAGCCCGTGCCATTCGCGGCGGGCCTGCGCGAGCCCGTATTCGTCGAAGCGCCGCTGATAACGCAGCACCGCGTGCATCACGTACTCGCTCATCTGCTGCGCCATGCCCGAATCTTCGAGCCGGACCAGCGGCGCATCCTTCGGCAGCGTGCCCGGATGCTCGCGCTCCAGCGCGAGAATCGCATCGACGCCCGCGCCGAGGTTGAAGATCGCGCGCAGGCCGGCGCGCGCGGCGAGCAGTTCGCGCGGCGGCTTCCAGACGATCGCGAAGTCGGCCGGCGCGTCGTCGCCGGGTTGCCATTCGCGCAGTTCCGCGCCGGGCAGCGCGAGCGCAAGGCCGTGCAGCCACGCGGATGCGTCGGTCTGCGGCAGATGGAACAGCACCTTCATCGGTTCGCGCCCGCTTCGGAATACGCGACGGCCGGGACCGCGCGCGTCACTTCGCGAACAGGCGGCCGATGTCGGCGAACGCCTTGAATTCGAGCGCGTTGCCGCACGGGTCGAGGAAGAACATCGTCGCCTGTTCGCCGACTTCACCCTTGAAGCGGAGGTGCGGCTCGATGACGAACTTCGTGCCGGCCGTGGTCAGCCGGTCCGCGAGCGCGTGCCAGTCGCTCATCGACAGCACGACGCCGAAGTGGCGCACCGGCACGTCGTCGCCGTCCACCTGGTTCACGCTGCGATGGCCCGCTTCCTGCGGCGCGAGATGCGCGACCAGTTGATGGCCGAAGAAATCGAAATCGACCCATTCGGGCGAACTGCGCCCTTCGGGGCAGCCGAGCAGGCCGCCGTAGAACGCGCGTGCGTTATCGAGGCTCGTGACCGGAAACGCGAGATGGAACGGCTGCAACGGCCGCTGGTTGATGCTCGTAGCCTGCGACATGATCTCCCCCGATGCCGGGTCTGTGGGTGACAAGCCCCCATTCTACTTTTTCGCGACGGCGTGCGCCCGGCTTTCCCCGCTTTCGCGGCAGCCCGCGCCGGGCGGGCGGATCAGAAGCAAAGCAAAAATAATTGGTTCGACGCGCGCGGGGGAGAAGCCACAATGCACGCTCGAATGTCCGCCTTGCAGGAGCGACGAAAGATCATGTTTTCATGCGCTCAATCGCGTTGGCCGCCGAGACTCGTGACCGTGCCGGGCCTGCACGGCAGCGACGGCGCGCATTGGCAAACGTGGCTCGAACGGCAGTTCCCGCGCTCGCTGCGCGTCGAGCAGGACGACTGGGACGCGCCCGATCTTCACGTGTGGAGCAACGCGCTCGCGGACCTGCTCGCGCGCGAACGCGGCCCGTTCCTGCTGGCCGCGCACAGCTTCGGCTGCCTCGTCGCAGCGCATGCGCTGCAGCACGGCGCGACCGGCGCGGACGTCGTCGGCGTGCTGCTCGTCGCGCCCGCGAGCCCGGAAAAATTCCGCTTCGCCGGCGCGCTCGACGCGCGGCGCCTCGCGATGCCGTCGATCCTGATCGGCAGCGAAACCGATCCGTGGATGCCGCTTGGCGGCGCGCGCGAACTCGCGCAGCGTCTCGGCAGCGCATTCGTGAATCTCGGCGACGCCGGACACATCAACACGGCCGCCGGCTTCGGCCCGTGGCCGCGCGCGAAATACTTCGTCGATACGCTCGTGCATTGCGAAGCGCCGCGCCGGCTGCGCGATGCGCAGCCGGATGGCGGCGACGCCGTGTACGTCTGAACTTCGCGTGAAGCAGCGGGCAAATGTGCGTAAAGAGCGGCAAGCGCCGCCGCCCGCGTGCCGAAAACTCACCCCTTGTGCGAGTCGCGCAGAATGCGCGCGGTGTGCAGCGCGATCATCCCTTCCTCGTCGGTCGGGATCGCAAACACCGGCACACGGCTGCCGTGCGCGTCGATCCGCAGCTTGTTCGCCGCGTTCGCGTCGTGATCGACGTCGATGCCGAACAATCCCTTCAGCCGCGCGCACACCGCTTCGCGCACCGGCGCGGCATGCTCGCCGATGCCGCCGGTGAACACGACGCCGTCCAGTCCGCCGAGCGTCACCGCGAGCTTGCCGATGTCCTGCGCAATCCGGTACGTGAAGAACTCGATCGCGAGCTTCGCGCGTTCGCTGTCGCTCGCCAGCAGCTCGCGCATGTCGCTGCTGATGCCGGACAGCCCCTTCAGCCCGGACTCCTGATAAAGCGTCTTTTCGATGTCGTCGCGGCTCATTCCGCGCGCCATCATCCACAGCACCGCGCCCGCGTCGAGCGCGCCGCAACGCGTGCCCATCGGCAGGCCGTCGAGCGCGGTGAGGCCCATCGTCGTCTCGACGCTCTTGCCGTCCTGCATCGCGCACAGGCTCGCGCCGTTGCCGAGATGCGCGACGATCACGCGGCCGCGCGCGATCTCCGGCGCGACCGTATGCAGCCGCCGCGCGATGTACTCGTACGACAGCCCATGAAAGCCGTAACGGTGGATGCCGTTCTCGTAGTAGCTGTACGGCAGCGCGAACAGCTTCGCGAGCACGCCGGCGCGCGCGTGGAACGCGGTGTCGAAGCACGCGACCTGCACCAGATCCGGCGCGGCCGCGCGCACCGCGCGGATCGCCTCCAGGTTGTGCGGCTGGTGCAGCGGCGCGAGCGGCGTCAGCGCGTCGAGTTCCTCGATCACCGCGTCGTCGATCAGCACCGCGTCCGCGTGATGCGCGCCGCCGTGCACGACGCGGTGGCCGATCGCGGCGGGCGGCGTGTCGCGCAGCCCGACCGCGAGCACGAGCCGCAGCAGCCGGAACGCGGCGTCATGGTCGGACACCTGCGCGACCGGAAACGTCTCGTCGACGATCAGCCGGCCGTCCGCCATGTGGGCGACCACGCGCGGCGTCACGCCGATCGCCTCGATCTGGCCGCCCGCGCCGAGAATCGCGCGCGCGCCGCCTTCGGCCTGTGGGTCGTCGACCACGCGATACACCGAGCACTTGATGCTCGACGATCCCGCGTTGACGACGAGGACGACGTGGCCCTCGATCGCCGGAAGCGGATGGGCAAGCGTGCTCACGCGGCCTCCGTGGTCTTGCGCGCGCGCCGCGCATGCGCGAGCAGCACCGCGATCGCGCAACTGCCGATCCGCGAGCGCACGGTGTCCGCGCGGCTCGTCAGGATGATCGGCACGCGCGCGCCGAGCACGATGCCGGCCGCTTCCGCGCCGGCGAGAAAGGTCAGCTGCTTCGCGAGCATGTTGCCCGCTTCGAGGTCGGGCACGAGCAGGATGTCCGGGTCGCCGGCGACCTCCGAGCGGATGCCCTTGATGCGCGCGGCCTCGTGGCTGATCGCGTTGTCGAACGCGAGGGGGCCGTCGAGCAGCGCGCCGGTGATCTGGCCGCGGTCGCTCATCTTGCACAGCGCGGCCGCGTCGATCGTCGACGGGATCTTGTCGGTGACCGTCTCGACCGCGGACAGGATCGCGACCTTCGGCAGCGGAATGCCGAGCGCCTGCACGAGTTCGATCGCGTTGCGCACGATGTCGGCCTTGTCCGCGAGCTTCGGGAAGATGTTCACCGCCGCGTCGGTGATGAAGAGCGGCTTGTGATACGACGGCACGTCCATCGCGAACACGTGCGACAGCCGGCGTTCGGTGCGCAGCCCGTTCGTCGACGACGCCACTTCGTGCAGCAGTTCGTCGGTGTGCAGGCTGCCTTTCATCAGCAGTTCCGCCTCGCCGCTGCGCACCGCGAGCACCGCTTTTTCGGCGGCCGCGTGGCTGTGCGGCGCGTCGACGATCTTCACGCCGTCGAGCGACACGTTCGTTTCGGCGGCGACCGAGCGGATCTTCGCTTCCGGGCCGACGAGGATCGGCACGATCAGTCCGAGGCTCGCCGCATCGAGCGCGCCGCTCAGCGACGAAGCGTCGCATGGATGCGCGACGGCGGTGGGAATCGCCGGGAATCCGGCGCAGCGCTGAAGCAGCGCAGAGTACTTGTCAGGCGATGAAGTCATGAACGTCTCCGTGCTGCACGGGCGGTTTCCCGCGGCGCGCTGCGTTGCTGCAGCGCAAGGCGGACCTCAGTGTAAATCAGGGTTCCGGATCGCTGTGCGGTATCTGTCCTTGTTTTTTAGCAGATGCGGCGGAGTGCCGCGTGCGGCGTCATGCATCGTTCATGTTGTCGCGCGATCCTGCCCTTTGCCGGACGCTTGACTTTGACCGGCACGCTTTCTAAATTGAGATACCGCGGTGCAGCATGGCGCTGCGTGACGACGCGTCGCCGGTGCGCGCTCGCCGCGAGCGGGCCGCTCGCTCGCGATGCGGTCTGCCGCTATCCGATCCCGCATTCCGGCGCTCCCTTATCGAGGAGAAACGTGTCGTGGCAGTTTCCGCTCCCGCATTTCCTTCCGTCGCCGCGCCGCCAACCGTGCCCGCGGCGCTCCAGCCCCTGACCGATTACCTGTTCGACGCGTGGCAGCGCAGCGTGCTGTTTCTCGACGTGCTGCGCGAACGCGGCAACGAGACTTACCTGCACGAGAAGGCCGGCATGCCGCCGGTGCTCACCTTTCCTTACGAAGTCGTCGTGGACGGCCGCGAACTCGACGACCCGGCGAATTACGCGCTGCTGCGCATCCTGCCGGCCGACGATGCGCCGACCGATCCGCGGATGCGCCCGTTCGTCGTGATCGACCCGCGCGCGGGCCACGGCCCCGGCATCGCGGGTTTCAAGATGGACAGCGAGATCGGCGTCGCGCTCCGCAAGGGGCACCCGTGTTATTTCGTGACGTTCTTCCCGGTGCCGTGCGAGACGCAGACGATCCAGTCGGTTGCGCGCGCCGAGGCCGCGTTCCTGCGCAAGGTGCGCGAACTGCATCCGGACGCGGACGGCCTGCCGTTCGTGATCGGCAACTGCCAGGGCGGCTGGGCCGCCGCGCTGCTCGCCGCGTCCGCGCCGGAACTCGTCGGCCCGCTGATGCTCGCGGGCTCGCCGCTGTCGTACTGGGCCGGTGTGCGCGGCAAGAATCCGATGCGCTATTCGGGCGGCATGCTCGGCGGGTCGTGGGTCGCGTCGCTCGCGTCGGACCTGGGCGACGGCCACTTCGACGGCGCGTACCTCGTGCAGAACTTCGAGAGCCTGAACCCGGCGAATACGCTGTGGGGCAAGCTGTACAACCTGTACGCGAAGGTCGACACGGAGCGCGATCGCTTCCTCGAATTCGAACGCTGGTGGGGCGGCCACTTCCAGTTGAACCGCGCGGAAATCGACTGGATCGTGCAGAACCTGTTCGTCGGCAATCATCTGACGCGCAACGAGGTGTACGCGAAGAACGCGCGCGCGCCGGTCGATCTGCGCAACATCCGCACGCCGATCATCGTGCTCGCGTCGTGGGGCGACAACATCACGCCGCCGCAGCAGGCGCTGAACTGGATTCCGGACCTGTACGCGAGCGTCGACGAGATCATCGCGAACGAGCAGGTGATCGTCTATTGCCTGCACGACAAGGTCGGGCACCTCGGGATCTTCGTGTCGTCGAGCGTCGCGAACCGCGAGCATACCGAACTGTTCTCGGCGCTCGACCTGATCGACGTGCTGCCGCCGGGCCTGTACGAAGCGAAGATCACCGACACGACGCCGGAGGCGGGGCGGCTCGAAGCCCTCGAAGGGCGTTATGAGATCCGCTTCGAGCGGCGCACGACCGACGACATCCTCGCGCTGGACGACGGCCGCACCGATGAGCAGCCGTTCGAAGTCGTGCGGCGTTTCGCGGAGAACAACCAGCGGTTGTACGACCTGTTCGTGTCGCCGTTCGTGCGGGCGTCGAGCAACGCGTTTTCCGCGCATCTGCTGCGCGAGACGCATCCGTCGCGCGTCGAGCGCAGCGTGCTGAGCGACGCGAACCCGGCGCTCGCGGTGCTGCCGGCCGTCGCGGACACGGTGCGCAGCCATCGCCGGCCGGTCGCGGCGGACAATCCGTTCGTGCTGCTGGAAAAGCAGATGTCGGCGACCATCGAGTCGGTGCTCGACAGCTATCGCGACACGCGCGACGCGTGGGTCGAAAGCACGTTCTACAACGTGTATTCGGCGCCTTGGGTGCAGGCGCTCGTCGGCGTCGTGCCGAACACGCCGCTCAATCCGACCGCGCCGCCGCTGATGGAACTGCGCAAGGAACTGGCGACGCTGCGGCTCAAGGCGGCGCGCGAGAATCTCGCGAAGGGCAGCCTCGTCGATGCGTTCATGCGGATCGTTGCGTATCTCGCGGACGAAATGCACACGGTGCAGTACCGGCCGTTCCAGCGGATGCGCGAACTCGCGCGGCAATACCTCGGCGACAATCAGCCGACGGTCGCGGAACTGAAGGCCGCCGCGCGCCGCCAGGGCTTCATCGTGCAGCTCGATCCGAAGGCCGCGATCGAGGCGCTGCCGGAACTCGTGCCGGACGTCGCGACGCGGCGCGCGCTGCTCGTCGCCGTGTATCGCGTGTTCACGGTGAACGGGCCGCTCGACGGCGAACGGCGCGCGCGCTTCCGCGAGGTCGAGCAGGTGTTCGGCGTGGAGACGGGTGCCGGGAAGCCCGCTTTGCCCGCGCCAGTCGCAACGGTTGCGCCGAAGTTCGAAGCGCCGGCGCCGCAGGCCGCGGCGCCCGTGCACGACAAAGCGGTGACGGCGGAAGTTGCGGTGCCGATCGTCGAGCACGAAGCGCAGCCGGCTGGCGCGGCGGTTGGCGCGAAGTCGTCGGTGAAGCCGAAGGCGAAGGCCGCCGCCGGCGCCGGGTCGAAACCGGCAGCCGGCGCAAAGACCGCCGCGAAAGCGGTGAAGACGACGAAGCGCGTGCGGCCCGCATCCGGGTCTCCGGCGCGCGCGGCGGCGTCGCCGGTCGGGCGGCGGCGGGTGACGCGGGCCGCCGGCGAATAAGCGCGGCCTGAGCGCAGCACCGATCGGCGGACCTTGCGCGGCGTGTTCCGTCCCGCGTCGCAAGGTCCGCCGATCCGCCATCCTCCGGGTACCGCTTTCGTATTGTTTCCGCGCGCGCGTTTTCGCTGCGGCACGCGCGGCAAACTGCATCGTCGGCGTCACGTCATCGACGTCACCGCATCGGCGTCCTATCAGCGAGGTCTGTCATGTCGTCCACTCCCCAACTGCCGCTCGCCGGCATGCATGCGCTCGTGACCGGCGTCGCGAACGCGGACTCGATCGCGTACGGCTGCGCGCGCGCGTTCCGCGACCTCGGCGCGCGGCTCGCGCTCACCTACCTGAACGACAAGGCGAAAGCCTACGTCGAGCCGCTCGCGGCCGAACTCGGCGCGGACCTGCTGCTGCCGCTGAACGTCGAAAGCGACGAGCAGCTCGACGCGGTGTTCGCGTCGCTGCGCGACACGTGGGGCGGGCTCGACATCGCGCTGCATTCGATCGCGTTCGCGCCGAAGATCGATCTTCAGGGCGGCCTGCTCGATTCGTCCGCGCAGGGTTTCGCCTATGCGATGGACGTGTCGTGCCACTCGTTCATCCGGATGGCGAAGCGGGCGGCGCCGCTGATGCGCGACGGCGGCACGCTGTTCGCGATGAGCTACGACGGCGCGAACCGTGTGGTGCCGAGCTACAACCTGATGGGTCCGGTGAAGGCCGCGCTCGAATCCGCGTGCCGCTACCTCGCGTACGAACTCGGGCCGCGCGGAATCCGCGTGCATGCGATCTCGCCGGGGCCGCTGAAGACGCGCGCGGCGTCCGGCCTGCCGGACTTCGACCGGATGCTCGCGGAAGCGGTGGACCGCGCGCCGCTCGGCGAACTGGTCGACATCATGGACGTCGGCTATGCGACCGCGTACCTCGCGACGCCGTACGCGCGCCGGATGAGCGGCAACACCGTGTACATCGACGGCGGCGCGCACATCATGGCGTGACCCGCCTATAGCTCGAATCCTGATAAGCAAAGCCGCTTCGCGCATAAGCGATGCGGGCGACCCCGCTAGAATCGTGGGTCGGCGGCGCGCCGCATGCGGCGGCCGGCGACGCCTTTCAACAACAGACGGGGAACACCATGGCAGTTTCGGGACGCGTATCGCGCTGGCTCGGCGCAGGACTCATCGCAGCTTCGGCGACCTTCGCGGCCGGCAATGCCGCCGCCGACACGTCGCTGCTCAACGTGTCGTACGACGTGACGCGCGAGCTGTACAAGGACATCAACACGGCGTTCATCGAGCAGTACAAGCAGAAGACCGGCGAGACCGTGTCGATCCGCCAGTCGCACGGCGCGTCGAGCGCGCAGGCGCTGTCGGTGCTGCAAGGGTTGCAGGCCGACGTCGTGACGATGAACCAGCCGAACGACATCGACCTGCTCGCGGAGCGCGGCCAACTGGTGCCGGCGGACTGGCGCAAGCGGCTGCCGTACGACAGCGCGCCGTACACGACGACGATGGTGTTCCTCGTGCGCAAGGGCAACCCGAAGCACATCAACGACTGGAGCGATCTCGTGAAGCCGGGCATCCAGGTCGTGATCGCGAATCCGAAGACGTCCGGCAACGGCCGTTATGCGTATCTGGCCGCCTGGGGCTACCGCAAGCAGCAGGGCGCAACCGATGCGCAGGCGTTCGACTTCGCGAAGGCGCTGCTGCACAACGTGCCGGTGCTCGACGCGGGCGGCCGCGGCGCGACGACCACGTTCACGCAGCGCGGCATCGGCGACGTGCTGGTCACGTTCGAGAACGAGGTCGGCCTGATCCGCAGCGGCGTCGGCGCGAACGACTTCGAGGCGGTGTATCCGTCGGTGAGCCTGCTCGCGGAGCCGCCGGTGTCGATCGTCGACAAGGTGGTCGACAAGCGCGGCACCCGCAAGGTCGCGCAGGCGTATCTGGACTACCTGTACACGCCGGCCGCGCAGGAGATCATCGCGCAGCACCATCTGCGGCCGCGCGACGCCGCGGTGCTCGCGAAACACGCGGACGAGTTCAAGCCGCTGAAGACCTTCACTGTCGAGCAGGTGTTCGGCAGCTGGCAGAAGGCGCAGCAGACGCACTTCTCGGACGGCGGCACGTACGACCAGATCGTCGCGGGCCTCAAGTAAAAAAGGCGCTTCGGAAAACCGAAGCGCCTTTTTCGTTGCGGGCGGCGGCGGGCTTACTGCACGCGTTTATTGCACCGACACGCCCGCGAAGTTCTGCCGTCCGAACGGACTCACCTGATAACCGCCGACGTTCGCACGCGTGATCGCGGCGGCAACCGGGTAACCGAGCGGAATCCACAGCGCCTGATCGTGGATGATCTTCTGCGCGGCTTCATACGCCTTCGTGCGTTTCGCGATGTCCGGCGTTGCCTTGCCGTCCGCGATCAGCTTGTCTAACTGTGTGTCGCAGAAGCGCGCGAAGTTGATCCCCGACTGCACCGCGTTGCAGCTGAAGAGCGGCGACAGATAGTTGTCCGGGTCGCCGTTGTCGCCGGCCCAGCCCATGAACAGCGTGTCGTGCTGGCCCTGCTTCGCCTCCTTGATGAGTTCGCCCCATTCGATCACCTTGATGTCCGCCTTCACGCCGATCTTCGCGAAGTCGGCCTGCAGCAGTTCCGCGCCCGCGCGCGGGTTCGGGTTCAGCACGCTGCCGTTCGGCCGCACCCAGATCGTCGTCGCGAAACCGTTCGGGAAACCGGCCGACGCGAGCAGTTGTTTCGCCTTCGCGACGTCGTACGGATACGGCTGGATCGAATGGTTGTAGCCCCACGTGATCGGCGGCCACGGGTTCGTCGCGGGCGTCGCGGTGTTGTCGAATACCGTTTTCAGATACGTCGTGCGATCGAACGCCATGTTCAGTGCCTGACGCACCTTAGGGTTGTCGAGCGGCTTCTTCTGCGTGTTCAGCGCGACGAACGCGGTCATGAACGCGGGCGTTTGCACGACCCTCAGCGCGCTGTCGCCCTTCGCGGCCGCGACGTCCTGCGGCTTCGGTGACAGCGCGATCTGGCATTCGCCGGCCTTCACCTTCTGCGCGCGCACCGCAGCGTCCGGCGTGATCGCGTAGATCAGCCGGTCGACCTTCGGCTTCGGCCCCCAGTACGACGGGTTCACGTCGTAGCGGATCACTGCGTCCTTCGTGTAGCTCTTCAGCACGAACGGGCCGGTGCCGACCGGCTGCGCGTTCAGGTCCGTCGGCTTGCCGGCCTTCAGCAACTGGTCTGCGTATTCGGCCGGGTAGATCGACGCGAAACCCATCGTCAGGATCGACAGGAACGTCGCATTCGGCTCGCTCAGCACGAACTTCACCGTATGGTCGTCGACCTTCGAGACGGACTTGATCAGCTTCGGCAGCCCCATCGACTGCGCGTGCGGGAAGCCGCTCGCGCCGGTCACCTTGTGCCACGGATTGTCCGGGTCGAGCATCCGCGCGAACGTGAACACGACGTCGTCCGCGTCGAACGGGCGCGTCGGCTTGAACCACGCGGTCGTCTGGAACGGCACGTTCGGGCGCAGATGGAACGTGTACGTGAGGCCGTCCGCGCTCACGTCCCACTTGTCGGCGAGCGACGGTACGACCTTTTTAGCGGCCTCGTCGTACGCGACGAGCGAATTGAAGATCACGTCGGCGGACGCGTTCGTCGTCACGAGCGAGTTGAACTGCACGACGTCGAAGCCGTCCGGGCTCGACTCGGTGCAGACCGTCAGCGGTTTCGCGAGCGCGGGTGCGGCGGCGACGGCGAGCGCGGCCGCGAGCGCGGCGGGTGCGATGGCGGACAGCGTGAAGCGCATGGGATCTCCGTTTATCTGCGGTGGCGGGCCGTGGCGGCACGGTTCGCCGCGATTGCCTCGGTCGTGTCGGCGCGCCTCTGCGAAAGCGCGTCGCGATTCGGCCCCGGTCGCCGCAAGCTTAATCGAACGGACATTGTCGCGACAACCGACGAATCCGCATAAGCGCATTCGTTAGCGGCTTGAGCGCGGGGACGATGGCCACAGAGGGGCTTACGGTTATTGCCCGGCCGCGCGCGGCTTGCGCGGCGCGTTCTCGAATGCGCGGTCGTACAGCCAGCGCGGCAGCACCCGCAGCAGCGCGGCGGCGATCCGCATCGGCCACGGGAATACCGCGAACGCGCGGCCCTGCGCGATCGCGTCCGCGCTCTTCGCGGCGAAGCGCTCGACGTCCATCAGGAACGGCATCGGATACGGGTTGCGCGCGGTCATCGGCGTGCGGATGTAGCCGGGCGCGATCGTGACGACCTTCACGCCGGCCGGCCGCATCTCGACGCGCAGCGATTCGAGGTACGCGAGCGCCGCGGCCTTCGACGCGCTGTACGCGCCGGAGCCGGGCAGCCCGCGCACGCCGGCGACGCTCGCGATGCCGACCAGCGTGCCGCGGCGCGCGTCGCGCATCGCGGCCGCGAACGGCTCGAACGTCGCGACCATGCCGAAGTAGTTGGTGTCCATCACGTCGCGGAACGCGCCGAGGTCGCCTTCGCCGGTGACGACGCCGCGGCTCACGCCCGCGTTCGCGATCACGACGTCGGGCTGCCCGTGCGCCGCGACGAACTGCTGCGCCGCATGCGCGAGCGCAGCCGCGTCGCGCACGTCGGCCGGATAGATCGAGATGGAACAGTCGGGATGGGATTGCCGGAAGTCGGCGAGGGCGTCGGCGCGGCGCGCGACGAGCCCGAGAATCGCGCCGCGCCGCGCGTATTCGGCCGCGAGCGCGCGGCCGATCCCGCTCGACGCGCCGGTGATGAAGACCTTCAACGGTTCGCTCATGCCGGCGCGTCGGGGCTTACATCTTCTTTGCGCGAACCTGCGCGACCAGATAGTCGAGCACCTGGATCGCGCCCGGCAGGCTGTTCGTCGATGCCGGGCCGGTCAGGTACTTGCCCTGCACCGCGAGCGTCGGCACGCCGTCGATCTGGTAGTTCTGGAGCAGTTGCTGGTCGCGCTTCAGCGCGCTCTGCGTCGAGAACGAGTTGTACGCTTCCATGTACTTCTTCGGATCGACGCCCTGGGTCGCGAGGAACTTCGCCTGGTCTTCCGGCGTGAGCAGGTAGTTCTTGTTCACGTGGATCTCGTGGAACACCACCGGCGTCAGCTTCTGCGCGAGGCCGAGCGCGTCGAGCGCATAGAACATCTTCGAGTGCGGGATGAAGTCGTCGCGGAACGCAACCGGCACGCGCCTGAACACGACGTCCGGCTCCTGCTTCTTGATCCACGCTTCGAGGAACGGGTTGAATTCGTTGCAGTGCGGACAGCCGTACCAGAAGAATTCGATCACTTCGATCTTGCCGGGCGGCACGTCGACCGGCTGCGGCGTCTTCAGGACCGTGTAGTCCTTGTTGGCGACCGGCGCGGCGGGCGAGGCCTGCGCACCGCCGGCGGCGATCAGCGAAAAGGAAAGCAATAGCGAACCGAGGAGTCTTTTCATGTCGTGTAACCCACGTTGACGTGCATCGGCGGGCAATCGCCCGCCGCTCGTTGACGGCGCGGTCTGCCGACGCGATACGCGCCGGGCGGGCCGTTCCGACAGTCGGTGCTGCGTTGTACCGGCTTCGCCGCGAGGCCGGCCGCCGAAGCGGCCGGATGCGGCAGCGGGAGCGTGTTACTGCTTCGTAAAGCGGATCACCGCAGTATCGACGCCCGCATCGGACAGCCGCTGACGCGTGGAGTTCATGTCCTCGAACTTCGCGAACGGTCCGATGCGCACACGATAATACGTGACACCGCCCGCATCGCGCTGGGTGACCTTCGATTCGAAGCCCTGGAACGCGAGCCGCGCGCGCTGCTGCTCGGCGTCGGCGGACGTCTTGTACGCGCCGACCTGCAGGAAGTAGCCGGTGTTCGCGTCGCCGGGCGCGGGCGCCGCCTGCGCAGGCTTCGACGGCGGGTTGTTGGCGAGCGCCTGTGCCGGCGCGCTGGCGGCCGGTTGCGGCTTCTTCGCGGCCGTGCCGGTATCGCCGCTGGACGGCTTCGGCGCGACCGCGACGCCGTTCGCCGCGCCGGGAGCGGGCGCGACGCCCGCGCTTGCGCCGGCCGGCGGCACTTCGACGATCTGCGGCTCGTCGAGCATGCCCGACGATTGCGACTGCGCGGTGGACTGGCCGGGCGCGGTGTTCGGCGGCGTCGGCTGCGCGGCCTGCGGCACCGGCTGGCCGGGCGACTTGCCTTGCAGCACGCGGTTCGGATCGTATTGCTGGGACTGGCTTGCGCCGTTGTCCGGCGCGGCGGCGGGCGGCGCGACCTTCGACACGAACGGCGTCGGCGCGCGCGTGATGTAGAGCGCCACCACCACCGCGATCGCCAGGCCGACGATCAGGCCCAGCACGATGCCCAGAAAGGTTCCCCCGGACTGCTTCGACTGTTTTGTAGTGCGGCGCGGTTTTGCCATCGTCTGAATCACCTGCAAACAAGAGAATCGTGGAAGGGCCGGCCGCGGCGCGCGGGCGGCCCCAAACATGTCGCTCCGGATAGGCCGGCGGGCGCGTTACATCCGCTCGGGCGCGGATACGCCGATCATCGCGAGGCCGTTGGCGAGCACCTGGCGCGTTGCCGCGAGCAGCGCGACGCGCGCGTCGCGCTCGGCCGCGTCGTCCACGAGAACGCGTTCGGCATTGTAGAACGAGTGAAACTCCGCGGCGAGTTCACGCAGGTAGAACGCAACCGCGTGCGGCGCGAGTTCGTCGGCCGCGTGCGCGAGCATGTCCGGGAATTCGCCGAGCTTCGCGATCAGCGCGAGCGCGCGTTCGCTCGCGAGCGGCGCGAGGTCCACGCCGGGCAGCGCGGCTTCGTCGCCCTGATGGCGCGACTTCCATTCGGCGATCACCGACGAGATGCGGGCATGCGCGTACTGCACGTAGTACACCGGGTTCTCGTCGTTCTGCTTCAGCGCGAGGTCGATGTCGAACACGAACTCCGTGTCGGCCTTGCGGGAAATCAGGAAGAAGCGGACCGCATCGCGGCCGCGGCGGATGGTCGCCTCGTCGATCGCGCCCGACGCGGTTTCGCTGTCCGGCGTCGCGCCGCCCGACCATTCGATCAGGTCGCGCACGGTCACATAGCTGCCCGCGCGCTTCGAGATCTTCACTTCCTGGCCGTCGCGCATCACCGTGACCATCTTGTGCAGCACGTAGTCGGGGTAGCCCTTCGGGATGCCGATGCCGAGGCATTGCAGGCCCGCGCGCACGCGCGCGATCGTGCCGTGGTGGTCCGAGCCCTGCACGTTGATCACCTTCGTGAAGCCGCGCTCCCACTTCGTCACGTGGTATGCGACGTCCGGCACGAAGTACGTGTAGGTGCCGTCGGACTTGCGCATCACGCGGTCCTTGTCGTCGTCGTAGTCGGTCGTCTTGAGCCACAGCGCGCCGTCCTGCTCGTAGGTCGCGCCGGCCGCGACGAGCGCGTCGACGGTCTTCTGCACGCGGCCTTCGCGATACAGCGACGACTCCAGGTAGTACTGGTCGAACTTCACGCCGAACGCCTGCAGGTCGAGATCCTGCTCGTGGCGCAGATACGCGACCGCGAAACGGCGGATCGCGTCGAGATCCTCGGGGTCGCCCGCGCCCTTGACCGGCTCGCCGTCCTTCGCGGCGACCGTCGCGCCCGCGAGGTAGTCGCGCGCGATGTCCGCGATGTATTCGCCGTTGTACGCGGCCTCGGGCCAGTTCGCGTCGCCGGGCTTCAGGCCGCGCGCGCGCGCCTGGGTGGAGACCGCGAGGTTCTGGATCTGCACGCCCGCGTCGTTGTAGTAGAACTCGCGGTGCACCGCATAACCCTGCGACGCGAGCACGTTCGACAGCGCGTCGCCGAGCGTGGCCTGGCGGCCGTGGCCGACGTGCAGCGGGCCGGTCGGATTCGCGGACACGAACTCGACCAGCACGCGCTTGCCGGCTTCGCGCTGCGAGCGGCCGAACGCTTCGCGCGCGGCGAACACTTCGCCGACGACCGCGCGCTTCGCGGCGGCCGCGATGCGCAGGTTGATGAAGCCGGGGCCGGCTACTTCGGCCGACTCGATCAGGCCGGTTGCGCCGGGCTGCGCGACCAGCGCATCGACGATCTGCTGCGCGAGCTGGCGCGGATTCGCGCGCAGCGGTTTCGCGAGCTGCATCGCAACGTTGCACGCGACGTCGCCGTGCGCGGCGACCTTGGGCCGCTCCAGCGTGATCGGCGGAGCGACGAACGCGGCATCGGCCGCGCCTTCGGCGGCCTTCGCAACGTGTGCGACGGCGCCGGCGATCAGGGTCTCCAGGGTGTGTTTCTGTGCGGGCAGCATGCTGATTGCAGGTCCTGTGCGGGTAATCGGGGAAGGGCCGGCGCGGCGTGGCCGGCTCCATCGAACAAGCGGTGAGGGACGGGCGCCGCGCCCGGCCGGAGCGGGGCTCTCGCGCGCGTCGCCGCAGGCGGCCGGGCGTCCCCAGCGGGTTCCGGCAGGTTCCGGCGCCCGCGGGTAATTCCGTCCAGACGGATTTTAGCAGGTGCTAATATGTGTAACGGTATGCCCGGCGGCGGCCGGACGCGCGGCAGTGGCCGCGCCTGTCGGACCGGCGGGGCCACTCGCCGCGTTGCCGCGCTCGCGGGATGCGACGCGACAGCGACATAAACAAAAGGGAGCAGACATGCTGGTCACTTTCAAATGCCATGCGTCGCCGGACGTGACGATGCTGGAGAATCTCGCGCAATACCTGCTCGGCATCATCGGCAAGCGGCTCGGCCCGCGCGGTGTAATCACCCACGACGAACTCGATGCCGCGATCGCCAAACTCGAAGCCGCGATCGCGACCGACAAGCAGGAGCGCGCGGAACACGAGGGCCATTTCCACGACGGCGAGGACGGCCACGAGCCGCACGAAGTGCCGGTCGGCCTCGCGCAGCGCGCATATCCGTTCCTCGACATGCTGCGCGCGGCACGCAAGGAGCAGAGCGATATCGTGTGGGGGCTGTGAGCGCGCGCGCCGCGATGAGGCTCCGGGTCACGTATCCGGACGCACGATGAAAAAGAGCCCGCCTGCCGCGGGCTCTTTGCTTTTGTGCCTTTCGCGCGCGAGAAAACGGCGCGGGCGGCGGCCGTCGCGTGTTACTGGCTGGCCGGCGCGGCCGCGTCGGGCGCCGAGGCGGCCTTTTTCTTCTTCCACCAGTGCTTCTTCGTGGTTTTCGCGGCCTTCGGCTTCTTCACGTGCTTGACGGTCGGCGCCGAATACGACGTTGCCGCGCTCGATTCCTGCGGCGCGGCGGTCTGCGCGAACGATGGCTGCGCGAGCACCGCGATGCCGGTCGCTGCCAGCATCAACACCAGCTTTTTCATGGGGTTTTCTCCGTTGACGGTTGCTGCTTTTAAGGATGTGCTGACGAACCGCCGGGGCGGCTGGACGCGCCGTGCCGCACCCGGCTCAGGGTATTGCCGGATGAGCTTACACAGCCGAAAAATAGCGCGCGCGAAATATTCAGGCTAGCAATCCGGATATGTCGGTCCGGTGCAACGGCCGGCGCGGCGGAGCGCCGCGGGCCGTGGCGCGCCCCGGCTGGCGGGTTACAGCAGCGGCGCGAGCGCGCGGCGCGCGTCGTCGTCGGAGAGCGCCATCCGGCGCGCGTAGTCCGCCAGTTGGTCCGCGCCGATCTTGCCGACCGAGAAATAGCGGCTGTCCGGATGCGCGAGATAGAAACCCGACACGCTCGCGGCCGGCAGCATCGCAAGCGATTCGGTCACGCTCATGCCAATCTCGCCGGCCTGCAGGAACTCGAACATGTCGCGCTTCACGAGGTGGTCCGGGCACGCCGGGTAGCCGGGCGCCGGGCGGATGCCGCGATACTTCTCCGCGATCAGCGCGTCGTTGGCGAGCGTTTCGTCGGCCGCGTAGCCCCACAGATCGCGGCGCACGCGCGCGTGCATCGCCTCGGCGAACGCTTCCGCGAAGCGGTCCGCGAGCGCCTTCAGCATGATCGCGCTGTAGTCGTCGTGATCCTTCTCGAACTGCGCTTCCTTCACGTCGACGCCGATGCCGGCCGTCACCGCGAACATGCCGATGTAGTCGGCGACGCCCGAGTCCTTCGGCGCGATGAAGTCCGCGAGCGAGCGGTTCGGCCGCATCACGCCGTCGACGACCGGGCGCTCGCTTTGCTGCCGCAGGTTGCGCCACGTGAACGCGACTTCGCTGCGCGACTCGTCGGTGTAGATCTCGATGTCGTCGTCGTTGACGGTGTTCGCCGGCAGCAGCGCGATCACGCCGTTCGCGGTCAGCCAGCGGCCCTGGATCAGCCGCGCGAGCATCGACTTCGCGTCGGAGAACACCTTGCGCGCCGACTCGCCGACGATCTCGTCGTTGAGGATCGCCGGATACGGGCCGGCGAGATCCCACGTCTGGAAGAACGGACCCCAGTCGATGTAGTTCGCGAGTTCGCTCAGGTCGTAGTTGCGGAACACGCGGCGGCCGATGAACTTCGGCTTCGTCGGCGCGTAGTTCGCCCAGTCGGGTTTCGCCTTGTTCGCGCGCGCCTGCGCCAGCGTGACGAGCGGCTGCGCCTTGCGGTTCGCGTGCTGGTCGCGGATGCGCTCGTAGTCGGCCTTCAGCTCGTCCAGATACTTCGCCGCGCCTTCGTCGGACAGCAGGTTCGACGCGACCGACACCGAGCGCGACGCGTCCGGCACGTAGACGACCGGGCCTTCGTAGTGCGGCGCGATCTTCACCGCGGTATGCACGCGCGACGTGGTTGCGCCGCCGATCAGCAGCGGAATCTTCTTCACGCGGAAGTAGTCGTCGCGCTGCATCTCGGACGCGACGTAGGCCATTTCTTCGAGGCTCGGCGTGATGAGGCCGGACAGCCCGACGATGTCCGCGCCCTCGACCTTCGCTTTTGCGAGGATCTCGTTGCACGGGACCATCACGCCCATGTTGACCACTTCGAAGTTGTTGCACTGGAGCACGACGGACACGATGTTCTTGCCGATGTCGTGCACGTCGCCCTTCACGGTCGCGATCACGATCTTGCCTTTCGCGCGCACGTCGCCGCCCGCTTCCGCGAGCCGCTTCTTTTCTTCCTCGATGAACGGGATCAGGTGCGCGACCGCCTGCTTCATCACGCGCGCGGACTTCACCACTTGCGGCAGGAACATCTTGCCCTGGCCGAACAGGTCGCCGACGACGTTCATGCCGTCCATCAGCGGGCCTTCGATCACGTTGATCGGCCGGCCGCCGCCGCCCATGATCTTCGCGCGCGCTTCTTCCGTGTCGTCGACGATGAACGTCGTGATGCCGTGCACGAGCGCATGCGCGAGCCGCTGCTCGACCGGCTGGTTGCGCCATTCGAGGTTCTCTTCCTTCTTCGCGGCGCCGGTCTTGAACCTGTCCGCGATTTCGAGCAGCCGGTCGGTTCCGTCCGGACGGCGGTTCAGCACGACGTCCTCGACGCGCTCGCGCAGTTCCGGATCGAGGTCCGCGTACACGCCGAGCTGGCCCGCGTTCACGATGCCCATGTCCATGCCGGCCTGGATCGCGTGATACAGGAACACCGTGTGGATCGCCTCGCGCACCGGATCGTTGCCGCGGAACGAGAACGACACGTTCGACACGCCGCCGCTCACCTTGGCATAGGGCAGGTTCTGCTTGATCCAGCGCGTCGCTTCGATGAAATCGACCGCGTAGTTGTTGTGCTCCTCGATGCCGGTCGCGACCGCGAAGATGTTCGGGTCGAAGATGATGTCCTCGGGCGGGAAGCCGACTTCGTTCACGAGGATGTCGTACGAACGCTTGCAGATCTGCGTCTTGCGCTCGAAGGTGTCCGCCTGGCCCTGCTCGTCGAACGCCATCACGACCGACGCCGCGCCGTAGCGGCGGATCAGCGTCGCGTGATGGACGAACTGCTCCTTGCCTTCCTTCAGCGAGATCGAGTTCACGATCGCCTTGCCCTGCACGCATTGCAGGCCGGCCTCGATCACGTCCCACTTCGACGAGTCGATCATGATCGGCACGCGCGCAATGTCCGGCTCCGATGCGATCAGATTCAGGAAGCGCACCATCGCCGCCTTCGAATCGAGCATCGCCTCGTCCATGTTGATGTCGATGACCTGCGCGCCGTTCTCGACCTGCTGGCGGGCGACCACGAGCGCGTCGTCGAACTGGCCGTTCAGGATCATTCGCGCGAACGCTTTCGAGCCGGTCACGTTGGTCCGTTCGCCGACGTTGATGAACAGCGTGTTTTCGTTGACGTTGAACGGTTCGAGGCCGGAAAGTCGCAGGGTATGGTCAGTCATGGCGTGGGACCGGATCTTGGATGGTTCGCGGGCTTCACTGTTGCCCGGGTTGGTCGCCGCGCGGCGCGGGGGGCGTCGCGCGGCTCCGCTCGTTCGTTCTCGTTGCTGGCTTGTACTGTACTTGCCTGGCGGCGGCCGGCGCGGGTCAGGCCGCGTCGCGATACTGGCCGGGCCAGCGGCGCGGCTTCACTTCGGCGAGCGCTTTCGCGATCGCCGCGATGTGCTCGGGCGTCGTGCCGCAGCAGCCGCCCGCGATGTTCACGAGGCCGGCGGTCGCGAACTCCTTCAACAGCCCGGACGTGTCGGCCGGCGTTTCGTCGAAGCCGGTGTCGCTCATCGGGTTCGGCAGGCCGGCGTTCGGGTAGCACGACACATAGGTGTCGCACAGCTTCGACAGCTCGGCGATGTACGGGCGCATCAGCGCCGCGCCGAGCGCGCAGTTCAGGCCGAACGTGAGCGGCCTTGCGTGGCGCAGCGAATTCCAGAACGCCTCGACCGTCTGCCCGGACAGGATGCGGCCGGACGCGTCGGTGACGGTGCCGGATATCATGATCGGCAGCAGTTCGCCGGTGTCCTCGAACAACTGGTCGAGCGCGAACAGCGCGGCCTTCGCGTTCAGCGTGTCGAAGATCGTTTCGACGAGGAACAGGTCCGCGCCGCCGTCGAGCAGCGCCTTCGCCTGCTGATAGTACGCGGCGCGCAGTTCGTCGAACGTGACGTTGCGCGCGCCCGGGTCGTTCACGTCCGGCGAAATGCTCGCGGTTTTCGGCGTCGGCCCGATCGCGCCGGCGACGAAGCGCGGCTTGTCCGGCGTCGAATAGCGCTCGCACGCGGCGCGCGCGAGTTTCGCGGACGCGACGTTCATTTCGTCGACGAGGGCTTCCATCCCGTAGTCGGCCTGCGCGACCGTCGTCGCGCCGAACGTGTTGGTCTCGATGATGTCCGCGCCGGCCGCGAGATACTGGTCGTGAATTTCGCCGATGATCTGCGGCTGCGTGATCGACAGCAGTTCGTTGTTGCCCTTCACGTCGCGCGGGAAATCCTTGAAGCGCTCGCCGCGATATGCGGCTTCGTCGAGCTTGTAGCGCTGGATCATCGTGCCCATCGCGCCGTCGAGGATCAGGATGCGCGACGCGAGGAGCGCGGGAAGCGCGGCGCCGCGCGTATAGGCGCGGGCGGGGGCAGCGGAAGCGTCGAAAGCGGCGGACTGGTTCATGGCGGACGGCGGCGAAAGGCCGGCTGGTCGGGGAAACCCGTTATTGTAGCCGTTGCCGCGGCGGTGCGCCGCGCGGGGCGCGGTCGCCGGACAAGGCCGGGGGGCGCGGAGCGGACCCGCCAAAAACAAACCCCATCCGGCAGGCCGGATGGGGTTTCGGAGAGTGCGGGTGTCGTCTGCGCAGATCAGTCAGTGCAGAACGACCGGGTGCTGCATCAGGCTGTCGAACTGGCCGAGGAACTCGTCCACTTCGTCGAGCGACTGCTCCGTGTCCATCAGCTTCTGTACGTCCTCGCGAAAGCGTGCCGCCATCGCGCCGTCGATGAAGAGTTCTCGCCGCGCGTTCTTGTCCACGATTTCGTATCCGCCGGACTTCATCGCAACATGGCCGTCCTGCGGGGGAAACTCAACAACGCAATAGTTGGGGCTGTTGTAGATCATCTGCATGGCGACACTCCTTTTTCCTGTGCTCCCTTTGGCATCCTTCGATCCCTACGTGGAGCGTTCATGACGGAATTCAAGGGGTGGACCCGATCACCTCTCTCTTTCTGCGTACCGGCACTCGCAGGTGGTTAGACCCGCGGATGCAGAAACGTTTCAAGCAGCGCTGCGAAGCGGTGCGCCTCTTCGACCGGGGCCAGATGTGCGGCGTCGAGCATTTCGAATTGCGCGCCGCCTATCGCATCGGCAAGCGCCTTCGTCGCCGCAGGCGGCGTGCCGGTGTCGTGGCGGCCCGCCACGGCGAGCGTGCGGACGCGAAGATCGCGAAGCGCTTCGTGCGCATCGAACTCGCGCAGCGCATCGCATGCCATCGCGTAGCCTTCCGAAGAAGTCCGTAATAAAACGTCACAAATTTGTTCGACCGCTTCCGGGTGACGATGCCGGAAATCGGCGGTGAGCCAGCGGTCGAGCGTGGCGTCCGCGATCGCCGCGATGCCGTCGCGCCGTACCATGGCTGCGCGCTGCTCCCACATCGGACGCGCGTCCTGTGGCGTGCGGCTCGCGGTGTCCGCGAGCGTCAGCGACGCGACCCGCGACGGACGATCGAGCGCGAACCGCTGCGCGATCATGCCGCCCATCGACAGCCCGACCAGATGCGTGTTCGTTGCGCCGAGCGCGTCGAGCAGCGTGTTCAGGTCGGCCGCGAGATCCGCGATCGAGAACGGATTCGGCGACACCGCGGTCGAGCCGTGGCCGCGCACGTCGTAGCGCATCACCGTGTACTGATGGCGGAAATGGCCGGCGAGCTGATCCCAGACCGACAGGTCGCCGCCGAGTTGATGCACGAACGTGAGCCATGGGCCGCCGCTTTCGTCGTCGAGCACGTAGCGGGTGTCGATGCCGTTGACAGTCACTTGCATGAGGTTTCCTCCTTCGCGTTGAGTGGCGGGAGTGAGGCCAGTTGCCAGGTGCTGCTGGGTAGGGCATCCCGAGGCGAGCAAGCGGCGCGCCTCGATGGTCGGTCATAGCGGAAAGGGTCGCGCGGATCGTTTTCGTCGGTTGTTCGTTGTCGTCGTGCGCGGTGCGGCAGGGTGTTTCCGGAAGTATGCGCCGGTCCGCGATTTCGTGCGTTTCGCGCGGGGGCGTGAGTGATCGTGCGGGCGGTCGCGGACGGCCAGTCAGGGTTTCGCGGGCGCAGGAGCGGCGGTATCGTCGGGCTGCGGAATGCTGGGCGCGGCGTTTGCTGCGGCGTTTGCTGCATTGCCGGCCGGTGCGGCTAAGCCGTTATTCGGTGACGGTGGTTGAGGCGTGGAAGGGCCTGCGGGTTCCGCTGGCGCGGTTGCAATGCCGCTGCCCGCGTTTCCGGCCGCGTCGGACGCGGGCGCGGCGGAATTCGCGTTGCCGGTCTCCGGCGCGACGGCTCCGTCTTTAGCGGACGATGCAGGCACTGTCAGCGGCCCGCGCCATACGAGTTCGACCTGCGTGCCGTTCGGTTCCGTCTGCACGAGCCGCACCGGCAGCCAGCCGAGCGACGGTGCGAGCCACACGTCGATGCGGCGGCGGTCGCCCTCATGACGCGGCAGCCGCATGAAGTGCCGCGCGTCCACGAAACCCTGATCGGTGCTCACCGATTCGTCGCCGATCGTCGTGATCGGCCAGGTTTCTCCGCTGTCATTGTCCGCAACGAAGAACTCGCGCGTGACGCCCGGCTTGTATGCGTCAGGATCGCCGCGCACGAGGCTCGCAAGCTGCATCACCATGCTGAAGCGGTCCTGCGCGCCGTCCGGCAGCGCGAGCGAATTCGGCGTGCGCGTGAACACGATCTGCCGGCCGTCGCGATTGAACACGGTGACGTCTTCGGGCCGGCGTCCGCGCTTCTCGACGTACTGGTCCGGCGCGAGACCGAACGCGTCGACGCGCCCGCGACTGGTCCAGCTAAACGTGCCGACGAACGGCAGCGGCACCGACACGACCATCTCGTAGTGCTGGCCGTCGCTCGACCAGTGAATCGTGCCCGGCTGGTTGCGCATGCCGTTGTAGAACGTGTCGTATTGCAGGTCGCCGGACGGCGGCACCGAGAACTTCACGCCATGCGACGCGGGGCCGGGCGGTGCGGACGGCGTGTTGCCCGTGCCGCCCTTGCCCGTGGTTTGCGCGTTGCCGTTACCCGACGCGGCGGGCGCTGAGGCGGCCGATGCCGGTTCGGCCGCGGCAGGCTCGCTCGATGCGGCTTGCGCGGATACCTTCGGTTGAGGTTCGTGCGCGATGGCCGTCAACGCATGTCGTCGCTCTTCGGGATGCTTCGGCGTTTCCGCATGACGCGCGGTTCGCGCCGCGGCGGCCGGCGGCGACGCGCTGCGTTCGATCTGCTGCGGCTTCAGCAGCGCGACCTGCACCGGCACGTGGGTCGGGGTCGTCGGTTGCGGCATGTCGCGATGCCGTTCGATCCACTGCGCGGCCAGCCAGTGCAGCGCCGTCACCGCGACGAACACCGCCGCCCAGCGCGACGCGCTGAAGCGTCGCGAGCGGGGAGTCGAAGTGCGCGTGGCGCGCGAAGGGGAAGCGGACGACGACATCGAAACAGAATGTAAGTGGGCGGCGAATTTTCGACGGTTGGGCGGATAGGGACGCGTGCCGGACCATCATTGTCCCGCGTCGGCCGATGGTTACGCGGTAGCCCGGACAGAACCGCGAAGCCGGTTCGACCGCTCTGAGCGCATCCGTGTTCCATGGCGCCGACGCGATCAGGCTTTTCACCCGCGCCGGTCAGCACCGGCATTCGCGGAGAAAGCCGCGCATCCGCGTTCACTCAATCGCGCGACGCAGGGCAGTACCCCAATTCGTACGACAGCTTGCCCGCGCAGTCGCGCAGCGCCGTATCGATCTCGCCGTTCCAGCGAATGTCGAACGCGCCTTCATGCCCGAGCGCGATTAGCCCGAGCGCGAGGTCGCCGGTCGAATCGAACACCGGCGTGCAGAACGCGTGAATCGTCGGCAGCAGCATCCCTTCGACGCGCGCCGCGCCATGCTCGCGCACTTCCGCGAGCGTGCGCTCCAGTTCGTCGGCGCTGCGCGGCGTCGTGCCGGCCAACGACCGCCGCGCGTCGCGCAGTTCGCGTTCGATCATCGGCCCGGTCTTGCTGCGCGGCAGATACGCGGCGAACAGCAGGCCGGTTGCGGAACCGAGCATCGGCATCACGTCGCCGAGCTTCAGCGCCGCCTTCGCCGGATGACTCGACTCCATCCAGTGCACGACCGTCGGCCCCTGGTTGCCCCACACCGCGATGCCGACCGTCACGTCGAGCGTGTCGCGCAATTCTGCGAGCGCGATGCGCGCGAGCTTCACGCCGTCGACGCGCGCGAGCCGCGCGAGCCCCATCTGCAGCGCGAATCCCCCCAGTTCGTAGCGGCCGGACAGCGGGTCCTGCGCGACCACGCCGAGCCGCAGGAAACTCACCAGATAACGATGCGCCTTCGCCGGGCTCATGCCGGCGCGCTGCGCGAGGTCGCGCAGCATCATCGCGCGCGGCTCGTTCGTCAGCACGTCGAGCAGCCGGAAGCCGACCTCGATCGACTGGATGCCGGAGCGCAGCTTCTCTTCGCCGCCATCGACGGCGTCAGGTGCGTCGGCCGCATCGGCGGCTTCGTCGGCATGCGGGTCGGCGAGCCACTGGCCGTCGGAGTCGGACTGCGCGGTCCGGGCGGCGCGCGGCGAGGCGGAGCGGGTGGATGGCGGCATGGAATACGTTCGTTTGAGTCCGCGGCGGCGGCCGTCGCCAGCGGTTGCAGGCGACGGCACGCAGCCGCGATCGGGACGGCGCCGTCGTGCAAAGCCTGGGCGGCGCCGATTCACCATCGTAGAATACATTTCCTCTATCGTCATCCACGCATCGCCCATGAAACTTGCCACGCTGAAGGACGGCACCCGCGACGGTCAACTGATCGTCGTGTCCCGCGACCTGCATACCGCCGCGATTGCCGACGCGATTGCGCCGACGCTGCAACGCGTGCTCGACGACTGGCGCTTCTACGCGCCGCAGCTTCAGGACCTGTACGACGCGCTGAACCACGGCCGCGCGCGGCACGCGTTCAGCTTCAATGCGCGCGACTGCATGGCGCCGCTGCCGCGCGCGTTCCAGTGGGCGGACGGCTCGTCGTACGTGAATCACGTCGAACTGGTGCGGCGCGCGCGCGGCGCGGAAATGCCGCCCGAGTTCTGGACCGACCCGCTGATGTACCAGGGCGGCAGCGACGACTTCATCGGCCCGTTCGACGACATCGTGTGTGTTTCGGAGGACTTCGGCATCGACTTCGAGGCGGAAGTCGCGGTGGTCACCGGCGACGTGCCGATGGGCGCGACGCCCGAGCACGCGCTGAAGGCGGTGCGGCTCGTGATGCTCGCGAACGACGTGTCGCTGCGCAACCTGATTCCGGCCGAACTCGCGAAAGGGTTCGGCTTCTTCCAGAGCAAGCCGGCGACGTCGTTCGCGCCGGTCGCCGTGACGCCGGACGAACTCGGCGCGCACTGGAGCGAAGGGCGCGTGCATCGCCCGATGATCGTCCACTGGAACGGCAAGAAGGTCGGCCAGCCGGACGCCGGCACCGACATGGTGTTTCACTTCGGGCAACTGATCGCTCACGCGGCGAAGACGCGCAACCTGCGCGCGGGTTCGATCGTCGGCTCCGGCACGGTGTCCAACAAGGACGCGACGCGCGGCTACTGCTGCATCGCCGAGAAGCGCTGCCTCGAAACGATCGAGCACGGCGAGCCGCGCACCGGCTTCATGCAGTACGGCGACACGGTGAAGATCGAGATGCTCGACGACGCGGGCAAGTCGATCTTCGGCGCGATCGACCAGGCGGTCGCGCCGCCGGCGAACGCGGGCTGACGCCGCCTTTTACGCGGTCCGAAACGTCGATCGTCGCGCTTCGGGGCGGTTGAGACAGGCCGCGCCGAAAAACGTGATGCGGCCAGGATTGCAGGATGCGCGCGTTGAACGCTGCACATGCGCACGTTCTTCGCGCGGCATGCGCCGCCTGCGGCCAACTGCTGTATGCGGCGGCCGGCGAACCATTCGACGCGAGCATGCCGGAACCGGACCGATAAAAGGGTTTCGCCGGATGCGGCGGCGCAGCGGGCGCGGCTACACTGGCGGACGCGAAGCCGGCGTTCCGCGCGCGGCGCAGACGAACATACGAACAGAAGAATTACGAGGAGACCTTGATGAAGCAGACTCGCCCGAGCCGTTCGACCCGCATCCGCCGCCTGCTTGCGCTGGCGGGCCTCGCGAGCCCCGCGCTCGCGCTCGCGCAGGTGAAGATCGGCCTCGTGCTGTCGCTGACCGGGCCGGCCGCATCGCTCGGCATTCCCGCGCGCGAAACCGCCGCGATGCTGCCGGCCGAGATCGCCGGCCAGAAGATCCAATACATCGTGCTCGACGACGCCTCGGACACGACCCAGGCCGTGCAGGACACGAAGAAGCTGATCGACGAGCAGCACGTGGACGCGATCATCGGCTCGTCGATCACGCCGAACACGCTCGCGATGCTCGACGTGGTCGCGCAGGGCGAGACGCCGACGATCTCGCTTGCGTCGTCCGCGCGCATCATCGACCCGGTGGACGCGAAGCGCCGCTGGATGTTCAAGACCCCGCAGACCGACGCGATGATGGCCGCCGCGATCATGGAGCACGCGGCCGCGCACGGCGTGAAGACGATCGCGTACATCGGCGAGGCCGACGCGCTCGGCGAGACGTTCTACACCGAGGTTCTGAAGAGCGCGCAGCAGCATCAGATCAAGCTTGTCGCGAGCGAACGCTTCAATCGCACCGACCCGAGCGTGACCGGCCAGGCGCTGAAGATCGTCGCCGTGCATCCGGATGCGGTCGTCGTCGGCGCGGCCGGCACGCCCGCCGCGCTGCCGCCGAAGGCGCTGAAGGAGCGCGGGTACAAGGGGCTCGTCTATCACAACCACGGTGTCGGCAACCGCGACTTCCTGCGCGTGTGCGGCGCGGACTGCAACGGCACGTTCATGCCGGCGAGCCCGGTGCTCGTCGCGTCGCAGCTGCCGACGGACCGGCCGGGCCGGCGTCTCGCGCTCGACTACATCTCGCGCTACGAGGCACGGGCCGGCGAAGGCAGCGTGTCCGCGTTCGGCGCGTACACGTGGGATGCGGGGCTGCTGCTCGGCAGCGCGATTCCGGTCGCGCTGAAGACGGCCGCGCCCGGCACCGTGGAGTTTCGCCGCGCGCTGCGCGACGCGCTCGAATCGACGCGCGAACTGCCGGACACGAACGGCGTCGTCAACATGAGCAGCACCGATCACCTGGGCCTCGACCAGCGCGCACGCGTGATGGTCGAGATCCGCGACGGCAAGTGGGTGTACCAGCCGCACTGAGCTTCACTGAGCCGTCCCGACCGCAAGACCGATGGAGCGCCGATGAACGATCCTTTTTACGCGCACTATGGCGCATTGCACGTGCGGCGCCACCCGCACGGCATCGTCGAGATCGTGATGAGCGGCGAGGGCGCGAACCAGAGCGCGCTCGCGACCGCCGACGCGCGGATGCATCGCGAACTGGCCGAGATCTGGCGCGACGTCGATCGCGATCCGGACGCGCGCGTCGCGGTGATTCGCGGCGAAGGCAAGGGCTTTTCGGCGGGCGGCGACCTGAAGCTCGTCGAGGACATGGCGCAGCACTTCGACGTGCGCGCGCGCGTGTGGCGGGAGGCGCGCGATCTCGTCTATAACGTGATCAACTGCGGCAAGCCGATCGTGTCCGCGATGCACGGGCCGGCGGTCGGCGCGGGGCTGGTCGCCGGGCTGCTCGCGGACATCTCGATCGCGGCGAAGACCGCGCGGATCATCGACGGCCATACGCGGCTCGGCGTCGCCGCCGGCGATCACGCGGCGATCGTGTGGCCGCTGCTGTGCGGGATGGCGAAGGCAAAGTATTACCTGCTGCTGTGCGAGCCGGTGAGCGGCGAGGAGGCGGAGCGGATCGGGCTCGTGTCGCTCGCGGTCGACGAAGCCGATCTGCTGCCGAAGGCGTTCGAGGTTGCGAAGCGGCTCGCGACCGGCTCGCAGACGGCGGTGCGCTGGACCAAGTACGCGTTGAACAACTGGCTGCGGATGGCGGGGCCGAACTTCGATACGTCGCTCGCGCTGGAATTCATGGGTTTCGCGGGGCCGGACGTGCACGAGGGCGTGAAGTCGCTGCGCGAGCGCCGTGCGCCGGATTTTCCAGGCGGCGATCCGTTCTGAACGTGGCGGGCGCGCGCGGGCGGTTGCGCGGCGCGTTGTTCGTCAAGCGCCGCGAACGATGGCCGTGTACGCGGTGTGCTGTTCGATGCGACTGGATCGCGCATCGCATGACGATGGCGGCCTCAGCCGACGAAAGCTCGCAACGCGGCCCGTGAACCGTCCCTACATCGCGGCGCGCGCTGTATGATCGGAAAAACCATCCGGTTTCCCGGGACGCGCGCCGCGTTCCGGAAACCCCATCAACGTGCGAGGAGATCCGCATGACCGATACCGCAGGCTCCGTGCCGCCGTTCCCGGGCTTTCCCGGCTTTCCGCCCGCCGAGATGCTCGACCGCATGTGGGGGATGATGCGTCTCACGCCGTTCGGCAGCGCGTTTCCGGGCGTCGAGCCCGGTGTCGCGCAGGGCTTCGGTCCGTCGCTGTCGATGATGTCGGACCTGATGGCGCCGCTCACGAACGTCGAGGAACTCGACAAGCGCATCACCGACATGCGCGCGGTCGAGCAGTGGCTGAAGCTGAACCTGAACATGCTGCAGTCGGCGATCCAGGCGCTCGAAGTGCAGCGCGCGACGCTCGCGACGCTGCGCGCATTCGGCGCGTTCGCGCAGTCGCAGATGTCGCCGACGCCGGCCGCCGCGCCGTCGCACGACGACCCGTTCGGCGCGCGCAGGACGGCCGGGGCGGACGCTCCGCCGCCGGACGCCGCGCGCGCCGGCGGCGAAAACGCGGAGTCGTCGGCCGACGCGCAGACGCCGGCATTCGACGCGTCCGCGTGGTGGAACCTGCTGCAGTCGCAGTTCAACCAGCTCGCGCAGTTCGCGATGGCGCAGCCGGCCGCGGCCGCGCAGAGTGCGGCCGAAGCGGCCGCGAACGCGGCGGCTCGCGCCGAGCCGGCCGCCAAGCGGGACGCGTCCGGCGCGACGAAGCGCGCGTCCGGGCGATCGCCGTCGCCGCGCGCCGCGAAGAAGGCGCCGCCGCAGCCGGAGTGACTCGCCCGCGCTGAAAGGCGGCGCAGGGTGCGCCGTCGTTGCGCGCTCATCGGACTCATCCCGTCTTTCTTCGCGGGCCGGGGCGCGCGCCGCGCCGGCCTGCCCGCGCTCAAATACTGAAAGATCGCCGTGCTATCATGGTGTAAGCTTTTCCGCCGTCTTCAGTCAGGTGGCGTTCGATGCGGAACGCTGCCAGCGCGATCGGGCGCCGCGCCGCGGCATTTGGCCCCGGCGGCATGACAGACGGCCTGCCAGCCGCATCGCGGCCGGCGGCGCGGGCGATCCCCGCACGGCAGCCGGGCCAGAGGAACGGAGCAACTACCCACGGCCGGCGACGCTGCCCTTCATTCCGGTTTGACGGACATTCCACGCGTGCCGCAGGCGTATTCGCGCCACACGGTGCGTCTGGACGCCTGATTACCGCGTAAAATTAAACGCTTTTCGCCTGCGCCGCGCAGGGAAGACGGGCACGCGACAAGCTACGAAGAGTCGTTATGCGCAGAACAGGGGCGGGACTATGAACACGATGCTTTATCCGGAACTTTACAAATCGCTCGAATCGGTCCGCTGGGACATGGAAAAGGACATTCCCTGGGACAAGTTCGACGCGTCGCTCCTGACCGACGAGCAGGCCAAGACCATCAAGATGAACGCGATCACCGAATGGTCCGCGCTGCCTGCAACGGAAATGTTCCTGCGCGACAACCATCACGATAGCGATTTCTCGGCATTCATGAGCGTCTGGTTCTTCGAGGAGCAGAAGCATTCGCTGGTGCTGATGGAATACCTGCGCCGCTTCAAGCCCGAACTGGTGCCGACCGAAGAGGAGCTGCACGCGGTGCGCTTCGAGTTCGATCCGGCGCCGCCGCTCGAAACGCTGATGCTGCACTTCTGCGGCGAGATCCGCCTGAACCACTGGTACCGCCGCGCCGCCGAATGGCACACGGAGCCGGTCATCAAGGCGATCTACGAGACGATCTCGCGCGACGAGGCGCGCCACGGCGGCGCGTATCTGCGCTACATGAAAAAGGCGCTGACGAATTTCGGCGACGTCGCGCGCGCGGCGTTCGCGAAGATCGGCGTGCTGATGGCGTCCGCGCGCCGCACCGAAAAGCCGCTGCACCCGACGAACCTGCACGTGAACCAGTCGCTGTTCCCGCGCGACACCGTGCAGTCGCGGCTGCCCGATCCGGAATGGCTCGAACGCTGGCTCGACGAGCAGATCCGCTTCGACGACGGCTGGGAAAAGAAGGTCATCGAGAGAATCCTGCACAATCTGTCGATCCTGTTCGAGCGCACGTTCACCACCGCGCAGGAACTGAACCGCTACCGCAAGGAAGTGGTGTCGCGTCTGCAGGCCGCCGACCAGGGTTCCACGCAGCAGCCGGCCTGACGCGTTTTTTCGCGCGCCGCGTACGGCGTGCCGGGTTCCGAAACGGTCCGGCGCAGCCGACGCGGCAGTGCAGATGGCCCGGCACGCGCGAGCGCGCCGGGCCATCTGCGTTAACCATCCCGCTTTTTTCTTTCGGCGTTGCACGCCAGGTCCGATTCCGATGCCCGCTTCCTTCGAACGCAAGATCACGACGCGCGACGCGCTCGCGCAACGGCGCCCGTCGCTGCCCGGTCCGGTGGTGTTCACGAACGGCGTGTTCGACATCCTGCACCGCGGGCATGTGACCTACCTCGCGGACGCGAAGGCGCTAGGCGCGACGCTGATCGTCGGCGTGAACAGCGACGCGTCGGTGCGGATGCTCGGCAAGGGCGACGACCGGCCGGTCAACAGCGAAGGCGACCGGATGGCGCTGCTCGCCGCGCTCGAAAGCGTGGACTGGGTCGTCTGTTTCGGGGAAAAGACGCCGGTCGATCTGATCGGCGCGCTGCGTCCGGACGTGCTCGTGAAGGGCGGCGACTACGACATGGACGCGCTGCCCGAGTCGGCACTGGTGCGCGGCTGGGGCGGCCGCGCGCTCGCGATCCCGTTCGAGCACGATCGCTCGACGACGAAACTGCTGCAAAAGGTGCGCGCGCAGCGTTGAGCGTGACGCAACGCGCCGCGCGTTGCATCCGTTACTGCGAAAGCGGCTCCGACTGCACGCGCGGCGACGCGACCGGCCCGCCGATCAGCGGCACGTCGACCGATTCCGATGCGAGGATCGGCCGCACGATCAACCGCTCCGGGTGAATCTGCCGGCCGAGATGCTGGGTTTCGCGCGGCCCCGACGCGGGCGTCGGGCCGAATACGCCGTATATCGCGGCGAACGCGACCAGGTTGGCGACAAGCAGAAAGGCGATCAGCCAGCGCAGCATCGTTGGGTGCTCCGTCGAAATCGTTCGTGAGAAGGTGAGGCGCGGCGCCGTGGCGTTGCGGCGTGCGCCGTTCGGGTTCGATGGGCGGCGCCCGCCATGCGTTCGTTCATGCGTGCGCCGCGATCAGCGCGAGCCCCGACAGCACCAGCGAATCGTGGCGCGTGAACGGCGCTTTCAGGGCAGCGACCACTTCGTCGGCCGCGCCGCCGCCGACGACGAGCCGCACCGGCACGTTCCATTCTTCGCGCAGGTCCGCCCACATCCGCTCGACCAGCCCCGCCTGCGCGAGCGCGCAGCCGGCCGACATCGAGCGGCGCGTGTCGGCCGCGAACGACGGCCGCGCGTGCGTCGCCAGTTCGCGCGCGGCCGGCGCGTCGAGCACCGGCAACTGCGCGGTGTGCTCGCCGAGCGAGCGCATCATCAGCGACCAGCCCGGCGCGATCAGTCCGCCGATGAAACGGCCGTCCGCACGCAGCGCCTCCAGCGTCGTCGCGGTGCCGAACGTTGCGATCAGCAGCGACTCGCCCGGAAACGCCGCGTGCGCGCCGATCATCCCGGCCCAGCGGTCGCTGCCGAGCGAATCGGGCGCGGCATAGCCGTTCGTGACGCCGCATTGCTGCGCGCACGCGCGGATCGTCGTGCGCGGCAGGTTTGGCCAGTGCGTGTCGAGCAGCGCGTCGATCCGCTCGGCGACGCGCGCGCCCGCGACGTTCGACACCCATGCGTGGCGCGGCGGCGGCAGCGCGGACCAGTCCGGCGCGTCGCCGAGGTCCGCATGGACGAGCGCGCCGCCGTGCAGCAGCGTGCCGTTCGTCTGCGCGAGCGCCCACTTGATCCGGCTGTTGCCCGCGTCGATCAGCAGATACGGCCCGCCGCTCATGCGCGACCGCCGGCGAGCCGCAGCGACACGTCGCCGGTCGTCACCGCCTCGCGGCCGCGCGCGGTGTCGAGCAGCAACTGGCCGCGCTCGTCCACGCCGACCGCGACGCCGCGCATCACCTCGATGCCCTGTTCGAACAGCGCGACTTCGCGCCCCGCATACGCGTGGCACGCGTTCCAGCGCGCCTGGAACGGCGCGAAACCCGCGTCGCCGAAGCGTTGCAGCGCGGGTTCGAGCGCGTTCAGCTCGGCGGCGAGCGTGTCGGTGAGGTTCGCGTTCGGCAGCGCGCGCGACAGCGCGGTCGGCGTCGTGCCCGGCACCGCCGCCTCTGCCGCGTTCATTGCGCCGACCTTCGCGGCCAGTTCGTCCGCGCCGCGCACGTTCGTGCCGATGCCGATCACGACGGCCGTCGCGTCCGGCGTGCTCCACGCGGTCTCGACGAGGATGCCGACCAGCTTGTCGCCTTCGAGCAGCACGTCGTTCGGCCACTTCAGCGCGATCTGGCCCGGCGCGGCGACCGGCAGCGTGCGCAGTCCGTCGACGAGCGCCGCGCCGATCGCGAGGCTCAGGCCCGCGAGCCCTTCGACCGGCCGCGGCAGCACGCAGGCGAGCGAGAACAGCAGCGCGTCGCCCGGCTGCGCGTACCATGCGCGGCCGCGCCGTCCGCGCCCGGCGGTTTGCAGATACGCGACGCGCACGATCGGCCGCGCGAGCGCATGCGCGTCGTGCGGCAGCGCCTTCAGGCGCGCCATCAGGTCGGCGTTGGTCGAACCGGTTTCCTCGACGATTTCGATGGGCCAGTCGTGAGCGGCGGGGCCGAACAGCGTGATCGCGCGGTCGCGGTCGATGCGCCAGTCGTCGGCGCGGCCGCCGCGGGCGGCGGAAGGAGGCGTGGGCGTGGCAGTCATGACCCGTATTGTAGTGGGTTGTCGTGGCGCGGCGACGCGCCGGCCGGGCGAACGCAGCACCGGACAATCGTGCGCACGGGCCTCGCGAAACGGGGCGCGTTCGCTACAATGGCTGCTGACTCCATCCCGCCAGACCGCCCTCCCTTGACACAAGAGACGCCGCCCGGCCTCGAAATAGCGGCCGGCTCCAACGGAACGACCGTCCGGCTCTCCGGCCAGTGGACCGCGCTCGCGCTCGCGCGCGACCGCGAGCGGGGCAGCGCCGTGCGGCGGCTGCGCTCGCTCGTCGGCGAGCGGGTCCGGCAGTGGGACCTGTCGGGCATCGAGAAGATGGACCACGTCGGCGGGCAGGCGCTGTGGCGCGTATGGGGCCACAAGCTGCCGCCCGACCTCGTCGCGCTGACCGACACGCAGCGCGACATCTTCAATCGCATCTCGCTGCTCGACTCGGTGCGCGAGGCGCCCGAAAAGATCGTGCGGATCGACCCGGTCACGCAGCTCGGCTTCACGCTGTTCGCGTTCTTCGACCACCTGTACGGCGGCGTCACGATGCTCGGCCGCGTGGTGCTCGACCTGCTGCTCGTCGCGCGCAAGCCGAAGCTGATGCCGTGGGTCGAGATCTCTGCAAACGTTTACAACGCCGGCGCGCGCGCGCTGCCGATCACCGCGCTCGTCGCGTTCCTGATCGGCGTCGTGCTGTCGTACCTGTCCGCGCAGCAGTTGCGGCTCTTCGGCGCCGACCAGTTCATCGTGAACATCCTCGGCATCGCGGTGATCCGCGAACTGGGGCCGGTGCTGTCGGCGATCCTCGTCGCCGGGCGTTCCGGCTCCGCGATCACCGCGCAGATCGGCGTGATGCGCGTGACCGAGGAACTCGACGCCATGCGCGTGATGGGCATTCCGCACGGGCTGCGCCTCATCATGCCGCGCGTGATCGCGCTCGGCGTCGCGATGCCGCTGCTCGTGATCTGGACCAACGCGATCGCGCTGTTCGGCGGCGCCGTCGCGGCAAAAGCGGTGCTCGGCATCGACGTGTCGTATTTCTTCCGCTCGCTGCCGGGCGCGGTGCCGATCGCCAACCTGTGGATCGGGCTCGGCAAGGGCGTCGCGTTCGGGATGCTGATCGCGATCGTCGGCTGCCACTTCGGCTTCCGCATCAAGGCGAACTCGCAGAGCCTGGGCGAGGGGACGACCACGTCCGTCGTCACGTCGATTACGATCGTGATTCTCGCGGACGCGGTGTTTGCGATCCTGTTCCAGAACGTGGGGATCGGATGAACACGCCGCTCAAGGAGGCCGTGCGCGATCTGCCGCTGCCGTCGATCGGCGAGCCGGTGATCGAGGTGCGCAACCTGACCAAGCGCTACGGCCGCAACATCGTTCACCAGCATCTGGATTTCGAAGTGCGCCGCGGCGAGATCGTCACGATCGTCGGCGGCTCCGGTTCGGGCAAGACGACGCTCGTGCGCCAGATCCTCGGCCTCGAAAAGCCGACGTCCGGCACGGTGCGGCTGTTCGGCCAGGATCTGACGGCGATCGACGAGGAAAACGCGCGGCTGATGCGCAGCCGTACCGGGATGCTGTTCCAGCACGGCGCGCTGTTCTCGTCGCTGTCGGTGTTCGACAACATCGCCCAGCCGGTGCGCGAACTCGGCAAGGTGCCGGAGGATCTGCTGCGCGACATCGTGATGCTGAAGCTCGAAATGGTCGGGCTGCCGTGCAAGCACGCGTCGAAGATGCCGGCCGCGCTGTCGGGCGGGATGATCAAGCGCGTCGGGCTCGCGCGCGCGATCGTGCTGGAGCCGGAACTGCTGTTCCTCGACGAGCCGACGGCCGGCCTCGACCCGCGCTCGTCGGACGAAGTCGTCGAGCTGATCAGCACGCTGCATCGCGCGCTCGGGCTGACGGTCGTGCTGGTCACCCACGACCTCGACGCGATGGTCGCGCTGTCGACGCGCGTCGCGGTGATCGCCGACCGCAAGGTGCTGGTCGCCGCGCCGGTCGAGGAGGCCGCGGGCGTCGACGACCCGTTCATCCGCGAATATTTTCTCGGCATGCGCGGCCGGCGCGCGCTGCAGGCGCTGCCGCCCGCGCGCCGCGCGAAGCTGCCGCCGGCGGCGCTGGAACCGGCTTCGGTCGGCATTACGCGATGACGGACCGCACGCCGCTGCCGCACAACGCGTGCGCGCGCCGCGCGCTCGCAAGCCGCGCGCCGTACCGCGCGCGCAACGAGGGACTTTGACGATGGAAAACAAATCGCATGCGTTCTGGGCCGGGCTGTTCACGATCAGCCTCACCTGCGCGATCGCGCTGACGGTGTTTTTTTTCAGCGCCGATCGGACCGTGCACGTGCCGTATGATCTGATCGCGCGCAGCAACGTGACGGGGCTCTATGGCGGCGCGGCGGTCCGTTTTCGCGGGCTCGACGTCGGCCGCGTGCAGTCCGTCGCGTTCGATCCGAAGCGGCCGGGGCTGATCCGGATTCGCGTGCTGGTGGACGAGCAGGCGCCGATCACGCGCTCGACGTTCGGCACGCTCGGCCTGCAAGGCGTGACCGGCGTCGCGTTCGTGCAGCTCGACGACACGGGCGTGGACCTGTCGCCGCTCAAGTCGTCGGACTCGCAGGTCGCGCAGATCCCGATGCATCCGGGCTTGCTCGACCAGTTGCAGCAGCGCGGCGACGCGCTGCTGCGCCGGCTCGACAAGATTGCCGACGACGTCGATGCGCTGCTGTCCACCGACAACCGCCAGCAGATGATGGCGACCGTCACGAGCCTGCAACAGGCGGCCGACGGCGTGAGCACGCTCACGCAGCAGCTCGGGCCGACCGCGAAGCAGTTGCCCGGCGCGGTCGCGTCGCTGCAACGCTCGCTCGACTCGACGAATCAGCTGATCGCGAACGTGAACCGGCCGGACGGCCCGTTCATCACGAACCTGAACAAGGCCGGCACCGCCGCGCAGCAGGCCGGCGACGCGCTCGCGTCGATGAACGGCTCGATCCGCGATCTGTCCGCGCGGATCGGCTACGACACGCTGCCGCGCGTCGACTCGCTGACCGAGGACGTGCGCGCCGCGATGCGCTCGGTGGACAGCGCGGCCGGCACGTTCAGCCGCAGCCCGCGCAGCGTGCTGTTCGGCGGCGCGCCGCAGCCGGCGCCGGGGCCGGGCGAGCCGGGCTTCGCGTGGCCGGCGGCGGGCGGCCGGTGAGGCGGTTCCTGCGCGGGGGCGCGAGTTCGCTTGTGAAACGGTTCGTGAGCCGGTTCATGCACCGCCCCGCAAGCCGCTTCGTCAGCTCCGCCTCCCGTCATTTTGCGCACTGCATCATTTTGGGCGAACTTGTGCGAGCGCCGTCGATCCGAACACCGTCGGCCCGCCCGGCGCGCGTCTCGCGGCGCGCCCACCGCGTGCAATGCCTGAACCAGAATCAAGAAGGAACCGTCATGTCACGCCCGATTTCTCACCTTTGCCGCTCCGCGCTCGCGGCGCTCGTCGCCGGTTCGATGCTCGCGGCCTGCGCGGGCAACCCGGCTGCGTTGTCCGACGTCCGCTACGATCTCGGCCCGGTCGCCGCCGCGCCGGCGTCCGGCGCGCTGCCGCCGCTGAAGGTGCTCGACGTGAGCGCGCCGCCGCCGCTCGACAACGACGGTTTCGTGTACCGCCTCGGCTACGCGTCGCAGCGCAGCGCGCGTTATGCGAACAGCCGCTGGACGATGTCGCCCGCGCGGCTCCTCACGCAGCGGCTGCGCACCACGCTGTCGTCGCACGCGACCGTGCTGACCGGCGCGGACTCGGTGCCCGCGCCGATGCTGAAGATCGACCTCGACCAGTTCGAGCAGGTGTTCGACAGCGCGACCGAAAGCTCGGGCGTGCTGTCCGCGCGCGCGACGCTGATCCAGGACGGCAAGGTGATCGGCCAGCGCACGTTCGTGTCGCGCGCGCCGGCGAGCACGCCGGACGCGTCCGGCGGCGCGCGCGCGCTCGCGGCCGCGAGCGACGAACTGGTCGGCCAGATCGCCGCGTGGCTGAGCGTGCAGGCGTTCGCCGGCACCCCGTGACCGGGGCGGCGCCCCGACCCGCTTTCATGCAACCCAGGCCGCGACGATGAACTGGCGCGATCCGGCCCCCACGCCTCCGCAGCCCGGACCCGCGCACGACGGCGGCGAGCCGGGCGCGTTGTGGCGCAACCGGCCGTCGGTGCTGGCGCGCCAGGCGCTCGCGGTCTACGCCGCGCTGATCGTCTACGGATCGTGGTATCCGTTTCGCGGCTGGCGCTCGCTCGGCCTCGGGCCGCTCGCGTATCTGTCCGATCCTTTCCCGCAATACCTGACCGCGTTCGACGTCGTGACGAACGTGCTCGGCTACATGCCGTTCGGCGCGCTCGTCGTGCTCGCGGTGTGGCCGCGCTGGCGCGGTGCGCTCGCGGTCGCGGCCGGCTTCGCGGGCGGCGCGCTGCTGTCCGCGCTGATGGAGGCGGTGCAGACGTATCTGCCGACGCGCGTCGCGTCGAACCTCGATCTCGCGTCGAACGCGCTGGGTGCGCTGCTCGGTGCGGTGCTGGCCGCGCCGGCGACCGGCGCGCTGCTCGACCGCGGCTGGCTGCGGCGGCTGCGGTTCCGCTGGTTCGAGCGCGACGCGGCGGCGGCGGTCGGGCTCGCGGCACTGTGGCCGTTCGCGACGATGTTCCCCGCGCCGCGCCTGTTCGGGATGGGCGACTGGCCGGTCGTCGCGTGGCAGAAATTCGATCCGTCGATGCAGGACGCGGTGCTCGCGTGGACGCCGGCCGCATGGCACCTGCGCGCGTGGCCGGCCGCGCTCGCCGCGCGGTTGCCGGACAGCGGCTGGGAGGCGCTCGTGACCGCGCTGAACCTGTTCGCGGCCGCGGCGCTCGCGTCGCTGCCGATGCGTCCACGCGCGCCGCGCGCGCGGCTCGTGCTGCTGCTGGTCGCGACGACGCTCGTCGTGAAGGTCGGCGCGACGTTCCTGCAATCGCAAGGCGGCCTCGTGTTCGACTGGGCGACGCCGGGCGCGCTCGCGGGCATCGGCTGTGGCGTGGTCGCGGCGCTCGTTTCGCTGCGGCTGCCGCGCGCGTTCCGCGCGGCGGCGGCCGTCGCCGCGCTCGTCGCGTCGCTCGTGCTCGTGAACCTGCTGCCGGTGAATCCATACTTCGACGTCGTGCTCGCGGACTGGCGGCAGGGGCGTTATCTGCATTTCAATGGACTCGCGCGCTGGCTCGCGTGGATCTGGCCGTATGCGGCGCTCGTCTGGTGCGCGTTCTCGCTGGAGCGCGCGTGGCTCGACCGGCGCGCCGCGTCGCGGTGAGCGGGCGAAGTCTGGCCGGAGTGGGCGGGGAGCCGGGTCGCTCAAGCCCCGGCGGCTCCGGCGTCGGCTGCGCGGCCTCGCTATAATCGACCGACCACATCCCACGGGTCGCCGGCGCGCCGCCGCTTCGTCCGCCGCGCCGTCCCGGCTTCAGTCCAGGTTCTCCACACCATGACATCGTTCTATCAGCATCACGTGTTCTTCTGCCTGAACCAGCGCGATCCCGGCGCGGACCGCCCGAGCTGCGCGAACTGCAACGCGCAGGCGATGCAGGAGTACGCGAAGAAGCGCGTGAAGCAGCTCGGCCTCGCCGGGCCGGGCAAGGTGCGCATCAACAAGGCCGGCTGTCTCGACCGCTGCGAGGAAGGGCCGGTCGTCGTCGTGTATCCGGAGGGCACGTGGTACACGTACGTCGACGAGGCCGACGTCGAGGAGATCGTCGTGTCGCATCTCGCGAACGGCAAGGTCGTCGAGCGACTGAAGATCGACCGGTGAGGCGGCCCGCACGATGAACGCACAAACGCAGAAATTCCTGATCGACGGCCCGCTCGGCAAGATCGAATGCGCGCTCGACCGGCCCGACGCCGGCACGCCGGTGCGCGGCATCGCGCTCGTTGCGCATCCGCACCCGCTGTTCGGCGGCACGATGGACAACAAGGTCGCGCAGACGCTCGCGCGCACCTTCGTCCAGCTCGGCTACACGACGTACCGCTCGAACTTCCGCGGCGTCGGCGCGACCGAAGGCGAGCACGACAACGGGATCGGCGAACAGGACGACCTGCTCGCGCTGCTCGACTACATGCGCGCGCAACCGGGTCACGCGGACCAGCCGCTCGTGCTCGCGGGCTTCTCGTTCGGCACCTTCGTGCTGTCGCACGTCGCGAAGCGCCATGTCGAGGCCGGCGGCGCGATCGAGCGGATGGTCTTCGTCGGCACCGCCGCGAGCCGCTGGGAAGTCGCGCCGGTGCCGGACAGCACGCTCGTGATCCACGGCGAACTCGACGACACGGTGCCGATCCTTTCCGTGTTCGAATGGGCGCGGCCGCAGGAACTGCCGGTCGTCGTGATCCCCGGAGCCGAGCACTTCCTGCACCGGAAGCTGCACGTGCTGAAGCGGATCATCGTTGAAGCGTGGCGCTGACGCATCCGCTTTTCCCTGCTTTCGTCTGAAGTAAGGCATTCGTCATCCGGCGCGCTTCGTGCGCGCCCCGCGCCGTCGCCACGCTTGCCGCAAGCCCGCCGAAAACGCGAAAAGTGCGCGACAGGTCCGCGCAAACGCAACACCCGCGGAAAAACGCGCGGATGCCGCGCGTATAATGGGCGCTCTTTTTGTGGGCGCTGCGCCGTGAAGTTTGCGGCACGCGTCGTCGTCCAGACTGTTGCCGCGCGAAGCGAACCCGCCGCGCCGCCGCCGGTCCAACGGGCGCCGTTCGCGTGCCGGCCGACGCGCGGTGTCGGATGCGCGCCGCCACGCGGCCCGCGCGTCGCGACGCCGGCTCGCGCAGCCCGGCGTCCCGCTCTTTCCGGCTTTCCAGAACGCGCGCCGCATGGCGCGCCCAATCCTGCCCGAACTGAACCTATGCGTTTTCTCTCCTCCGGCTTTCCGTCCTCCGAATCTTTCGTCCCTCACCCGATTGTCCGTACCGTCACCGCAGGCGTCGCGTTGTCCGCGACGCTCTTCGCGTCGACCGCCGCGTTCGCGCAGGTGCCGCCCCCCGCGGTGAACGCGCGCTCGTGGGTGCTGGTCGACGCGACCGCGAACCAGGTGCTCGCATCCGGCAACGCGGACGAGCGCGTCGAGCCCGCATCGCTGACGAAGCTGATGACCGCGTACCTCGTGTTCGAGGCGTTGCAGTCGAAGAAGATCACGATGGACCAGGTCGTCACGCCGAGCGAAGCGGTGCGCCGCGTGAAGAACGACGAGTCGCGGATGTTCATCGAGGCGAACAAGCCGGTCAGCGTGCACGACCTCGTCTACGGGATGATTATCCAGTCGGGCAACGACGCGGCGATCGCGCTCGCCGAACTGGTCGGCGGCAGCGAGTCGAACTTCGTCACGATGATGAATGCCGAGGCGCAGAAGCTCGGCATGGCGCACACGCACTTCGCCGACGTGAACGGGATGCCCGATCCGCAGCACTACACGACGGCGGGCGACCTCGCGCGGCTGTCCACGCAGCTGATCCGCGACTTCCCCGACTACTACAGCATCTTCTCGGTGAAGGAGTTCACGTACAACAACATCAAGCAGCCGAACCGCAACCGGCTGCTGTGGATCGACCCGACCGTCGACGGCCTGAAGACCGGCCACACGCAGGCGGCCGGCTACTGCCTGATCGCGACCGCGAAGCGTTCGCTGCCGGGCGTGAACGGCGCGACGCGCCGGCTCGTGTCGGTGATGATGGGCGAGCAGAAGGAGCACGACCGCGTGCAGGACAGCCTGAAGATGCTGAACTACGGCTATAGCGCGTACGACACGACGCGCATCTATCAGGCGAACCAGACGGTCGCGACGCCGCGCGTGTTCAAGGGCGCGGAGGATTCGGTGAAGGTCGGCGTGAAGACGGACCAGTACGTGACGCTGCCGAAGGGCGCCGCCGACAAGGCGAAGCCGCAGATCGAACTGACCACGCCGCTGATCGCGCCGATCGCGAACGGCCAGACGGTCGGTTCCGCGAAGTTCGTCGGCGCGGACGGCAAGGTGCTCGCGCAGTTCCCGGTCGTCGCGCTGCAGCCGGTTGCGCAGGCGGGCATCGTCGGCCGCCTGTGGGATTCGGTGATGCTGATGTTCAACAAGAAATGACCGCATCGCCGCTGACGTCGGACCCGCTGACGTCCGACCCGGCGCCGGACGCGATCGTCTGGCTGAACGGCGAGTTGACGCCGCTGGCCGACGCGCGCATTCCGGTGCTCGACCGCGGTTTCATCTTCGGCGACGGCGTGTACGAAGTGGTGCCCGTGTATGCGCTCGCGCCGGACGGCGCGAGCGAGCCGCTGCGCGTGCCGTTCCGGATCGCGCAGCACCTCGCGCGGCTCGCGCGTTCGCTCGACAAGGTGTCGATCGGCCATCCGTTCGACGAGGCCGGCTGGCGCGAACTGATCGCGCGGGTGATCGACGCGAACGAACGCGCGGGCGCGATTTCGCGCGACGAACCCGCGATCGTCTACATCCAGGTGACGCGCGGCGTCGCAAAGCGCGGCCATGCGTTCCCGGCCGGCGTCCGGCCGACCGTGTTCGTGATGGTCACGCCGCTGAAGCCGCCGACCGACGCGCAGCGCGCGAACGGCGTGCGCTGCGTGAGCGCGGAGGATCGCCGCTGGCTGCATTGCGACATCAAGTCGGTGTCGCTGCTCGGCAACGTGCTGATGGCGCAATACGCGGTCGAGCACGGCGCGACGGAGACGATCCAGTTGCGCGACGGCTTCGTGACCGAAGGTGCGTCGTCGAACGTGTGGGTGGTGAAGGACGGCGTGCTGTACGCGCCGCCGCGCAGCAACCGGATTCTCGAAGGGATCCGCTACGGGCTGATCGAGGAACTGGCGCGCGAATGCGGCATCCGCTTCGAAGCGCGCGAGATCGACGAGGCGGCGCTGCGCGCGGCCGACGAACTGCTGATCAGCTCGGCGACGAAGGAAGTGCTGGCGGTGTCCGAACTGGACGGCCGCCCGGTCGGCAGCGGCAAGCCGGGACCGGTGCATGCGGCGCTGTACGCCGCGTACCAGCGCGCGAAGGCGCGCGAAACGAATGAAGTCGCAGCCACGCAGGAGGTGAAGCCATGAGCGGCATGTCGCAGAACGAGCAGAATGTGCAGAACGAATCGCTGATCGAGTATCCGTGCGATTTCCCGATCAAGGTGATGGGAAAGGCGCATCCGGAGTTCCAGGACACGATCGTCACGGTGATCCGCACGTTCGACAGCGGTTTCGACGCGGAAAGCGTCGAGACGCGGCCGTCGAGCGGCGGCAATTACATCGGTCTCACGGTGACGGTGCGCGCGACGAGCCGCACGCATCTCGACGACATCTACCGCGCGCTGACCGGCCATCCGATGGTCAAGGTCGTGCTGTAAGCGCGGCTGAGCAGGCCGCGTTTCGCGGTCTGCTCACCGTTTTTCACGCCATTTCCCCTATTTCCCGGCCGCGCGCATCGCGTCGGCCGCGGCCTGCGGTCCCGCTTCGCACGCGGTGTCGTAAAGCTGCCTGAAGCGCGCGACCTCGTCGAACACCCAGTCGCGGAACGCCTTCACGCGCCCGGTCTGCAGCAACTGCGGCGGGCAGATGAAGTAGTAGCGCCACGGGCTCGGTCCGTCGATGTCCTTGAAAAGCCGCACGAGCCGGCCGGACGCGATCTCGTGCATCGCGAGCGAGCGCCGCACGAGCGCGATGCCCTGGCCGTCCATCGCGGCTTGCAGCAGGTTCGACGAGTCCTGATACAGCACGCCGCGCTTCGGTTCGGGCAGGTCTTCGAGGCCGGCCGCGTCGAACCATGGACGCCACAGTTCGTCGTCCGAGCGCAGCAGCGGCAGTTGCACCATCTCGTGCGGCGTTTTCGGCAACTTGCCGCCGTTGAAGTGCGGCGCGCACGCGGGGAAAAAAATCTCGTCGAGCAGCAGTTCCGCGTGCAGCCCCGGATAGTGGCCGTAGCCGAAGCGGATCGCCGCGTCGACGTCGTCGCGCACGAAGTCGGTCAGCGCGTTCGTCGATTGCAGTTCGAGGTCCCATTCCGGGTGCGCCTCGATGAAGCGGCCGATCCGCGGCGTCACCCAGCGCGCGGCGAACGAGGTCAGCATCGACACGACGAGCCGCCGTTCGCGGTCGCCCGAGCGGATTTCGGCGGTCGCGCGCGCGAGCAGCGTCAGCGCATCGCGCACGTGGCCCGCGTAGCGGCGGCCGGTATCGGTGAGGCGCACGCGCTTGCCGTCGCGCGCGAACAGCGCGACGCCGAGCTCCGCTTCGAGCGCGCGGATCTGGTGGCTGACCGCGCCGTGCGTGACGAACAGTTCGTCGGCGGCGCGCGAAAAACTCTCGTGTCGGGCGGCGGCTTCGAACGCCTTCAGCGCATTCAGCGCCGGCAACTGGCGAAGATCCATCGTAATTTTTCTCACAAGACCGTGAAAATAGATCGTTTGGTCCGATCCCTTGCTCCGCCTACGATTGTAGCCATTGGTGGCAGGCAGTCAGGAGTCGGAAATGAGAGAAATTTCTTCGGATATCACATTCGAGCTAGCTGGCGGCGACGTCGCGTCGGTGCGCGTCGCGCGCAGCACGCGGCTGGTCGTGCGCGATGGGCTCGTGTGGGTGACGCGCAGCGACGACGTCGCCGATTACTGGCTCGAACCGGGCCACACGCTGCGGCTGAGGCGCGGCGAGCGGTTGTGGATCGGCACGGAACACGAAGCGGCGCGGGTCGCGTTCGAGATGCCGGCGCACGCCGGCGAGCGCGCGTTCGACTGGTTCGCGCGCGCCGCCGCGCGCTTCGGGCTTCACGCCGGGGACGGCTGGCGAACGGTGTGACGGCGCGCTGCGCAGGGCGTTTCGCCGGATCGGCGCCGGCGGCGGTCTGTTGCCGGCGCGTCCGGCGCCCGGCGGCTTCGGTCCGATTTCGGTAAACTGGCGGAATCATGTGCGCCACCCCGGTTTCATCCCCGCCGATTCTTTCCGATCCCGTCACGCCGGGATCCGCGTCGCCGGCCACACAGGCCGTTCCGTCTCCCGAAGCGCCTGCCGTCGCGCCCGCATCCGTGCCGGTCGTCGTGCGCTGGCGCGGCAGCGAAGCGTACCAGGCGAGCTTCGACGCGATGCGCGAATTCACCGCCGCCCGCACCGCCGACACGCCGGACGAACTGTGGCTCGTCGAGCATCCGCCGGTGTTCACGCTCGGCCAGGCCGGCAAGCCCGAGCATCTGCTCGTCGCGAACAGCGGCATCCCGCTCGTGCAGATCGACCGCGGCGGACAGATCACCTATCACGGTCCCGGCCAGGTCGTCGCGTATCTGCTGCTCGACCTGCGGCGGCGCCGGCTGATGGTCCGCGAACTGGTCACGCTGATCGAGCAGGCCGTGATCGAAACGCTGGCAGCGTATAATCTCGCCGGCGAGCGCAAGGCTGGCGCGCCCGGCATCTACGTGTCGCGCGGTGCAGGCGAAACGCCCGCCGCCCACGCGGGCGCGAAGGTCGCGGCGCTCGGGCTGAAGATCCGCAATGGCTGTAGCTATCACGGCGTGAGCCTGAACGTGGCGATGGACCTGAAGCCGTTTCTCGCGATCAACCCGTGCGGCTACGCGGGGCTCGAAACGGTCGACATGGCGACGCTCGGCGTCGCCGCCGGCTGGCGCGACGTGGCCGCGACGCTCGCCGCGCGCCTGATCGCCAATCTCGACGCGAATCTCGAAGCCGCCCGTGCGGCAACGCTCGCGCAACCGCACCAACCGCAGGCCAGCGCCGCATCGGCCGCCTGACTGGATCGAACGAATGACTGACGTAACCGCGAACCCCGCCGCGAATCTCGCCGGCACTCCCGCCACCGACGCCGTTCCGTACGACGCCACCGCGAAACAGAAGGCGCAGGCCAAGACGGCGCGCATCCCGATCAAGATCGTCCCGATCGAGAAACTGAAGAAGCCCGAGTGGATCCGCGTGAAGGCGGCCACCGGCAGTTCGCGTTTCTACGAGATCAAGAACATCCTGCGCGAGCACAACCTGCATACGGTGTGCGAGGAAGCGAGCTGCCCGAACATTGGCGAATGCTTCGGCAAGGGCACCGCAACGTTCATGATCATGGGCGACAAGTGCACGCGCCGCTGCCCGTTCTGCGACGTCGGCCACGGCCGCCCCGATCCGCTCGATCCGGAAGAGCCGGGCAACCTCGCGCGCACGATCGCCGCGCTGAAGCTGAAGTACGTGGTGATCACGAGCGTCGACCGCGACGATCTGCGTGATGGCGGCGCGGGCCACTTCGTCGAGTGCATCCGCCAGGTGCGCGAGCTGTCGCCGGAAACGCGCATCGAAATCCTGACGCCGGACTTCCGCGGCCGTCTGGACCGCGCGATCGGCATCCTGAACGCCGCGCCGCCCGACGTGATGAACCACAATCTCGAAACCGTGCCGCGTCTCTACAAGGAAGCGCGCCCCGGCTCGGACTACGCGCACTCGCTGAAGCTGCTGAAGGACTTCAAGGCGCAGCATCCGGACGTCGCGACGAAGTCCGGCCTGATGGTCGGTCTCGGCGAAACCGAGGAAGAGATTCTTCAGGTGATGCGCGACCTGCGCGCGCACGACGTCGACATGCTGACGATCGGCCAGTACCTGCAGCCGTCCGAGCACCACCTGCCGGTGCGCGCGTACGTGCATCCGGACACGTTCAGGATGTACGAGGAAGAGGCGTACAAGATGGGCTTCACGCACGCGGCCGTCGGCGCGATGGTGCGTTCGAGCTATCACGCCGATTTGCAGGCGCACGGCGCGGGCGTGGTCTGAGCGCGCTCGCTATACCTGCTCCGCTGCAGGAACGAAGGCCCGCTCACCGCGGGCCTTTTTATTTGCCTGCCCAACCCCCCTGCCGTCAGGCACGCGACACCGCCGCGCGGCGCTTCGCAGCATCACAGCCTCGCCATCCGATCCTTAAATCCGGGATTCCAGACGCGATCCGGCGGCGATTCCGGAAATCCGGACCGCCGCCATGATTCAGAGATAAAAACTCCTTACCGATCAACGGCTAAGCCGATCTATTCGGCTGGCATCAACCTTGCCTTTTACGCGCACGGCCAGCCATGGCCGGACAACTAAAGCAAGGAGACAGCCGATGCCCGAATTCTCTCCCTGGTACTGCTGATTCCCTCGCACTTGCGGCCGGCGCCGCAGGCGCGCGCTGGCCCGACCGTGCGTCGGCCGCGCGCCCGTTGCCGGCCACTGGCTCACTTTCACACGCAGGAAAGACCGTGAAGAAACCTATCCACAAAGTGCTGTACGTCCAGGTGATCGTGGCGATCGTCGTCGGCGTCCTCCTCGGCCACTACTCGCCGGCACTCGCAATCGACATGAAGCCGCTCGGCGACGGCTTCATCAAGCTCATCAAGATGGTGATCGGGCCGATCATCTTCTGTACCGTCGTCACCGGCATCGCCGGGATGCAGGACATGAAGAAGGTCGGGCGCGTCGGCGGCAAGGCGCTGCTGTACTTCGAGATCGTGTCGACGTTCGCGCTCGTGATCGGCCTGTTCGCGACGCACATCCTGCGACCGGGCGCCGGCTTCAACGTCGACGTCGCGTCGCTCGACGGCAAGGCCGTCGCGTCGTATGCGGCGAAGGCGCACGGCCAGAGCACGGTCGAGTTCCTGATGCACATCATCCCGGACACGATCTCGTCGGCGTTCGCGCAGGGCGAAATCCTGCAGATCCTGCTCGTCGCGCTGCTGTTCGGCTCGGTGCTCGCGACGCTCGGCGAACGCGGCCGCGTCGTCACCGACTTCATCGAAGGCGTGTCCGGCGTGCTGTTCGGAATCGTGAAGATCATCACGAAGCTCGCGCCGCTCGGCGCGTTCGGCGCGATGGCGTTCACGATCGGCAAGTACGGCGTCGGCTCGCTGGTGCCGCTGCTGAAGCTGATCGGCACGTTCTATCTGACCGCGTTCCTGTTCGTCGTGATCGTGCTCGGCACGATCGCGCGCTTCGTCGGCTTCAACATCTTCCGCTTCGTCGGCTACATCAAGGAAGAGATGCTGATCGTGCTCGGCACGAGTTCGTCCGAAGCCGCGCTGCCGCAACTGATGCAGAAGCTCGAAAAGCTCGGCTGCTCGCGCTCGGTCGTCGGCCTCGTCGTGCCGACCGGCTATTCGTTCAACCTCGACGGCACGAACATCTACATGACGATGGCGGTGCTGTTCATCGCGCAGGCGACCAACACCGACCTGACGCTGACGCAGCAGTTGACGCTGCTCGCGGTCACGATGCTGACGTCGAAGGGCGCGAGCGGCGTGACCGGCGCGGGCTTCATCACGCTCGCGGCGACGCTCGCGGTCGTGCCGACGATTCCGCTGTCGGGCATGGTGCTGATCCTCGGTATCGACCGCTTCATGAGCGAATGCCGCGCGCTGACGAACATCGTCGGCAATGGCGTCGCGACGGTCGTCGTGTCCGCGTGGGAGAAGGAACTCGACCGCTCGAAGCTGGAGTCGGCGCTGAAGGGCGGCGTCGACGTGAAGGAAGGCGCGGGCGCGTAACCCTGGCGACCGGCGGCGCGCGGCGCGGGAGCGGGCGGCCGCCGTCGCCGGTATGACACAATAACCCCTCGTCAGATCGTCTGGAACCGCCGCCGTGACGCGCCGCCTGCTCATCATCTTCGTGCTCGCCGTCGGGCTCGTCGCGGTCTGCGCGCTGACGTGGACCATCACGTGGCGCACCGGCATCGACACGCTGCGCCGCAACGCGGCCGTGCGCGGCGACCGGATGACGGCGGCGCTCAAGAGCACGCTCGAACGCTACGAGTCGCTGCCTTACCTGATCAGCCGGCATCCGCTCATCCAGAACGTGCTGGTGAAGCAGCACCCGGATCTCGTCGATCAGGCGAACCGCTACCTCGAAGACGTGAACCACCACGCGCGCGCGACCGCGACCTACATCATCCGCGAGGACGGGCTGTGCGTCGCGGCCAGCAACTGGCGCGGGCCGGACAGTTTCATCGGCGTCGAATACCGCTTCCGGCCGTACTTCATCGACGCGATCGGCGGCGGCGTCGGTCGCTTCTTCGGGATCGGCACGATCTCGCACGATCCGGGTTACTACATTTCGCAGCCGGTGCGGCTCGACGAGCGGATCGTCGGCGTCGCGGTCGTGAAGCTCAATCTCGAATGGTTTCCGGGCTCGGATGCGACCGAGCCGCTTTTCGTCACCGACGATCACGGCGTGATCTTCCTGTCGTCGGTGCCTTCGTGGAAGTACCACACCGTGCGGCCGCTGACCGGCACGATCGCCGACTCGATCGAGCAGACGCAGCAGTACGCGCGGCAGGACCTCGCGCCGCTGCCGCTCAGCGTCGAAAGCGTGCTGGCGGACGGCGCGGATATCGTGCGCGTCGGCACCGGGATCGGCGCGCCGCGTTTCATCGAGACGCGCCGCTCGATCGGCGAGCCGGACTGGCAACTGGTCACGATGTCGCCGGTCGCGCCGGTCGACGACGACGCGCGCAGCGCCGCGATCATGACCGCGTTCGCGTATCTGTCGCTGTGCCTGCTCGGTTTCTACTGGCGGATGCGGCGCGCGCGCGTGCGCGAGGTGATGCGCAGCCGCGAGATGCTGCAGAAGGCGTATGGGCTGCTGAACGAGCGCGTCGCGGAGCGCACCGCGGATCTGTCGCAGGCGAACGAACAACTGCATCGCGAGGTCGCGGAGCGCACCCGCGCGGAGCAGGAGTTGCGCGCCGCCCACGACGAACTGATCCAGGCGAGCAAGCTCGCGGCGCTCGGCCAGATGGCGGCCGGCATCACGCACGAGCTGAACCAGCCGCTCGCCGCGCTGCGCAGTTTCTCCGACAACACGCGCGTGCTGCTCGACCGCGGCGAGCACGACGCGGCGCGCGAGAACCTCGAAGCGATCGGCTCGCTGACCGAGCGGATGGGCAAGATCACGAACCAGTTGAAGCTGTTCGTCGGACGCGCGCGGCCGAAGAACGCGCGCGCGCTGATCGGCCGCGCGCTGCGCAACACGCTCGGGCTGCTCGGCAAGCGGCTCGACGGCGTGCGGGTCGAACTGGCGCTCGTCAACGGCAGCGTCGAGCCGCCGTCGCGCACGCCGTTCGACCCGCATCTCGACTATCCGGAACTGGTCGCGCAGTGCGACGACCTGCGGCTCGAACAGGTGCTGATCAACGTGATCGGCAATGCGCTCGACGCGATCGCGGCGGTGCCTTCGCCGGCCCTGTCGATCGACGTCGAGGCGGGCGACGCGACGCTCGCGATCAGCGTGCGCGACAACGGCCCCGGCATTCCGGACGACGTGCTGCCGCGTCTCTTCGAGCCGTTCTTCACGACGAAGGAAGTCGGCCAGGGACTCGGGCTGGGGCTCGCGATTTCGTCGTCGATCGCGCGCGACTGCGGCGGCTCGCTCGCCGCGCGCAACGAGCCTGGCGGCGGCGCGTGTTTCGTGCTGACGCTGCGGCGCGTGCAGGTCGTCGTGCCGCGGACGTCCGCGGCCGACGCATGAATCAGGATCGCGAACGACCATGGTGAATCAGAAAGGCTCAGAGGTGCTGTACGTCGAGGATGACGAACTGGTGCGTCGCGCGGGCGTGCAAAGTCTGCAACTCGCGGGCTTTCACGCGACCGGCTTCGCGTCGGCCGAGGCGGCGCAGCCGGCGATCGGCGCGGAGTTCGCGGGCGTGATCGTCAGCGACATCCGGCTGCCGGGCGCGAGCGGTCTCGACCTGCTCGCGCAGTGCCGCGAGCATGCGCCGGACGTGCCGGTGATCCTCGTGACCGGACACGGCGACATCTCGATGGCGGTGCAGGCGATGCGCGACGGCGCGTACGACTTCATCGAGAAGCCGTTCGCGACCGAACGGCTGACCGAGACCGTGCGGCGCGCGCTGGAGCGGCGCACGCTGGTGCTGGAAAACCTCGCGCTGCGGCGCGAGCTGGCCGGGCAGAATCCGGTCGCGCCGCGGATCATCGGCCGCAGTCCGGCGATCGAGCAGATCCGGCGGCTGATCGCGAACATCGCGCCGACCGACGCGTCCGTGCTGATCAACGGCGATACGGGCGCCGGCAAGGAACTGGTCGCGCGCAGCCTGCACGAGCTGTCGCCGCGGCGGGACAAGCCGTTTGTCGCGGTGAACTGCGGCGCGCTGCCGGAGCAGATGTTCGAATCGGAGATGTTCGGCTACGAGCCGGGCGCGTTCACCGGCGCGGCGAAGCGGCGGATCGGCCGGCTGGAGCACGCGTCGGGCGGCACGCTGTTTCTCGACGAGATCGAGAGCATGCCGCTCGCGCTGCAGGTGAAGCTGCTGCGCGTTTTGCAGGAGGGCGTGCTGGAGCGGCTGGGGTCGAACCAGCCGGTGCGCGTCGATTGCCGCGTGGTCGCGGCGGCGAAGGGCGACATGAGCGATCACGTCGCGGCGGGCACGTTCCGGAGCGACCTGCTGTACCGGCTCAACGTCGTGACGATCACGCTGCCGTCGCTCGCGGAGCGGCGCGAGGACATCGTGCCGCTGTTTGAGCATTTCCTGCTCGACGCGGCGGTGCGCTATCAGCGACCGGCGCCGCTGTTGACCGAGCGCGAGCGGATGAGCCTCGCGCAGCGCGACTGGCCGGGCAATGTGCGCGAACTGCGCAACGCGGCCGACCGCTATGTGCTCGGCATTCCGGACGACGCGCCCGGCGCGCCGGCAGGCAGCGGCGGTGACGGCGACGCGCAGCGTTCGCTGCGCGAGCGCGTCGAGCAGTTCGAGCGCGCGCTGATCGCCGATGCGTTGCAGGACGCGGGCGGCGCGGTCGCGCTGGCGGCGGACCGGCTTCAGCTGGCGAAAGCGACGCTGTACGAGAAGATCCGGCGTTATGGGCTGGTGGTGCGCGGGGATGGCGAGCGCGGAGTGTGACGTGCGGCCCGACCGCAGCGCCACCGTGCTGCGGGTGAAAACAAAAACGGCGGCGGTTCATTCGAACCGCCGCCGTTTTTCTATCCGCCCATGTGGACGTCGCTGTATGCGGGAATCAGGTGTTCAGCGCCTTCTTCAGCAACTGGTCGAGTTCCGCGAACTGCGGCTCGCCGACGTAGCGCTTCAGGATCTTGCCGTTGCGATCGACGACGAATGTGGTCGGCGTCAGTTGCACGTTGCCGAATTTCTGCGCGGCGGAGCCGTCGTCCATCGCGACCTTGAACGGCAGTTGACGCGTCTGCGCGTAGTTGGCCACGTACATCGGCGCGTCGTAGTTCATCGCGACCGCGACGAACTCCAGCCCGTCGCCTTTGAACTTGTTGTAGGTCTGGACCATCTGCGGCATCTCGTGCATGCAGGTCGTGCAGCTCGTCGCCCAGAAGTTCACCAGATAAACCTTGCCCTTCAGGTCGGACGTCGAGATCTTCTGGCCCGACAGCAGCGTGAACGTTGCGTCCGGCACGCGCTGCTGTCCGCGGAACGCGAAGAAACCGACGCCGGCGATCGCGGCGATGATCACCGCGATCGCGATGCGGTGGATCGCGCTCAGGCGGCGCGGGTTCGGGGGAGTCTGGGTAGCGGTCATCGTGGGGCCTCGGGCGCCGGCTGGCGCACAAACGCAGCGCGGCTATTGTAGCGCCGAAACTGGCGGCTCTGCTTCGGCTGCCTCGGCGCGCGGGCAGACCGGGATGGATAATGCAGATTTTCCCTTTCATCGCCGTTACTCGTGCGCAGGATGCCGATTCTCTTTCGCGGGTTGTCCCGGTTTTTCGTGTTGCGCCGCGCGTTCGATGGCGCGCGGCGAGCCGGCGTTCGCGCGTTCGGCGTCGCGGCCGGTACGCTGGCGCTTGCCGCCGCGTTTGCCGCCTGTTCACCGACCTACGACTGGCGCGTGGTGACGAACAGCGCCAGCGGTTATGTGGTCGACCTGCCGGCGAAGCCCGGCGCCGACGAGCGCAGCATCGACATCGGCGGCACGGTCGTGCGCATGCGGATGCAGACGGCGGAGGCCGGCGACGCGGTGTTCGTGGTCGGCACGGTCGACCTGCCGGACGCGCGGGCCGACACGCAGCAGAAGGCGCTCGCGTTCCTGCGCGCGGGGCTCGCGCGCAACGTCGGCGTGCAACCCGATGCGCACGAGGTCGACGTGCCGCTGACATCCGGCGGCGCGGTGCAAGGCGTCGAGATGCGGATGACCGGCGCGGCGGGCGCGCAGCGGCAGATGCGGACGATCCACGTCCGGCTCGTCGCGAAGGGCGCGCGCGCCTATCAGGTCGCGATCGTTGCCGACCGGGAGCCGCCGCCGGAGCAGGTGGATCAGTTTTTCGGGTCGTTCAAACTTTTCTAACGACGGCGGCGGCGCGGAAGAATGCGAACGTGATCGTATTTTTCAGTGAAAGTTCCTTCGCAGCTTGTCGCGCTAATTCCCCGATTTCGTTCAGCTTTTCGGGTTACCCACAGGAGCTGTGGGTAACTTTGTGGAAAAGGTCTTGTCGCAGGCCGCAAATGCCCGCCGCATGGACGCCCCGTTAATTTGCCCACGAACTCGGCAATTTCATAATTTCTTTGGAATCAATGGGTTGCTGATGGGCGCGTCGGCGAGCGGGCCAACCCTGTGAAGAAAGGGTCGATGCGCTTTCATGTGAATAAGTCAAGTCTTGACTTTGATTTTTTTGGCCGATCGGCTGCGGCAGCGTCGCGCAGCGCGGCGTCGAATCGCTAGCTGGCGAGCGCGCGGCGGTACTGCACCGCTTCCGCGACGTGGCTTGCGTCCGGCATCGGCGCATTGGCGAGATCGGCTATGGTCCGCGCGATCTTCAACACCCGGTAGTGCGCGCGCGCCGACCAGCCGAAGCGCTCGCCGGCCTCGCGCAGCAGCGTTTCGCCGGCGGCGTCGAGGCGGCAGACGTCGTCGGTCTCGCGGCCGGTCAGCTCGCGGTTGGTCTTGCGCTGCCGGGCGATCTGGCGGTCGCGCGCCGCCTTCACGCGCTCCGCGATCGCCGCGCTCGGCTCGCAGCCGGCGCTGGTTCGCGCGGCCAGTTCGGATGGCGGCAGCGCGGGAATCTCGATCTGGATGTCGATGCGGTCGAGCAGCGGGCCGGACAGCTTGCGCAGATACCGCGCCGCCGCCTCCGGCGTGCAGCGGCAGCGGCCGGACGGGTCGCCGCGCCAGCCGCACGGACACGGATTCATCGCGGCGACCAGTTGGCAGGCGGCGGGGAAGTCTGTTTGCCACGCGGCGCGCGAGATCGTGATCGAGCCGGCTTCGAGCGGCTCGCGCAGCGTTTCGAGGACGTGGCGATCGAATTCGGGCAGTTCGTCGAGGAACAGCACGCCGAGGTGAGCGAGCGTGATTTCGCCGGGTTGCGGCGGATTGCGGCCGCCGACCAGCGCGGCGGCGCTCGACGAGTGGTGCGGCGCGCGAAACGGGCGCTGCCGCCACTGCTGCGGCGAGAAGCCGATCGCGCTCGCGGACAGCAGCGCGGCGGACGACAGCGCCTCTGCGTCGGTCATCGGCGGCAGCAGGCCGGGCAGGCGCGCGGCGAGCATCGACTTGCCGGCGCCCGGCGGCCCGATCATCAATAGATGATGGCCGCCCGCCGCCGCGACTTCGAGCGCGCGGCGCGCGCCGCGCTGGCCGATCACATCGGCCATGTCCGGCGGCCGCGTCGCGGCGGAGGGGAGCGGGGCCGGCGCGACGACCGGCGACAGCCGCGCGTCGTCCGCGCCGGCAAGGTGCGCGCACAGTTCGCGCAGCCCGGTCGCGCCGAACACCGCGACGCCCGGCACCAGCGCAGCCTCGGCCGCGTTCTCGGCGGGCAGATACAGTTCGGGGTCCCGGCCGCCCCCGGCGTGCTCGCGCGCGGTGCCGCACGCCATCGCGAACGCGCCGCGCATCGGGCGCACCGCGCCGGTCAGCGACAACTCGCCGGCGAACTCGCGATTGGCGAGCGACGGCGGCGGAATCTGCCCGCTGGCCGCGAGGATGCCGAGCGCGATCGGCAGGTCGAAGCGCCCGGACTCCTTGGGCAAATCGGCCGGCGCGAGATTCACGGTGATACGGCGAACGGGAAAGTCGAATCCGCAGTTCTGCAGCGCGGCGCGCACGCGCTCGCGGCTTTCGCGGACTTCGAGATCCGGGAGGCCGACGATCGAAAACGACGGCAACCCATTGGCGAGGTGGACTTCGACGGTGACTTCGGGCGCGCGGCCGGCAGCCGGCGCGCGGCTGCGCACCACGGCAAGCGACATGGGATGGTTCTCCGGGGCGGCGGCGCGCTGCGCATTGAACGCGGCGTGCGCCGGGCTGGTGAGGCGGTGCCCCGTTACGGGTCCATCGAGACGTTCGACGGGGTTCCGCCAGAGTCCGCCGAGGCTCGCTTGCCGTCGGTGCGCGGTGCGGCGGTCAGTTCGACGGAGTCGCGACCGGCAGCTTCTGTTCGAGTTCGGCGACGCGGCGCTCCAGTTCTTCGAGCCGCGCGCGGGTGCGTACCAGCACCTGGGTTTGCGCGTCGAACTCCTCGCGCGTCACCAGTTCCAGCTTCGAAAAGCCTTGCGACAGCATCGCGCGCACGTTGCGCTCCACGTCGCGCGCGGGCGAGTTTTTCAGCAGTTCGCTGACACGCGACTGCAGATCGTTGAATACGTCGGTCGGTTGTTTCATTTCATTCCCCTTCGTTGCACAAAATATGTGCATGTTTCGTTTCGCCTGTGCCTTGCCTCGCGCGGTGAGCGAAGTTGGTGCGTCGGCGGCGCGCCGCGTCCGCTGCTGAACCCGCTTGGTGCGCGCCGTCCGAGGGCGGCGCGTTGCGTCGCCCTCGGGTGGATCGCTCCGGCTTCAGGCCTGCGGACACTGTAGCAACGATCCCCAGGCGACGCCACAGCGCGCCCGCGACGCTGGCCGTCCGGCCAGGGCCCGCGCGACGGGCACAAGCGGGCGGCCCGCATTGTCTTCGAATTCGCCCTTGCGTGTTCTGGACCCGACTGGCACGGATGCTGCTAATACTGCCCCGCGCACCGATTGGCGGCTGGACCGGGGCGAACCGGCAGGTGGCAGGGGGATCGAAGCCGGCGCCCATTGCCCACGCACACAAGGGAATACGCAACCACAGCGAGGACTACATGAAACTGATTACCGCAATCATCAAGCCGTTCAAGCTCGATGAGGCGCGCGAAGCCTTGTCGGCGATCGGCGTCTCGGGCATTACGGTGACCGAGGTCAAAGGCTTCGGTCGCCAGAAGGGTCACACGGAGCTGTACCGCGGCGCCGAGTACGTGGTCGATTTCCTGCCGAAGGTGAAGATCGAGGCCGCTGTTTCGGACGACATCGTCGACCAGGCTATCGAGGCACTGGAGCGCGCGGCCCGCACGGGCAAGATCGGCGACGGCAAGATTTTCGTGACGCCGATCGAACAAGTGATCCGTATCCGCACCGGCGAGACCGGTGCCGATGCCCTGTGACAGACGAAAGAGACAAGAGGAAACAAAGATGCGCAAACTTTTGATGTCCCTGCTGATGGCCGGCTCGCTGCTGGCCGGCGGTATCGGCGCCGCGCTGGCGGACGATGCGTCCGCTCCGGCGGCCGCTTCCGCGCCTGCCGACACCGCGGCCGCCGCAAGCGCCGCACCGGATGCGTCGGCTGCCGCCGCCGCGCCGGCCGCGTCCGCCCCCGCGGCGGCAGCGGCTGCTTCGGCGCCTGCCGCGGCCGCTCCGGCTGCCCCGACCGCGCCGTTCTCGGTCGATTCGTCGAAGATCAACTCGGGTGACACCGCGTGGATGCTGACCTCGGTCGCACTCGTGCTGTTCATGACGATCCCGGGCCTCGCGCTGTTCTACGGCGGCATGGTCCGCAAGAAGAACGTGCTCGCGACGGTGATGCAGAGCTTCGCGATCACCTGCCTCGTCACGGTGATCTGGACGGTCATCGGCTACAGCATCGCGTTCACGCCGGGCAATTCGTTCATCGGCGGCTTCTCGCGCGTGTTCCTCGCCGGGATGAACTACATCAAGGGTGACAGCGCGACGACGCTGACCGTCAGCCACCTCGCGCCGACGATCCCCGAGTCCGTCTACTTCGTGTTCCAGATGACGTTCGCGATCATCACGCCGGCGCTGATCACCGGTGCGTTCGCTGACCGCATGAAGTTCTCGGCGATGATCGTGTTCATGTCGCTGTGGTCGATCCTCGTGTACTCGCCGATCGCTCACATGGTGTGGGAGCCGACCGGCTGGCTGGCGACCGCGGGCATCCTCGACTTCGCGGGCGGCACGGTCGTTCACATCAACGCGGGTGTGGCGGGCCTCGTCTGCTGCCTCGTGCTCGGCAAGCGTTCCGGCTATGGCCGCGAAGTGATGGCTCCGCACAACCTCGTGCTGACGCTGACCGGCGCGGCGATGCTGTGGGTGGGCTGGTTCGGCTTCAACGCGGGTTCGGCGGTGGCGGCTGACGGCCGTGCCGGCTTCGCGATGCTGACCACGCAGATCGCAACGGCCTGCGCCGCGCTCGGCTGGATGTTCGCCGAGTGGATCGCGAAGGGCAAGCCGTCGGTGCTGGGCATCGCATCGGGCGCGGTTGCGGGTCTGGTGGCGATCACGCCGGCTTCGGGCTTCGTCGGCGTGCTGGGCGCGATCGTGATCGGCATCGTCGCGGGCGTCGTCTGCTTCTGGTCGGCCACGTGGCTGAAGACCAAGCTCGGTTACGACGACTCGCTCGACGCATTCGGCGTGCACGGCATCGGCGGCATCATCGGCGCGATCCTGACCGGCGTGTTCGCGGTGAAGGACATCGGCGGCGCGGACGGCAGCGTGCTGCTCCAGCTGAAGGGCGTGCTGACCACGGTGATCTACAGCGGCGTCGTGAGCTTCATCCTGCTGAAGGTGATCGACATGGTGATGGGCCTGCGCGTCACCGAAGAAGAAGAGCGCGAAGGCCTCGACGTGATCCTGCACGGCGAGCGCGTCGAATAACGGATCAACGAATCTATCCCCTGTATCACGTAGCAACGTAGTACCAGCGCAGCAATTGGCCCGCCTCTTTGGCGGGCCTTTTCTTTTTCCGGCGCCGGGTGTGCGGCTTGCGTATCCGGCCACGGCCGGTCCAGAATGGGTGTCCCGCATGGAGCGGGGCCGGCCGGCGACGCGCGAACAGCGGGCGTTTGCGCGCGGCAGGCCGGAAACCGGGCGATTAACCCCATCGCGCGTAAGGGGATCGCGTCTTGCGTGATGGATGTTCGTCCCCAAATAAACCGCCGGTTTCCCTACAATCACTGCTTTAGTCCGTGAGTATTTTTCTATGGTCCCGCACCTGGTTACGGCGTTAAACGGCCCGCTGCTCGAACTGGAGCAGCGCATCCTCGACGCGACGCCGGCCATCGAACGGTGGTTCAGGCTCGAATGGCAGGAGCACACGCCGCCGTTCTACTGTTCGGTGGACCTGCGCAACGCCGGCTTCAAGCTCGCGCCGGTCGACACGAATCTGTTTCCCGGCGCGTTCAACTGCCTGCCGCAGGAAGTGCTGCCGCTGTCCGTGCAGGCCGCGATGGCCGCGATCGAAAAGATCTGCCCGGACGCGAAGAACCTGCTCGTGATTCCCGAGCAGCACACGCGCAACGCGTTTTATCTGGAGAACGTCGCGCGGCTCGCGACGATCATGCGCCAGGCCGGCCTGAACGTGCGCTTCGGCACGCTCGACGAAAACATCGCCGGTCCCGTCACGATTTCGCTGTCCGACGGCCAGAAACTCGTGCTGGAGCCGCTCGAACGTTCCGCGCGCCGGCTCGGCCTGAAGAACTTCGATCCGTGCTCGATCCTGCTGAACAACGATCTGTCCGGCGGCATCCCGCCGGTGCTCGAAAACCTGCACGAGCAGTACCTGCTGCCGCCGCTGCACGCGGGCTGGGCGGTGCGCCGCAAGTCGATGCATTTCTCGTGTTATGACGACGTCGCGAAGAAGTTCGCGAAGATGGTCGGCGTCGATCCGTGGATGATCAACCCGTATTTTGCGCACGTCGAAGGCGTCGATTTTCAGCAGCGCACGGGCGAAGAGCCGCTCGCGGACGCGATCGACGGCGTGCTGAAGAAGATTGCGAAGAAGTATCGCGAATACGGAATCACCGAGCGGCCTTACGTCGTCATCAAGTCCGACGCCGGCACCTACGGGATGGGCGTGATGACGGTGCACGACGCATCCGAGGTCGCCGCGCTGACCAAGCGCGAGCGCGTGAAGATGTCGGCGACGAAGGACGGCCTCGAAGTGCACGACGTGATCGTGCAGGAAGGCGTGTACACGTTCGAGCGGATCGGCGACGAAGTCGCGGAGCCGGTCGTGTACATGATCGACCGCTACGTGGTCGGCGGCTTCTATCGCGCGCACGGCAGCCGCGAGCGCGACCAGAACCTGAACGCGCCGGGCATGCACTTCGTGCCGCTCGGCTTCGAGCACACCGCGCTGCCGGACGCGCACGCGAAACCCGGCGCCGCGCCGCCGAACCGCTTCTACATGTACGGCGTCGTCGCGCGGCTCGGACTGCTCGCGGCGTCGGTCGAACTGGAAAAGACGGACCCCGAGGCGATCCAGGTCTGACGGCGCGAGCGCCGCTCACGGACGGACGAACCCACAACGAACAACGGCCCGCGAGGGCGCAGCAGGGACTACATGGACATTCTGTTTATCGCCGATCCGCTCGCGCGGTTCCGCATCTACAAGGATTCGACCTACGCGATGATGGCCGAGGCGCAGCGCCGCGGCCACGTGCTGCACGCGTGCGAGCCGCAGCATCTCGCGTGGAGCGGCGGCGCGGTCGAGGCCGACGTGCGGCACGTCGAGATCGTCGGCGATCACGTGGACCTGCATCGCGAGCGGTGGTATGTCGAGAAGCCGGTGGCGCGTCCGCTGACGAGCTTCGGCGCGGTGCTGATGCGCAAGGACCCGCCGTTCGACATGGAGTACGTGACCGCGACGTGGCTGCTTGAAATCGCCGAGCGCCAGGGCGCGAAGATCTTCAACCGTCCGCAGGCGATCCGCGACCATTCGGAAAAGCTCGCGATCGGCGAGTTTCCGCAGTTCGTCGCGCCGACGCTCGTCACGCGCGACGCGAAGCGGCTGCGCGCGTTCCACGAAGAACACGGGGACGTGATCCTGAAGCCGCTCGACGGCATGGGCGGGATGGGCGTGTTCCGCGTGAAGCCGGACGGCATGAACCTCGGCTCGATCATCGAGATGTTGAGCGAAGACGGCGCGCGCAGCGTGATGGCGCAGAAGTACATCCCGGAGATCAAGGCCGGCGACAAGCGGATCCTGCTGATCGGCGGCGAGCCGGTGCCTTATTCGCTCGCGCGGATTCCGCAGGGCAACGAGGTGCGCGGCAATCTCGCGGCCGGCGGACTCGGTCGCGCGCAGCCGCTTACCGCGCGCGATCTGGAAATCGCCCGCACGCTCGGGCCGGTGCTGGCCGCGCGCGGGCTGCTGCTCGTCGGGCTCGATGCGATCGGCGACTGGCTGACCGAGGTGAACGTCACCAGCCCGACGTGTTTTCGCGAGATCATGGATCAGACCGGCTTCGACGTGGCCGGCATGTTTATCGACGCGCTGGAGCGCGCGGCCGCATGACGCCCGGGCAGGGCGGGCGCACGACGTGCGACGTGTGAGCAGAAGCACACGGCGCGCGCCAAAATGACCCTGCTACAATGCCGCGAGCCCGCATATCGGGCGGCAGGCCGGCGTCGCCACGAGCGGCGCGAGGCATTCCGCGCGACGCGTGTTCCGACCCTGGCGGCCCACGGCTGGCCGCCGGTTCGGCATCGCCGGACGATCCGTCCGGCCGGCATCCGGAGCCGTTTTTTGCAGTCAGGCTGATATGGCAGGGATTCTGATCATCGCGCACGCACCGCTCGCCACCGCGCTTCGCGATTGCGTCGCTCACATTTACGGCGGTTTGCCGGCGCGCATCGGCGCGCTCGACGTGCTGCCCGACAGCGACCCGGCAAAGGTGGTCGCCGAGGCGAACTCGGAAATCGAACGGCTGCGCGAGGAGAACGGCGCGCTCGTGCTGACCGACATGTTCGGCGCGACGCCGTCGAACATCGCCGCGCGTCTCGCGACCGTGCCGAACGTGCGCGTGCTCGCCGGCGTCAATCTGCCGATGCTGGTGCGCGCGGTCTGTTATCGCGCCTGCGAACTGGACACGCTCGTCGACAAGGCGCTCGCGGGCGCGAGCAAGGGCGTGCAGACGATCGGCCCGGCGACGCCGCCGCCCGCCACGAACGACTGCGGCTGCGCGCCGACGCCTTGCGCCGAAGCGGCCTGCGAGGCCGCATCAGGAAAATTCAAACCGGCCGGCGCGTGAGCGCCGACTCTATCGCCGACGGAACCTCACCACACCACTGCGCTTCGACCGACGACCTATGCTGCAACAAGAAACGACCATCGTGAACAAACTGGGCCTGCACGCGCGCGCGTCCGCGAAGCTGACCCAACTGGCGGGCAACTATCAGTCCGAAATCTGGATGAGCCGCAACGGCCGGCGCATCAACGCGAAGAGCATCATGGGCGTGATGATGCTCGCGGCCGGCATCGGCAGCACGGTGCTGATCGAAGTCGAAGGCCCGGACGAGACCGACGCGATGGCGGCGCTGCTCAAGCTGATCGCCGATAAATTCGGCGAGGGACAATGAAGGGGCGCGGCATCGGTTGACGTTGACTGACGTTGGAACGCCGCGGTTCGCCGCGGCGTTTTGCGTTTACGGCGACGTCGGACGAGGGTGGCGGGCAGCGATACGGGGACGCATGGTGCAGTGCATGCATACGGATGCGTGCCGCGGAATTTATAATCGTCGCCGGGGTCTGAGAGCGCATTGCAGCGGGTAGCCGCGGCATCACACAACTAGAGGAGGTGCGCGTGTCGTTCACGCTGCATGGAATTCCCGTGTCACGCGGTATCGCCATCGGGCGGGCCTATCTGATCGCCCCGGCTGCACTCGACGTCGACCATTACCTGATCGAGCCCACGCAGATCGACGACGAGGTCGACCGGTTCCGCGTGGCGCTGCGCATCGTCCAGCAGGAACTGGACGTGTTGCGCGCCGATCTCGCGATCGACGCGCCGAGCGAGATGGACGCGTTCATCAGCGTGCACCTGATGATCCTGAACGACGCGATGCTCGTGCAGGAAACGATCGACCTGATCCGCTCGCGCCGCTTCAACGTCGAATGGGCGCTGACCGAGCAGCTCGAACGGCTGTCGCGCCACTTTGACGACATCGAGGACGAGTACCTGCGCGAGCGCAAGGCCGATATCGAGCAGGTTGTCGAGCGGGTGCTGAAGGCGCTCGCGGGCGCATCGCCCGCCGCGCTGCACGGCGCGTGCGACGAGATGATCGTCGTCGCGCACGACATCGCGCCGGCGGACATGCTGCAGTTCAAGACGCAAACGTTTCAGGGTTTCGTCACCGATCTCGGCGGCCGCACGTCGCATACCGCGATCGTTGCGCGCAGCCTCGGCATTCCGGCCACGGTCGGCGTGCAACAGGCGAGCGCGCTGATCCGCCAGGACGATCTGATCATCGTCGACGGCGACCACGGGATCGTGATCGTCGATCCCGCGCCGATCGTGCTGGAGGAGTACACGTACCGGCAGAGCGAGATGGCGCTGGAGCGCCGCAAGCTGCAACGGCTGAAGTTCTCGCCGACGCAGACGCTGTGCGGCACGAAGATCCACCTGTGCGCGAACATCGAGCTGCCCGAGGACGCGAAGGCCGCACTCGACGCGGGCGCGACCGGCATCGGCCTTTTCCGCACCGAGTTCCTGTTCATGAACCACAAGGATGGGCTGCCGGAAGAAGAGGAGCAGTTTGCCGCGTATCGTCGCGCGGTCGAGTTGATGAACGGGCTGCCGGTGACGATCCGCACGATCGACGTCGGCGCGGACAAGCCGCTCGAATCGATCGGCGGCGGCGACGGCTACGAGACGGCCGCGAATCCGGCGCTGGGGTTGCGCGCGATCCGCTGGAGCCTGTCCGAGCCGCAGATGTTCCTCACGCAGTTGCGCGCGATCCTGCGCGCGTCGGCGTTCGGCACGGTGAAGATCCTGATTCCGATGCTTGCGCACGCGCAGGAGATCGACCAGACGCTCGACCTGATCCGCGAGGCGAAGCGGCAGCTCGACGATGCGGGCCTGTCGTACGACCCGAACGTGCAGGTCGGCGCGATGATCGAGATTCCGGCGGCGGCGCTCGCGTTGCCGCTGTTCCTGAAGCGGCTCGACTTCCTGTCGATCGGCACGAACGACCTGATCCAGTACACGCTCGCGATCGACCGCGCGGACAACGCGGTCGCGGACCTGTACGACCCGCTGCATCCGGCGGTGCTGCATCTGATCGCGCATACGCTGCGCGAGGCGAAGCAGGCGGGCGTGCCGGCGTCGGTGTGCGGCGAGATGGCCGGCGATCCGGCGTTGACGCGTCTCCTGCTCGGCATGGGGCTCACCGAGTTCTCGATGCATCCGAGCCAGTTGCTGGTCGTGAAGCAGGAGATCCTGCGCACGCAGTTGAAGATGCTCGAAAAGCCGATCGCGGACGTGCTGGCCGCTTACGAGCCGGAAGAGCTGCACGCGGCGCTAAAGGCGCTCTGCGATTCGTAGACGATTCGTAGACAGCAGCAGGAAGAGGAAAAAGTGCAAAAGCAAAAGCGGGCGGGGCACGGACCCCGCCCGTTTCACTGGTGCGCGTCGTGGCCGCGATGCGCGCCGCCGCATACCGGGCAATCCGGCTGGCGGCCGACCCGCATCGTGTTCCATTCCATCCGCAGCGAATCGAGCATCATCAAGCGGCCGACCAGCGGCTTGCCGATTGCGCCGATCACGCGCAGCGCCTCGGCTGCCTGCATCGCGCCGATGATCCCGACCGTCGGCGCGAACACGCCCATCGTCGAGCACGCGACTTCCTCGAACGGTTGATCCTCGGGGAACACGCACGCGTAGCACGGCGACGCATCGTCGCGAAAGTCGAAGGTGATGATCTGCCCGTCGAAGCGCAGCGCCGCCCCCGATACGAGCGGCACGCCGTGCGCGACGCATGCGCGGTTGATCGCGTGGCGCGTCGCGAAGTTGTCCGTGCAGTCGAGCACGACCGTCGCACCCGGCAATGTGCGGTCGAGCCACGCGTCGTCGATGCGCTCCGCAACCGGGTTCACCTTCACGTCGGGATTCAGCCGCGCGATCGCGTCGCGGCCCGATTCGACCTTGCGGCGGCCGAGCGAGCCGGTGTCGTGCATGATCTGCCGCTGGAGGTTCGTCAGATCGACGGTGTCGTCGTCCACCAGCGTGAGCGTGCCCACACCCGACGCCGCCAGGTACATCGCGGCCGGCGAACCGAGACCGCCCGCGCCGATCACGATCGCATGCGCATCGAGAAAACGCTGCTGCGCCTCGATGCCGATCTCGTCGACGAGGATGTGGCGTGAATAGCGGAGGAGTTGTTCGTCGTTCATCGCGAAGCGCGGAAAGAGAGGCTTGCGTGAACGGGACCAGGAGGCGTCCTCGGCGCGCGTTGCCGTTTTCGATCCGGTTATTGTAGCCGCGCGGAGGAAAGTGTCCCCGCGGCCGAAGCCGCGAGGACGGGGACTGCGGGTATTGCGACAGGCGTTACTTCTGCGGAGCGGGATCCGATGCCGGCTGCGGCGCCGATGCGCCCGGCGTCACCGGCAGCGCCGGCTTCACCGCGATCGGCGCGGACGCCGACTGTTCCGGCTTCGTTTGCGCGAGGCGGCGCTCCATCGGCGACTTCGACTCGGCCACCGGCTTGCCTTGCAGCTTGTTGATCGCCTGCTGCAGCATGAAGTCGTCTGGCGTGCCGAATTCGACCGGCTTGCGCTCGCGATCCTTCTGCCGTTGTTCCGGCGTCTTCTTGTCGTTCTGCTCTTCGAGCTGACGCAGCTGGTCCATGCGCTCCTGCTCGCGCATCTCCTGCTCCTTCTTCTCGTTCGGATCCTGCGTGTTCGCGAGGTGGTTCGAGTAGTCCACTTCGCGCGTGACGAGCGCGTCGTCCGGATCGCCGTCCGCATACTGATCGACCGGCAGGTCCGGGCGAATGCCCTTGTTCTGGATCGAGCGGCCGCTCGGCGTGTAGTAGTACGCGGTCGTGAGGCGCAGCGCGGTGTCGGCGGTCATCGGGCGCACGGTCTGCACCGAGCCCTTGCCGAACGTCGTCTTGCCGAGAATGATCGCGCGGTGCTGATCCTGCAGCGCGCCCGCGACGATCTCCGACGCCGACGCGGAGTACGCGTTCGTCAGCACGATGATCGGCAGCGTCTTGAAGACCGCCGGCACGCTCTTCAGCGGATCGCCGTCGAACGACGGCAGACGATAGTTCTCGTAGGTGTCGCGATAGACCTGCTTCGAGTCCGGGATCTGGCCGTTCGTCGACACCACGACCGAGTCCGGCGGCAGGAACGCGCCCGCGACGCCGACCGCGCTTTGCAGCAGGCCGCCGCCATTGTTGCGCAGGTCGATGATCAAGCCCTTCAGGTTCGGCTCCTGACGCGCGATGTCCTGCAGTTTCGCGGCGAGGTCGGGCACCGTGCGCTCCTGGAAGCTCGTGATGCGCACATAACCGATGCCGGGCTGCACCACCTTCGCCTTCACGCTCTGCACGCGGATGATCGCGCGCGTGACGGTGAGCGGGAACGTGCGGTCGTCGGTCTTGCGGAAGATCGTCAGCGTGACCTTCGTGCCAGGATCGCCGCGCATCTGCTTGACCGCCTGGTCGAGCGTCATGCCGCGCACCGGCTTGTCGTTGATGCGCGTGATGAGGTCGCCCGGACGGATGCCGGCGCGGAACGCGGGCGTGTCCTCGATCGGCGAGATGACCTTGATGAGCCCGTCTTCCGACGAGATCTCGATGCCGAGACCCGCGAAGCGGCCCTTCGTCTGCTCCTGCAGTTCCTGGTAGTCGGTCTTGTCGAGATATGACGAGTGCGGATCGAGGCTCGACACCATCCCCTTGATCGCGGCGGTGAGAAGCTTCTTGTCGTCGACCGGCGTTACGTATTCATGCTTGATTTGCCCGAATACTTCGGCGAAGAGCCGCAACTGGTCGAGTGGCAGCGGCTCGGTGGCGGTTTGCTGGGCCGACGCGGAAAGCTGCAAGGTTGCAAATGCGCCGGTAGCAAGGCCCGCGGCGATCAGGCCGATGTTTTTCAGGTTCTTTCGCATAAAGTCTGTTGCGGTCGAAGAGCGCGTGGCAGCGTGATTGGGGGAGAAGAGCGACGGACAAGTATAACTGCACACTTGTCCTGACTGTGCACGGGGAAACGCGCTGCGGGGTTCGACAGCCGGAGTCGCCGCGGGTTCGCGCGATTGTGCTTTATATGTCGGAGCAGTCGCGGCGCTGACACAAGGCTGGCAATTCTGCCAGCCTTGTGTGAAAAAACAGCGGTGACGTTAGAGCGTCGAACGTCACGCGATGGATGCGCGGACGACAGGCGCTGCGGCGTGCAGCGATGACGCGGACCGCAGGCCAGTGTGGCCCAACCCACGAAACATGAAGAGAAGCAGGAGTGCCGGCGACCTGCGCCGGCGCCCGTCGACGAGAGGCTTAACCCGCCTTGCCCTGCTTCGCGACGGCGGCCTGCGCCTTCGCGATCGCATCCGGGTCGCCCAGGTAGTAGTGCTTGAGGGGCTTCAGGTTCTCGTCGAGTTCGTAGACGAGCGGCACGCCGTTCGGGATGTTCAGGCCGACGATCTCGCCGTCCGACACTTCGTCGAGGTACTTCACGAGCGCGCGGATCGAATTGCCGTGCGCGGCGATCAGCACACGCCTGCCCGACTTGATTGCCGGCGCGATCGACTCGTTCCAGACCGGCAGCACGCGCGCGACGGTGTCCTTCAGGCATTCGGCGAGCGGCAACTGTTCGCGCGGCACCTTCGCGTAACGCGGGTCGTCGTACGACGTGCGCGGATCGGTGGGTTCCAGCGCGGGCGGCGGCGTGTCGTAGCTGCGGCGCCAGACCAGCACCTGGTCGTCGCCGTACTTCGCGGCCGTCTCCGCCTTGTTGAGCCCGGACAGCGCGCCGTAGTGGCGCTCGTTCAGCCGCCACGAATGGACGACCGGCAGGTACATCAGGTCCATCTGGTCCTGCACGTGCCACAGCGTGCGGATCGCGCGCTTCAGCACCGACGTGTACGCGATGTCGAACGTGTAGCCGGAATCCTTCAGCAGCAGGCCCGCCTGCTGCGCTTCACGGTTGCCCTGTTCGGTCAGATCGACGTCGACCCAGCCCGTGAAGCGGTTTTCCTTGTTCCACGTCGATTCGCCGTGGCGGATGAGTACGAGTTTGTACATGGAAGATACCGGTCGGTAGTAGAGGAAGCGGTAATCGGGGGCGGGCGCCCAGGCCCGGGGGCCACCCTCGTCAAACGGTTATTTTATAATGGCCGGATCGCCCAGGCTCGATATCTCCTGAATTCCCTTTTCCCAACGGACCTTCCGTGACGTTCTTTACTAATTACATCAACCTTGTACTCATCGCGGTCGTCCTTATTTCCGGAGGGATGCTCCTGTGGCCGTCGCTGGTCCGCGGCGGACGCGGCGGGGTTTCCGCCGCCGAGGCGACGCAGTTGATCAACCGCCGCAACGCGGTCGTGATCGACCTGCGCGCCGCCGCCGACTTCACGAACGGACACCTGCCTTCCGCGCGTCATCTGCAATTTTCCGAGCTTGATGCGAAGATTGGCCAGTTCGTGAAGAACAAGAGCAACCCGGTGCTGCTGGTCTGTCAGACCGGCCAGCAATCCCACAAGGCGCTGCGCATCGTGAAGGATGCGGGCTACGCCGAGGTCCACGTGCTGGACGGCGGCGTCAATGCCTGGCAGCAGGCCGGCATGCCTGTCGTCAAACAAGGAGGTTCGAAGTGAACAAGGTGATCATGTACAGCACCCAGGTGTGTCCGTATTGCCAGATGGCCGAACGTCTTTTAAAGTCGCGCGGCGTCGAACACATCGAGAAGGTGCTGATCGACAGGGATCCGGCGCGGCGCGACGAAATGATGACGCGCACCGGCCGCCGGACCGTGCCGCAGGTATTCATCGGCGAGACGCATGTTGGCGGTTACGATGACCTGTCCGCGCTCGACCGCGCGGGCGGCCTGACGCCGCTGCTCGAAGCAGCCTGACGGCACACGCGGCCGGTGACGGTCCGCATGCGGCGTGCGCAGCGCGCCGCATCGGCGAGACCGCCCGGTTGCCGCAATTCATTCAATCAGGGAAGCAAATCACCATGTCTGACGAGAACAACCAGCCGTTCTTCAACATCCAGCGCATCTACCTCAAGGACATGTCGCTCGAACAGCCGAATTCGCCGGGGATTTTCCTCGAACAGGAAATGCCGTCGGTCGAAGTCGAAGTCGATGTGAAGGCGGAACGCCTCGCGGAATCCGTGTTCGAGATTCTCGTCACCGGCACCGTGACCGCGAAGGTGAGCGACAAGGTGGCGTTCCTGATCGAAGCGAAGCAGGCCGGCATTTTCGACATCCGCAACATCCCGGCCGAGCAGATCGATCCGCTGATCGGCATCGCCTGCCCGACGATCCTGTTCCCGTACCTGCGTTCGAACATCGCCGACGCGATCACGCGCGCGGGTTTCCCGCCGATCCACCTCGCCGAAATCAACTTCCAGGCGCTGTACGAGCAGCGTCTCGCGCAGCTCGGCGGCCAGGACGGCGCGGCGCAAAGCAACGCCACGCATTGAACGCGTCGCCGGTGCGGAGTAACGCAGCATGAAGGTTGCCGTCCTCGGCGCCGGCGCGTGGGGCACCGCGCTGGCCGGTCATCTGGCCACCGCGCACGACACGGTGCTGTGGGCGCGCGACACCGCGCTCATCGACACGCTGCGCACCACGCACGAAAACGCCCGCTATCTGGCGGGCGTTTTGCTGCCTGATTCCCTGCGCTACGAAACCTCGCTCGACGCGGCGCTCGGCCATGCAGTGGACGACGCCGCGCTCGTCGTCGTCGCGACGCCGGTCGCGGGCCTGCGCGGCCTGCTGCGCGCGATGCGCGACGCCGGCAAGGTGCCCGCGCATTTCGTGTGGCTCTGCAAAGGCTTCGAAGCGGACACGCAACTGCTGCCGCATCAGGTCGTGGCAGCCGAACTGCCTGCGCATCGCAGCAACGGCGTGCTGTCCGGACCGAGCTTCGCGCGCGAAGTCGGCGAAGGGCTGCCGGTCGCGCTGACCGTCGCGAGCGCGTCGGCCGCGTGCCGCGAACGCACGCTTGCCGCGTTCCATCATCGCGCGATGCGCATCTATACCGGCGACGACATCGTCGGCGTCGAGGTCGGCGGCGCGGTGAAGAACGTGCTTGCGATCGCCACCGGCATTTCGGACGGCCTGGGCCTCGGGCTCAACGCGCGCGCCGCGCTGATTACGCGCGGCCTCGCGGAAATGTCGCGGCTCGGCGTGACGCTCGGCGGCCGCGCGGAAACCTTCATGGGCCTGACCGGCCTCGGCGACCTGATTCTCACGGCGACAGGCGACCTGTCGCGCAACCGCACGGTCGGGATGCAGCTCGCGAAGGGCCGCACGCTCGACGACGTGCTCGGCGGGCTCGGCCACGTCGCCGAAGGCGTGCGCTGCGCGCAGGCGGTGCTCGCGATCGCGCGCGCGCATGCGATCGACATGCCGATCACGCAGGCGGTCTGCGCGGTGCTGTTCGAGGGCGTGGCGCCGCGCGACGCGGTCAGCGCGCTGTTGCGGCGCGACGCGAAAGCCGAATAGCCGCCATACTGGGCGCTCCGCTGCATTCCATGCACGAGGAGGTCGCCATGCTCACCATCGGAAACTGCGGGATCGAAGGGCGCATCGTCGACATCACGACGCTCGCCGTCGATGCGATCGTCAACGCGGCGAACCCGTCGCTGCTGGGCGGCGGCGGCGTCGACGGCGCGATTCATCGGGCCGCCGGACCGGAACTGCTGCGCGAGTGCGAAACGCTGGGCGGCTGCGCCACCGGCGACGCGAAAGTCACGCGCGGTTATCGCCTGCCCGCGAAGCTCGTGATCCACGCCGTCGGCCCCGTGTGGCACGGCGGCTCGCGGCGCGAGGCCGAACTGCTCGCGTCGTGTTATCGCCGGTCGCTCGCGTGCGCGCGCGAAGCCGGTTGCACGAGCGTCGCGTTTCCGGCGATCAGTTGCGGCGTCTATCGCTTTCCGCCCGACGATGCGGTGCGCATCGCGACGCAGACGGTGATCGACACGGTCGCCGCCACGCCCGAACTGACGCACGTGATCTTCGCGTGTTTCGACGACGCGATGTACGCGCGCTACCGGCGCGAACTCGCGCAGCTCGACACGTAACCACAGTAACCGCATCGCCGCGCGTTCATCGCCGCGCGCGGCCCGTCATTCCCCGCCTTCGAACCCCGTCTGCCGCCACGCCTCGAACACGACCACCGCGACCGTGTTCGACAGGTTCAGGCTGCGGTTGCCCGGCCGCATCGGCAGCCTTACGCGCTGCGCGGGCGCGAAATGATCCAGCACCGCGTCCGGCAGGCCGCGCGTCTCCGCGCCGAACACGAACCAGTCGCCCGGCTCGAACGCATGCGCGTGAAATCGACCGGAGCCGCGCGTCGTGAACGCGAACATCCGCGTCGGATCCGGCGTTTCGGCGGCGACGAATGCTTGCCAGTCGCGATGCACGTGCATTTGCGCGTACTCGTGATAGTCGAGACCGGCGCGGCGCATCTTCGCGTCGTCGAGCGGGAAGCCGAGCGGTTCGATCAGATGCAGCCGCGCGCCGGTGTTCGCGCACAGGCGGATCACGTTGCCGGTGTTCGGCGGAATTTCCGGTTCGACGAGAACGACATTGAACATGGTGAGCGGACAGGCCAATCAGGTTTTCGGGGTGCGCAGCGCGACGAAGTTCGTCACGCGCCGCGCGCCGGCGGTTTTCAGCGTGCGCGCGAGTGCTTCGAGCGTCGCGCCGGACGTCATCACGTCGTCCACGACCGCGACGTGCAGGCCGCGCACCGGCTTCGTCACCGCGAATGCGCCGGCGACGTTGCGGCGGCGCGTTTCCCGGTCTAGCCGCGATTGCGGCGCGGTATGGGCGATGCGTCGCGCGAGCGTCGCGTCCGCGCGTACGTGCAGCGCGCGGGCCAGCGGCTTTGCGATCTGCCACGCCTGGTTGTAGCCGCGCTCGATCAGCCGCCGGCGCGACAGGGGCACCGGCGCGATCAGGTCCGGCGGATCGGCTGGATCGAGCGCGTCGGTTGCCGCGTGCGCGAGCCGCAGCGCGAATTCGTGGCCGAGCGCGACGCGCGCGCGGAACTTCAGCCGCCGCGCGAGCAGGTCGAGCGGCGCGCGGTAGTCGGCGAGTGTCAGCGTCGCGTCGAACGGCGGCGGCGCTTCCGCGCAGTCGCTACAGCGGTAGCCGCGCGCCGCCGTGCGCCACGAGCCGTTCAGCGGCACCGCGCAAACCGCGCAGCGCAGCCGCGGTTCGTTCCAGTACGCGGCGTCGCAGGCCGCGCACAGCGTCGTTTGCGACAAATTGCCGCATAATGAACACCGATTGGGCAGAACGAACTGCGCGAACCGCGGCCACTGCTGCCGGACACCCTGACAGACGCGGACACCCGCGACGCGAATCCGCGCGGCGGGGCGGAAACGATCGGGGTGGAGCGGGGACGGCGGCATCGACGGGCGGCCCGGCGGCGGGCCGAGGACTGAAACGCTGGGATGAGCGAGTATACTTCGCAGACTTCGCCAATACGACCGACATGTCTCCGTCTTCAGCAAGACCCGGCCGTCCGGCCTACGATTCCCGACGCGTGCGTCAGATTTTCGATCGCCGCGCGGCGACCTTCGACGAGGTCGCGTTCCTGCCGCGCGAGATCGCGCAACGCATGCGCGAGCGGCTCGACTACATCAAGATCGCCCCGACCAGCGTGCTCGACATCGGCTGCGGCCCCGGCGACGACCTGCCGGATCTTCGCACGCGTTTTCCTGATGCGCCGGTGTTCGGCGCGGACCTGTCGCACGCGATGCTGCTACGCGCGACGCATAACGACGCCGGCGACACGAGCTGGCGCCGCTTTCTTCCCGCCTCGATCGGCAAGGCGCTCGGCGCGCGCGGCCCGCGTTTTGCCGAAGCCGATTTCGCGGCGCTGCCGTTCGCGTCCGACGCGTTCGAACTGCTGTGGTCGAACCTCGCATTGCACTGGCATCCGCGCCCGGACCTCGTGTTCGGCGAATGGCAGCGCGTGCTGAAGGTGAGCGGCCTTCTGATGTTCAGCACGCTCGGCCCCGACACGCTGAAGGAATTGCGCGGCGTCTACGCGGAAGTCGAGGCGGCGCACGGCGTGCCGACGCGCGCGCACGTCGTCGATTTCGTCGACATGCACGACCTCGGCGACATGCTGGTCGAGAACGGTTTCGAGATCCCGGTGATGGACCAGGAGACGCTGACCGTCACGTATCCGTCCGCGGACAAACTGCTCGCGGACGTGCGCCGCTGGGGCGCGTATCCGTTCGAGCGCGATCGCGAAGCGACGCACGCGGCGAAGCGGCTTCATCGCGCGCTCGTTGCGGCGCTCGAAGCGCGCCGCCGCGACGACGGCACGATCCCGCTCACCTTCGAGATCATCTACGGACACGCATGGAAGGCGGTGCCGCGCAGGACTGCCGAAGGGCATGGAATCGTGCGGATCGAGGACATCGGACGAGGCCCCGCGAGCCATCGTTGAAGCGGTAAAGAGGGCTTTCGTTATGTCGGGAATCAGCGTCCGGAAAGCCCTCGAAAAAATGTTGAAAAACCCCGCTCAGGCTTATCTGGCGCGGGTTTCAGCCCGATGGCAGCTTGCTTGTGGCTGTCGGGGATCGAGCCTATAATGCGTCAGTTTGCCACTCAGAAGAGTCCCCAGATCTGACGTGGAAAACCCGTAAGGCCAACAGATGTGCAGGGCGACAGTGGTTGCGGAAGTTGCAGGAAATGGCAGGAGGCAGCGATGCAGGCGTCTGATCTGCTGACGAGTCCGGAGCCGGTCCTGAAAGACTGGACCATGAAGCGCAACTGCTCGGTCTCGCCCCGGCAATACGTCATCTTCTTCGCATCGCTGGCTCTCGTCTCCCTTGCAATCGCCGTGCTGCTATGGCTCAACGGCGCATGGCTGGTGCTCCCCTTCACCGGCATCGAGCTGGTGGTCGTGGGCGGCGCCTTCGCCATCCATGCGCGCCATGCTGTCGATTACGAACGTATCAGGCTGTACCCGAACCGGCTGGTGATCGAACAGGTGAGCGCAGACAGGCTCACGCAGTTCGAATTCAATCCCCGCTGGGTCCGGGTCGAGCCGGGCGCGTCGCGGCGCGCTCCGGTGCGGCTCGTGTCCCGCGGCCAGACGGTCGCCGTCGGGCTGCATCTCGCGCAGGATCGTCGTGCGCAGTTCGCACGGGAATTGCGCATGTGGCTCGCGCGTAGCTAGCTGGTGCGTGTCCCGCCAGGGTTCGACCTGGGAGACAAAGCCTTCCTGCGGGGCGAGGGTTCGAATGGAAAATTTGGGTAAGGAAGCCATGAAAACAATCAAGCGAGCCCTCGCGGGTGTGCTGGCGTGCAGCGGACTCCTGTTCGCCGGCGCGGCCCTGGCGGTCGGAGACAGCCCGGGCGGACCCCGCGTCAACCAGATCAACCTGCAGACGCCGGTCACGCCGATTGCCGAAGAACTGTTCAGCCTGCACATGCTGATGCTGCTGCTGTGCCTGCTGATCTTCGTCGGCGTGTTCAGCGTGATGTTCTATTCGATCTTCGCGCACCGCCGGTCGAAGGGCTACAAGGCCGCCCATTTCCACGAAAGCACCACGGTCGAGATCATCTGGACGATCGTGCCGTTCATCATCGTCGTGCTGATGGCGCTGCCCGCGACGCGCACCGTCGTCGCGATGAAGGACACGTCGAACGCGGACCTCACCGTGAAGGTCACCGGCTACCAGTGGAAGTGGGGCTACGACTACGTGAAGGGGCCGGGCGAGGGCATCAGCTTCCTGTCCACGCTGTCCACGCCGCGCAGCGAGGTGAACAACCGCGCGCCGATCACCGACACGTATCTGCAGGAAGTCGACAACCCGCTCGTCGTGCCGGTCGACAGGAAAGTGCGGATCATCACCACCGCGAACGACGTCGTGCACTCGTGGTTCGTGCCCGCGTTCGGCGTGAAGCAGGACGCGATTCCGGGCTTCCTGCGCGACACCTGGTTCAAGGCGACGAAGGTCGGCACCTATCGCGGCTTCTGCACCGAACTGTGCGGCAAGGAACACGCGTTCATGCCGGTCGTCGTCGAGGTGCTGTCGGACGACGACTATGCGAAGTGGGTCGATACGCAGAAGAAAAAAATGGCGGCCGGCGCCGACGATCCGAACCGCACGTATACGCTCGCGGAACTGAAGGAGCGCGGCGAAAAGGTGTACATGGCGAACTGCGCGGTGTGCCACCAGCCGACCGGCAAGGGCGCGGGCGCGTTCCCGGCGCTCGACGGCAGCAAGATCGTCAACGGGCCGATCGCCGAGCACGTGAGCCTCGTGCTGAAGGGCAAGAACGCGATGCCGTCGTGGGCGCCGACGCTGTCCGACGTCGAGATCGCATCGGTGATCACGTTCGAGCGCAACGCGTGGGACAACCACACGAACGACATCCTGCAGCCGCGCCAGGTCGCGGACGCGCGCAACGGCAAGCTGCCCGAGGGCGGCAACCATCTCGCGGAAGGCGCGGGCGCCGCCGCGGCGTCGGACACCCAGGCGGCGAGCGCCGCGCCCGACGCTTCGGCTGCGCAGAACACCGCATCGCTGCCCGCGTCGATCTACTTCGACACCGGCAAGAGCACGCTGCCCGCGGACGCGCAGGCCGCGATCCAGGCGGCCGCCGACTACGCAAAGGCGCATCCGGACGCGAAGTTCGCGCTGTCCGGCTACACCGATGCGACGGGCTCGGCCGATGCGAACGCCGAACTCGCGAAGCGCCGCGCACAGGCGGTGCGCGATGCGCTGAAGGCGGCGGGCATCGCGGAGGACCGCATCATTCTGAAGAAGCCGGAGACGATCACCGGCGGCAGCGACGCGAAGGAAGCGCGTCGTGTGGAAATCGGTCCGGCGGCCTGAGCGGCCCGGGATCTCGTGGATGGCAAAGCAGGCATTCGCTTCAGGAGAGAGTCATGTCTAGCATCGGACACGATGTAGCCGGCGGGCACGGAGACGTGCACGGGGACGACCACGCTCACGCGACGCCGCACGGCTGGCGACGCTGGCTGTTCGCGACCAATCACAAGGACATCGGCACGCTGTACCTGATTTTTTCGTTCGTGATGTTCCTGTCGGGCGGCGTGATGGCGCTCGCCATCCGCGCCGAGCTGTTCGAACCGGGGCTGCAGATCATGCGCCCCGAGTTCTTCAACCAGCTGACCACGATGCACGGTCTCATCATGGTGTTCGGCGCGATCATGCCGGCGTTCGTCGGCTTCGCGAACTGGATGATTCCGCTGCAGATCGGCGCGTCGGACATGGCGTTCGCGCGGATGAACAACTTCAGCTTCTGGCTGCTGCCGGCCGCCGCGTGTCTGCTCGTCGGCTCGTTCTTCGCGCCGGGCGGCGCGACCGCCGCGGGCTGGACGCTGTACGCGCCGCTCTCCACGCAGATGGGACCGGGGATGGACTTCGCGATCTTCGCGGTGCACATCATGGGCGCGTCGTCGATCATGGGCGGCATCAACATCGTCGTGACGATCCTGAACCTGCGCGCGCCCGGCATGACGCTGATGAAGATGCCGATGTTCGCGTGGACGTGGCTCATCACCGCGTACCTGCTGATCGCCGTGATGCCGGTGCTCGCGGGCGCGATCACGATGCTGCTGTTCGACCGCCACTTCGGCACGAGTTTCTTCAACGCGGCCGGCGGCGGCGACCCGGTGATGTACCAGCACATCTTCTGGTTCTTCGGACACCCGGAGGTGTACATCATGATCCTGCCGGCGTTCGGCATCGTCTCGCAGGTGATTCCGGCGTTCTCGCGCAAGCCGCTGTTCGGTTATAGCTCAATGGTGTACGCGACCGCATCGATCGCGATCCTGTCGTTCATGGTGTGGGCGCACCACATGTTCGTGACCGGCATGCCCGTCACGTCGCAACTGTTCTTCATGTACGCGACGATGCTGATCGCGGTGCCGACCGGCGTGAAGGTGTTCAACTGGATCGCCACGATGTGGCGCGGCTCGCTGTCGTTCGAGACGCCGATGCTGTGGGCGGTCGGCTTCCTGCTGGTGTTCACGTTCGGCGGCCTGTCGGGCCTGATGCTCGCGATGGCGCCGCTCGACATCCAGTATCACGGCACCTACTTCGTGGTCGCGCACTTCCACTACGTACTCGTCGCCGGGTCGCTGTTCGCGTTGTTCTCCGGGTGGTACTACTGGTCACCCAAATGGACAGGATGGATGTACAACGAGACACGCGGCAAGATCCACTTCTGGGCGTCGCTGATCTTCTTCAATCTCGCGTTCCTGCCGATGCACTTCGTCGGCCTCGCGGGGATGCCGCGCCGTTATGCGGACTACCCGGCGCAGTTCACCGACTGGAACCAGGTGATCTCGATCGGCGCGTTCGGCTTCGGTCTCGCGCAGGTGTATTTCCTGTTCGCGGTCGCGCTGCCCGCGTATCGCGGCGGCGGCGAGCACGAGAAGGCGGCCGACAAGCCGTGGGACGGCGCGACCGGCCTCGAATGGACGGTGCCGAGCCCGGCGCCGTTCCATACGTTCGAGAATCCGCCGACGGTCGAGTGAGCCGCGCGAATCGCTCGCGATGCGCGGCCCGCGCGTTGCGCCTCGCGAGCAGGCAGCAGACGGACGCCGCGACGAAGGGCGCTAAAGGAACCGAATGCCGAGCATGACCCGCAACTCACCAGACAGACGACGCACGCCCGAGCAGATTCGCGCCGCGAGCCGGCGGCTCGGGTTCATCATGCTGGCGATCGCGGCGGTGTTTTTCGTGAGCATCGTCGTCAGGCAGTGGCTGTTCGGCGGAGTCTGACGCGGCGCGCGCGACAGGTGCAACGTGTGCAACGCAGGCGCTGCGGCGGGGAGACGGAAGCGATATGAGCGGTGAAGGCGACAACGAAACGAAGAGCCCCGGCGGAACGAAGCCGAAGGCGAAGGGCGGTGGTTTCCTGCAACTGATCGGCGCGGTCGCGTGGTCGTTTCTCGGCGTGCGCAAGCGCCGCGATCTGGAAGCCGATGCGGCGCAACTGAACCCGCTGCATCTGGTCATCGCCGGCGTGCTCGGCGCCGCGCTGTTCGTCGTCGTGCTGCTGTTGATCGTGCATGCAGTGGTCGGCTGACGCGGAGAACACGTCGGGAACCGTCGAAAGCGGCAGGTAGCCGGAGCAAGGTCCGGCGCAACTGGAAACTGGAGATCAGGCATGAGCGGTCAAAACGAGAGCCCGTATTACTTCGTTCCGCATCCGTCGCGGCATCCGATCAGCGCGTCCATCGGCCTGCTCGTGATGCTCTCGTCGCTCGCCGCGTGGCTCAACGGGCATTCGTGGGCGCCGATCGGCGTCGTGGTCGGCCTGTTGTGGCTGCTGTTCACGCTGTGGCACTGGTTCGGCGACGCGATCTCCGAGTCGGAAGGCGGCATGTACGGCAAGCGTGTCGACGTGTCGTACCGCTGGAGCATGAGCTGGTTCATCTTCTCCGAGGTGATGTTCTTCGGCGCGTTCTTCGGCGCGCTGTTCTACGCGCGCGCGATCGCGATGCATCAGCTCGGCAGCCTCGACTACAAGCTGATCTGGCCGGACTTCTCGGCGGTGTGGCCGAACCAGGGGCCGGCTGAACTGGTGTCGCACTTCCGGTCGATGACGCCGTGGCCGGTGCCGACCATCAACACCGCGCTGCTGCTGTCGTCCGGCGCGACGCTGACCGTGTCGCACCACGCGCTGCGCGACAATCACCGGAAAAAGGCCATCGCGTGGCTCGCGGCGACGCTCGTGCTGGGCGTCTGCTTCCTGTTCCTGCAGGCGTTCGAGTACATCCACGCGTACAACGAACTGAACCTGACGCTCGCGTCGGGCATCTACGGCTCGACGTTCTTCCTGCTGACCGGCTTCCACGGCTTCCACGTGTTCCTCGGCGGCACGATGCTGGCTGTCGTGATGATCCGGTTGATCCGCGGCCACTTCACGCCGGAGCACCACTTCGCGTTCGAAGGCGCCGCATGGTACTGGCACTTCGTCGACGTCGTGTGGCTCGGGCTGTACGTCGTCGTGTACTGGCTTTGACCGGATGCGGGCTGCCGGCGCAGGGGCAGTCCATCGTGTGGAGAACAAACGCACGCCGCCCGCGATCATGTCGTCGGGCGGCGTGTTTGTTTCGGGATGCTGCGGGACAACGCGACGGCGCTAGCGGCCGTACGGAATCCCGGTCGACTGGATCCAGCCCATCCAGTGCGCGAACAGGATGAACAGGAAGAGCGAGATCGACAGGCCCACGCGCGTCGCGAGCGACCATACCATCCGCTTCGTGCGGCCCCGGTCGTGCATCATGAAGTACAGCGCCGAGATCATGCTGGCGATGATCAGCGCGAACGCGATGGGGACGAGTATGTGCATGAAGTTCACGGTAGTCGGCGGGCGTGAAGGTGTGCGGCTCATTATCGCACCGCGTTCCGGCGCGCGGCAGCGGTTCCCGTTTGGCTGCAACGGACGTACCCGATGAAGATCCGCGTCGTGCCGATGCTGCTGATTCTCGCCGTCGTCGTGGTCGCAGTGCGGCTCGGCTTCTGGCAGCGGGATCGCGCGCATCAGAAGGAAGCGTTGCAGGCGCAGATCACGCAGTTCGAGCACGCGAGTCCGCAGCCGGTCGGCGCGACGCCGCTGCCGCTGAACACGATCGAATTCCATCGGGTGAGCGCGACCGGCACGTTCATGCCCGACCTCGCCGTCTATCTCGACAACCGGATGCATGACGATCAGCCCGGTTTCTATGTCGTGATGCCGATGCGGCTCGCGGACGGCGGTTATGTGCTCGTCAATCGCGGCTGGCTGCCGCGCAGCGTCGCGGACCGCACCGCGATCGCGCCGTACAGCACGCCGGCCGGGCCGGTCGAAGTGATCGGCATCGCACGCGCGGATGCGTCGCGCGCGTTCGAACTCGGTGCCGGCGGTTCTGCACCGCATCAGAAGATACGGCAGAATCTCGACGTCGCCGCGTATGCGGCCGAAACCGGGCTGCCGCTGCAACCGTTCGTGATCCAGCAGACAAGCCCCGGAAACGGGGGCCTGGACGGGCTGGTGCGCGACTGGCCGGCGCCGACGACGGGCGTCGAACGCAACTACGGTTACATGTTCCAGTGGTGGGGAATCGCCGCGGCCGCGTTCGGATTCGGGCTCTATGCGGCCCGCCGGGCTGCGGCAAAAGAGCGCGTTTCGGTCGCGAAGAAGGACGCATGATCCGTCGCGAAATACCGCTTCCCCATCTGTCGCGGCGCGGTATTTCGACGCATGGCGTCGAACCCGGCGCACCCACGAATCCGTGAGAGAAAGAGGCCCAACCGTGTCGATGCAGACTTCCCGTTCGCCACAGCCCGCCGGGGCGTCGCCGCGCCGCACGCCGACGGAAGGGCAGCATGGTTCGTGGCGGCGCGGCCGCTGGATATTGCTGCTGCTCGTGATAGTCTGCGGCGCGCCGATCGCGATCTCGTACTTCATGTACTACGTGGTGAAACCGGCGGGCGGCTCGACGAGCTACGGCACGCTGATCGAGCCGCAGCGGCCGATTCCCGGCGCGCTGACGGTGACCGGCGACGACGGCCGCGCGCAGCCGCTCGCGTCGTTGCGCGGGCGCTGGCTGATGCTGTCGGTGGACGGCGGCGCGTGCGGCGAACCGTGCGTGAAGAAGCTGTTTTTCATGCGCCAGGTGCGCGCGACGCAGGGCGCGGAGCGCGAGCGGATCGTCACCGTGTGGCTGCGCACCGACGATGCGCCGGTGCCGGACGCCGTGCGGCGCGCGTACCCGGACACGCGGATGGTGCGCGCCGACCCGGCCGCGCTCGCCGCGTGGCTGCCGGCGGAGGCCGCGACGTCCAACGAGGATCACATCTACATGGTGGATCCGAACGGGAATCTGATGATGCGATTTCCCTCACAGCCGGATCCGTCAAAGATCAAAGGCGATGTAACGAAACTGCTCAAGTGGTCGAGCATCGGGTAAGGTGCGCAGCGCACGCTGGAAAATATCGAGAAGAGTAGAGAGATGTTCGTATTGCAACTCGGCCTGATCGGCCTGTGCATCGCGCTGCTGCCGTTGTCATGGGTGTGGGTGAAGGCCGACGACAACAAGTTCCGCAAGCTCGTCTGGGTCACCACGTTCCTCACGCTGGACCTTGTGATGTTCGGCGGCTTCACGCGGCTCACCGATTCGGGGCTCGGCTGTCCGGACTGGCCGGGCTGCTACGGCACGTCGTCGCCGTTCGTCGCGCACGCGCAGATCGCGGCCGCGCATCTGGCGATGCCGACCGGGCCGGTCAGCATGACGAAGGCGTGGATCGAGATGATCCACCGCTATTTCGCGATGGCGATCGGCGTGCTGATCGTCGCGCAGATGGTGATCGCGTGGGCCGCGCGAATCCGGCGCCGTTCGCTGTCGGTGTCGCCGTGGTGGCCGACCGCGCTGTTCGGGCTGATCGTCGTGCAGGGCATCTTCGGCGCGTGGACCGTGACGATGAAGCTGCAGCCGATCATCGTGACCACGCATCTGATGCTCGGCCTCGCATTGCTCGGCTCGCTAGGCTGGCTCGCCGCGCGGCTCACGCCGCTGCCCGCGTACGAACCGGATGCCGGGCGCTGGCGCGCCGCCGCGCTCGCGGGCCTCGCGCTGCTCATCGCGCAGATCGCGCTCGGCGGCTGGGTCAGCACGAATTACGCAGTGCTGGCGTGCACCGACTTCCCGACCTGCAACGGTGCATGGATTCCGCCGATGGATTTCCAGCACGGCTTCCATCTGTGGCGCGCGCTCGGCATGGACGGCAACGGCGACGTGATCACGCAGGACGCGCTCGTCGCGATTCACTGGACGCATCGCACGTTCGCGTTCGTCGTCGTCGCTTATCTGGTGTGGCTCGCCGCGATGCTGCGGCGCTACGAGTCGCTGCGGCGTCCCGCGAACGGCGTGCTGCTCGTCGTCGTGATCCAGTTCGTCACCGGCCTGTCGAACATCGTGTTGCAGTGGCCGTTGCCCGTTGCGGTGGCGCATAACGGCGGGGCTGCGATCCTGCTGCTTCTGCTCGTCATGCTAAACTTTCGAATCGCTTGTAGCCGTCCCGGCCGCGCTGTTGTACCCGCGCGCGACGCCGCGCCGGCCTGATCCCTCCCCATGGAAAGCACAACCCTCCCCCATACGCCGGGCAACCGGATATCCCAATACGTCGCGTTGACCAAACCTCGGGTCACGCAGCTCGCCGTGTTCTGCGCGGTGATCGGCATGTTCCTGGCGACGCCCGGCATGGTGCCGTGGAAGACGCTGATCGGCGGCACCGTCGGCATCTGGCTGACGGCCGGCGCCGCGTTCGCGATCAACTGCCTCGTCGAACAGAAGGTCGACGCGATGATGCGTCGTACCGCGTGGCGTCCGTCCGCGCGCGGCGAGATCACGAGCACCCAGATCCTGATCTTCTCGGCCGTGCTCGGCGCGGTCGGCATGTGGACGCTGTACACGTTCACGAATGCGCTGACGATGTGGCTCACGTTCGCGACGTTCATCGGCTACGCGATCATCTACACGCTGCTGCTGAAGCCGGCCACGCCGCAGAACATCGTGATCGGCGGCGCGTCCGGCGCGATGCCGCCGGCGCTCGGCTGGGCGGCCGTCACCGGCGCGGTGCCGGGCGACGCGTGGATTCTCGTGCTGATCATCTTCGTGTGGACGCCGCCGCATTTCTGGGCGCTCGCGCTGTATCGCCGCAAGGACTACGAGAATGCGGGCCTGCCGATGCTGCCGATCACGCACGGCGAAGAGTACACGCGGCTGCAGATCCTGCTGTATTCGATCGTGCTGTTCGTGGTCACGATGATGCCGTTCATCTCCGGCATGAGCGGGGTCGTTTATCTGATCTCCGCGGTGGCGCTCGGCGTGGGTTTCCTCGGCTACTCGTGGAAGATCTACCGCGCGTATTCGGATGCGCTCGCACGCAAGGCGTTCCGCTTCTCGATCGTCTATCTGTCGTTGCTGTTCGCGGCGCTGCTCGTCGATCACTACGTGCACGCGTGGATCGGGGTGTAACGCGATGGTCCGTCAACCGTTCGCGCGCATCGTGCGCGCCACGCTGGTCGCGGCTGTCTGCACGCTGGGCGCCGCCTTCGTCGCCGGCTGCGGCGAACGCGCGCCGTCGTTCACGAATCTCGACATCACTGGCAACACGCAGTTCGGCCGCGACTTCTCGCTGCCCGATTCGAACGGCCACGTGCGCACGCTTGCGGACTACAAGGGCAAGGTCGTCGTACTGTTCTTCGGTTATACGCATTGCCCGGACGTGTGTCCGACGACGATGGCGGAGCTGTCGCAGGCGTTGCAGCAACTCGGCCCCGAAGCCGCGAAGCGCGTGCAGGTGCTGTTCGTCACTGTCGATCCGGAGCGCGACACGCCCGCGCTGATCGGCCAGTACGTGGCGGCGTTCAATCCGACGTTCGCCGCGCTGCGGCCGGCCGACGACGCGCAACTGAAGCAGGTCACGAAGGACTTCCGCGTCTATTACGCGAAGGTGCCGGGCAACGCGCCCGACAGCTACACGATGGACCATACCGCCGCGAGTTACGTGTTCGACACGAACGGCAAGCTGCGGCTCTTCGCGCGCGATGGCCAAGGCGTCACGCCGTGGGTCCACGACCTGAAGCTGCTGCTCGACTGAACCTCCAGTCATACCGGTATGCCATTCCGGTATTTCCCCGCATCGCGGCCGTATGAGACGATTCGTGCCTCGTCGTCGCGCACACCGTGCGCGACGGGCGGACCATGAACCAACCCGCAGGAACGTTACATCCATGCATCGCAGAAGTCTTTTCAAAGCTCTCCTCGCCGGCGTTGCCGCCGCATCGCTCGCAACCAGCTTCGGCGCACGTGCCGACGACAACCAGGTCATCCGCGTCGGCACCGTCGGCGGTCCGGACGCGCAGGTCTGGGCCGTGGTCCAGAAGGTCGCGAAACGCGAAGGCCTGAACGTGAAGGTCATCGAGTTCAACGACTACGTGCAGCCGAACGCGGCGCTCGACGCAGGCGACCTCGACGCGAACAGCTTCCAGCATCAGCCGTATCTCGACAGCCAGATCAAGCAGCGCGGCTACAAGCTGGTGAACGCCGGCCTCACGTACATTTCGCCGATCGGCGTGTATTCGAAGAAGCTGAAGTCGCTGAACGATCTGCCGCAAGGCGCGAAGATCGCGGTGCCGAACGATCCGTCGAACGAGAACCGCGCGCTGCTGCTGTTGCAGGCGAAAGGCGTGATCAAGCTGAACGCGGGCGCGGGCACGAACGGCAGCAACGCAACGCCGCTCGACGTCGCGCAGAATCCGAAGAAGGTGAAACTGGTCGAACTCGACGCCGCGCAACTGCCGCGCGCGCTGTCCGACGTCGATGCGGCGGTCATCAACACGAACTACGCGCTGGCCGCCGGCCTGCAGCCGACGAAGGATGCGATCGCGCTCGAAGACGTCCACAGCCCGTACGCGAACCTGATCGCGGTGCGCACGCAGGACAAGGACAAGCCGTGGGTGAAGAAGCTGGTCGCGGCTTATCAGTCGGAGGACGTGCGCCAGTTCATCAACACCACGTTCAAGGGTTCGATGGTGCCGTCGTTCTGATCGACGGCGGGACGCGTGTCGCGTCCCGCGTGGCCTGACAAACGAAAAAAGCGCCGCGGTTCGTACCGCGGCGCTTTTGTCTTATGCGAGGCATGCCGGCATCAATGCTGGGTCGGCGTCAGCTCGCGCACCCATCGTTCGACGATCAGTTCCCGGCCGAAGCGTTCTTCCCGCGCGGAATGCTCGTACCGGAACCCGCGCCGCCCGGCGAGACGCTTCGCGTCGCCGAGCGAGTCGGTGAGTGTCAGGTCGAGCATCTCGTAACCGGCCCGTTCGGCGAAACGCACGCATTCGTCGAGCAGTTGCGAGCCGATGCCGAGCCGCCGCACGTACGGCTCGACGAACAGCAGCCGCACGCGCGCGACCGAGTGTCCGGCCGCGACGACGAACGCCGACCCGACCGCATTCCCATCCTGTTCCGCGATCCACCCTGTTTCGCGCGCCGCGCCCTGCTTCTGCGCGAACACGGCGACGCTTTCCGCGAGCGCCGCCTCGAAGTGCGGACCCCAGCCGTATTCGTTTGCGAACCACTGCGCCTGTCGATACACGAGCCACCCGTATTCGCCGGCGCGCGGCGCCCGCAGCGCGACGTTGCCCTCCGCCTTGCGTCTGCGGAGCAATCGCTCGACGATCCGCATCGCGGCGACCAGCTCTTCCTGCTCGGTCGGCGCGAGCGGCGCGAGCGACGCGTGAACGCTGCCGATCACCGCGGCGTCGAGCGGCGCGAAGTGCGCGTGGCCGTCGTCCGTCAGCGCGAGCAGCGACTGCCGCGCGTCGGTGGCGGACGGCCGGCGCGAAATCAGGTTGCGCTTCTCGAAGCCCGCGAGAATCCGGCTCAGATAACCGGTATCCAGCGACAGGTCGCGCGCCAGCGCGGCGGCGGTTTGCGCGTGGCCGCGAGAGAGTTCGTACAGGATCCGGATTTCGGTAAGCGAGAACTCACTTCGCGGCAGGCGCGCATGGAGCGCGCCCAGGTGCTTCAGATAGAAGCGATTGAACTGGCGTACTGCCTCGGCGCGCCGCAACGCGTCCTCGTCGGTTGACTGCATATTCCCCGTAGCCGTTCTTGTGAGTGGTCGGTCACCACTATAACGGCAAGTTTTCGTGATTCATGTTCCCTGGCGAACGCCCATGGACAGGCCACTGGTATCGCACTGGTACGATTGTTGAGCCGTTTTTCTATGAAATATGCATAGACTGGTTCTTAAACGGTCCCCGAATAATACACATCCAGGGTAAATCCTGGTACACGAAGGGCGTGAATTTTACCGGGGATGAAACATGTAACTTAATGAATATAAATGGATTAATGTCGATCTAGTAGGTTTACTCGGGAAAATTGACTGGTATTATTGTGGTTATATAATGGGCTCGCTTTCGAACCGGACGCATCGCGATGCGGGCCGCATCGACTTCCCGAACCACCCGCCGGAGGCGTATGGAAACCCGTTGGTCTGCCCTGATGCCCGACGCGCGCAACGTCACGCCGCTGTATCTGCAACTGGCGCGCAATCTCGCGACGGCGATCCATTGCGGCGTATGGTCCGCCGGCGAGGCGCTGCCGTCGGAGCGGACGCTGTCGGACGCGATCGGCGTGTCGCGGATCACCGCGCGCAAGGCGATCGAGCTGCTGGTCGAGCAGGGCCTGATCCGGCGCGCACGCGGCGCGGGCAGCTTCATCACGCCGCGCGTCGAGGACCCGCTGTCGCGGCTCACTGGTTTCACGAAGAAGATGCAGCAGCGCGGCTTCACGCCCGATTCGGTGTGGCTGGAGCGCACCATCCGCCCGGCGCGCCGCGACGAGATCGTGCAGCTCGGGTTGTCCCCCGGCGCGTCGGTCGCGAGCCTGCGGCGGCTGCGGCGCGCGGACGGGATCGTGATGGCGGTCGAGCACTCGGCGCTGCCGGTGTCGATCGTGCCGGACCCGGACACGATCGACACGTCGCTGTACACGTATCTGGAGCAGCGCGGCGCGGCGGTCGTGCGGGCGCTGCAACACTTCCGCGCGATCAACGCGACGAGCGAGATCGCCGCGTTGATGGAGGTCGAGCCGCGCGCGGCATTGCTGGTCATCACGCGTGTCGGCTTCTCGGCCGACCAGCGCGCGATCGAGCTGACGGACACCTATTGCCGCGACGGCTACTACGACTTTGTCGCGGAGTTGCGCCAGTAGAGCCACCAAAACCACTAAAGCGATCGACGCAGGCAACGCGCGCCCCCGGGGACGGACCGGGACCACGCCCCCTGAACCCAACATCGTGCACCACCGGGAAAACTCATGCTGAGCGGAAACATACTGACCACTGACGGCTGGATTCACGGCTCGCTGTCGTTCGAGAACGGACGCATCACGTCGATCGCGGGCACGCCCGCCGATCCGGCCGGCAACGACGAGCCGTACATCCTGCCGGGTTTCATCGACCTGCACGTGCACGGCGGCGGCGGCGCCGACGTGATGGAGGCGGGCAACGCGATCGAGACGATCACCCGCACCCACGCGAGTTACGGCACGACGAGCCTGCTCGCGACCACGATGACCGCGCCGCGCGACGAACTGATGAGCGTCGTCGCCGGACTGGGCGAGGTCGCGCGCATCCGCACGCCGGGCGGCGCGCGCGTGCTCGGCGTGCATCTCGAAGGGCCGTACATCAATCCGGGCAAGCTCGGCGCGCAGCCGGACGCGGCGGTGTCGGCGGTGCTCGACGAGGTGCTGAAGTACCTGTCGATCGCGCCGATCCGCGTCGTGACCGTCGCGCCGGAAATCGCCGGCCACATCGAGATCATCTCGGAGATGGCCGCGCGCGGCGTGCGCGTGCAGCTCGGCCACTCGCTCGCGACCTACGACGACGCCGTCACCGCGCTGAAGCACGGCGCATGCGGCTTCACGCATCTGTTCAACGCGATGTCGCCGCTGCATCACCGCAATCCGGGGCTCGTCGGCGCGGCGCTCGCGCACGCCGAGTACGCGGAGATCATCCCGGACCTGCTGCACGTGCATCCGGGCGCGATCCGCGCGGCGATGCGCGCGATTCCGCGCCTGTACGTCGTCACCGACAGCACGTCGGCGACCGGGATGCCCGACGGCGAATACCGGCTCGGCAGCCAGCACGTGACGAAGTGCCTGGGCGGCGTGCGCCTCGCGGACGGCACGCTCGCCGGCAGCACGCTGACGATGGATCAGGCGTTGCGCAATCTCGTGTCGCTCGGCCTGCCGGTCGCGGACGTTTCAAACCGCCTGTCGCGCTACGCCGCCGACTACCTCGGGATCGAGGATCGCGGCCGCATCGCGCGCGGCGCATGGGCCGACCTCGTCGTGTTCGATCGCGAGCTGGCGCTGACGGCGACCTATGTCGAAGGAGAATCGATTGTCGAATATGCTTAACGAGGCGCTGGCGTCGGCCGGCGTCGTGGCCGCGCAGCTTGCCGATACGTCGCCGGTCGAGGCGCTCGCGCGTCGGCTCGACGAAGCGCCGCGCCACGTCGCGCTGACCGTCGCGCGCGGCAGTTCGGACCATGCGGCGAGCTACTTCGCGTCGCTGACGATGAGCCGGATCGGCGTGCCGGTCGCATCGCTGCCGATGTCGATCGCGACGCTCCAGCAGGCGCCGCTGCGCGTGCGCGACCAGTTCGCGCTCGCGTTCTCCCAGTCGGGCAGGAGTCCCGACCTCGTCGCGACGATGCGCGCGCTGCACGACGCGGGCGCATTGACCGCCGCCGCCGTCAACGTTCCCGGCTCGCCGCTCGCGGCGGCGGCCGGCATCGAACTGCCGCTGCACGCCGGCCCGGAACTGAGCGTCGCGGCGACCAAGAGTTATATCGCGATGCTCGCGTTGTCCGCGCAACTGGTCGCGTTCTGGCAGCGCGACGCCGCGTTCGTCGATGCGCTGCGCGCGTTGCCGGACGCGCTCGAACGCGCGGGCCGGCTCGACTGGTCGAAGGCCGTCGACGAACTGCGCGACGTGTCGCAGATGATCGTGATCGGCCGCGGCGCGGGCCTCGCGATTGCGCAGGAAGCGGCGCTGAAGCTGAAGGAAACGTCGGGCATCCAGGCCGAGGCGTTTTCGAGCGCCGAGGTGCGGCACGGCCCGATGGAACTGATCGGCCGCGATTATCCGCTGCTCGTGTTCGCGCCGCGCGGCCCGGAACAGGCGGGGCTGCTCGAACTCGCGCGCGACATGCAGAAACGTGGCGCGAGCGTGCTGCTCGCCGCGCCGCCCGACGTCGCCGACGCAATGCTGCCGCTCGCGCCGACCGCCGATCCGGCGCTCGACCCGGTCGCGGCGATCCTGTCGTTCTACGTGATGGCGGCGGCGCTGGCCGCCGCGCGCGGCCGCAATCCGGACGAGCCGCGCTACCTGCACAAGGTCACGGAAACCCACTAGCCTGGAACATTGATGGAACGCATCGAGGAGTCTCGTCTGATGGACCCGATGAACGCGGCGCACGGCCGCTTCGTATTGACCGCGCCGCTCTCCGGGCCGGTCGTGCCGCTCGCGTCGGTTCCCGATCCGGTGTTCGCGGAAGGGCTGTTCGGCGACGGCATCGGCATCGATCCGCTCGAAGGCCGCATGGTCGCGCCGTGCGACGGCACGGTCACGCATCTCGCGCGCACGGGCCACGCGGTCACGCTGCAGACCGCCGAGGGCGCCGAGGTGCTCGTGCACATCGGCATCGACACGGTCGAACTGAACGGTGACGGCTTCACCGCGCGGGTCGAGCAGGGCGCGCAGGTGCGGCGCGGCGACCTGCTGATCGAATTCGACGTCGATGCGATCGCGTGCCGTGCGCCGAGCCTCGTGTCGGTGGTCGCGATCGCGAACTCCGACGCGTTCGAGGTGGTCGGCCGCGCGGAAGCGGGCGACGTGCGGGCCGGCGTCACGCCGCTGCTCGCGCTGCGCGCGCGGGGTGCCGCGACGGAGGTTGTCGCGACGGAAGCCGTCGCGGTTTCCTCGGTCGAGACCGAAGCGCGCCGCAGCGTGACGCTGTCGCACGCGGGCGGTTTGCACGCGCGTCCCGCCGCGCGCGCCAGAGAGGCCGCGCGCGGTTTCGACGCGCGCGTCGAGGTGCGCTACCGGGATCGCAACGCGGCGGTCGAGAGCATCGTCGGCCTGCTCGCGCTGGGCGCCGCGCAAGGAGCGACGATCGAACTGGTCGGCATCGGCCGCGACGCCCAGAAGGCGATCGACGCGGTCGCGGACGAACTGACGCGCGAAGCAGCAGGCGAGGCGAACGAGACGCCCGCGCGGCAGCTTTCGCCGGCACCGGGGGCCGTGCGTCAGGCGGGCGAGCCGTTGCCGCCGAACACGCTCGCGGGCGTATGTGCTGCGCCGGGCGTCGCGGTCGGCGCGCTGGTGCGCTGGGACGACGCCGAGCTTGCGCCGCCCGAACTCGCGAGCGGCACGTCGGCGGCCGAGAGCCGCCTGCTCGACAACGCGATCGCGAGCGTCGACGCCGAACTGAACAGCAGCGTGCGCGCGGCGTCGCAGCGCGGCGCGATCGGCGAGGCGGGCATCTTCACGATGCACCGCGTGCTGCTGGAAGATCCGACGCTGATCGACGCCGCACGCGATCTCATCAGCCTCGGCAAGAGCGCGGGTTTCGCGTGGCGTGATGCGATCCGCACGCAGATTGCCGTGCTCGGCCAGGTGGACGATCCGCTGCTCGCGGAGCGCGCGGCCGATTTGCGCGACATCGAAAAGCGCGTGCTGCGCGCGCTCGGTTACGCGGGCACGACCGCTCGCGCGCTGCCCGACGAAGCGGTGCTCGCCGCCGACGAATTCACGCCGTCCGATCTCGCGACGCTCGATCGCAGCCGCGTGACCGCGCTCGTGATGGCGCGCGGCGGCGCGACGTCGCACGCGGCGATCATCGCGCGGCAGGCGGGCATTCCGGCGCTCGTCGCGGTCGGCGACGCGCTGCATGCGATCCCCGAAGGCACGCAGATCGTCGTCGATGCGAGCGCGGGCCGCATCGAATACGCGCCGAGCGCGCTCGACATCGAACGCGCGCGGCTCGAACGCTCGCGCCTTGCCGGCGTGCGCGAAGCGAACCGGCGCACGTCGCAGCTGGCGGTGGCGACGCGCGACGGCCGCGCAATCGAGGTCGCCGCGAACATCGCGACGCTCGACGACGCGTCGATCGCCGTCGAAAACGGCGCGGACGCGGTCGGCCTGCTGCGCACCGAACTGCTGTTCATTCACCGCCAGGCTGCGCCGAGCGTCGAAGAGCATCGGCAGAGTTATCAGTCGATCGTCGATACGCTCGCCGGCCGCACCGCGATCATCCGCACGCTCGACGTCGGCGCGGACAAGGAAGTCGATTACCTGACGCTGCCGCCCGAGCCGAATCCGGCGCTCGGCCTGCGCGGCATCCGGCTCGCGCAGGTGCGCCCGGACCTGCTCGACGATCAACTGCGCGGACTGCTCGCGGTGCAGCCGGCCGGCGCGGTGCGGATCCTGCTGCCGATGGTCACCGACGTCGGCGAACTCGTGCGGCTGCGCGAGCGGATCGACGCGTTCGCGCGCGAACTCGGCCGCGCCGACGCGATCGAGGTCGGCGTGATGATCGAGGTGCCGTCGGCGGCGCTGCTTGCCGATCAACTGGCGCGTCACGCGGACTTCCTGTCGATCGGCACGAACGATCTCACGCAGTACACGCTCGCGATGGACCGCTGCCAGGCGAACCTCGCCGCGCAGGCCGACGGACTGCATCCGGCGGTGCTGCGGCTCGTCGATGCGACGGTGCAGGGCGCGCAGAAGCATGGCAAGTGGGTGGGCGTCTGCGGCGCGCTCGCCGGCGATCCGCTCGCGGTGCCGCTGCTCGTCGGGCTCGGCGTGACCGAACTGTCGGTCGATCCGGTGTCGGTACCGACGGTGAAAGCGCGCGTGCGCAACCTCGACTATCAACTGTGCCGTCAGCGCGCTCAGGATGCGCTCGCGCTCGAATCGGCGCAGTCGGTGCGCGCCGCGAGCCGCGAAATCTGGCCGCTCGACTGAGCATCGCGCGCCCCGACGGGCGCGCGGCACATACACGTACCCCACGTACATACGTAACGAATCACGAACGGACGCAGCAAGCGACTGGAGATCGTCCCATGGAAGGAAACCCGTTTCTGAAGATCCAGAGCCTGGGTCGTGCGCTGATGCTGCCGATCGCAGTGCTGCCGGTCGCCGGCCTGCTGCTGCGCTTCGGCCAAGCGGACATGCTCAACATCAAGATCATCGCCGACGCCGGCGGCGCGATCTTCGACAACCTGCCATTGCTGTTCGCGATCGGCATCGCGGTCGGCTTCGCGAAGGACAACAACGGCGTCGCGGCGCTTGCGGGCGCGCTCGGTTATCTGGTGCAGGTCGCCGTGATGAAGGACATCAACGACAAGCTCAACATGGGCGTGCTGTCGGGCGTGGTGGCCGGGATCGTCGCGGGGATGCTGTACAACCGCTTCAAGGACATCAGGCTGCCCGAGTTCCTCGCGTTCTTCGGCGGCAAGCGTTTCGTGCCGATCGTGACCGGGCTGGTCTGCGTGGTGCTCGGCGTCGTGTTCGGCTACGTGTGGCAGCCGGTGCAGGCGGCGATCGATACCGCCGGCCACTGGCTGACGACGGCCGGCGCGATCGGCACGTTCGTCTATGGGCTGTTGAACCGGCTGCTGCTCGTGACCGGGCTGCACCACATCCTGAACTCGCTCGTGTGGTTCGTGTTCGGCACGTTCACGCCGCCGGGCGGCGGCGCGGCGGTCAGCGGCGACCTGCATCGTTTCTTCGCGGGCGACCCGAGCGCCGGCGGTTTCATGGCCGGCTTCTTCCCGGTGATGATGTTCGGCCTGCCGGCCGCGTGTCTCGCGATGCTGCACGAGGCGCCGAAGGCGCGGCGTCCGGCGGTCGCGGGGCTGCTGATGTCGATGGCGCTGACGTCGTTTTTGACCGGCGTGACCGAGCCGATCGAATTCACGTTCATGTTCCTCGCGCCGGTGCTGTACGCGATCCATGCGGTGCTGACCGGGTTGTCGCTCGCGATCTGCTCGCTGCTCGGCATCAAGCTCGGCTTCACGTTCTCGGCGGGCGCGATCGACTACGTGCTGAACTACGGGCTGTCGACGCACGGCTGGCAGGCCATTCCGCTCGGCATCGCGTATGCGGTCGTGTACTACGGGTTGTTCCGCTTCTTCATCCGCCGCTTCGACCTGCCGACGCCGGGACGCGAGCCGGCGAACGGCGACGCGGCCGCCGCGCCTGCCGCCGCCGGCGCAGCCGTCCCGGCCGGCGCCGTTGCGACGCCGCGGGCGGCCGGCTACCTCGCGGCGCTCGGCGGCGCGGCGAACCTCAAAGTCGTCGATGCGTGCACCACGCGGCTGCGGCTGTCGGTGGCCGATCCGGCGAACGTGTCGGAAGCCGCACTGCGGTCGCTCGGTGCGCGCGGTGTGCTCAAGCGCGGCGGCGAAAGCGTGCAGGTGATCATCGGGCCGGAGGCGGACATCATCGCCGATGAAATTCGCAGCGAGATCTGGCGCGGCGGTGCGGTGGCCGAAACGCCGGCGCAGGGCGGGACGGCTCGCGCATCGGCTTCTTCTGTGCAGGCTGCGGCGCCGGCCGGATCGACGCCGGCCGTCGATGCCGGCCCGCTCGATCCCGATCCGGTCGGCTGGCTCGGTGCGCTCGGCGGCGCGGCCAACATCACGTCGCTCGACGCGGTGGCCGCGACGCGTCTGCGCGTGGTCGTGCGCAATGGCGCGCTGATCGACCGGCAGCGGCTCGGCGCGCTCGACGTCGCATGGATCTCGGCAAACACGCTGCATCTCGTCGTCGGCAGCAGCGCGGCGCGTTATGTGCAGCAGTTCGCGCCGCATCTGCCGGCGGTCGGCAGCGGCCCGGCGGTGCAGCCGGCCTGATTCCGGACCAGACTGGACGTAAAAAAACGCCGCAAATGCGGCGTTTTTTTGTGGGCGAATGCGCGTCAGGCTTCGTCGCCGCGCTGCTCGTCCGCGGACACCTTGTGATGCGCTTCGAGCCACATCACGTTGATGATGCCGAAGCCGAGCGCCACGCCGATGCCGAGTATCCAGCTGAAGTACCACATGTGTGTGCTCCCGTGATTCGATGGTTCGAAGCGTTCAATACAGCGTGTGCCGGTTTTCCTCGACCGACGCGGCCGTGACCTTGCCGCGCATCACCGCATACGCCCACGACGTATACGCGAGCACGATCGGCAGGAAGATGATCACCGCGATCAGCATGATCTGCAGCGTCATGCGGCTCGACGTCGAGTCCCATACCGTCAGGCTGCTGCGCGGATCGAGCGATGACGGCATGATGAACGGGAACATCGAGAAACCCGCGGTCAGGATCACGCCGATGATCATCAGCCCGGTCGCGAGGAACGCGCTCTTTTCGTGGCGCGAGCCGGCCAGCACGAACGCGATCACCCCGCCGAGGATGCCGGCGATCGGCGCGAGCATCATCCACGGATAGTCGCCGTAGTTCGTGAGCCACAGCCCCGAACCGGCCTCGACTTCCTTCAGCAGCGGGTTCGCCACCGAGTCGAGCGGCGCCGGGTTCGTCACGTGATAACCGCCGATCAGCGTCGCGACCAGCGCGCCGGCGACGATGAACAGCAGCACCGCGACCCCCGAGCTGATCCGCAGCGCGGACGACGCGCGCTGCGCGATCACGCCGTCGGTTTTCAGCTTCACGAACGCGGCGCCGTGCGCGGTCAGCATCGACAGGCTGACGAGGCCGCAGACCAGCGCGAACGGGTTCAGCAGCGCGAAGAAGCTGCCGTGATAGGTGACGCGCAGGTCGCTGTCGAACGAGAACGGCACGCCTTGCAGCAGGTTGCCGAACGCGACGCCGAACACGAGCGCCGGTACGAAGCCGCCGATGAACAGCGCCCAGTCCCAGCCGGTGCGCCAGCGCACGTTGTCGCGCTTGCCGCGATAGTCGAAGCCGACCGGGCGGAAGAACAGCGCGAACAGCACCAGCAGCATCGCGAAGTAGAAGCCCGAGAACGACGCCGCGTACACGAGCGGCCACGCGGCGAACATCGCGCCGCCAGCGGTGATGAACCACACCTGGTTGCCTTCCCACGTCGCGCCGACCGTGTTGATGACGATCCGGCGTTCGGTGTCGGTCTTGCCGATGAACGGCAGCAGCACGGCGGCGCCCATGTCGAAGCCGTCGGTCAGCGCGAAGCCGATCAGCAGCACGCCAATGAGCACCCACCAGATCAGCTTGAGGGTTGCGTAATCCATGGTCGTTTTCCTTCTGCGGTTGACGGAATCGGGCAGCGCGTCACGCGACGTTGCTGCTGCTGACCACGGTTTCGGACCCCTGCTCGTGGTGGTAACGGCCGGTGTGCAGCGACGACGGGCCGAGCCGCGCGTACTTGAACATCAGCGTGATCTCAATGACGAACAGCGCGGTATAGAACACGACGAAGCCCGCGAGACTCAGCAGCACGTCGCCGGGCGCGAGGTTCGACACGGCGAGCGACGTCGGCAGCACGCCGGCGATCGTCCACGGCTGGCGGCCGGTTTCCGCCACGACCCAGCCGAACTCCGCCGCGAGCCATGGCAGCGGGATCGCCCAGACGGCCCAGCGCAGGAACCAGCGGCGGTTCGTCTGCAGCAGCGAACGTTGCGCGCAGAACCAGAACGCAAGCGCGAACGTCACGAGGAACAGGATGCCGAGGCCGACCATGATCCGGAACGACCAGAACACCGGCGCGACCGGCGGGATCGATCCGCGCGCCGCTTCCTTGATCTGCTCGGGTGTCGCGTCGACGACGTTCGGCGCGATGCGCTTCAGCAGCAGCGCGTAACCGAGGTCGGCCTTGTGCGCTTCGAACGTGTCGCGCGTCTCGGTGTCGGCGGTGCCGGCCTTCAGCTTCTGCAACGCGCTGTAAGCGAGGATGCCGTTGCGGATCCGCACTTCGGAACGGCCGATGATGTCCTTCAGGCCGATCACCGGTTCGTCGAGCGAGCGGGTCGCGATGATGCCGAGCGCGTACGGAATCTGGAGCGCGAAGTCGGTGCGCTGCTCCTGCTGGTTCGGGATCCCGAACACCGTGAACGACGTCGGCGGCGGCTCGGTTTCCCATTCGGATTCGATCGCCGCGAGCTTCGCCTGCTGGACTTCGCCGGTGCGGTAGCCGGACTCGTCGCCGAGCACGATCACGCACAGCGCCGACGCGAGGCCGAAGCCGGCCGCGACCGCATACGAGCGCAGCGCGAAATCGACGTCGCGACGCCGCAGCAGATACCACGACGAGATGCCGAGCACGAACATCGACGCGGTCACGTAGCCGGCGGACACCGTATGCACGAACTTCACCTGCGCGACCGGATTGAAGATCACGGTGAACAGGCTCGTCATCTCCATTCGCATCGTTTCGTAGTTGAACTCGGCGCCGGTCGGATACTGCATCCAGCCGTTCGCGACGAGGATCCACACCGCGGACAGGTTCGAGCCGAGCGCGACGAAGAACGTCGTCAGCAGATGCTGTCCTTTCGACAGCCGGTTCCAGCCGAAGAAGAACAGGCCGACGAACGTCGATTCGAGGAAGAATGCGGCGAGGCCCTCGATCGCGAGCGGCACGCCGAAGATGTCGCCGACGTAGTGCGAGTAGTACGACCAGTTGGTGCCGAACTGGAACTCCATCGTGAGGCCGGTCGTGACGCCCATCACGAAGTTGATGCCGAACAGCTTGCCCCAGAACTGCGTCATGTCCTTGTAGATCTGTTTGCCGGTCATCACGTAGACGGACTCCATGATGACGAGCATCCACGACAGCCCGAGCGTGAGCGGCACGAACAGGAAGTGGTAGAGGGCAGTGGTGGCGAACTGCAGACGCGACAGATCAACGGTTTCGCTAATGGGCATGGTGGTCCCCTTGTGGCGTGTCCGGCGCGGGTACGGACAGGATCGCCCGCGCGACTTCGGCGGGCGGCATCGACATGTTCTCGGCCTGCGGATGATTGAAGAACGCGTACTTCAGCGCGGTCAGCAGCACGAGTTTGAATACGAGAACGAAAACGATGTCGCGGGCAAACGTGGGGCCGCGGACCCAGCGCAGAAACCTGGCGCGTGGCGCGGCAGGCGGCCGGGCGGGAGGTTCGGAGGTCGAGATCATGATGGATCGATGACTGCTTCCGCTTAAACGTCGTTTCCAAACCAGGCTACGAACGCTGCCCGGAGCTTGTGTACAAGGATTCTAGGAGCGGGGGTCACCGGCACGTGACAGTCGACGCGCGACATTGGGTCGCGAACGCGTGCCTCGTTATTCGGTATTGCGATGCCGATTGCTTAAAGTCAAAAAATTAGGGGCGCAAGGATCGGGCGTTGCATCGGCTTCACGATGTCTACTTTAGGAAAAAACGACCTGCGATGCGCCGAACGTGCCGCCGGCGAGCCGACAAAGAAAAAGCCCCGCCTTCGTGAGAAGGCGGGGCTTCGCAACCGTGCGCCGGCGGGGAGCCGGCGCGTGGTGCGCGATTACCGGTAGTCGGCGAGCGCGGTGCGCATCTTCTTCATTGCGCTGGCCTCGATCTGGCGGATCCGCTCGGCCGACACGCCGAACTCGTCGGCCAGTTCGTGCAGCGTCGAGCCGCCCGAACCGTCGTCGTTCACCTGCAGCCAGCGCGCCTCGATGATGCGGCGGCTGCGCGCGTCGAGCGATTCGAGTGCGTTCGCGATGCCGTCCGTCTGCAGACGGTCGTTCGCGCGCGCGGCCAGCACGGCGGTCGGCTCGCTGTGCGAATCCGCGAGCCATGCGATCGGCGCGAACGATTCTTCGCCGTCCTCGGTCTGCCCTTCGAGCGCGATGTCGCTGCCCGAAAGCCGGGTTTCCATCTCGGCGACTTCCTCGCGCTTCACGTTCAGTTCCTGCGCGAGACCGTCGATTTCTTCCGGCGTGAACGACTGCAGGCCCTGCTTGTGGCTGCGCAGGTTGAAGAACAGCTTGCGCTGCGCCTTCGTCGTCGCGACCTTCACCATGCGCCAGTTACGCAGGATGTATTCGTGGATCTCGGCCTTGATCCAGTGCATCGCATACGACACGAGCCGTACGTTCTGCTCCGGATCGAAGCGCTTCACCGCCTTCATCAGGCCGATGTTGCCTTCCTGAATCAGGTCCGCGTGCGGCAGGCCGTAGCCCAGATAATTGCGCGCAATCGACACGACGAGGCGCAGGTGCGACAGCACCAGACGCCGCGCCGAGTCGAGGTTGTTCTGTTCGCGGTATTCGGTCGCGAACTGGCGCTCCTCTTGCAGCGTCAACATCGGGATCCGGTTCACGGCCTGGATGTAGGCGTCGATGTTGCCTAGCTGGCCGGGCAGCATCGAAGCGTTCGCGAGCGCCAGTACGCCTGCCGGAGAGGCCTTGGCCGGCGACGGGCTCAGAGTGCCCGGAAGGGTCATCATACTGTTGGTCACGTAGCGAACTCCTCTGGATCTTGCAATAGTCAGACTGCGACTCCGTGGTGGATGTTAGCACTCCGCTTTTCCGAGTGCTAATACTTGGAGTGAGTAGGGGCTTACAGGTTCCGTGAAATCTATCGAAATTCTTGTTTCGATAGATTCCACGGGTCCGGGGCGGAGGGATTTCGGGGCGCGATCCGCTTTTCCACGGCTGATGTCCTGCGCAAAAGGCTCGCTAGTGCGGATTTAGTAGAATTTTTCGGCTCTCTACCGAGTGCAGGCTGAAACAAACTTCGGTGTCCGACTAGCGAAGATTGCGCCCCAAATAGCTCGTATGCACTGGCGACCTGCTGGAAATCAGACTTCCGGCTCGCTGCATGGTGCGGACGTGCGACGACGCGCCGCAATCAAACGTAGGGTCCATCCTGCCGTGCATCAATGTCGCCCTATTTAAATTGCTTTTCCGCCTGCCAGAAGGCGAGTATCAAACGGTTTCAACCTGGTATAAATTTCAGCCAGCTAAGGTGACGTTTCGCGTGCGGTACCACTTCGGCGCGTCGGCGGCCGCGATGCGGCCCGGTGCAAGGGGCTTGAGCGATGGCGGCTGCAAAGGTGATCGATGCGATTCGCGGGCTGGAGCGCGAGCGGTTTCGCGCGATGGTGGACGGCGACGGCCCATCGCTGGACATGCTGCTTTCCGACCACGTGATCTACGTCCACACGAACGGCAAGCGCGAAACCAAGCAGCAGTTCATCGACGCGATCACCGCCGGACGCCGCCGTTATCGCCAGATCGAAATCCAGTCGCAGGATGTGTTGCCGGTGGGCCGCGAAACCTGTGTCGTCAGCGGTCGCGCGCTGATCGAGATGGAGGCGAAAAGCGGCGCGCTGCTGTTCCCGATCGCCTACACGGCGATCCAGGCGCAAGAAGACGGCCACTGGCGTCTGCTCGCATGGCAGGCGACCCGCTGCGCGCTGGAATAAGGGCCGGTTTGTTCCCGGTTCCGCACGCTTGCCGGTAACGCCTCGTGAGCGTTCCGGCGATACCTCGGCGGCCGGTCGTGCCGCCGATATTGTCCTGTCGCCTGCCGCGAAAAAAACTGAATCGCTCCGTCGTCGCCCATTCAGCCAGCGACGACAGGTTCTACACACCAGCCTACGCAGCCGCGCGTCGCTCGATTTGCTGCCACGCAGCCCGGTTGACGCCACTGACCACCGCATCGACGATCGCGGTCGCCGGATCGTCGGCGACGCCGACGCCGTGCCGGATCGTTTGTTCGCCGACCCGGCAGCCGACGAACACCGCGGTGCGGCCATCGGCGGTTCGCGCACTTTCGAACGACGTGATCTCGATGGTCTCGCCCGACACACCCGCAAGCGCGGCCGCGACCGCCTGCGCATGAGCATCGGCGGTATCCGCAGCCGCCGCGGTCGCGACGTCGCGACCCTCCCAGCGCAGCCGTCCGCCGCCCGCATGCGCGACCGGGCCGGCCGTCTCGAAGTATTCGCGCGCGAACAGTTCGCAGATCGCGTCGCCGGTGATCTCCACGCCGGACGTATCGGCGGCGCTCTGCACCGCATGGCTGAACTCGATCTGCACACGACGCGGCGGCGTGAAACCCATGCCGCGTTCGAGCAGGTACGTCGCGCCGCCCTTGCCGGACTGGCTGTTCACGCGGATCACCGCGTCGTAGCTGCGGCCGAGGTCGGCCGGATCGATCGGCAGATACGGCACTTCCCAGATCGCATCCGGCTTCTGTTGCGCGAAGCCCTTGCGGATCGCGTCCTGATGCGAGCCGGAGAACGCGGTGAACACGAGGTCGCCCGCATACGGATGACGCGGATGCACCGGCAACTGGTTGCAGCGCTCGACCATGCGGCGCACCGCATCGATGTCCGAAAAGTCGAGGCCCGGATCGATGCCCTGCGTGTAGAGGTTCATCGCGAGCGTGACGAGATCGACGTTGCCGGTGCGCTCGCCGTTGCCGAACAGGCAGCCTTCGATGCGGTCCGCGCCGGCGAGCAGCGCGAGTTCGGCCGCCGCCACCGCGGTGCCGCGATCGTTGTGCGGATGAACGGACAGCACGATGCTGTCGCGGTACGCGAGGTTGCGGTCCATCCATTCGATCTGGTCGGCGTACACGTTCGGCATCGCCGCCTCGACCGTCGCCGGCAGGTTCACGATCATCTTGTGATCGCGTGTCGGCCGCCACGTCTGCGCAACCGCGTCGCACACTTCGCGCGCGAACGAAAGCTCGGTCATGCTGAACGTTTCCGGCGAGTACTGATACGTCCACCGGGTCTGCGGCCGCGCGTCCGCGTAAGCGCGGATCAGCCGCGTGCCTTCGACCGCGAGCGCCTTCACGTCGTCCTTCGACTGCCCGAACACGATCTTGCGGAACGACGGGCAGATCGCGTTGTACAGATGCACGATCGCGCGCGGCGCGCCTTCGAGCGCATCGAACGTGCGCGCGATCAGTTCTTCGCGCGACTGCACGAGCACTTCGATCGTCACGTCGTCGGGGATGCGCTTCTCGACGATCAGCTTGCGCACGAAATCGAAGTCGGTCTGCGAAGCCGACGGAAAGCCGACTTCGATTTCCTTGAAGCCGATCGCAACGAGCATCTCGAAGAACTCCAGCTTCTGCTCGATGCTCATCGGCTCGATCAGCGACTGGTTGCCGTCGCGCAGGTCGGTGCTCATCCAGACTGGCGCGCGCTCGACGGTGCGGGTCGGCCATCGGCGGCCGTTCAACGGGACAGCGGGGAAGGGGCGGTACTTCTCGGCGGGATTACGCAACATGGCGAGCCTCGTTCATGGTGTCGCCTGCGATGGCGGCCGTCGGCGGGCGGCTGGCCCGATGACGGCGATGCACGTTGCCGCGCCGGCCAGCGATGCGGGTGGCCGGTTGGCGCGACGCGGGGAATCCGCCGGCGAACGAGCCCGTCGCGATGGAGACGACCATCGCGGCGGACACGAACGTGACGGATGCCGATGCAGCGTGCATTTGACCCTCGCGATTCGTCCGAACGGTAAACGGACGAATACAGACGACAGAGTTGGTAAGGGGACTGCGGTTTGGGTTCGAAGCTGGGGTGCTTCGGGAACTGCTTGGGAGGACTGTGCGGCCGGATGAACCGTGGACGCGCAGCGCTACGTCAGGCTTTTACGCTAGACGTAGCGATAGGGCCGCCAGGCGGCCGGAGGTAATTCGGAGGGTGTTCGGGAGGGAACGCATTCGGCGAATTTATGCCAGGTCGGCGGGGCCTGTCAACAGGCGACGCATGGTTTTTGAGCCGGCGCGTGCCCGCCACTGTGGCCAGAGGCCGCCCGCATCAGCGTTTCGCGGTGATCGACGTGATCGTTTCCACCTGACGCGCGATCGCGCCCGGCACCGGGGCGTCGCCGCGCAGCACGGCGTCGATCCATGCGGCGGTCGTCGGGGCGTCGCGGCCTTCCGGCAGATCGACTTCCGGCGCGTCCGGCGACGAGCGTTCCGGTTCGACGAGCGTTTCGCAGACGCCGTCGTGCAGCCAGTCCACCTGCACCTGGCGGCGCGTGTCGGCGACCGCTTCGCCTTCGGTCCCGCGCGCGAGCAGCGCGCCGCCGACGGCGGCGTCCGGATGCGCGACGAACAGCGCGCTCAGGCTGTCGCGATACGGCGGATGCGTGTAGTTCACGAGCCGCAGGCCCGGCTCAGCGAACGGCTGGAGCAGCTTCACGAGCGTATGCGTCGAGTTGCGCACGCCCATCCGCCGCCGCAGCGACAGCAACCGCGCGAGTTTCGGCGCGAGCACGTCGATCGGCGCGAACGACACGCGGCGGCTCGCAAGCTGCGCTTGCGCTTCGTCGTGATCGTGTGCCGCGGGCAGGTTCAGCGCATCGAAGATCTCCGCACTGGTCACGCGGCCGGGATCGGTGCTGACGCCGTGCACGAGCACCGGCACGCCTTCGCGCGCGAGCAGCAGCGCGAGCAGCGGCACGAGATTCGGCTGCTTGCGCGCGCCGTTGTAGCTCGGGATCGACACCGCGCGATGCGCGCCTGCCGGCGTGCGCAGCGGCGCGAACGACGCGTGCGCGGCCGCGAGCATCGCGGCCAGTTCGTCGGCGGTCTCGCCTTTCAGGCGGTACGCGAGCAGCACCGCGCCGAGTTCGAGGTCCGCGACGCGGCCGTCGAGCATCGCCGCATACAGCGCGTGCGTATCTTCGGGCGACAACGCGCGCGCGCCGTTCGGCCCGCGGCCGATCTCCTTGATGAAACGGGCGCAGGAAAAGGTGTCGCGGGTATCGGGGGCGGTCATTGCGGGTAGTGGGCGAGGCCGGCTGCGCGGGCGGCGGAATGCGGCGCGGCGGGCGCAGGGCCAAACGTTCGGAATCCGCGCAGTATCGCATGAGCGGCACGTCCGTTCCGGCCCGGGACGCCCCGATTCCGCTGCGCACCTTGGCCGGCGGTGCGGGTTACACTCGCAGTCTCGCCGCGCGACGCGGCCATCAACGAAGACGGAGAGCAGAATGACTTACGTATTTGATCCGGCGCCGGTCGTGTCGGTGCCGGTCGCGGGCGCCGACACGCGGTTCCCGGTTCGCCGCATCTACTGCGTCGGCCGCAACTACGAGGCGCACGCGCGCGAGATGGGCCACGATCCGGACCGCGAGCCGCCGTTCTTCTTCGCGAAGCCGGCCGATGCGATCGTCTACGTCGCGCCTGGCGAGACCGGCGATTTCCCGTATCCGTCGCAGTCGAAGAACGTGCACTTCGAGATGGAAATGGTCGCGGCGATCGGCAAGGGCGGCAAGGACATCCCGGCCGCGAGCGCGCTCGATCACGTGTACGGCTACGCGCTCGGCCTCGACATGACGCGCCGCGATCTGCAGGGCGACGCGAAGAAGCTCGGCCGTCCGTGGGATACCGGCAAGGGTTTCGACCACTCGGCGCCGATCGGCCCGATCCATCCGGTTTCGCAGGTCGGCCACATCGGCAGCGGCGCGATTTGGCTCACGGTGAACGGTGAAGAAAAGCAGCGCTCCGACATCTCGCAACTGATCTGGCCGGTCGCGGACACGATCGCGTTCCTGTCGACGCTGTTCGAACTGCAGCCGGGCGACCTGATCTACACGGGCACGCCCGAAGGCGTTGGCGCGATCGTGAAGGGCGACGTGATGCGCGGCGGCGTGGACGGCCTCGGCGAATTCGCCGTGCGCGTGGTCTGAGCGCACCGGGACGCGTCAGGATGAAGCTTTACAGCTATTTCCGCAGCTCGGCGTCGTACCGCGTGCGCATCGCGCTGAACCTGAAGAACCTGCCGTACGAGTACGTGCCGGTGCATTTGCTGCGCGACGGCGGCGAGCAGTTGAAGCCCGAATACCGGTGCGTGCATCCGGACGGCATCGTGCCGGCGCTGGTCGAAGACGGGCAGCCCGCCATCCAGCAGTCGCTCGCGATCATCGAGTATCTGGAAGAGACGCATCCCGAGCCGCCGCTGCTGCCGCGCTCGGCCGTCGATCGCGCGCACGCCCGGTCGATCGCGTTGCAGGTCGCGTGCGAGATCCATCCGCTCGACAACCTGCGCGTGCTGAAGTACCTGAAGCACACGATGCGCGTCGAGGACGACGCGAAGGACGCGTGGTATCGCTACTGGATCGAGCTGGGCTTTTCGACGCTCGAAACGCGGCTGGCGGCCGACCCGCGCACCGGCGCGCTGTGCGTCGGCGACACGCCGACGATCGCCGACCTGTGCCTGATCCCGCAGATCTTCAACGCGAACCGCTTCAAGATCGACACCACGCGCTACCCGACGCTGCAACGCATCTACGACCATGCGATGCAGATCGACGCGTTCGCGCAAGCGGCGCCCGGCGAGCAGCCGGATTCGGAGTGAGCGCAGCCGCGTTGGCGGCCATCCGGAAGTGAAAAGAACAAAGGGCGCCGCAAGGCGCCCTTTGTTCTTTGACGAGCGTCGCGACCGGCGGCGCTCAGTTGCCGAGCAGCGCGTCCGAGAATTCCTCCGCGCTGAACGGCTGCAGATCCTCGACTTTCTCGCCGACGCCGATGAAGTACACCGGCACCGGCCGCTGCCGCGCGATCGCCGCGAGAATCCCGCCCTTCGCGGTGCCGTCGAGCTTCGTGACGATCAGGCCGGTCAGGCCGAGCGCGTCGTCGAACGCCTTCACCTGCGCGAGCGCGTTCTGGCCGGTGTTCGCGTCGATCACGAGCAGCACCTCGTGCGGCGCGCCGTCGAGCGCCTTGCCGATCACGCGCTTCACCTTGCGCAGTTCTTCCATCAGATGCAGCTGCGTCGGCAGACGGCCGGCCGTGTCGGCCATCAGCACGTCGATGCCGCGCGCGCGCGCTGCACCGACCGCGTCGAAGATCACCGCGGCCGGGTCGCCGCTTTCCTGCGACACGACGGTCACGTTGTTGCGTTCGCCCCAGATCGCGAGCTGCTCGCGCGCGGCCGCGCGGAACGTGTCGCCGGCCGCGAGCAGCACCGACTGGTCGAAGCGTTGCAGATGCTTCGCGAGCTTGCCGATGCTCGTCGTCTTGCCCGCGCCGTTGACGCCCGCGATCATCATCACGAGCGGTTGCGCGCGACCGAGCATCAGCGACTTTTCGAGCGGTTTCAGCAGGTCGATCAGCAGCGTGCGCAGCGCGACCTTCACCTGCTGCGCGTCGGTCAAGCGCTCGGCGCGCACCTTCGCGCGTAGCGCGTCGAGCAGGTACTCGGTCGCGTCGACGCCCGCGTCGGACATCAGCAGCGCGGTTTCCAGTTCCTCGTACAGATCGTCGTCGATCTTTGCGTTGACGAAGATGCTCGTGATGTTCGAGCTGGTCTTCGACAGACCCGACTTCAGGCGCGCGAGCCACGATTTTTTCGCGGCGGGCTCCGGCGCGGGCGGCGGGACGATTTCGACGGTTTCGACCGTGTCGGCTGTCGCGCTTTCGGCGGCGCGCGGTTGCGGGGCCGTAGCGGCGGCCATCGTTGCCGGGGCAGGCGCGGGGCGAGCCGGCGCCTGCTGCGGCGCTGGAACGGGCGGCGCGGCGCTAACCGGCTGTGACGGCGCGTGAGCGGAGGGCGGTGCGGGCTGCGGTTCCACTGTCTGCGGCGCGGCCGGAGCCACTGGCGCGGGCTCGACAGCCGGCTGGCGAGCTTCGGGAACGGCTACAGGCGTTTCCGCCTCGACGGCCGGCGCGATGGGCTGAACCGGCACGGGCGATTCGATAACCGGTGCGGCTTCAGGAGCGGTCGGGGAGGTCCCGGCGGCCGGCGCAGCGGCCCCGGTTGAAGTCGGCGCAGCCGGCTCGACCGCAGGCGCGGCTTCGGACTGCGCGTCGGGCGCTTCGGTTTCCGGCACTGCGGCGGCTTCTGCCGGCGCGTTGTCGGACGACTTCGAACCCCGGAATCGTTTGAAGAAACTGAACATGATCTGGCGTGGTGGACGCGCGCTGCGTTCCGGCCGGAGAGGGCGGCGGCGCCGCGACGGCGGCTGCAACGAGCGGAAAACACGGCATTTTATCAGGCGACCCACCCATCGTCGTTGCGTTCGGCGGGCGGCGGCTCCGCAACGCTGTGGTAACGTTCGCGCATCGGGCCAGCCGGCGGCGCCCCGCCGCATCCGACGGCGAATGGTCAAGCCGGCGCGGCCCTCACCGTTGCCGTCAAGCAGAAACCGCATGTCCCGACCTTCTTCCCCGCGCCCGCGTGGCGCCCAGCCCGCGCCGTCCGGCCGCGGCGGGGCCGCGCACACGATCCGCATCATCGGCGGCGACTGGAAGCGCACGCCGCTTCCGGTGCTCGATCTCGACGGGCTGCGCCCGACGCCCGACCGCGTCCGCGAGACGCTGTTCAACTGGCTCGGCCAGCGGCTCGACGGCCAGCGTTGTCTCGACCTGTTCGCGGGCAGCGGCGCGCTCGGTTTCGAGGCGGCGTCGCGCGGCGCCGCGCGCGTCGTGATGGTCGAGCGCAGCCCGCGCGCGGCCGCGCAACTGCGCGCGAACCAGGCGCGGCTCGACGCGCGCGCGATCGAGATCGCGGAGGCGGACGCGCTGCGGCTCGCGGCCGGCCTCGCTCCCGGCTCGTTCGACGTCGTGTTCCTCGATCCGCCATTCGGCGACGCCGACACGCTCGCCCGCGCGCTCGCGCTCGCCGTGCCGCTGGTGGCCGCCGACGGCTACCTGTACGTCGAGTCGGGCAGCACGCTCGATCCGTCCGCCGAGCCGGCGCTCGCGGGCTGGGCGGTCGTCCGCGAAGGCAAGGCGGGGGCGGTCCGCTATCATTTGCTGCACCGCGAAAATGAGGAATAATGCGCGTTCGATAACAAGCGCCGGACGGGCCGCCGTCACGGCAGCAACCCGGGCAGCGCCGCACGCGCGGCGGGCTCCGGTCCATTTCCGTTGAGAGGAGAAGCCTCATGGTAGTCGCCGTATACCCGGGTACTTTCGACCCGCTGACGCGCGGTCACGAAGACCTCGTGCGGCGCGCGTCGAGCATTTTCGACACGCTTGTGGTCGGGGTCGCCGACAGCCGCAACAAGAAGCCGTTCTTCTCGCTCGACGAACGCCTCGACATCGCGCACGAGGTGCTCGGTCATTATCCGAACGTGCAGGTGATGAGCTTCAAGGGGCTATTGAAGGATTTCGTCCGCAGCAACAACGCGCGGGTGATCGTACGCGGCCTGCGCGCGGTGTCCGACTTCGAGTATGAGTTCCAGATGGCGGGGATGAACCGTTATCTGCTGCCCGACGTCGAGACGATGTTCATGACGCCGTCCGACCAGTACCAGTTCATCTCGGGCACGATCGTGCGCGAGATCGCGCAACTGGGCGGCGACGTCAGCAAGTTCGTGTTCCCGTCCGTCGAAAAGCGCTTGAGGGACAAGGTGTCCGCGCTCGGCGACCCGCTCGTGAAGTCCTGAGCGGTCGGGCGAACCGGCGTAAACTAGAGGGTCTGGCAATCTGTGCGCCGGCGTTCGCGCCGGCATGAAGTGAGAAAAGCATGGCCCTGATGATTACCGACGAGTGCATTAACTGCGACGTCTGCGAGCCCGAATGCCCGAACGATGCGATTTCGATGGGCACGGAAATCTACGTGATCGACCCGAACAAGTGCACCGAATGCGTCGGCCATTTCGACGAGCCGCAGTGCCAGCAGGTGTGTCCGGTCGAGTGCATTCCGCGCGATCCGCAGCATTCGGAGTCGCCTGAGCAGTTGATGCGCAAGTATCACGCGCTGATGGCGGCGAAGGGCGCGTGAGCGGGTTTGCCGGCGCCGCGCCGGGATTCTTCGGTTTCGATGTGAAAAACGCGCCATTCGGCGCGTTTTGTTTTTTCGGCGTACCGCGTGTCGGGCACGTCAGCCGCGTTTTCCGCCGACGATCGCGCTCAACGCATCGACGAGCGTGTCGCATTCCGCGTCCGTGCCGACCGTGATCCGCAGATGCTGGTTCACGCGCGGCGCGTTGAAGTAGCGCACGAAAATCTCCTGCTCGCGAAGCCGCGCGGCAAGCGCCGCCGCGTCGTGGCCAGGATGGCGCGCGAACACGAAGTTCGCGGCGGACGGCACCACGTCGAAGCCGAGCGCCGCGAGCGCCGCGGTCAGCCTCGCGCGGCTCGCGATCACGCGTTCGCGCATCGTGCGCAACCATGCGCCGTCCTCGTAGGCGGCCGTCGCGGCGACCTGCGCGAGACGATCGAGCGGATACGAGTTGAAGCTGTCCTTCACGCGATTCAGCGCGTCGATCAGATCGGCGTGGCCGAACGCGAAGCCGACGCGCATCCCCGCCAGCGAGCGCGACTTCGACGTCGTATGCACGACCAGCAGGTTCGGATAACGATTGATCAGCGCGACCGCGGATTCCGCGCCGAAATCGACATACGCCTCGTCGATCACGACGACTGACTCCGTGTTGCGCGCGAGAAGCCGCTCGATCTCCGCGAGCGGCAGCGCATGGCCGGTCGGCGCGTTCGGATTCGGGAACAGCACGCCGCCGTTCGGCTGGGCGTAGTCGTCGATGTCGATCGCGAACGCGTCGTCGAGCGGCACGGTCGTGTAGCGGACGTCGTAGAGCCGCGCGTAGGTCGGATAAAAGCTGTACGTGATGTCCGGGAACAGGATCGGCAGGTCGTGCTTCAGCAGCGCCTGGAACGTGTGCGCGAGCACTTCGTCGGAGCCGTTGCCGACGAACACCTGGTCCGCGCGAATCCCGTGATGCGCGGCGACCGCTTCGCGCAGACGGCGCGCGGTCGGGTCCGGATAACGGCGCAGCGCCTCGCCGTCGTCGCCGAGTTCGCGGCGGATCGCGTCGACGACGTGCGGCGACGGCGGATACGGATTCTCGTTGGTGTTGAGCTTGACCGGCCGCGCGAGCGCGGGCTGTTCGCCCGGCACGTAAGGCACCAGCCGGTGGACGATGTCACTCCAGTAACGGCTCAAGAGACTCTCCTCAATGCGGCCGCCCGCGTTGGCGCGCGACGGCAGGTATCACGCACGTGTCGCACACGTATTGCGCGACGCGTTGGTCAGTTCCGATGCAACTGCATCATCGCGCGTTCAAGCTCGCCCTTCACGACGAGCGGCATTACCGCGAGCGCGCGTTCGATCGACGCGTCGATCACGTCCTGCTCTTCCCGGCGCGGCGGCTTCAGCACGAAGTTCGCGACGTCCGGCTTCGCGCCGGCTCGCGCGCTCTCCGGGATCAGGTCGCGCGGATGGCCGATCCCGATCCGCAGCCGCCAGTACTGCTGCGTCGACAGATGCGCGGAGATGTCCTTCAGTCCGTTGTGGCCGCCGCTGCCGCCGCCGAGCTTCAGCTTCACGGTGCCGGGCGGCAGGTCGAGTTCGTCGTGCGCGACGAGGATCTCGTCGGGCAGGATCTTGAAGAAATGCGCGAGCGCGACGACCGACTGGCCCGAGCGGTTCATGTACGTCTGCGGTTCCAGCAGATGCACTTCCTCGCCGAACAGGCGGGCCTTCGCGTAGTGGCCGTGAAAGCGCCGCTCGTCGCGCAGCGTCGTGCCGGCTTCGCGCGCGAGCTGGTCCACGAGCCAGAAGCCGGCGTTGTGGCGCGTCGCGGTGTATTCGGCGCCCGGATTTCCGAGTCCGACGATCAGCCTGATCATGGCGTTCTTCCGGCCGTCGCGCAGCGATGCGCGGAGTGGCCCAAAAAAGTACGAAAAAAAACCCGCCGGGGTTACCGCGGCGGGTCACGTCGTCCGTTTCAGCGAAACGGATCGAGAGGATAGAGCGATATCGCCGCAGCTTACTCGGCTGCTGCTTCGTCTTCGCCAGCCGCCACGGCGCCGGCCGGCACGGTGGCCGACGCGATGACCGGGTTTTCGGCTTCGACGTGCGCGATCAGCGAGACGCCGGCCGGCAGCGCGATGTCCTTCGCGTGCAGCGATTGACCCGCTTCGATCTTCGCCAGATCGACTTCGAGGAACTCAGGCAGCGAGCCCGGCAGGCACGCGACTTCGATTTCGTTCACGACGTGCGAGATGATCGCGCTCGACAGCTTCACGGCCGGGTTGCTTTCCTGGTTCATGAAGTGCAGCGGCACCTTCGTGTGGATCGGCTTGTTCGGATCGACGCGCTGGAAGTCCACGTGCAGCACGAGTTGACGGAACGGGTGGTATTGCACGTCGCGCAGCAGCACTTGCTGCGACTTGCCGCCGACTTCGAGTTCGAGGATCGACGAGTGGAAAACTTCCTTCTTCAGGGCGTGCCACAGCGCGTTGTGATCGAGTTCGATCAGTTGCGGCTCGGCACCGACACCGTACACGATCGCCGGCGTCTTGCCGGCGTTGCGCAGGCGGCGGCTCGCACCCGTACCTTGCAGGTTACGCTCGAAAGCGACTACTTTCATGTTGTTTCTCCAATGCACTACCCGCGACCAGGTAGTAAAACGGGGCCTTGGCGACAAGCGCGTCAGGCCCCAGAACAAGCAGCGCGAACCTTCGTTCGCTCGCGCCGATTACACGCGGGGCGCGGCGCCGTTACTGGCTGCCGCGCCCCGCGCCAATGCTTTAGCTCTCCGCGAAGAGCGACATCACCGAGTCGCCGCGACGGATACGCGAGAACGTCTCCGCGAGCAGGCCGGCGCTCGACAGCGAGCGGATCTTCGGGCAGGCGCGCGCTTCCGCGCCGAGCGGGATCGTGTCGGTGACGACGAGTTCGTCGAGCGACGACGCCGCGATGCGCTCGGCGGCTCCGCCGGACAGCACCGGGTGCGTCGCATACGCGAACACCTGCTTCGCGCCGCGCTCCTTCAGCACCTGGGCTGCCTTGCACAGCGTGCCGGCGGTGTCGACCATGTCGTCCATGATCACGCAGGTGCGGCCTTCGACTTCACCGATGATGTTCATCACCTCGGCGACGTTCGCCTTCGGGCGACGCTTGTCGATGATCGCGAGATCGCAGTTCAGCTGCTTGGCGAGCGCACGGGCGCGGACCACGCCGCCGACGTCCGGCGACACGACCAGCAGGTTGTCGTGGTTCTGCTTGCGCAGGTCGCCGAGCAACACCGGCGTCGCGTAGATGTTGTCGACCGGGATGTCGAAGAAGCCCTGAATCTGGTCGGCGTGCAGATCCATCGTGATGATCCGTTCGACGCCGGCGATTTCCAGCATGTTCGCGACGACCTTCGCCGAGATCGCGACGCGCGCGGAACGCGGACGGCGATCCTGGCGCGCATAACCGAAATACGGGATGGCTGCGGTGATCCGGCCGGCGGATGCGCGCTTCAGCGCATCGACCATGATCATCAGTTCCATCAGGTTGTCGTTCGTCGGCGCGCAGGTGGATTGCAGAACGAAGACGTCCTTGCCGCGCACGTTTTCCTGGATTTCGACCTGGATCTCGCCGTCGGAGAAACGGCTGACCATTGCCTTGCCAAGGGGGATACCGAGGATCTTGACGACTTCCTGAGCAAGCGCGGGATTTGCGTTGCCAGTAAAAACCATCAGGCCGTCATGGCTGCTCATCATGCACCTGCTTCGGGCTGGGGGCGGAGGAACTACGAGAATTTTTGGCAGGGGAGGAAGGACTCGAACCCTCGAATGCCGGAATCAAAATCCGGTGCCTTAACCAACTTGGCGACTCCCCTACACTTAACTTTGTGCTTCACCGGATGGGTAGGACCATCCCATGATGCAAAACCTAAGCCGCGAAAGCGAAGAGTGGATGCGTATCCAGGCTCGTCGCTACTGCGCTTCTCCAGTCGCCTGGCAGACGGGCCTGAGCGGCTTCTGCTTCAGCGAGGCTGGCAAACGCGGCAAAAACGCTTGCACCCGATCCGGTCATCCGCGCGGGGGCGACAGTATCGAACCACTGCAGCACCTGCGCAACTTCCGCGTATTTTCCCGCGACAACCTGCTGCATGTCATTCCGGCCGAAACTGTCTGGCCATCCTGCCGTCTGCGTTGCTTGCTGTGCAAGAAAGACCGCCATTGTGACGACCTCTGTGTCCCTTGTCAACGACTTCTCTGAAAAAATTTCAGCGGTAGGAACATGAACGCGCGGCGTCACGACGAGAAAATAACGCCGCGGCAATTGTACCGTTTCAAGCGCCTCTCCAACACCCTCCGCAAACGCATTTTTCCCGAACACGAAGAACGGCACATCCGCGCCCAGCTTCAATGCGAGCGCCTGCAATTCGGTGCGCGGAAGGTCGAGCTTCCATAGCCGGTTCAAGGCGAGCAGCGTCGTCGCCGCATCGGAGCTGCCGCCGCCGAGGCCCGCACCCATCGGCAGACGCTTGTCGATGTCGATCTCGACGCCCTGGCTCGTGCCGGTATGCTGCTTCAGCAGCGTCGCTGCGCGAACGGTGAGGTCGTGTTCGGCAGGCACGCCGGCCACGTCGGTCCGGCGCGTGACGAGGCCGTCGTCGCGACGCGCGAAGTGCAGCGTGTCGCCCCAGTCGAGCAGCTGAAACACGGTTTGCAGGTCGTGATAGCCGTCCGGCCGGCGACCGGTGATGTGCAGGAACAGATTCAGTTTCGCCGGTGCGAGGCAGTCGCGCAGCGAGTCTTCGGTTTCGATCATGGGTCGTTCGCGTGCGTCGGGTTACTGGTCGAGCACGAGCTTGATTTCGAGCGGTGGATCTTCGCGGGTCAGGTTCACGCGCTTCACGCCGGTGGCCGGCGCGTCCGCGTACGCGAGATAGTCGATCGTCCAGCCATCCTGACGGATCTGCGCGAGGCGCGACGCATCCTGCTGGTCGGCGGTCGTCTGCGCGCGCGAGGTGGGCGCGACCGACGGCTGCAGCCAGTAGCGCAGGCCTTCGACCGGCAGCGCGAAGCCGAGCGAACTCTGCATCAGCGTCGATACGTTGTCGGCGGTCAGCGGCTGGCGGTTCGGCAGTTCGAGCGTCGCCTGCGCCGGCGACGACGTGACGATCGCGAGCGTCTGCCCGAGCGGGTTGCGTAGTTCGAGCGCGACGGTCGAGCCGTTCTCGCGCCAGTCGAAGTTGCCGTATGCGTTGCGTTGCTGGCCGTACTGATCGACGTACTGGACCGCGAAGCGGCCGTGATACGCGCGGCTCGTCTGCGTGGTCAGCGACGTTGTCGCGTTCGACGTCGACGGCTGGCGCGGCGGCGGGCTCGCGCAGCCCGCGAGCGCGACGAGCGCGGCGACGGCCGCGCCGAGCGCGGAGCGCCGCAGATTGCGGCCCGCGCGGGTGCGACGATTCGGGGAGACGGACGTGAAGCGGGGAGCGAAGCGGAAATCGGGCATCAGAGATCGTTCACCTGAAAGCGCCTGAGCGTTTTCACGAGCGTGTCGTTGTCGGGTTCGAGCTTGTGCGCCTCGCGCCACGCGGCGCGTGCGCCGTCCTGGTCGCCGTTCTTCCACAGCACTTCGCCGAGATGCGCGCCGATCTCCGCGTTCGGCTGCAGCGTGAACGCCTTGCGCAGCAGCTTGATCGCATCGGGTGTATCGCCGAGCCGGTATTTGACCCAGCCGACGCTGTCCATGATGAACGCGTCGTCCGGCGCGAGCGACGACGCCTTTTCGATCAGCTTGTCCGCTTCGTCGAGACGCAAGCCGCGATCGGCGAGCGAATAACCGAGTGCGTTGTACGCCTGCGGGTTATCCGGCTGTGCGCGAATCAGCTTGCGCAACTGCTGTTCCATCACGTCGTAGTGATCGTTCTTCTCGGCGGCCATCGCGTAGTCGTACGCGAGATCGGCGTCGTCGGGGAAGTCGCTCGTCGCCTTCGCGAGACGCGCTTCCGCTTCCGGATAGCGCCGCGCATCGAACAGGATCGCGGCGTCGGTGCGCGCGATCAGCGCCTGGTCGCGCGGATCCGCAGCCTGGAGGCCGGCGAGCAGCTTGCGCGCGTCGTCGGTCTTGCCCTGCTTGTCGAGCAGTTGCGCGCGCGTGATCTGCGCGGGGATGTATTGCTGGCTGGTCGGGCCGATATGGTCGAGCCAGCTGTTCGCGCCGGCCGTATCCTGGCGCTCGGCCGCGATCTGCGCGAGGTAGATGTATGCCTGGCCGGGATCGGCGCCGGGCGTCTTTTCGGCCTGCTGCGCATATTGCGCCAGGTACTTCTGCGCGGCATCGAACTTCTTCTGCTGCACGTTGATCAGCGCGAGCGCCATCAGCGGCATCAGATCGCTGCCGTTTTCCTTGCGCATGATTTCGAACTGCTTCTGCGCGTCGTCGAGGCGGTCCGCCGCGAGATACGTCTGCGCGAGCGCGAGCCGGCCTTCATGCGATTTGGGATTCTGCTGCACGTACTTCTCGATCGACGCGATCCCTTCGTTGCGTTCTTCCGGCCCCATCTGCGACAGCATCAGCGCGGCGGCCAGGTAATCGGGCTTGATCGAGAGCGCCTGTTCGAACGACTTGCGCGCGCCCGGCACATCGTCGGCGAGCAGTTGCTGACGGCCGATCGCGAGCTGCGCTTCGGGACGATCCATGTCGCCCTTCAGCAGATCCTTCAGCACGTTGAGCCCGCCGACGCGGTTCGGCCCGCGCGACAGCAGCAATTGCAGCGACAGCAGCGCGGCGCCGCGATTCTCGGCGGGCACGCGAGCGAGTTCGCGCGCGAGCAGCGGTTGCGCGTCGTCCGGGCGTCCGGCCAGCACGAGCAGCGACGCGTCGAGCTGCGACGCGCGCTCCGAATCCGGCGCATATTGCTGCCACAACTGCACCGCGTTCAGCGCATCGGACGGACTCTGCGCAGCGAGCGCGATTTCGGTGGCGCGCTGCGCCATCCGCGGATCGTGCGTGTCGCGCGTGAGCGCCATGTAGGTCTGGTAGGCGGGAGCCGGCTGATCGCGTTGCAGCGCGACTTCGGCCGCGAGCACCTGGAACACGATCTGGCTCGACAGCGGCACCGTCGGCAGATCCTTCTTCTCGTCCGCGGTCGCGGCGCCGAGCACGTCCGGCATCGACACGGACGTATCGTCGGTGTCCGGGGACGGATCCTGTGCGTATGCGCTCGACGCGGTGAGCGCCCAGGCTGCCACGACGGCCGCGGCGATCAGGCGACGGGCGCCGGAGCCCGGCATGCGCGGCGCCGCCGAGCGGCGCTTCGCCAACAGCTTTACGTAAGACAGTTCCATGGAATTCCGTCGAATGTTTCGGTCGATTGTAACGCGCTCGCTACAATAAGCGCACGACGACCACGCAAGTTACAGACCAACCGTTAGATATGCCAGAGCTGCCAGAAGTTGAGGTCACGCGCCGCGGAATCGAGCCGTGGGTCGCGGGCCGCCGCGTCGAGCGCGTGGACGTGCGCACCCCCGCGCTGCGCTGGCCGGTCCCGGCCGGTTTCGCGCAGGTATTGCAGGGGCGGACGATCCGCAGCGTCGGACGACGCGGCAAATATCTGCTGTTCGAAGTCGATGACGGCTGGTTCATCGTCCACCTTGGGATGACGGGAACATTGCGCGTGCTGCGCAACCTGCCGAAGCTGCCGAAGGCCGCGAAGCACGATCACGTGGACTGGATCTTCGACGAGTTCATATTGCGCTATCGCGACCCGCGGCGCTTCGGCGCCGTGCTGTGGCATCCGCGCGAGGCGGGCGACGTGCTCGGGCATCCGCTGCTCGCGAGCCTCGGCATCGAGCCGTTCACGCAGGGGTTTTCCGGTGCGCTGCTGTTTCGCCGGACGCGCGGGCGCAAGGTATCCGTCAAGCAGGCGCTGCTCGCGGGCGACATCGTCGTCGGGGTCGGCAACATCTATGCGTCCGAGAGTCTGTTCCGCGCGGGCATCCGGCCGACCACCGCGGCGGGCCGGGTTTCGCTCGCGCGTTACGAACTGCTTGCGGACGCGGTGCGCGCGGTGCTCGCATCGGCGATCGAGAAGGGCGGCAGCACGCTGCGCGACTTCGTCGGCAGCGACGGCGAGAGCGGTTATTTCCAGCTCGAATATTTCGTCTACGATCGCGCGGGCGAGCCGTGCCGCGTGTGCGGCACGCCGATCAAACAGATCGTCCAGGGCCAGCGGTCCACCTACTACTGTCCGCATTGCCAGCGGTGAGCCGGTTTTCTTCATGTCCTCAGAAACTTCCCTTGCTTCGCCGCTGCACGCGGAATTCGCCGCACGCCTGATCGCGTGGCAGCGCCAGCACGGCCGCCACGACCTGCCGTGGCAGAACACGCGCGACCCGTATCGCATCTGGCTCTCCGAGATCATGTTGCAGCAGACCCAGGTCGCGACGGTGATTCCGTACTATGCGCGTTTTCTCGATCGCTTTCCGACGGTCGGCGCACTCGCGGCCGCGCCGCTCGACGACGTGATGGCGCTGTGGGCCGGCCTCGGTTATTACTCGCGCGCGCGCAACCTGCACCGCTGCGCGCAGGTCGTCGCAGATGAGCATGGCGGCGCGTTTCCGGCGTCGGTCGATGCGCTGGCCGAACTGCCCGGCATCGGGCGTTCGACCGCGGCCGCGATCGCGTCGTTCGCGTTCGGCGCGCGCGCGACGATTCTCGACGGCAACGTGAAGCGCGTGCTCGCGCGCGTGTTCGGGATCGACGGATTTCCCGGCGAAAAGCGCGTCGAGAACGCGATGTGGGTGCTCGCGGAATCGCTGGTGCCGGGCGCCCATGCGAGCGACGCGGACGTGAGCGCCTACACGCAGGGTTTGATGGACCTCGGGGCGACGCTGTGCGTGCGCGGCAAGCCCGATTGCGTGCGTTGTCCGTTCGCGGACGACTGCGTCGCGAACACGACCGGCCGGCAGCGCGAACTGCCGGCTTCGCGTCCGAAGAAGGCGGTGCCGACGCGGCGCACGTGGATGCTGGTGCTGCTCGACGGCGACGCGGTGATGCTGGAGAAGCGGCCGCCGACCGGCATCTGGGGCGGCCTGTGGAGCCTGCCGGAAGCGCCGGACGAAGTCGCGCTCGGTGTCCGCGCGCGGGCGTTCGGCGCGAACGGCGCGGTGTCGCCGCTTGCGCCTTTGAGCCATACGTTTACGCATTTCCGGCTCGACATCGAGCCGCGCGTGATCGAGCTGAACGGCAAGGGGGCGCAACCGGCAGCGGTCGCACTGGACGCGCAGGACGCCCAGACTGCATGGGTCGCGTTGAGCGGGATCGACGCGTTCGGCGTGCCCGCGCCGGTGCGCAAGCTGCTCGACGGATTGAGAGGTTCGCTGCTCTAAGCGTTGCTGTCGGCTCTGCGCATCACAACAGCTGATGCTGCTGCATGTAGTGATGGACGACGTCGATGCGCGCGCCGGCGTCCGGCAGTTCCATCAGCTTCTGACGCGCGCGCAGCGGGATCGGCAGCACTTCCGCAAGACGGTTCGACACCCATGACGGATCGTCGAACCTGAACGGCTCCGCGAACGGCACGCTCGACGCGTCGCGCTCGCGGATCGTCGCGATGATCCGTTCGAGCACTTCCGCGCATGCGCCGAAACGCGCGAGCCGTTCGCCGCCTTCGAGCGGAATGTCGTCGGGCAGCGGCTCGGCCATGCCGACCAGCAGTCCGTCCGGCTCGACCCGATGCGACAGCAGCCGGAACCGCCGCGTGCCATGCGCGCGGATCAGCAGCATGCCGAACGCCTCGACGTCGCACTGCTCGATCTCCGCGAGGCAACCGATGGCCTCCGGCACCGCCGGGTCGTCCGGCTGCGCGACCGCCGCGCCGCTCTTCAGCATGCACACGCCGAACGGCGTTTTCTCGCGCAGGCATTCGCGCGCCATGTCCAGGTATCGCGCCTCGAAGATCTTCAGCGGCAGCAGGCCGCCTGGGAACAGCACCGTATGCAGCGGGAACAGTGGCAGATCGGCAAGCACGGCAGGAGTGGAGGACATGGCGCAACGCTTTCGGTTAAAGGCCGCGCGATGCGGCCGGTTAGGCGATTAGCCGGGACGACTCGCCGACGTCGAGCGGCGCGTCGCGGTGACGGACGATCACGTTCGATTCGGTCGCGAAGCGCGTCGCGAGCGTCTGCGCGATGTACACCGAACGATGCTGGCCGCCGGTGCAGCCGATCGCGACGGTCAGGTAGCTGCGGTTGTCCGCGTGGAAATGCGGCAGCCACTTGGCGACGAACGCGTAGATATCGTCGATCATCTGGTGGACGGTGGGCTGCGCGTTCAGGAAGTCGATCACGGGCTTGTCGAGCCCGGTCAACGGACGCAGCCGGCTGTCGTAATACGGGTTCGGCAGCGCGCGGACGTCGAACACGAAGTCCGCGTCGAGCGGCAGGCCGCGCTTGAAGCCGAACGATTCGAACGTCAGCGCGAGCGAGCCGTGCCGCTCTTCGACGAACACCTTCATCCATGCGCGCAGCGCATTCGCGCTCAGATTGCTGGTGTCGATCTTGTGACCGAATTCGGCGAGATTCGACACCAGTTCGCGCTCGTGCTCGATCGCCTCTTCGAGCGACTTCAGCATGCCGACGTCCGCATCGTGCGCGGTCGAGCCCGACAGCGGATGGCGGCGGCGCGTTTCAGAAAAGCGCTGGATCAGCGACGGCGTGCTCGCATTCAGGAACAGTACGCGCACGTCGTGCTCGCGCGACAGGTCGCGGATGATCTCCGGCATGTCGTCGAACGACGAACTGGAGCGCGCGTCGATCGCGACCGCGAGCCGCTCGTAGCCGTCGTTGGCGAGATACCCGGCGAGCTGCGGCAGAAAGCGCGGCGGCAGGTTGTCGACGCAGAAGTAGCCGACGTCTTCGAGCGCGTTCAAAGCCACGGACTTGCCGGATCCGGAGATGCCGGTGATCAGGACAATGCGCATGGGGAGATGGAGGAGACCATTGCGGTCATCATAGCATCAGCCCTCGGTGGCAGTGGCGCGCGGCCGGCGCCGCGCGGATTCAGATCAGCTTGCCTGGAAACTGGCTGTCGGGGTCCTGCATCGCGAGACGCTGACGGTCCATGAAGTCGCGCAGCGTGTCGATTCCGCGCAGTTGCAGGATCGTGTTGCGCACCGCGGCCTCGACCAGCACCGCGAGGTTGCGGCCTGCCGCGACCTGGATCGTGACCTTGCTGATCGGCAGGCCGAGCACGTCGACGGTCTGGCTTTCCAGCGGCAGCCGCTGGAACTCGCCGTCCGGACGCCGCACGAGCTGCACGATCAGCTTCAGCTTCATTTTCCGGCGCACCGCGGTTTCGCCGAAGATCGTCTTGATGTCGAGCAGCCCGAGGCCGCGCACTTCGAGCAGATTCTGCAGCAGCGGCGGGCAGCGTCCCTCGACGAAGTCCGGGCCGAGGCGCACGAAGTCCACCGCGTCGTCGGCGACGAGGCCGTGGCCGCGGCTGATCAGTTCGAGGCCGAGTTCGCTCTTGCCGAGGCCCGAATCGCCGGTCAGCAGCACGCCCATCCCGAGGATGTCGAGGAATACGCCGTGCAGCGTCGCGCGCGGCGCGAGGATGCGCGACATATAGAGGCGCAGGCTGTCGATCACGGTCGCCGCGGACATCGGCGTCGTGAAGAGCGGGGTGGATGAACGCGTGCAGCGCAGCACCAGTTCGGGCGGCGCGGTCATCCCGTCGGCGACGACGAGGAACGGCGGCTCCAGCGCGATCAGTTCGGCCATGTGGCGCGAACGGTCTTCGTCGGTCTGCCGCTGGTAGTAGTGGATTTCGGCGTCACCCAGCACCTGGATCCGGTTCGGGTGGATCAGGTTCAGGTGGCCGACGAGGTCGGCACTCGCGGTCGCCGTCGCGACGGTCTCGGACGAGAAGCCGCGCTCCCAGCCCTCGTGCCCGGTCAGCCAGCTCAGCTTCAGCGTGGTCGCGTTATCGTCGAAGATGCTTTGGGCGTTGATGCTGGACGTGTCCATGAGCCGATGACTCCGTTATGGCCGCCGCTGTGTGCGCGGATGCGGCCGGGCGCCGTGATGGCGCGGCGCGTCAGACGCGGGATCGCCGTGGCGGCCGGCCACGGTCCGAAGTTCCGCGTGTGACCACGCGCTGCTTCAAGGTTGCCACTGGGTGAGCAGGCGATGCAATGTTTCGCGGTCCTGTTCGGTGTGCAGGCGCTCACGCGTGTCGCGATCGGACAGCAACTGCGCGATTTCCGACAGGATTTCGAGATGCTGCTGGGTAGCCTGCTCGGGCACCAGCAGGAAGATCAGCAACGATACGGGCAGGCCGTCGGGGGCTTCGAACGGAATCGGTTCCGCGAGCCGGACAAACGCGGCGAGCGGCTGCTTCAGCCCCTTGATGCGCCCGTGCGGAATCGCGACGCCTTCGCCGAGCCCGGTCGAGCCGAGGCGTTCGCGCGCGAAAAGATTGTCTGTGACCGTGCTGCGTGCGATGCCGTTCTGGTTTTCGAAGATCAGGCCAGCTTGTTCGAAGACGCGTTTCTTGCTGGTGACCGACAGTCCGACGACGACGTTCTCGAGGGGAAGTATTTTGGCTAAACGATTCATGTTGGCAGGCGAAAACGTGGCCTGAATGCTCCTCACCCTGGCAGTCCGGGACGTCCGGGATTCGTCGGAACGCCGGGTGCGATCGGACGACGGGAGCCCGCTACCGGGACCTTGGGGCCGAAACACCCTGAAAGTGACGGGTTCATTATAGAACAAGCGTGCAAGCCGATGGTGCGATGCGCCATGCATGAATGCAAGCTTTATCGCGCGGGTTCTGTAACGTTGTGCGCGCCGCGCCGACAGTATCGCGCGCGATGCGCTCCTTCAACAAAAAAGCCGCCCGGGAAACGGGCGGCTTCGATTCTTCCGGCGTGGCCGGCGCCGCAGTCGGGGACTATTGCGGCGGAATTTCGATCGACGGCGCGGGCTGGTGTTTCAATGCATCGTGCTGATGCCCCTGCACGCGATCCTTGTGGCGCACCACCTGTCGATCGAGCTTGTCGACCAGCAGGTCGATCGCCGCGTACATGTCGCCGTTCGCGCTCTCCACAAAAATGTCCTTGCCCTTCAGATGGAGGTTCACTTCCACCCTCTGCCTCTTATCCTTTTCCTTATGATTGTCGACCGAGAGGACCACATTGCCATCGATGACCTGATCGAAATGCCTCAGCACCCTGTCCAGTTTGGTGATCACGTATTCTCGCAACGCTGGCGTTACTTCGAGATGGTGTCCACTGATCTTCAGATTCATAGTGCTTCTCCAGGCTGATAGCCGCTGGGCGCGCGAAAAAGCACGTCAATGCCGGTCGACTGGACTGTCCGCTCGTGTGGCTCCCCGTAGCCAGGCGACGACGGAACACCTCGGCCGGCCATCTTCGCCTGATTGGCGCCGCGGCCGGAAAACGCCCGCCCCGGCCAAAGCCGGATCGGGCCTAAAGAGACTTGCGCAGATTGACCGCCGGGATCTTCAGGGCTTCGCGGTATTTCGCGACCGTGCGGCGCGCGACCACGAATCCCTGTTCCGCCAGCAGTTCGGCTATGCGGCTGTCTGAAAGAGGAGATTTCGGGTTCTCGGCTCCTATCAGTTGCTTGATCAGCGCGCGGATCGCCGTGGAGGACGCCGCTCCGCCCGTGTCCGTCGAAACGTGTGACCCGAAGAAGTACTTGAACTCTAGCGTCCCGAATGGGGTCAGCATGTACTTGCCGGTTGTCACACGCGAGACAGTTGATTCGTGTAGGCCCAGCGTATCAGCAATCTCCCGCAAAACCAAGGGGCGCATTGCGATTTCGCCGTGCACGAAAAAGTTCTTCTGACGCTCGACGATCGCCTGTGCAACCCGCAGGATCGTCTCGAAACGCTGCTGGATATTCTTGATCAGCCAGCGGGCTTCCTGTAGTTGCTGGCGCAGCGATCCGCTGCCCGGATCGCCCCGGTTGTTGCGCAGGATATTCGCGTACAGATGGTTGATCCGCAGCTTCGGCACGACCTCCGGATTCAGCTCCGCATGCCAGCCCTGGCCGACCTTCTTCACGATGATGTCCGGCACCACGTAGTCCGCTTCGGCCTTGCCGTACGCGGCGCCGGGAAACGGCTCCAGCGAGCGGATCAGCATGTGCGCGTCGCGCAATTCGTCGTCGTTCGCCTTCAACTGCTTGCGCAGCCGCGTGAAGTCGCGGGCCGCGAGCAGTTCCAGATGGTGGGCGACGATTTCGAGCGCGAGCGTGCGCGTCGGCGTCGAATCGATGCGCAGCAACTGAAGCTTCAGGCATTCGGATGCCGAACGCGCGCCGACGCCGGCCGGGTCGAAGCTGTGCAGCAGCGCGAGCGCCGCGTTCAGTTCGTCGGTGTCGACTTCGAGTTCGTCGGGCAGGTCGGTCAGAATTTCCTCGAACGTCGCGCTGAGGTAGCCGTCGTCGTCGAGCGATTCGATCAGGAACGTGACGAGCGCACGGTCGCGCGGGCTTGCCTGCGTGACGCGCAGTTGCGCCATCAGATGGTCGCGCAGCGTCGTCGTCGATTCGTGGATCTGCAGCGGCGGCAGGTCGTCGTCGTCCGACGCGCTGCCGGAGCGGCCGTAATCGTCGAGATTCCACTGGCTGCTGTCGCTGTTCGTATCGCTGAGGCCGTTGTATTCGTCGACGCCTTGCGGTTCGCCGTCGCCGCCGTCACTGCTGCCGTTGCTGGCCGACGTCGAGTTCGACGTGCCGGGCGGCAGCGCGTCGGTGCCCGCGGGCGCCGGCGGTTGCGCGATCAGCGAGCCGTCCGCGGCAACCCGCAGCGGGCTTGCGATCCAGTCGTCCTCGTTTTCGAGCAGCGGGTTCTGCGCGATCGCCGTCGCGACTTCCTGCTGCAGTTCGAGCGTCGACAACTGCAGGAGCCGGATCGACTGCTGCAGTTGAGGGGTTAGCGCGAGATGCTGCGAAAGGCGGAGTTGGAGGCTGGCTTTCATGGCGATTTGCGACTCATTGTAAAGAGTTTGCCACGCTCGCGATACCTCGCGACAGTCGCAAAAACGAGTGCCCCCCGATGGTGCGGCCGCCCGGCGCGACGCCCCGGCGGGCGGCATGAAGGGGCGAAAAACCGGCCGGCCGGGCGCGTACGCGCCCGGCGAAGGGGAGGGAGTTGCCTGTTGCTGGCGGGGTTCGCCTGACGGTTGCGGCCGCCAGACGCGGAGACGGGCGGCGCCCGCTTACATGCGGAAGTGTTCGCCGAGGTAGACGCGGCGCACGCTTTCGTTCTCGATGATGTCGCTGGGCGCGCCGGCGGCGAGCACCGAGCCGTCGCTGATGATGTACGCGTGATCGCAGATGCCGAGCGTCTCGCGCACGTTGTGGTCGGTGATCAGGACGCCGATGTTGCGCTGCTTCAGGAACTTCACGATCTTCTGGATTTCCAGCACCGCGATCGGGTCCACGCCGGCGAACGGCTCGTCGAGCAGAATGAAACTGGGGTCGGTTGCGAGCGCGCGGGCGATTTCGACGCGCCGCCGCTCGCCGCCCGACAGCGACAGTGCCGGATTCCCGCGCAGATGCGCGATCTGCAGTTCGTCGAGCAGCGCCTCGGTGCGCTCCGTCATCACGTCCTTCGACAGCCGCTTGCCGGTGCCGTCATGCTGCAGTTCGAGCACCGCGCGGATGTTCTCCTCGACGGTGAGCTTGCGGAACACCGATGCTTCCTGCGGCAGGTACGACAGCCCGAGCGCCGCGCGCTTGTGGATCGGCAGCAGGCTGATCGAGCGGCCGTCGAGATCGATCTCGCCGGCGTCGAGCGGCACGAGGCCGACGATCATGTAGAACGACGTCGTCTTGCCGGCGCCGTTCGGGCCGAGCAGGCCGACGACCTCGCCGCTCTTCACGTCGAGCGACACGTCCTTCACGACGGTGCGCGACCCGTAGCGTTTCTTCAGGTTGCGCACGGCGAGCGAGCTGGTGGTGCCGGCGGGCTGCCGGCCGTTGATCGCGGAGGTGTTCACTGTTGCGGCGCTCCCTGCAGCGTGGGCGACGGCGTGAGCGTCGTCGGCGCGCCGGTGAGCGGCTGCGGCCCGCGGTTGCGCGGCGACAGCATCGCGCGCACGCGCCCGGACGGATTACCCGGCCCCGCGACGTCCTTGCCGGACTTCGCCGTGTAGAAGTCGTTCTGGCCGTCGTACGTGATCACGCTGCCGTGCACCTGGTCGAGCAGCGTCGACAGGCCCTGCAGGCGGCGCACGGTCGCACGCGTGGTCAGCACGGTCAGGTCCTGGCGGCCGTCGTAGTCGATGCGTTCCGCTTCGCCCTCGACGTATTCGTCGATGCCCTCGCGCTTCTGGCGGAAATACGCGAGCGGGCTGCTGCCGGGCGCGACCGTGCCGGTCGCGAACTGGTAGCCCTGCGGGTCCTGGGTGACGACGACCTTGTCCGCCTTGATCAGGATCGTGCCTTTGGTCGCGACGACGTGACCGGTGAAGATGGTCTGCTGCTTCAGGTCGTCGTAGGTCATGGCGTCCGCTTCGATGTTGAGCGGCTTGTCCTTGTCGGCGCGCTCGGCGTGAGCGGCGGGCGCGAAGCCGGCGAACGGCAGCGCCGCCGCGAGTGCGGCGACGGCGGCCAGCACGGCGCGGCGCGCGCGTTGCGCGCGCGGGCGGCCGGACGAAGGACGGGGGAGCGATTCGTTCATGCAGTCACGCCTGGAGTGGACGGCCCGGGGTTCAGGACGAGCCGCCGGAGTCAGCCGGGGCGATCGCGCCGCGGACGTTGCCGTGCAGCTGGATGACCCGGGTGACATTGTTGTAGTTCATGCCAGCGGTGGCGGTCATGACCGACTGGCCGCGCTGAAGTTTAACCGGCTTTTCGGTCAGGATCACATCGTCGTTCACGAGCACCCGGAAATGCTCGGAGTCGGCCTGCATCTGCGGGTCGCCATAGCCGGCCGCGCGCAGGATCCGCGCTTCGTCGAACAGATCCACGATCGACGCGTCGGCGTTCACGGTGCCGCGCCGGCCCGTCGCCGTGACGATCGGCTTGCCGGGCTGGAACGCGCGCACCGCCGGATTGGTCAGGTCGCTGTACTCGTTGTCCTCGTAGTGGACCATGTGCGTCGCGGTCAGCCGGTATTGCGTCGCGCCGGACTGATCCAGTTCGGTTATCGAGAAATTGTCCGCGAAGTAGTCCGGCGTATGCGCCTTCGGATGCTCGGGCGCCTGCGTCTCACGCGGCAGCGTCGCCTGCAGCAGCCACCAAGTGGCGCCGGCGAGCAGCGCCACCGCGACGAGCGGGATCAGCGACGTGAGGCGGAACTTCTGGTTCATCGATGCCCCGGTGCGCACGCCTGCGCAAGCAGGGCGTCGTAGCGGCCCTGCGCGCGCAGCACGAGATCGCACAGCTCGCGCACCGCGCCGTTGCCGCCGCGCCGCTCGCTGACCCAGTGCACGCGTTCGAGCACGTCCGGATGCGCGTTCGCCGGCGCGGTTGCGAAGCCGCACTGGAGCATCACGCCGAGGTCCGGCCAGTCGTCGCCCATGTAGCCGCAGGCCTCGCGCTCGACGCCGGTGTCCGCGAGCAGTTGTTCGAACGCGACGCGCTTGTCCTCGACGCCCTGGAACAGATGCGTGATCTTCAGTTCCTTCGCGCGCGCGGCGACGATTTCCGAGCGGCGGCCGGTGATGATCGCGGTGTCGATGCCCGCTTCGCGCAGCAGCTTCGCGCCGTGGCCGTCGAGCGAGTTGAACACTTTCATCGTGTCGCCCGCGCCGGTGAACATCAGTCCGCCGTCGGTCAGCACGCCGTCGACGTCGAAAATCATCAGCCGGACGCGCGCGGCGCGTTCGATCGCGTCGGAATGGGAAGCAGCCATCAAATCACCTTCTTCGAGAACAGGTCGTGCATGTTGAGCGCGCCGATCAGCTTGCCGGCCGGATCGACGACGAGCATCTGATTGATGCGGTGGCGCTCCATCAGTTCCACGGCTTCGACCGCGAGATGATCCGCCGCGATCGTGCGCGGCGCCTTCGTCATCACCGACCCGATCGGCAGGTTGCGGAAATCGCCGGCGCGTTCGAGCACGCGGCGCAGGTCGCCGTCGGTGAAGATGCCGGCCACCCGCTCCTCCTGATCGACGATCGCGGTCATGCCCATGCGCTTCGCGGTGAGCTGGAACAGCGCGTCGCGCACCGTCGCGTCGTCGCGCACGACCGGCAGCTGGTCGCCGGTGCGCATCACGTCGCGCACGTAGGTGAGCAGACGCCGCCCGAGCGCGCCGCCTGGATGCGAACGCGCGAAGTCGTCCGCGCCGAAGCCGCGCGCGTCGAGCACCGCGACCGCGAGCGCGTCGCCGAGCGCGAGCGCGGCGGTGGTGCTGGCCGTCGGCGCGAGATTCAGCGAGCACGCTTCCTTCTCGACGCCCGAGTTCAGATGCACGTCGGCGAGCTGCGCGAGCGTCGAGCCGGGGCGGCCGGTCATCGCGATCAGCTTCGCGCCGAGCCGCTTCACGAGCGGCAGGATCGACACCAGTTCCTCCGACTCGCCGGAGTTCGACATCGCGATGAACACGTCGTCGGCGGTGACCATGCCGAGGTCGCCGTGACTCGCTTCCGCGGGGTGGACGAAGAACGCCGGCGTGCCGGTGGAGGCGAGCGTCGCGGCCAGCTTGCGCGCAATGTGGCCCGATTTGCCGATGCCGGAAACCACCACGCGTCCGCGACAACTGAGGATGAGATCGACCGCGCCGACGAAGCCGCCGTCGAGCCGGTCGCGAAGCCCGCGCACGGCGTCAGCTTCGATGTCGAGCACGTCGCGAGCGAGCGTCAGTGCCCGATCGCCATTGATTTTCGCTATCATTCGCGGAGTATAGCAAAAGGCGTTTGTTCGCCGCGCCGGCCCACCCGCTCTCGCAGTGAGCGCCGGCGGCTGCCTTCGCCGGCCGCTCGACCTTGCGGCGCACCGGTTTCCACCGGCCAGCCCCGGGCATCGTTCCGGGCATCGCGCACCCAGGTTCCGCTGACGAACGAGGACGCTCTTCATAATGATTTCCCCGCTGGAAATGACGCTGTTCCTGCTGCTTGCCTCGGTGGTCGGCGTCGTGCTGTTTCGCTCGCTGAACCTGCCGCCGATGCTCGGCTACCTGACCGTCGGCATTCTCGTCGGCCCGCGCGCGCTGGGGATCGTCGGCGACCCGCAGGGCGCGCAGCACCTCGCCGAATTCGGCGTCGTGTTCCTGATGTTCTCGATCGGGCTGGAGTTTTCGCTCGCGAAGCTGCGCGCGATGCAGCGCGCGGTGTTCGGGCTCGGGCTGCTGCAGGTGCTCGGCACGATCGCGGTCGCGCTGCTCGTCGGGTTCGTGCTGGAGCCATGGGTGCACATCACGTGGCAGGCGTGCGTCGCGCTCGGCGGCGCGCTCGCGATGTCGTCCACGGCGATCGTCAGCAAGATGCTCGCGGAGCGGCTGGAGATCGAGTCCGAGCACGGCCGCAACATCTTCGGCGTGCTGCTGTTCCAAGATCTCGCGGTCGTGCCGCTCCTCATCATCATCGCGGCGTTCGGCGGCGATTCGAAATCGCTCGTGAGCGCGCTCGGTTTCGCCGCGGTGAAGATCGTGTTCGCGCTCGCGCTGCTGCTGATCGTCGGGCAGAAGTTCATGACGCGCTGGTTCAACGTGGTCGCGCGGCGGCGCTCGCAGGAACTGTTCGTGCTGAACGTGCTGCTCGTCACGCTCGGCGCGGCGTTCATCACCGACCGGTTCGGGCTGTCGCTCGCGCTCGGCGCGTTCATCGCCGGGATGCTGATCGCCGAGACGCCGTACCGGCATCAGGTCGAGGAGGACATCAAGCCGTTCCGCGACGTGCTGCTCGGCCTGTTCTTCGTGACGACCGGCATGCTGCTCGATCCGCACGTGATCTGGCAGCACCCGCTGATGGTGTTCGCGTTCCTCGTCGGCCCGGTCGTGCTGAAGGCGGTGATGATCACCGCGCTCACGCGGGTGTTCGGCGCGTCGCCGGGCGTCGCGATGCGCACCGGCCTCGGGCTCGCGCAGGCGGGCGAATTCGGTTTCGTGCTGCTGAACCTGATCCTCGACAAGCATCTCGTCGATCCGACGCTGCTGCAGGCGATCCTCGCCGCGATGCTGCTGTCGATGCTCGCCGCGCCGTTCCTGATCCAGAACGCCGACCGGATCGTGCTGCGGCTGTCGTCGACGGAATGGATGCAGCAGTCGCTGCAGATGACGCGCATCGCGACGCAGAGCCTGAAGCAGAGCGGTCACGTGATCATCTGCGGTTACGGGCGCTCGGGCCAGAACCTCGCACGGATGCTCGAAAACGAAGGGCTGTCGTACGTCGCGCTCGACCTCGACCCGGACCGCGTGAGCGCGGCCGCGGCGGCCGGCGAATCGGTCGTGTTCGGCGACGCCGCGCGGCGCGAGTCGCTCGTCGCGGCGGGGATCCATCGCGCGGCGGCGGTCGCGATCACGTACGCGAACACGCAGTCGGCGCTGCGCGTGCTGCATCACGTGCACGAACTGGAGCCGACGCTGCCGGTGACCGTGCGCACCGTCGACGACGCGGACCTCGAACGGCTGCTCGAAGCCGGCGCGACCGAGGTGATCCCGGAGATCGTCGAGGGCAGCCTGATGCTCGCCTCGCACATGCTGGTGCTGATGGGCGTGCCGATGCGGCGCGTCGTGCGGCGCGTCGAGGAGATGCGCGACGCGCGCTACAGCCTGCTGCGCGGTTATTTCCACGGCACCGACGACGCGGGCGACGACGGCCGCGACCAGGTGCGGCTACAATCGGTGCCGGTCGATCCGCGCGCGGACGCGGTCGGCCGCACGCTGGCGGACCTCGGGCTGTACGACCTCGGCGTCGAGGTGACCGCGATCCGCCGGCACGGCATCCGCGGTGTCGAGCCGGACCCGGAGACGAAACTGCGCGAAGGCGACATCGTCGTGCTGCGCGGCCTGCCCGAGCAACTCGCGCAGGCCGAGGAGCGGCTGCTGCGGCACCGCCGCGGCGCGACGGCCGGCGCGGGCGCGGCCGCCGCCTGACGGCCGCAGCGGTGCGCGCAGGCGCGCGGGTGCGCCGCTTGCGGCGCGCGCGTCCGGCACCGAATCACGATCCCCATTCCTACCCGGAGAAATCATGTCCAACGCACCTGCGAACGCGCCCGCCGACGTCGCGCAGTTCGTGAAAAGCCAGATCCGCACGGTGTCCGACTGGCCGCAGCCGGGCGTGCAGTTTCGCGACATCACGCCGCTGCTCGGCAATGCGAAGGGACTGCGGGTGCTGATCGACCTGTTCGTGCAGCGCTACATCGACGCGCGGCTCGACTACGTCGCGGGCCTCGACGCGCGCGGCTTCATCATCGGGCCGATCGTCGCGTACGAGCTGAACGTCGGTTTCATCCCGATCCGCAAGATCGGCAAGCTGCCGTACCGCACCGTGTCCGAGACGTACAAGCTCGAATACGGCAGCGCCACCGTCGAGATCCACGAGGATGCGTGCGGCGCGGGCGACCGCGTGGTGATCGTCGACGACCTGATCGCGACCGGCGGCACGATGCTCGCCGGCAAGCTGCTGCTGGAGCGGCTCGGCGCGGAGGTGGTGGAGGGCGCGGCGATCATCGACCTGCCGGACCTCGGCGGCTCGAAGCTGCTCGCCGAAGCGGGCCTGCCGCTCTTCACCGTCACGTCGTTCGGCGGCCACTGATTCGCGCCGACATGCCGAATTTCGCTCTCTTTCTCGCGACGTCGCTCGCGATCACGTTCGCGCCCGGCCCCGACAATCTTCAGGTGCTCGCGCGCGGCATCTCGCAGGGGCGCATGGCCGGCTTCGTGTCGGCGCTCGGCTTCGCGGCCGGCGTCACGTTCCATACGACGCTCGCGGCGCTCGGCATCGCGGCGCTGCTGCGCTCGTCGCCGGTCGCGTTCGAGGTGCTGAAGCTCGCGGGCGCCGCGTATCTGGTGTGGATCGGCGTGAAGGCGCTGCGCAGCCAGGGGCTCGCGGCGGCCGGCGACCGGCCGCGCCAGCCGCTCGCGTCGATCTTCCGTCAGAGCGTGCTCGGCAACGTGATGAACCCGAAGGTCACGCTGTTCTTCGTCGTGTTCCTGCCGCAGTTCGTCGATCCGGCCGGCGCGCAGCCCGTGACCGTGCAGATGCTCGAACTCGGGCTGCTGTTCATGCTGCAGACGGTCGTCGTGTTCTCGCTGTTCGGCGTGTGCGCGGGGATGATCGGCGGCTGGCTGAAGCGCCGGCCGCGCGCGGGCGTGTGGCTCGACCGGATCGCGGGGCTCACCTTCATCGCGATCGGCATCCGCGTCGCGCTGCGCGACTGAACCGGACGGAGCGATACCGATGACCTTGCCCTGCATTCGCGCCGCGCGCCGCTTCGATCCGGCCGCGCATCTGCCGTTCTGGATCGGCGGCGAACGGGTCGGCTGGATCAGGAGGACCGACGCGCCGCTGCTCGCGCGCTGGCCGGACGTGTTCCAGCAGGACGGCGCGCGCGTCGTGCTGTCCGCGACGTTCGACAACCCGGCTTCGCGCAGCGCCGCGCTCGGCGCGGTGATCGGCGCGCTCGCCGCGGACGGCCTGATTCCGGGCTGGCGCGACGAGACCTACGCGATCCGCAACGAGTTCGACGCGCCGCCGCTCGCGTACATCGAGCGGGCCGCGTCGCGCTTCTTCGGCACGATGACGTACGCGGTGCATCTGAACGGCATCGTAGAATACGCGGATTCGTCGGCGCCGCGGGCGCCGCAACTGTGGATCGCGCGGCGCAGCGACACCAAGGCCACCGACCCCGGCATGCTGGACAACGTCGTCGCGGGCGGCATCGGCTGGGGTTTCGGGATCGAGGCCACGATCGTCAAGGAATGCTGGGAAGAGGCGGGCATTGCGGCGGAGATCGCTTCGCGCGCGCAGGCCGGCCGCACCGTGCACGTGCTGCAATCGCTGCCCGAGGGCACCCAGGCGGAGCAGATTTTCGTGTACGACCTCGCGCTGCCCGAGGACTTCGCGCCGCACAACCAGGACGGCGAAGTCGGCGAGCACCGGCTCGCGCGCATCGACGAGGTCGCGCGCTGGATCGAGGAAGGCGCGCTGACCGTCGACGCGGGCCTCGCGACGCTCGACTGCCTGCTGCGCCGCCGCTGGATCGACGACGACGCGTGCGAAGGCATCGACACGCTGTTCGCGCCGCCGGCCGTCTAGCGATACACGGTGCGACGGCCCGGCACGGGCTGGACATCTACAAGGATTGAATCAGGGAGTTTCAAGGTCATGTCGACCGATCACAGCTTTATTCTGAACCTGGCCTGCGCCGACCGGCCGGGCATCGTGCATGCGGTGTCGGGCTTTCTGTTCGAGCGCGGCAGCAACATTCTCGACTCCGCGCAGTTCGGCGACAGCCACACCGGCGCGTTCTTCATGCGCGTGCATTTCCAGCAGGTCGGCGGCGATCCGGGCCTCGACGCGCTGCGCGCGGACTTCGCGCCGCTCGCCGCGCAGTTCGGCATGAAGTGGGAACTACACGACGCGGAAGTGAAGCCGCGCGTCGTGATCCTGGTGTCGAAGATCGGCCACTGCCTGAACGACCTGCTGTTCCGCTACCGCACCGGGCAACTGGGGATCGAGATTCCGGCGATCATCTCGAACCACAAGGACTTCTACCAGCTCGCCGCGAGCTACAACATTCCGTTCCATCATTTCCCGCTGCTGAACGCGACGCCGGAAGCGAAGGCCGCGCAGGAAGCGCGCGTGCTCGAAGTGATCGACGGCCACGGCGCGGATCTCGTCGTGCTCGCGCGCTACATGCAGATCCTGTCGCCGCAGTTGTGCGACAAGCTCGCGGGCCGCGCGATCAACATCCATCACTCGTTCCTGCCGAGCTTCAAGGGCGCGAAGCCGTATTACCAGGCGTTCGACCGCGGCGTGAAGCTGATCGGCGCGACCGCGCACTACGTGACGACCGACCTCGACGAAGGCCCGATCATCGAGCAGGAAGTGGAGCGCGTCGATCACAGCATGACGCCGGACCAGTTGACCGCGATCGGCCGCGACGTCGAATGCGTGACGCTCGCGCGCGCGGTGAAGTGGCACGTCGAACACCGGATTCTGGTCAACGGCAGCAAGACCGTCGTGTTCCGGTAAGGCGCCGGCGCGCGCGATGCGCGCCGCGATCTACACGAGCCGCAGATAGATCAGCTCGCGCTTGATGTACGCATAGAAGATCGGCGCGGCGATCACGCCCTGGAGGCCGAACGCCGCTTCCATCACGAGCATCGCGACCAGCAGTTCCCACGTGCGCGCCTCGATCTGGCCGCCGACGATCCGCGCGTTCAGGAAGTATTCGAGCTTGTGGATCAGGATCAGGAACGCGAGCGACGTGATCGCGGCCGGCAGGCTCACCGTCAGCGCGATCGCGACGATCAGCGTGTTCGAGATCAGGTTGCCGACCACCGGCAGCAGTCCGACGATGAACGTGACCGCGACCAGCGTTTTCGCGAGCGGCAGCGGCGCGTGGAAGGTCGGCAGGATCGCCAGCAGGAAGATGCCGGTGAACACCGTGTTGATCGCGGAAATCTTCACCTGCGCGAACACGATGCGGCGGAACGCGTCCGCGAAGCGCGTCACGCGCGCGACGAACGCGGTCGACAGCGGCAGCCGCTGCGTGTTCTTCTGCGCGCCGATCGCGATGATCGCGCCGATGATCATGCCGATCACGATATGCCCGAAGATCCGCGCGGCGTTCTTGCCGCCCTGCTGCAACTGGTTCGCGTGCTCGTGCATCAGCGCGAGCGCCTTCACCTTCATCTGGTCGACGTTCAGCGGCAGGTATTCGGCGACGATGTCCGGAATGCGGCTGCGCGCCTGGTCGACGAACACCATCATCTGGCCCATCACCTTCTGCACGCTCGGCACGTCGTCCTCGAAATGCTCGATCACGCCGACCGTGACGCCCGTCAGCGCGCCGACGATCAGGATCGACAGCAGCACGACCGACGCCCAGCGCGCGCGCTGGCTCGACATGCGCCGCTCGATGCGCGGCGCGATCGTATGGACGAGTTGATAGACCAACATGCCGGCGAGCAGCGCGCCGAGCAGGTTCAGATGCAGCACCAGCCACATGCCGGCGAGCGCGGCGATATAACTGCCGATCTCGACGGCCGACAGCTTCGGCAGGCTCATGTCGCTCGTGAGCCTGACTGCCCGCGGACGCAGGTCGCGCACCTCGGTGTCGCCGGACGCTTCAGTGCGTTTGGCCATATTTCGTTGCTGTTCCGTTTCCAAACCCCGGCGGCGCCGGCGTATTCCCTGCTCTGATTTATTTTCCTGCCGCGGCGTCCGCCGCCGCGGTGACCGCCGGACGCTTCAGCAGCGGCGCCAGATAACGGCCGGTAAAGCTCGCCTTCGACTTCGCCACCTGCTCCGGCGTGCCTTGCGCGACGATTTGCCCGCCGCCCGCGCCGCCTTCCGGACCGAGGTCGATCACCCAGTCCGCTGTTTTTATCACATCGAGATTATGCTCGATGATCACCACCGTATTGCCCTGATCGCGAAGCCGGTGAATCACTTCGAGCAGCAGCGCGATGTCGTGGAAGTGCAGGCCGGTCGTCGGCTCGTCGAGTATATACAGCGTGCGGCCGGTATCGCGCTTCGACAGTTCGAGCGACAGCTTCACGCGCTGCGCCTCGCCGCCGGACAGCGTCGTCGCCGACTGGCCGAGCCGGATGTAGCCGAGGCCCACGTCGAGCAGCGTCTTCAGCTTGCGCGCGACGACCGGCACTGCCTTGAAGAACTCGTGCGCCTGCTCGACGGTCATGTCGAGCACCTCGCTGATGTTCTTCCCCTTGTACTGGATGTCGAGCGTCTCGCGGTTGTAGCGCTTGCCGTGGCATACGTCGCACGGCACGTACACGTCCGGCAGGAAGTGCATCTCGACCTTCAGCACGCCGTCGCCCTGACACGTCTCGCAGCGGCCGCCCTTCACGTTGAACGAGAAGCGGCCCGGATCGTAGCCGCGCTCCTTGGCGGCCGGCACGCCGGCGAACAGCTCGCGGATCGGCGTGAAGAGGCCGGTGTAGGTCGCCGGGTTCGAGCGCGGCGTGCGGCCGATCGGCGACTGGTCGACGTTGATGACCTTGTCGAAATGCTCCAGCCCCTCGATCGCCTCGAACGGCGCGGGTTCGGCCGACGACCCGTACAGATGCTGCGCGACCGCGTGGTACAGCGTGTCGTTGATCAGCGTGGACTTGCCCGAGCCGGACACGCCGGTCACGCAGGTCAGCAGGCCGACCGGCAGGTCGAGCGTCACGTGCTTCAGGTTGTTGCCGTATGCCTCGACGATGCGCAGCCGGCGCTCGTCCGGCTCCCGGCGTTCTTCCGGATATTCGATGCGGCGCGCGCCGGACAGATACTGGCCGGTCATCGACGCGGCGTCCGCCTCGACTTCGTCCGGCGTACCCTGCGCAATCACCATGCCGCCGTGCACGCCGGCGCCCGGCCCCATGTCGACCACATAGTCGGCCATCCGGATCATGTCCTCGTCGTGCTCGACGACGATCACCGAATTGCCGAGGTCGCGCAGATGCTTGAGCGTCGAGATCAGCCGGTCGTTGTCGCGCTGGTGCAGGCCGATCGACGGCTCGTCGAGCACGTACATCACGCCGGTCAGCCCCGAGCCGATCTGCGACGCCAGGCGGATGCGCTGCGCCTCGCCGCCGGACAGCGTTTCCGCGCTGCGCTCCAGCGACAGATAGTCGAGCCCGACGTTGTTCAGGAACATCAGCCGCGCGACGATTTCCTTCACGACCTTGTCGGCGATCTCGCGCTTCGAGCCTTCGAGGCGCAGCGTCTGGAAGTAGCCGAGCGTGTCGCGCAGCGGCCAGCCGCTCACCTCGTAGATCCCGCGTGCGTTGTCCTGCGAGCCGATCCGCACGAAGCGGGCCTCGCGGCGCAGCCGCGTGCCCTCGCACGCGGGGCACGCCTGGTTGTTCTGGTATTTCGCGAGTTCCTCGCGCACCGCGACCGAATCGGTTTCGCGGTAGCGGCGTTCGAGGTTCGGGATGATCCCCTCGAACACGTGCTCGCGCACCGACGTGCGGCCGCGTTCGTTGATGTACGAGAACGGGATCTGCTGCTTGCCCGAGCCGTACAGCAGGATCTTGCGGACTTTTTCCGGCAGGTCCTCGAACGGCGTGTCGATGTCGAAGTCGTAGAACGCCGCGAGGCTTTGCAGCATCTGGAAGTAGAACTGGTTGCGCCGGTCCCAGCCCTTCACCGCGCCCGCCGCGAGCGACAGCGACGGATGCGCGACCACCCGCTTTGGGTCGAAGAACGTGATCTGGCCGAGGCCGTCGCATTCCGGACACGCGCCCATCGGGTTGTTGAACGAGAAGAGGCGCGGCTCCAGTTCCGGCAGCGAGTACGAGCAGATCGGACACGCGAACTTCGAGCTGAACAGATGCTCGCGGCCGGTGTCCATTTCGAGCGCGATCGCGCGGCCGTCGGCCAGGCGCAGCGCTGTTTCGAACGACTCGGCGAGCCGCTGCTTCATGTCCGCGCGCACCTTCAGCCGGTCGACGACGACGTCGATCGTGTGCCGCTCGCTCTTCTTGAGCTTCGGCAGCGAATCCACTTCGTAGATCTTCGCCTCGCCTTCGTTCGCGGTGCCGCCGCCCGAGCGCACCCGGAACCGCACGAAACCCTGCGCCTGCATCTCGTCGAACAGTTCCGCGTGTTCGCCCTTGCGGTCGGACACGGCCGGCGCAAGGATCATCAGCCGCGTTTCCTCCGGCAGCGCGAGCGCCGCGTCGACCATCTGCGACACGCTTTGCGCTTCGAGCGGAATCTCGTGGTCTGGGCAGTACGGCGTGCCGACGCGCGCGTACAGCAGACGCAGATAGTCGTGAATCTCGGTGACCGTGCCGACCGTCGAGCGCGGATTGTGCGACGTCGCCTTCTGCTCGATCGAGATCGCCGGGGACAGACCTTCGATCAGATCGACGTCCGGCTTCTCCATCAGTTGCAGGAACTGGCGCGCATACGCGGACAGGCTTTCGACGTAGCGCCGCTGGCCTTCCGCGTAGAGCGTGTCGAACGCAAGCGACGACTTGCCGGAACCCGACAGCCCGGTGATCACGACCAGCTTGTGACGCGGCAGGTCGAGATTAACGTTCTTCAGGTTGTGGGTTCGGGCCCCACGGATACGGATTTGTTCCATGAACCTGCCGGAAGGAAGGGAGGCTAAACCTGCTACTATAACGACTTTTCCAGACCGCCGTTACGGCTTGCTGACGGTCCTCGAAAGCTCCTGAAAGGGTGTCGGGCGCTGCCTGCCGCGGACGTGTCACGGGCGCGGTGCCGCATGTTCGCCGGGCCACCGTAGATGGATGCGTTCCATCCGGTTGCAAGGCCGGACGACCGGCTGCGCGGCGGTCCGCGCGACGTCCGCATGGGCCGCGCCGCGGCCACAACGAAGCCTGCCTTTGCCCGCGTTCGCTGCGCGTGGCGAGCGCGGCTCAAATCGAACAATCGTCCCGATGTCCAATCCGTCCGCTACATCCACACGCATGAGCGCGCCCGAACTGCGCGCGACCGTGTCGCTCGCCGCGATCTTCGCGCTGCGCATGCTGGGTCTCTTCATGATCATGCCGGTGTTCTCGGTCTATGCGAAGACGATTCCGGGCGGCGACAACGTGCTGCTTGTCGGCATCGCGCTCGGCGCGTATGGCGTCACGCAATCGCTGCTGTACATCTTCTACGGCTGGGTGTCGGACAAGATCGGCCGCAAGCCGGTAATCGCGACCGGTCTCGTGATCTTCGCGCTCGGCAGCTTCGTCGCCGCGTTCGCACACGACATGACGTGGATCATCGTGGGCCGCGTGATCCAGGGGATGGGCGCGGTGTCGTCCGCGGTGATCGCGTTCATCGCGGATCTGACCGCCGAGGAACACCGGACGAAAGCGATGGCGATGGTCGGCGGCTCGATCGGCATGTCGTTCGCAGTCGCGATCGTCGGCGCGCCGGTCGTCTATCACTGGGTCGGCATGAGCGGGCTTTTCGCGATCGTCGGCGCCCTGTCTCTGCTCGCGGTCGGCGTCGTGCTGTGGATCGTGCCGGACGCGCCGAAACCCGTGCACGTGCGGGCACCGTTCGCGGAAGTGTTGCACAACGTCGAACTGCTGCGTTTGAATTTCGGCGTGCTGGTGCTGCATGCGACGCAGACCGCGCTTTTCCTCGTCGTGCCGCGCCTGCTCGAAGACGCCGGGTTGCCGGTCCGCTCGCACTGGATGATCTACCTGCCGGTGATGGGGCTGTCGTTCGTGCTGATGGTCCCGGCGATCATCGTGGCCGAAAAACGGGGCAAGATGAAGCCGGTGCTGGTGTCGGCGGTCGCCCTTATCCTGATCGGCCAGCTGGCGCTCGGCGCCGCGCCGCATACCATATCGATCGTGGCGGCGATCCTCCTCGTCTATTTTCTGGGCTTCAACATTCTGGAGGCGTCGCAGCCTTCGCTGGTGTCGAAGCTCGCGCCGGGCACCCGCAAGGGCGCGGCGGCCGGCGTGTACAACACGACGCAGTCGGTGGGCCTCGCGCTCGGCGGCGTCGTCGGCGGCTGGCTGCTGAAGGTGGACGGTCCGAGCGCGGTGTTTTACGCGTGCTCCGGCCTCGTATTGTGCTGGCTTATAATCGCCGCCAATATGAAGGCTCCGCCGCGTCGCGCCTGAGCATCGAACCCGGTAATTTTTCGCGGAGGCGGCGCATCCGCGGCGCGCGTCATCGCGACGCCGGCCGCGGGCGTCGCGCGGCCGCTCCTCGCAACGGAATCAACAGGAGAAACTCATGGCATCCGTGAACAAGGTCATTCTCGTCGGCAACCTCGGCGCCGACCCGGAAGTCCGCTATCTGCCGAGCGGCGACGCGGTCGCGAACATCCGGCTTGCCACGACCGACCGCTACAAGGACAAGGCGTCCGGCGACTTCAAGGAAATGACCGAATGGCACCGCGTCGCGTTCTTCGGACGCCTGGCGGAGATCGTGTCGGAATATCTGAAGAAAGGCTCGTCGGTGTACATCGAAGGCCGCATCCGCACGCGCAAGTGGCAGGCGCAGGACGGCACCGACCGTTACTCGACCGAGATCGTCGCGGACCAGATGCAGATGCTCGGCGGCCGCAGCGGCGGCGCGTCGATGGGCGGCGACGACGGCGGTTACAGCCGCGAGCCGGCTGAACAGCCGCGCGGCGGCGGTCGGGCGGCTTCGGGCGGCGGCGGTGGCGCGGCGCGCAGCGGCGGCTCGGGTGGCAGCGGCGGCGGCCGCTCGAATGCGCCGGCTGGCGGCGGGTTCGACGAGATGGATGACGATATTCCGTTCTGACCGGACTATCTCAGTCTGTTGTAAAGCACACCCCGGTTTCTTCTCTCGGTTCAACGATTTGCGAGGGGATGCCGGGGTTGTTTTTTTGACTCCGCGGAAATGCCAGGCGGAACGTCACAAGCAGGCTGCGGATTCAGCCGGTTGATGCAGCACAATAGGAAGCTGCGCGAAGCTTCGGACGCTCAAGTATCGAGCCGCATGCGGCGGCCCTCCGATCATTTCCGATTTTCCCGTGTCCCGTGGTCCGACTTGCGACCCCTGCGAACCTTTCCAGACGCTTTCCTCCACGGCCCTCGCCGACCCGGTTCGTGACCTGCCGCCCGGTACTAACGCTGTCTGCAAGCCGTTGATCGGCGCGGTGAATGTCGAGTAGCCGAATTAATCGGCGGCAGGCGATCCGGACAACACACGACGCGCCGCCAGTCAAGAAAGCAGGCGCAGATGCCGATAAACGCTAGCGGATACCGTGCGAACCGTGGGATGCCGGGCATCGTGTTGCACAGCGGCGAACTGTGCCCTTCACAGTCGATGTCAGGATGTTGCGCCAGCAACTGGCACAGCAGGGTGGAGCCCGCACGCGGCAGTCCGGTCACCCCGACGAAACGTGGCTGCCGCTGAAAACGATGGCGGCTCCGATCGACCCGGATACCTGGCGTCGGGTCGCGGTGCTTGTTCAACGGCTAATCCACGGCGTCGATGGGCTCGCGTCGTTCGACGCGGATGTCGTTCGTCGTCCGGGTCAAAAAAGCTTCTGCTGACCGCTCGTCAGCGTCTCGAAGTCGTCGTTCAGCAGCGGCAATATCGCGTCTGCCACCGGCTGCAACTGGTTGCTCAGATAGTGCTGGTAATCGAGTCCGGATCGCCAGGTTTCGAGCGGCTCCGGCCCGGCGCTGGTCATCACGTAGCTGATCCAGCCGCCGCTCTGATATTGCAGCGGCCGTCCCTGCTGCCGGTTGAATTCATCCGCCATGCGGGCGGCCCGCACGTGCGGCGGCACGTTGCGCTGGTAAGCCGCGAGCGGACGACGCAGCCGCTTGCGATAGACGAGCAGTTCGTCGAACTCTCCGCTCAACGTCCGGCGCACATAATCGCGCACGTAATCCTGATAGGGTTCCTGCCTGAACACACGCAGATACAGTTCCTGCTGGAACCGTTGAGCCAGCGGCGTCCAGTCGGTGCGCACCGTCTCCAGTCCCTTGTAGACGACTTCCTCTGTGCCATCGTCATGCAGCGTGAGACCGGCATAACGCTTCTTGCTGCCTTCTTCGGTGCCGCGAATGGTCGGCATGAAGAAGCGGCGATAGTGCCGCTCGAACTGTAGTTCCAGTGCGCTTTCCAGACCGAACCGTTCGCGCAGATGCTGCCGCCACCAGTCGTTGATATGCCCGACCAGGGTTCGGCCTGTCTGGGCGGCCTCTTCTTCCGTGCGCGCGCGGTTCAGCCAGACGAACGTCGAATCCGTATCCCCGTAGATGACCTCGTAACCCTGCGCCTCGATCAGTTCGCGCGTCTTGCGCATGATCTCGTGTCCGCGCATCGTGATCGACGACGCGAGGCGCGGGTCGAAGAACCGGCAGCCGGTCGAACCCAGCACGCCGTAAAACGAGTTCATGATGATCTTCAGCGCCTGCGACAGCGGCTTGTCGTGATCGCGCTTGGCTGCCTCGCGCGCTTCCCAGATCTGCGCGACGACTGACGGCAGGCCATGCCGGGTCCGCGAGAAACGCGCGCCGAGAAAGCCGGGGACCGAGTGCGCGTCATCGGGACTGCGCAAACCTTCGACAAGACCGACCGGATCGATCAGGAAGGTGCGGATGATCGACGGGTACAGGCTCTTGTAGTCGAGCACGAGCACCGAGTCGTAGAGACCCGGTCGGGAATTCATCACGAAGCCGCCCGGACTGGGCGCGCCCGCGACGTCGCCGAGGTTCGGCGCGACGTAGCCGAGCCGGTGCATGAGCGGCATGTAGCGATGCGTGAACGCGGCCACCGATCCGCCGCTGCGGTCCGCCGGCAGGCCCGTCACGGTCGCGCGTTCCAGCAGGAACGCGAGCAGTTCGGTTTTGGCGAAGATCCGCGTCACCAGCTCGCAGTCTTTCAGGTTGTAGCGCGCGAGCGCCGGCTTGTCCTCGTCGAAGCGGCGCTGGATTTCGTCCATGCGCTGATACGCGTTGTCGATCGCCTTGCCTTCGCCGAGCACCGACTGCGACACGTATTCGAGGCTGAACGACGGGAAACTCCAGGTCGCCGAGCGCAGCGCCTCGATGCCGTCGATGATCAGCCGGCCGGCGGCATCCGCGAAAAAATGCCCTTGCGTGAGGCCGTGTTCCCGCCAGCCCATCGCACTGCCGTCGCGGCCGAGACGCAACGGCACGCGATATTGCTCGGCGTGCTGATGAAGGATGCGCAGATCGAACTGCACCAGATTCCAGCCGATGATCGCGTCGGGATCGTGGCGGGCCATCCATGCGTTCAGCCGTTCGAGCAGCAGCGGACGGCTCTCGCAGTATTCGAGGTCGAAATCGACCGGGCCGCCGTCGCCGTTCGCCGGCCCGAGCATGTAGACCTGACGCTGCCCGCAGCCTTCGAGTGCGATCGAATAAAGCTCTCCCTGCGCGCTGGTCTCGATGTCGAGCGACACCAGCCGCAACTGCGGCCGATAGTCCGGTGCGGGTTTCATGTCGCCGTCGAGCAACGGGCCGTTGCCGGTGGATCGACCGCCGAACCAGACGGGCGCCGTGATGAAGCGCTCCATCATGTACCGGTCCGGCGGGAACACGTCCGCTTCGTAGACGTCGACGCCGGCCTGCTTCAGACGCTTTTCGAACTGGGTAAGCTGCCGGTATTGCTGGCTGTACAGCCCCAGCACCGGGCGATGATGGAAGTCGCGCAGTTCGAGCGGACGCAGTTCGATCCGCGCGGACGGCGATTCGCGACTCAGGGCCGATTCGACCTGGTCGCGCTGCGCGGCGGGGACGAACGCAACGGATTCCTGCGGGCGCAGGCGAAGCTGGCGCGGACCGTCGTCCGTCGCCAGCCAGAACACGACCTCCGTGCCGGCCGGCGTGTCTCGCCAGTGACGGGTCAAGATGAAGCCCTGGTTCTGCGCTGTCAAACACCTGCTCCAACACGACGGTAGGTTTGCTGGATTTTACCGTTCGTATCGGGTGCGCGCTGTTTGCAGAGGCCTGCGTCGGGTTTCGACGTGCGCGGCCATTCGGCTGACGACGACCGCGAACGTTACGCCGACGCCTCGACGTAGCGCGCTTCGTTCAGGTCGGCGATGAGCGTCGGGCCTGTCGGCTTCCAGCCCAGGCGGGCCTGTGTCTGCGCGCTCGATGCCGGCATGTCGAGTGCTGCGAACATCGCCATCCATCCGAAGTGCGCCTGTACTTCGTCGCGCGCGATCGACACGACCGGCAGCTTCAGCCCGCGTCCCAGCGCCTCGGCAATTTCGCGGGCGCTGACGCCTTCTTCGCCGACCGCGTGATAGCGCGCACCGCGTTCGCCCTTTTCGATCGCGAGCCGGTACAGCCGCACGACGTCCGACAGATGACCCGCCGGCCAGCGGTTGCGGCCGTCCTCCACGTATGCGCACACGCCTTTCTCGCGCACGATCTGGATCAGCGGCGTGATGAGGCCTTGGCGGAACGGGTTGTGCACTTGCGGCAGGCGCATCACCGACACGTTGACGCTGGCTTCCAGCAGCGCGTTGCCGGCCAGTTCCGAGCCGATGCGCGGATTCGGATGAGTGGTGTTGAACACGTCCTCGGTGGCCGGTTGCCCGTCGTCGCGGCTGCCGACGCCGGTGCCTGACGTGATGAGCAGCGGACGCCCGGAGCCGGCCAGCGCCGAGCCGAGCGCCGCGATCGCGCGTTTGTCCTTTTCGCAGTTCTCGACGAAGTGCGAGAAGTCGTGGTCGAACGCGAGGTGGATGACGGCATCTGCTTTTGCCGCGCCGCTGCGCAGGCTGTCGGTGTCTTCGAGCGTGCCGCGATGGACTTCGGCGCCCGCTGTGGTCAGTGCTTGCGCGCCCGCGTCGGAGCGGGTCATGCCGATCACTTGATGACCGGCGTTGATGAGTTCGGGCACCAGCGCCGAGCCGATGAAGCCGGTAGCGCCCGTTAGAAAGATACGCATTGTGAAGTCTCCGGTTGTCGACCCGAGTTAGCGCTTTAGCGCTTACTTGGGTCCCATGCAAAGCTGTCGATCAGAGTTGGCGCTTTAGCGCCTACTCCGATCCCATGCAAAGCTGCCGACCGCAGTAAGCGCCTCAGCACCTGCCCCGATCCTATGAAGAAGGTTGCTGCGTCGTGACCCACGCACTATGCGGCCATCCGTTATCCTGTTGAAGTAGTGACGTTATCCCGGTAAAACGACTAACAGGCTCATCATGTCCGTGACCGCCGCCCAGACTCTCGGCGATTTTCTGCGCAGCCGCCGCACGCGGCTCGATCCGGCCAGCTTCGGCTTTGCGGGCCGCCGGCGCACGCCGGGGCTGCGCCGCGAAGAGGTCGCGCAGCGCGCGAACATCAGTTCCACCTGGTACACGTGGCTCGAACAGGGCCGTGGCGGCGCGCCGTCCGCGGAGGTGCTGGAGCGCATCTGCGCGGCGCTGATGCTGACGGATATCGAGCGCGAGCATCTCTTCATGCTGGGCCTCGGGCGGCCGCCGGAAGTGCGCTACCGTTCCGTCGACGGCGTGAATCCGCGGTTGCAGCGCGTGCTCGATTCGCTCGACGCCAGCCCGTCGATCATCAAGACCGCGACGTGGGACGTCGTCGCGTGGAATCGCGCCGCGGCCGTCGTGCTCACCGACTACAGCATGCTGCCGGCCGGTCAGCGCAACATCCTCCGCTTTCTGTTCAGCGATCCGGCCGTGCGCGCGAAACAGCGCGAATGGGAGAGCGTCGCGCGCTTCGTCGTGGGAGCGTTCCGCGCGGACGTGGCGCGCGCGGGGCTCGCGTCCGAAGTGGGCGATCTGGTGGACGACCTGTGCCGCGCCAGCCCCGACTTCGACCGCATGTGGCGCGACAATCAGGTGCTGGGACACAGCGGGGGCGAGAACGTGAAGCGCCTGCTGCATCCGCGGCTGGGGCCTGTCGAGCTGGAGTATTCGCTGTTCGCGGTCGACGGTCGGCCGGACCTCGGGATGATCGTCTACACGCCGCTCGACGCCCAGACCGCGGAGCGCATCCGCGCTGCCGTCGCGCAGTATTGATCGATGGCGGCGTTCGACAATCGACTGTCCGCGCGGCAGTCCGATGCAGCCGCTCGACGACCGACCGGCTATCCCCTCAACCGGCCGTGCTGAACGAAAGCGGGATCCGCCGGCCCGTGCGATCCGACTCCACGATCCGGTCCATCAGTTCGTGCATGCGAACCGCGTCCGCGAAAGTGGGCGCAAGCGTCGAACCGGTCTTCACGTCGCGGGCATGGGCGGCGTACAGGTGCGCCAGTTCGAGCACGCTCGCGCCGCGTTCGCTCGGCGGCAGCCATTCGTATTGCGCCGGAATGGCCAGTTCGGTCAGCGGCTGGCCGTCGCCCCGCGCGATCTGGATGCGGTTGAACGCGTCGCCGAAGCTGGTGGTGTTCGAGATTTTCAGGTCGCCCTTGCTGCCCGTCACGTCGAGCTGCACGCCGAAGTTGTTGCGCTTTCCCGCCTCGATATGGGCCGTCAGCACGGCGCCGTTGGCGAACGTCCCTGCCAGCACTACCTGATCGGGGTTGCTGTGCGGCAGTGTTTCGCCGGTTTCCCGCAGCGTGACTTCCTTGAACTGGTTGACGGTCAGCGCCGACAGGCTCTGCGGATAACCGACCAGCGTCGTGAACAGCGCGTCCAGAAAATGGCCGCCGTAGATCGACAGCAGGCTTGAGAAATTTTCTTCGGGAATCGTGTAGTAAAGCGAAGCAGGCCGTTCGCGCTGGAAATACTCCACGCTCACGTGCAGGCGCACCGAACGGATCTCGCCGATCTCGCCCTGGTCCAGCAGATCGCGCACGTAGCGGTAGCCCGGATTGAGCCGCCGCTGCAAACCGACGATGGTGCGCACACCGGCTTTATCGGCCAGCGCGAGCAACGCTCTGGACAGCGCGGTGTTCGGCGTGAGAGGCCATTCGCAGTAGACGTCCTTGCCGGCCCCGATCGCGGCGCGGATCCCTTCTTCGTGCTGGAACGCGGGCGTCAGCACGAGCACGAGATCGACTTCCGGATGCGAGACCAGGTCGTGCAGCGACGCCGCCGCGTACCTGAACCCGTGGCGCGCGACCAGCGCCGCCGCTTTTTCCGGACTGCGGCTGTACACCGCCGTCAGTTCGTAGTCCGGCAGCAGTTTGAGTGAAGGCAAGTGCCCATATTCCGACCAGTGGCCGAGCCCGACGACACCCACCCTGATTTTGTCGGAGCCCGTAGCCCGCCTGACGATTCCGTTCACAAGAACTCTCCTGTCGACGCCTCGCGGACCATCCGCGCGGCGTCGGGCAAAGAGTAGGGTCCCGGGAGCCGGAAATAAACGGGCTGTTGCTCCGATCATTCCGGACGTCGAGGTCCGGTATGCGCTCGCGCTAGATCTTCAGGTTCTGGCTCATATAGTCGATGAACACGCGCAGCTTCGGCGACGCATAACGGCTCGCTGGCCACAGGATCCAGAACGTAACGGTCTGGTCGATGAAATCGTCGAGCACGATCTGAAGCGCGCCGCTTGCCAGCGCGTCGCGCACGAGGAAGGTCGGCAGGAACGCGAGCCCCTTGTTCTGAAGCGCGAGAAAGCCGAGCACTTCGATGGTGCTGCTGACGAAGGTCTGCGGCAGTTCCGGCTCCGCTTCGGAGACTTCAAGCTGAAAGGGCCAGCGTTCGAGCTTGCCGCTGGCGGGAAACTTGTGCAGCAGGCACGCGTGCCGGACGAGTTCGGAAGGGTGCGTGGGCAGCCCGCGCTGCTGCAGATAACCGGGCGACGCGACCAGCACCTGGGCGCACGAACCGAGACGCCGCGACACCAGCCGGGAGTCGTGCTGCTCGCCCGTGCGGATCACCGCATCGAAGCCTTCTTCGATGATGTCCACCATGCGGTCCGACAGATCGACGTCGAGTTCGATGTCCGGGTATTGCTGCATGAAGCCGTCGAGCGCCGGCATGAACAGCCCGGACAGTTGCGGCGTGCCGATCCGCAGCCGGCCGCGCGGACTGCCGGCGGCGTCCGACAACTCGGCTTCCGCCGCTTCGACTTCGCCGAGGATGCGCCGGCACCGTTCGAGGAACAACAGCCCTTCGGCGGTCAGCGTGATGCTGCGCGTGCTGCGGTGAAAGAGCCGCACGCCCAGCCGTTCCTCGGTGCGCGCAATGCTTTTGCCGACCGCCGACGACGATACGCCGAGCAGCCGTCCGGCCTGGGTAAAACTGCGGGTTTCCGCCGCCTGCACGAACACGGAGATACCGCTGAGGCTGTCCATTCGCGTGTCCCGAGGTCCGTTAAAGACACATTTGTCCGATATGGCGGCTACCTTAGCCTTATTTTCCGGCGCTCGCAAACGACACATCGGCGGACGACACTGCCCGCTCGTTTGCTGATTGCGGACACTTCCGTCCTGGATATTCGGAACCTCGGCCCATTTTTCTTCTGCCGCGCCGTTCATACACTTGCCCTCAAGTTCGAAACCCGCTGTTGATCGAACGTCAGCAGCCACTCAAACCTTGAGGAAATCATGTCCAAACTTCTTTCGGCAGTTAAGGTCGGTCCCTACGAATTTTCCCATCGCGTGGTGCTGGCTCCGCTCACCCGCATGCGTGCGGAACAGGGCGCGAAGCCTGGCCCGCTGATGGCCGAGTACTACGCGCAGCGCACGTCGGCAGGCGGCTTCCTGATCAGCGAAGCGACGATCGCCGCGCCCGACGGCAACGGCTACCTCGGTGCGCCCGGCCTCTACGACGACAGCCAGATCGCCGGCTGGAAGCAGGTGACGGACGCCGTGCATGCGAAGGGTGGCCGCATTTTCCTGCAGCTTTATCACGCCGGACGCCAGTCCAACAGCCAGTTGCAGCCGGGCGGCGGCCAGCCGGTGGCGCCGTCGGCCGTGCTGCACGGCGGCGTCGCGTATACCGAAGCCGGCTGGGTTCCGAACACGCCGAGCCGCGCGCTGACTCTTCCCGAAATCGCCGGACTGGTCGAAAGCTTCCGCACGGCCGCGGTTCGCGGCAAGGAGGCCGGTTTCGACGGCGTCGAACTGCACGCCGCCAACGGTTATCTGTTCGACCAGTTTCTGCAGGACGGCAGCAACAAGCGCACCGACCTCTACGGCGGGTCGTTCGAAAACCGGACCCGCTTCCTGATGGAAGTCACCCGGGCGATCATCCCGGTGTGGGGCAGCGAGCGCGTGGCCGTGCGCCTCGGCCCCAGCGGCACGTGGGGCGACATGTCCGACAGCGATCCGGAAGGGCTCTTCACCTACGTCGCCGGGGAACTGGCGAAGCTGAACCTCGCCTACCTGCACCTGATCGAGCCGCGTGTGCTGGGCAACGTCGACGACGACAGCAAGGACCCGAACCCGGTCGCGGCGCAACTGATCCGCCAGCACTACAACGGCGTCATCATCGCCGCCGGCGGCTTCAAGGGCGACACGGCTGAAGCGATCCTGCAGGCGGGCAACGCCGACCTGGTCGCCTTTGGCCGCGACTTCATCGCGAACCCGGATCTGCCCGAACGGCTGCGCCTCAAGCTGCCGCTGAACCCGTACGACCGCGCGACCTTCTTCGGCGGCACCGACGTCGGCTATACCGACTATCCGTTCCACGGCCGCAACGCGGCAGCGGCGTAAGCGGAGCGCATGGTGAGTCCCACGACCTCGCCCCCGTCTCTGGCGCCGTTGTACTGGCTGGCGCTGGGGACGTTCGCCGTCGGCACCGAGAGTTTCATGATCGCCGGCCTGCTGCCCGACATCGCCGCGGATCTGCATACGAGCGTCATCGCCACGGGCCAACTGGTCACGGTGTTCGCGCTGGCCTACGCACTCAGCTCGCCGATCCTGACCGCGCTGACCGGCGCATTCAATCGCCGCACGCTGATGATCGTCGCGCTCTGTGCGTTCACGGCGGCGAACGTCGTTGCGTGGGCCGCCCAGAGCTATTGGGCGCTGCTGGCGGCCCGCATCCTGCTCGCGGCCGCTGCCGGCCTGTACGTGCCCGGCGCCAACGCGCTGGCCGGCGCGATCGCCGGTCCCGAGCGGCGCGGCACGGCGCTCGCCATCGTCAACGGCGGGATCACGATCGCCGTGGCGTTCGGCGTGCCGCTCGGCGCGCTGGTCGGGGACCGGCTCGGCTGGCGCATGACCTTTGCGGGCGTGGCCGCGCTGTCCGCCGCGGCCACGGCGGGCCTGCTGTTCGGCCTGCCGCGCAGCATCGGCGCAGGCTTGCCGGGCGCGACGCTGCGCGAGCGCATCCACGTCGCCCGCCAGCCGGTCATCCTGATGACACTGTTCGTCACCACGCTTTGGGCCATGGGCGCGTACACGATCTATACGTACCTCGCGCTGTTCATTGCCCGCACCACGCCGCTGCATGGTGGACAGATCGGCTACGTGCTGTTCACGTGGGGCGTCGCGGCCGCGATCGGCGTGTTCAGCGGCGGCAGGGCGGTGGATCGCGTCGGCCCGCGCCGCGTGATCGTCCCGTGCCTCGGCGTATCGATCGTCGCGTTTTCGCTGATGTCGGCCAGCGCGCACTGGCTGCCGACGACGTGGGCGCTGGTCCCCATTCTGATCGGCGTGGTGGCCTGGGGCATTGCGCACTGGTCTTTTTATCCCGCCCAGCAGGCCGGCCTCATCCATCAGGCCGGGCTGCGCGGCACGCCCATTGCGCTGTCGCTGAACGCATCGTTCATGTATCTCGGCTTTTCGCTCGGCGCGGCGCTCGGTTCGCTGACCTTGAGTCTCACGTCGGTGAACAATCTCGGCTGGACCGCCGCCGCGTGCGAAGTCGCGGCGTTGATCCTCACGGTCGGCATCGGCAGGTACGTGGTCAAGACACAGGCAGCGGCGGTCACCGCCCCATGACGCAGGGCTCTTACTCAGGCAGCGAGGATGAACATGACTATCCCACACCGTACTTTCAGAATCGGCGGCGACATCGAAATCCGGCGGCTCGGATTCGGCGCGATGCGGATCACCGGCCCCGGCATCTGGGGCGCGCCCGCCGATCGCGACGAGGCGATCCGCGTGCTGCGCCGCCTGCCCGAACTCGGCGTGAATTTCATCGACACGGCGGATTCGTACGGGCCGAACGTTTCGGAGGAATTGATCCGCGAGGCGCTGCATCCGTATGACGCCGGCATGGTCGTGGCGACCAAGGCGGGACTGACGCGCCCCGGTCCCGACCAGTGGACGCCGCAGGGCCGGCCAGACTATCTGATCCGGCAGGCGCACGGCAGCCTGCAACGGCTGGGCGTCGAACGGATCGACCTGTGGCAGTTGCATCGCATCGATCCGTCGGTGCCGCGGGACGAGCAGTTCGGCGCCGTGCGCCATCTGATCGATAGCGGCGTGATCCGTCACGCCGGCCTGAGCGAAGTGTCGGTGGCCGACATCAAGGCGGCCTCGAAATACTTCGACGTGGCGACTGTGCAAAACCGCTTCAACCTCGGCGACCGCGGCAGCGAAGACGTGCTCGATTACTGCGCCGCCCATGGGATCGGCTTCATCCCCTGGTTCCCGCTGGCCGCCGGCGAACTGACCCGTCCCGGTTCGCTTCTCGACACCATCGCGCGCAACCATCAGGCGAGCGTCGGACAGATCGCCCTTGCGTGGCTGTTGCAGCGCAGCCCGGTGATCCTGCCGATACCGGGCACCTCGCGCGTCGCGCATCTGGAGGAGAACGTGGCGGCCGGCGAGATCGCGTTGTCCGATTTCGAGTTTTGCGAACTGGATCGCGCGACCGCCGGGAGGCAGCAGCGTTAGGGAAGCCCTTCGACGATCGACGCCGCCCCGCCTCCGCGCGGGTTTTTTTTCGGACCTGGAAGCCGCCGCCCGCGTCGCCCAACGGCCTCACCCGTCGCGATATTGACAAATCGTCAATATCCGGCAAAATTTCTCCCATGAGAAACGTCGACCGCGAAAACCAGTTGTTGCTGCGCGAAGGCCGCAAGATCGTCGAGGCGCTCGGGCAGACGCTCGCGCCGCTCGTCGAGGTGGTGCTGCACGACCTGTCGCGTCCCGGGCATTCGGTCGTCGCGATCGCGAACAACCTGTCCGGCCGCAGCGTCGGCGACGCGGTCACCGAAATGGGTCTCGCGCGGATCACCGATCCGGGCTTCCCGGAAGTCGTGCAGAACTACCCGAACCGCTTCCCGGACGGCCGCCCCGCGAAGAGCACGTCGATCGGCCTGAAGAACAGCGCCGGCGACTACGTCGCGGCGATCTGCCTGAACATGGACGTGTCGCTGCTCGGCGCGGTCACGGCCGGCCTCGGCCAGCTGATGAGCACCGCGCCGTCGAGCGCGCCGGTCGTCGAGACGCTCGCATCGCGCCAGCTCGGCGACGTGCGCGCGACGCTCGAACGTTTCGCGGCCGCGCGCAACACGACGCCGATCGGCCTCACGCTCGCGCAGCGCCGCGACGCGGTGCGCGAACTCGCCGACGCCGGCCTGCTCAACCTGCGCCATGCGCTTTCCGAGGTCGCGCGCACGCTGGGCGTTGCGCGCTCGACCGTCTATACCTACCTGCCGACGGAATCCCGACCATGAGCACCTTGCCGATTTCCTATGACGACGTCGTCGCCGCGCACGAGCGCATTCGCGGCGTCGCGCACCGCACGCCGGTGCTGACCTCGACCACTGCGAACGACCTGACCGGCGCGCAACTGTTCTTCAAGTGCGAGAACTTCCAGCGGATGGGCGCGTTCAAGTTTCGCGGCGCGTACAACGCGATCGCGCAGTTCACGCCGCAGCAGAAGGCCGGCGGCGTGATTACGTTTTCGTCCGGCAACCATGCGCAGGCGATCGCGCTGTCCGCGCGGCTGCTCGGCGTGAAGGCGGTGATCGTGATGCCGCAGGACGCGCCCGCGGTGAAAGTCGAAGCGACGCGCGGCTACGGCGGCGAACTCGTGTTCTACGACCGCTACACCGAGGACCGCGAGGCGCTCGGCCGCCGGCTCGCGGCGGAACGCGGCCTCACGCTGATCCCGCCGTACGACCATCCGCACGTGATGGCCGGGCAGGGCACGGCCGCGAAGGAACTGATCGAGGACGCCGGCCCGCTCGACCTGTTGTTCGTGTGCCTCGGCGGCGGCGGCCTGCTGTCGGGCTGCGCGACCGCGGCGCGCGCGCTGAACCCTGACTGCAAGGTGATCGGCGTGGAACCGGAAGCGGGCAACGACGGCCAGCGCAGCCTGCGTTCGGGCGCGATCGTGCACATCGACACGCCGAAGACGATCGCCGACGGCGCACAGACGCAGCACCTCGGCGAATACACGTTCGCGGTGATCCGCGAACTGGTCGACGACATCGTGACGGTCAGCGACGCGGAACTCGTCGATACGATGAAGTTCTTCGCGAGCCGGATGAAGGCCGTCGTCGAGCCCACCGGCTGCCTCGCGGCGGCGGCGGTGCTGCAACGGAAGGTCGATGTGCGCGGCAAGCGCGTCGGCGTGATCGTGTCGGGCGGCAACGTCGATCTGCTGCGTTTCGCGGAACTGGTCGGTTACGCGGGTTGACCGCGCACGGAGCACGCGGCCTGGCGCGTATTCCTTCGCAATCCGTTGCGATTTCGCCGGCCCGATGCGCCGGCGTCTGTCGTATGCCCGTGGTGCCCGCGCGTTGATTTAACAAGGGCTTAACATTTCGGAAATCTCCGATTTCTGCCGTCGAGCTTCGATGGTCTGATGGCACGCACTCGCAAAACGAGTCTTCAGATCATCGAACAGCGGGAGCCGCACAAAAGGCTCCCGACAACGACAGAGAACCCCTGTGAACCTACGCGTGATCCTCGCCGACGATCATCCGTTCGTCCGCCTCGGCGTGCGTTGCGCGCTGGGGGCGGACGGCATCGACGTCGTCGGAGAAGCGTCGAGTCCCGGCGAACTGCTTGCGCTGCTCGGCGCGATGCCGTGCGACGTGGTCGTCACCAGCCTCGCGATGCTCGACGGCGCGGGCGACGGTCCCGAATGCCGCGGGTTCGTCGAGCGTCTGCGTAGCGGCTGGCCGTCGTTGCCCGTCGTGGTGCTGACCGTCGAAACCGAAGCGTCGCTGCTGAGCGCGGCGTTGAGCACCGGCATCGCGGGCATGCTGCGCAAAAGCGACGTGGCCGGCGCGCTGACGACGGTGGTCCGCGATGCGTGCCGAGGCTGCGTGAGCGTCAGCGCGCAGATTCTTTGCGATCTGGAGACGGCCGGCGTCAGCGTGCGGCAGCTGTGCCTGCTCGGACACGGCGCGTTTCGGCAGACGATCCACGACTGCGTGGTCGTCACGCGTTGTCCGGATGACGAGACGGGCGCGTCTACGCGGCTGGCGCACGACGTGCTGGCCGATGCCGATGCGGCTTCCGGTTCGGCGGTTTCTTCGTTCGCCGAAAGGCGCCGCGTGCGATGAGCGGACCGCTAACGCCCGCGCGCATCATCGTCGCCGACGATCATCCGGTCGTGCTGTACGCGCTTGAACGGCTGATCGGCCGTTGGCCTCGCCTGCGCGTGGTCGGCCGCGCGACGACGTTTGCCGAACTGTTCGACGAAGCCGCGCGGGTCGACTTCGACGTCGTCATCACCGATCTCTACATGCCCTGCGCGGGCGACCTCGACGCACACGACATGCTGCTCGACTTCAGGCGGCGCTTCGCGCACGCGTCGCTGATCGTGCTGACGGGCGAAACGGCTCCGGCCGTGCTGCATCGCCTGCTGCGGATGCAGGTGGACGGCATCCTCAGCAAGAAAGACTGCGTCGACCTGATTCCGGATGCGATCGCGTCCGCGATGGCGCGCGAGCGGTATCTCGGCCCGCTCGTCCGCGATCTGCTCGCGCGCGACTGGCCCGCGGCGGCCGACGACGGCAGCGCGCGTCAGCTATCGAGGCGCGAGATCGAAGTGATCGTTCATTACGCGTCGGGCCTGAGCGTGACGGAGATCGCCGTGCGCCTCGGCCGCAGCGTGAAGACGATCAGCGCGCAGAAATGCTCCGCGATGAAAAAGCTGTCGCTCGCGAACGACGTCGAGCTGTACCGGTTCGCGGTCGAGTCCGGCATCGTGTCGCGGATGTTCGGATAAACGCGCCGCACGGCTTCGAGCCCCGATTGATTTCACCAGGGCATCGTGTCGCAGCGCTCGCCTTTTCAGAATCGTCCTATCCAGTGGCTATCGGGTTCTGATCAGAATTTAAGGATAGGTGCGCGAACTGCCGGACATTTCCGCTGAATCTTTTACTGCTCTTGTATCGAGGCATCACAGGACGGCACCGGCTAGACGGCACGGACTGGCGTAGATACGGAGACGGTGAGATGAAGTTGGGAAGGCGACTGTTGGTCGAATGCGTGGGAACCGGATGGCTCGTTTTCGCGGGCTGCGCGGGCGCCGCGCTGAATGCCGGCATTCCGGTGCAGGGCTGGAACCTGCTCGGGACGCCGGTCGCATTCGGTCTCGCGCTGCTCGCGGCGAATCTCGTCGCCGCGCGCGCCGCAAGCGCGCACTTCAACCCGGCGGTGACCATCGGCTACACGGTGGCGAGGCGCTTCCCGGTGCGCGACGTCGCGCCTTATCTCGCCGCGCAGACGGCCGGCGCGATCCTCGGCGCCGCGTTGCTCGTATGGATCGCGAGTGGTCGTCCCGGTTTCTCGCTGTCGATTTCCGAATTCGGCGTCAACGGTTATGACGCGCATTCGCCGTCCGATTATTCGCTGTCGTCCGCATTCGTGATCGAACTCGCGATGACGCTCGCGTTCGTGACGACGCACCTCGTAATGTCAGGCACACCCGATCGCCGCCGCGTCGCGGCGATCGCGACGGGCGCGTGTTTCGCGACGATCTATCTGATCACGATGCCGGTCACGAACGGCGCGATCAACCCGGCGCGCTCGACCGGCCCCGCGCTGTTCGTCGGCGGCTGGGCGCTCGATCAACTCTGGCTGTTCTGGGCCGCGCCGATGCTCGGCGGCATCGGCGCAGGCTTGTGCCACGCGGCGCTCGCCGCGCGCGCCGGCCGGGTGCGGCCGGTCACGGCGGAACCCGGCGGTTCCGCCTGATCCGCGTCGCCGGCTCGCCGCGTCCGATGAAGTTCCGCATGCACGGTTCGCGCTGGCGCCGGCTGATCGCATCGGCGTTCACGCTGCTCGTCGTATTCGCGCACCCGCAAGCCACCGCGCAATCGCCTGCCGACGTATCGAAGCCGGCCGCGAGCCAGCCGGTTTCGACGCCGTTTCCGCCGAGGCTGCTGGTCGGCGTGCTGGCCGACGGCTGGCCGCCGCTCGAAGTGCTCGACGGCGACCGGGTCACCGGCTTCAGCGCCGACTATCTGCGCCTGCTCGTCGGGACGGACGTCGAACTCGTGCCGAAGCGTTATCCCGACATGCCGCGGCTGATCGCGGCCGCGTGCGCGGGGGAAGTCGATCTGCTGATGAGCGTCGCGCGCACGCCCGAGCGCGAACGCTGCCTCGCGTTCACGACGCCTTATCTGAACGGCGCGGCCGCGTTCGTCACGCGCAGCGACGATGCGGACGCGCTCACGTCGCCCGACCGGATCGCCCGCGCGCGCATCGCGACCGAGAGGGGCTTCGCGCTCGAACAACTGCTGCGCAAGCGTTTCCCGCAGGCGACCATCGAACCGTATGCGACCACGTGGGATGCGCTCGATTCGGTCGCCACGGGCTCGGCCGACGTCTATGCGGGTTTCGCGGCGGTCGTCCGTTATCAGCTGTCGGCGGAAGCGTTTCGCGGGCTGCGCATCGCCTACGAGGAACGCATGGTCGTGCGCGACATGCGCTTTGCGGTGCCGGCGTCGGCCAAGGCGCTGCGCGACCGGCTCAACGTCGCGTTGAGCGGCGTGCGGCCCGCCGCGGCGACCGCGCTGCGCGCGCGCTGGCTCGACGGCGCGCCGCGGATGCCGACGTCGCCGCTCGCGCTGTCGGCGGACGAGCGCGCGTGGCTGCGCGCGCTGCCGCCGCTGTCGGTCGGCTTCGACGACGACTGGGCGCCGTTCAGCTACGTCGGTCCGTCCGGGCAGCCGTCCGGGATCGCCAGCGACTACCTCGACTATCTCGGCCATGTGCTCGGCGTCACGTTCCGCCGGATACCCACGCCGGGCTGGATCGAAACGACCGGCGCGTTCCGGCACGGCGACTTCGCATTGCTCGCGACGGCGATGCGCGACGATGCGCGGCTGCCCGGCGCGCAGTTCACGCAGCCGTACGAGCACTATCCGTTCGCGCTGGTCGCGCGCCGGAACGAGCCGGTCGTGCGCGGCCTCAAGGACTTCGCGGGCCGGCGCGTCGTGCTGACGCCGCACGCGCCGGCCGCCGAGTTGTTCGCGACGGATCTGCCGGGTTCGCAGATCGTCCGCGCGGCGACGCTCGACGAAGGGCTGACGATGGTCGCCGACCGGCGCGCGGACGTGCTGATCGCGGACGCCGCGGCGGTCGCCGGCCCGCTGCGGCGGGATCACGACGACGAACTGCAGATCGTCGGGCCGGCCGGCCACGACGATGAGGTGAGCTTCGCGGTGCGCGGCGATCTCGCGCCGCTCGCCGGGCTGATCGACCGCGCGCTGCGCGCGATGCCGGCGGGCGAGGCGCAGCGCATCCGTCACCGCTGGGTGACGGCGGCTGTCGCCGGGCGTAGCGGCTGGAGCGTGAACGCGCTGCGGCTGCTGCCGTTGCTGATCGTGTTCGGCGTGGTGCTGCTCGTCACGCTGCGCGCGTACGTGCTGCTCCAGCGCGAGATGAAGCGCCGCCGCCGCGCCGAGCGTGTGCTCGCGCGGCAGGTCGAATTGCAGAACACGATGATGGAGATGATTCCGTATCCGCTGGCGGCGCGCGATCTCCAGAACCGCTATCTCGCGGTGAACCACGCCTACGAGGAAGCGACCGGCCTGTCGCGCGTGCAACTGCTCGGCCGGTCCAGCACCAGCGTCGCGCCGTGGGGCGAAGCGAACAGCCGGCGCGTGGACGGCATGTACCGGCAGACCGTCGCCGATGGCGGCGCGCGGCGCGTCGAACTCGTGCTCGACGGCCACGATGGCCGCGCCGACCGCGACGATGAAGCGCGGCACGGCATCTTCGCGACGCGTCTGTGCAGCGACAGCCGCAACGAGCCGTTCTGCGTGCTCGGCACGATGATCGACATCACCGACATCCGTCGCGCGGAACTGCGCGCGCGCGAAACGGAGCGGCTGCTGTCCGACGTCACGCACTCGCTGCCGGCGATCGTGTTCCAGCTTCGGCGCACGCCGGACGGCCGTTATGCGTTCCCGTACATCGGCGGCGACACGCAGCGGCTGTTCGGCGACGGCGGCAGCGAACTGATCCGCGCGAACGCGCTCGACATGCAGCGCGTGCATCCGAAGGATCGCAAGCGTCTGATCGTGTGGCTCGAACGTTCCGCGCGGCGGCTGACGCCGGTGCACGTCGAGTTCCGCTATTTCGCGTCCGACGGGACGTTGTGGCTGCGCGCGGAGTTCGTCCCGCACCGGAAGGACGACGGTTCGGTCGTGTGGAGCGGTTATGCGGCCGACGTGAGCGTCGAGCGTGCGCGCGCCGACGAACTGGCGCGCGCGCGGGACATTGCGCAGGCGGCGTCGCGCGCGAAGGACAACTTTCTCGCGATGATGAGCCACGAGATCCGCACGCCGATGAACGGCGTGCTCGGGCTCGTCGAGGTGCTGGAGCGCACGCCGCTCAACGTCGAGCAGTCGGAGATGGTCGGCATGGTGCAGGAGTCGGCGGGCGCGCTGCTGCAGATCCTCGACGACCTGCTCGACTACGCGAAGATCGAAGTGGGGCGGCTCGCGATCGAGTCGGAGCCGTTCGACGTGCGCGAACTCGTCGATCGCGCGGTGGGGCTGCTCGCGGGGCGCGCGCACGAGAAGGGATTGAAGCTGCGCGTCGATGTCGAGCCGGACGTCGCCGCGGTGCTGTGTGGCGACAGCGTGCGGCTGCGGCAGATCCTGTTCAATCTGCTGAGCAATGCGATCAAGTTCACGCCGCGCGGCGAGGTCTGCGTGAACGTGAGCGCGACTGCGATCGACGGGGACGGCGCGCGGCAGCTTGTTGCGTTGAGCGTCGAGGACACCGGCATCGGCATCGCGCCGCATATGCAGGCGCATCTGTTCGAGCCGTTCGTGCAGGCCGAATCGTCGACGACGCGCCGCTTCGGCGGCACGGGCCTCGGACTCGCGATCTGCCGCAAGCTCGCCGAATTGATGGGCGGCACGCTGGCGCTGCGCAGCGAGTCGGGCCGCGGCACGTGCATGACGCTGCATATCGAATTGCCGGTCGAAATGCCGGTTGGCCCCGCGGACGGCCTGCTCGGCAAACACGCGCTGGTCGCATGCGACGACGAACGCACCGCGCGCGCGCTGACGCATTTCGGCACGGCGCTCGGCATGCGGATGACGCACGTCGCGTCGTCCGCGCTGTTCGAAAACGAGGGTGCCGACGCGCAAGCCGATCACGTCGATCTGATCTTCATGTCCGACGATGTATCGGCGCCGTCGTTGCCGACCGATGCGCCGGTGATTCGCGTGACCGCGAGTCCGAAGCCGACCGGCTATCGCGTGACCGACAGCGGCGTGCTGTTGAGCGCGAATCCGGTTTCATGGTGCGGGCTCGGCACCGCATGCGCGGTGGCGCTCGCGGGGTTGCCAGTCGCGGTGTCATCGTCGGTGTCTCGTCATGCGGAAGCGGGCGACTCGCTGGCCGCGCCGGACCGCGACAAGGAACGCCTGGCCGGCCGCCTGATTCTCGTCGCCGAAGATCATCCGGTGAACCAGGAGTTGATCCGCCATCAGCTTGCGTTGCTCGGCTTCGCCTGCGACGTGGTCAACGACGGCGAAGAGGCATTGGCCGAACTGGCGTGCAACGACTACGGCTGCCTGATTACCGATTGCCATATGCCGAAGCTGTCGGGCTACGGCCTCGTGCGCAAGCTGCGCGAGCGGGAACGCGAAAGCGGCGCGCAGCGATTGCCGGTGCTCGGCATCACGGCCAGCACCGCGAGCGACGATCTGCGGTTGTGTCTCGATGCGGGGATGGACGACTGCCTCGTGAAGCCGATGCGGCTCGCGACGCTGCGCGATGCGCTCGCGCGCTGGTTCGGCGTGACGGAGGGGGCGCGCCGCCCTATGCCGGCAAGTGCGCCGGCGCGCGCGAAAACGTTGGCGCATGCTGCCGGATCGGGCGGGGACTTCGAACCGCTCGACCTCGATCACATGATCCACGTATGGGGCAGCGAAGCGACGGTGAAGGCGCTGCTCGATTCGTTCGTGTCGGCGGTGCGCGACGATCTGCTTGCGCTATTGCCGCTGCTCGACGACGTGAACGTCGCGCGCCTGCGCGAATGGCATCACCGGCTCGCGGGCGCGGTCGGCGTGCTGCAATATCCGGCGTTGTTGTCGGTGCTCGAAACGTATCGGTGGCACATGGACGATCACAGCGCGGATCAACTGCGGGAAGAAGGACTGCAATTGATCCATACCTGCGAGGCGCTGCTGAACGACATCGAGAAGCAGGCCGCATGGCTGGCGTAATGGCGGCATCGTCGATGTGAGCCGATGTCACACGCGTGCAAGAAAGGCGGATGAAAAAGCGCAGATGAAAAAAAACGCGGCCGAAGCCGCGTTCAAGCTTGGAGACCCTTCGATGAAGAGTCACTTCTCGCAGGCATTAGGGTAATCGCGGATTGTGAAGAAATCGAGTGGAAATCAATCAATTGACTGTTAACGGATATACAGGTAATCGAATGCGATTCGTATTGCATCGTCAATCGGCCCATTCGCCGCATTCGCCGCATTCGCCGAATTAACGAACGAGCGTATTCCGTATTCCGTTATTCCGAAAGCCGCGCGACATCGCGATTCAGAATTCGGTCCATCATGACGCGAGCCGCGTCGGACATCGACATGCAATTTGCACTAGCATGTGATGGCGCTGCGTCCGGATCGTCTGCCGTGGCGCGTCACAACAACGGAGAAAGCTCATGAATGTGCTTCGCCCACTGCGCGTCGCCGTGGCCCTGTGCGTGCTCGCATCCGGCGCCGCGTTCGCCGACACGGTCGCGCTGAAGGCCGATCTCGAACCGTCGAGCGAGGTGCCGCCGCGCGCCACGCAGGGTCACGGCGCGTTGAATGCGACGTTCGATACGTCGTCCAGAACGTTGCAATGGACCGCGACTTACGATGGCCTGTCAACGCCGATCACCGCCGCGCACTTCCACGGCCCCGCACCGGTCGGGCAGAACGCGAAGGTGCAGGTGCCGATCGCGAAGGCCGATCTGCCAAGCCCGATCAAGGGTTCGGCGACGCTCACCGAACAGCAGGCGACCGACCTGATGGCCGGTCAGTGGTATTTCAACATCCATACGTCGCAGAACCCGGCCGGCGAGATCCGCGGCCAGGTGCTGCCGGCGAACTGAGCGCGCGGCGGCCGTGCGACCGTGGCCAGGGTCGCGCCGGCCGCCGCAGCCGGAGCCTGTCCGATGAGCTGGCAGGGAGCGGTGATCCGCTGGACGCTGCGCAGGACGTTTCGCCCGGCGACGGAACAGCCGATCGACGTCGACTACGTGCGCACGCGCACGTCGAAACGGCTGTGGACGCCGCGCGCGCCGTCGGGCTGGCGTCTGCGCGAGCAGTACGATGCCGCGCCGTTGCGCGGCGAGTGGCTCGAACGCCGGCGCGCGCCCGGTCAACCGGCGCCGCGCACGATCCTCTATCTGCATGGCGGCGGTTATTACTTCTGCTCGCCGAAGACGCATCGCGCGATCACGTTCGGCCTCGCGATGCGCGCCGACGCCGACCTGTTCTCGCTCGACTACCGTCTCGCGCCCGAGCATCCGTTCCCCGCCGCGCTCGATGACGCGCTCGCCGCCTGGCGCAGCCTGCTCGACAGCGGCGTGCGGGCGGACAGCATCGTCATCGGCGGCGACTCGGCGGGCGGCGGTCTCGCGCTCGCGACGCTGGTTGCGTTGCGCGACGCCGGCGGCCCGTTGCCGGCCGGCGCGGTGCTGTTCTCGCCGTGGACGGATCTCGCGGCGACCGGCGCGTCGCTGCGCGACAACGACGGCCGTGATCCGATGTTTCGCGGCGAAGTGTTCGAACGTGTCGCCCCCCTGTATCTCGGCGTGACGCCCGCCACGCATCCGCTCGCTTCGCCGCTCTATGCGGAACTGCACGGGCTGCCGCCGCTATTCCTGCGGGCGGGCAGCACCGAGGTGCTGGTCGACGACACCCGGCGCGTCGCCGCGCGGGCGGCCGACGCGGGCGTCGAAATCGACTGCGCGATCTGGCCTGACATGCCGCACATCTGGCCGATCTATGCGCCGTTCATGCCCGAGGCGCGGCGCGTGCTCGACGAGGCGGCCGGCTTTGCGCGCCGCGTCACCGGCGGCGGCCATGCGCCGGGCGGCGGCGACCCGCGCGCGGCTCAGTCGAGCGAAACGTCGATCGCCTGATACGCGGCCTTCACCGCGGCCTCGCCGTAGCGCCGTTCGAGGCGCCGCACCGTGAAGTGGCCGTGCGCGACCTGCTGGAAGTGATGGATGAACACCGTGTTGACCATCGCGCCGAGCACCGCCCCGATCGCCGGAATCGATTTCGCGGCGACCTGCTCGCTGACCTGCACCGAAAAGCGCGCGGCGACGTTCTGCATCAGCCGCAGCAAAGCGGTCGATCCGTGCGCGGCGAAACCCTTCGTCGCGAGTTCCGACGACGCCTTCGACACCGCCTGCGCGAGCGCGCCGCGCACCACGAAATAGCCGTACTCGGCTTCGTCGTCGGCGGCCGAGCGGCCGCCCATCGCGAACACGGTCAGGCATTGCAGCTGGGCGTCCGGCGACGCGAGGTTCTCGCCCTCACTGCGCGCGATGTCGCAGATCGAGCGGAACATCAGCGTCGTCGTGACCGGCAGTTCGACCGGCAGCGCGAGCAGCCCGAACGCGCCGCCGGCCGCGCCGGTCGTCGCGACCGCGAACTTGTGCAGCAGGTTGCCGGGCTTTTCCGGCGCGCCGCCGTCCGCGCGCGCCGCGTCGCCGGCGTTCTTGCCGAGCGTCTTCAGCGCGATCTGCAGGCACTTGCGCAGCGCGGTCTGGGTCGCGTCGCTCACCTTGTCGCTCGCGACGCCGGGCAGCCGGCCCAGCAGCTTTTCGATCGGCGCGCCGATCAGCGCCGCGAGCTTCATCCCGAGCGGCGGCGTTTCGAGCTGTTGCTTCGCGCGCCGCAGCGCGTCGAGGTCGGCGTCGGTCAGCGGGCCGACGACCGGCGGAAAGTCTGGTTGCATCCCTGTTAGCCTCCCGGATCGGGCGGAGCGCACGGCGGTTGCCGTACCTCGGACGTGCCAGTGTAGTCGATCGAGGCATGCTATGATTTTGCTCCGTTGACACGTCAACCGTTGCTGGATCAAAAATGGCCGTCCATACCGCCGCCCATCATTCAAGCGGGCAGGTTCTGCCGTTCCGGGAGTCGCTGCTCGCGATGCTCGGCGTCTCGTTCGTGACGATGCTGGTCGCGCTCGACCAGACCGTCGTCGGCACCGCGCTGCCGACCATCGTTGCCGAACTCCGGGGCTTCGAGCTGTACGCGTGGGTCGCCACGTCGTACCTGCTGGCCTCCGTCATCACCGTGCCGATCTTCGGGCGGCTCGGCGACTATTACGGCCGCAAGCCGTTCCTGATCGCGTCGATCGTCGTGTTCACCGGCGCGTCGGTGCTATGCGGGATGGCGAACAGCATGCTGTTCCTCGTGATTGCGCGCGGCTTGCAGGGGATCGGCGGCGGGATGCTGGTCGGCACCGCGTTCGCGTGCATTCCCGATCTGTTCCCCGATTCGGTCGTGCGGCTGCGCTGGCAGGTGCTGATGAGTTCCGCGTTCGGCATCGCGAACGCGGTCGGCCCGTCGCTCGGCGGTTTTCTCACGCAGTACGCGGGCTGGCGCTCGGTGTTCTACGTGAATCTGCCGGTCGGACTGCTGTCGCTCCTGTTCGTGCTGCGCTACCTGCCGCACCTGCGGCAGACCGCGCACGTCGGGCGCATGCGGCTCGACTGGCCCGGCGCGCTGCTGATCGCGATCGTGCTCGGCAGCCTGCAACTGTTCGTCGAGATGGTGCCGAAGCATGGCCTCACGCCGACCGCGGCCGGGCTGCTCGTCGCGAGCGTCGCCGGCGGGTACGCGCTGTGGCGCTGGGAGCTGCGCTCGCCGCACGCGATCCTGCCGGTCGACATGTTCCGCAACCCCGGCCTGAACGCGCTCTTCACGCTTGCCGTGCTCGGCGGTTTCTCGATGTTCTCGCTGCTGTTCTACGCGCCGCTGCTGTTCCAGGGCGGGTTCGGGATGTCGCCGAAAGAGGCGGGTCTGGTGATTACGCCGCTCGTCGTGTTCATCACGATCGGCAGTATCGCGAACGGCCGGATCGTGTCGCGCATCCGCAATCCGAACCTGATGCTGTATGTCGGTTTCACGATGATCGCGTGCGCGTGCATCGCGATCGCGATCGCCACGCGCTCCGCGCCGCGGTCGATGCTGATGACGGTGATGATCGTCGGCGGCCTCGGCCTCGGTTTCGTGATGCCGAACCTGACCGTGTTCGCGCAGCAGACGGCGGGCCGCGAGCACCTCGGCATCGCGACCGCGCTGCTGCAGTCGCTGCGGATGATCGGCGGGATGTTCGGCACCGCGCTGACGGGCACGCTGGTGTCGCACCTGTACGCGAACGGCGTGCGCGGCGCGCTGACTGCCGATAACGCCGCGCACTGGTTCCCGCAACTGGCCGACCCGCAGATTCTGATCAACCGCGACGCGCAGACGTCGCTGATCGGTGAACTCGCCCATGCAGGGCACAATGGCGAGGCGCTGCTCGAAGCGGCGCGCGACGCGCTGGTCGGCGCGATCCACCTCGGCATCGCGGTCGCGGCCGCGATCGCGGTGGTCGCGATCTGGCAGAGCCGCCGCGTGCCGCCGATCCGGCTGCGTCGTCGCGTCGAGCCGACGGTGCAGGCCGACTGACTCCCGCTCTCACGAGCGTTCACGACACGACGAGCCCACATGGAATCCCAGGACCGCATCGCCATCGTTCAGCAGTTCGGCCGCACGTACCGCGCGTTCATGGCCGCGTTCGAGTCGCAGGTGGGGCAGCCGATGCCGCGCTGGCGCATCCTGCTCGCGCTGTACGAGCTGGACGGCGAGTCGTCGCAGAAGCGGCTCGTCGAGCGGCTGAAGGTCGATCCGGGCGCGCTGACGCGTCAGTTGAAGCTGCTGGAGTCGCTCGGCTGGATCGCGCGCAGCGTCGACGCGCGCGACAACCGGATCACGAACGTGAGGCTCACCGACACCGGCCGCGCGGTCACCGAGGAAGGGCTGCCGCGCCGCAACGCGTTCCTGAACGACACGATGTCGTTGCCGGACGACCTGCTGACCGCGCTGTCGAACGCGCTGCGGATGGTCGAGATCCGCATCGGCGAAGTGACGGCGGCCGCTGCCGCCGCCACCGCGGCCGCGTCGGCGGCCGAACCGCGCGAAGCGTAACGGCCGCGGGCTGTAACCCGCGCGCCGCCCGCGCTGTCGAACGACACAGGCGACACAGGCGACGCAGGCGACACTCCGCGAGACGTCCTCAGAAGTACGTCTCGATCACCTCGGTCACGCGATACGACGGATCGACCATCAGCAACTGGCGCCACTTGTCGAATGTCAGGCACGGATGCGAGATGTCGAACCCGATCATGTCGCCGACCTTCAGGTCCGCGCCCGCCGGGATCTGCAGATACGCGTGCTGGTCCATCATCCCGAACACTTCCCAGCCTTCCTCCGGCTTCACCTCGCGCGGCAGCGCGTCGGCCGCGCGGTCGCGCGACGGCCGGAAGTGGCGCGACGGCTCCGGGTAGCCTGCGTCGAACGCGGCGTCGCGCTTGCCGAAGCCGACGATCGCGCGGCCCGGCTCCGGAATCGACTGCACGTAAGCCCATAACTGCAACGCCGGCAGCAGCGCGCCGCCCATTTCCTTCGCGACCGGATTGCGCGTGAGGATGTCGTTCTGCGCCTTCCGGTACACGCCGACGTCGTGCGACACGTAGCAGCCGGGGCGCAGCACCACGTCGATGCGGCCGGCGCGCGCGGCCGCGGCGAATTCCTCGGCCACCACGTCGTACCACGCGGACCCGGCGCCCGACAGCAGCGCCGGCGTGCGCGCGAAGCGGCCGGCCGCGGTCAGTTCGTCGGCGACGTTCAACGCGTCGCGCAGGAAGGTGCGCACTTCGCTTTCTTCCTTCAGGATGCCTTCGTAGATCTCGACGCCCGCCAGTTGCAGCGTGTCCGGATAACGCGCGATCGCGTCGAGCACCGCGCGGCGGGTTTGAGCGTCGCGCACGCCGGTCCGGCCGCGCGGCACGCCGAGTTCGAGCAGCACCTGCAGCTTGCGGCGCACCGAGCCGAAGAACTGGCCGAGTTGCTCGACGCCGTCGACCGAATCGACGAGGCAGAAGAACTCGAACTCCGGATCGCTCAGCAGTTCCGCGATCATCATCATGTTGCGCCGGCCGACCAGCTGGTTCGCCATCAGCACGCGCCGCACGCCGCCGCGATAGGCGGCGCGGGTCTGGTGTGCGGTCGCGAGCGTGATCCCCCACGCGCCGGTGTCGAGCTGGCGGCGGAACAGTTGCGGCGCCATCGTCGTCTTGCCGTGCGGCGCGAGCTTCACGCCGTAGCGCGTGACGAACTCCTGCATCCATTTCAGGTTGTGCTCGACGCGGTCCGCATACAGCACCGCCGCCGGCAGGCTCACGTCCTCGTCGAGCAGGTTCCATTCGAGACGCGCGGCGTCCGCAAGCTGGATCGTCGTGCCCGGCACGTTGCCGAGACCTTTGCCGTACGGGTCGATGGTCGCGCCGTGGTAGTTTGTAACTTTCATCTCCGTATACTCCGTTTCCCGCTATTTCTGCACTGAAGTTGACTCGGAGATGGTACGCGAAGTACCATCTCCACGTGAAATGTTATTTTTTAACAAAAACTCGCCGCGTTGCTCCGGCGACCCCCGCCTGCCCATGAACACCGCTGCCGGACCCGTCAGTCTCGACGCTGTCAATTTCGATATCGTGGCACGCATCACCGAATGCGCGCCAGGCCTCCGGCCGGCCGAGCGCCAGGTCGCCGCGCTGATCCTCGACGATCTCGTGCAGGCCGCGCGCGCGCCGATCGGCGAACTGGCGGAGCGCGCAGGCGTCAGTATCGCGACCGTCACGCGTTTTGCGAAGGCCGTCGGCTGCCTCGACGTGCGCGAACTGAAGCTGCGGCTCGCACAGGCGGCGGCGGTCGGCCAGCGGTTCCTGCGCGCCAGCGCGCCGCCCGCGCCGGGCGCGCCCGAGCCGCTCGCGACGCGCGTGTTCGACGAGGTGCACGCCGCGCTCGCGCGCAACCACGAACTGCTGTGCCAGGCGCCGGTCGCGCAGGCCGCCGCCGCGCTGCGCGACGCGCGGATGATCTACGCGTTCGGCCTCGGCGGCGGCTCGACCGCGCTCGCGGACGAACTGCGCTTCCGGCTCGTGCGGCTCGGCCGTCCCGTCGCATCGTACCAGGACAGCCTGCTGCAGCGGATGGTCGCGAGCACCGTGTCGCGCGACTGCGTGATCGTCGTGCTGTCGATCAGCGGCCGGGTGCCGGAATTGCTCGATGCGTGCCGCATCGCGCGCGACTACGGCGCGACCGTGATCGCACTGACCGCGCCCGCGTCGCCGCTCGCCGCCCTCGCCGACTGGCTCCTGCCCATCGTCGCGAGCGAGACCGATTTCATCTACAAGCCGTCGTCGTCCCGCTACGCGATGATGATGGCGCTCGACGTGCTCGTCACCGAACTCGCGCTCAGTCAGCCGGACGAAAGCCGCGAACTGCTGCGCCGCATGAAGCATACGCTCGACGCGCACCGAGGCGGCGGCGAGCGCCAACCGCTGGGAGACTGATCCATGCATTCGCATCCGGAAGCCGCCGACACGCTGATCGTCGGCGCGCAGCTTTACGACGGCAGCGGCGCGCCGCCGCTCGAACGCGACGTCGCGCTGCGCGGCGGCCGCATCGTCGCGATCGGCAACCTGTCGAACTGGCTCGCCGAGCAGGTGGTCGAGGCGGGCGGCCGCGCGCTCGCGCCGGGTTTCATCGACGTGCACACGCACGACGACACGCACGTGATCCGTTCGCCGCAGATGCTGCCGAAGATCAGCCAGGGCGTGACGACGGTGGTCGTCGGCAACTGCGGGATCAGCGCGTCGCCGGTGACGCTCGCGGGCGACCCGCCCGATCCGATGAACCTGCTCGGCGAGCGCGACGCGTTTCGCTACCCGACCTTTTCCGCCTACGTCGACGCGGTGAACGCCGCGCAGCCGGCGGTGAACGTCGGCGCGCTGATCGGCCATACCGCGCTGCGCAGCAACCACCTCGACTCGCTCGCCCGCGCGGCGACCGCCGACGAGATCGCCGCGATGCGCGCGCAGCTCGAAGACGCGCTCGCGCACGGCGCGCTCGGCCTGAGCAGCGGGCTCGCGTATGCGTCCGCCAACGCCGCGCCGACCGAAGAGGTGATGGCGCTCGCGGAGCCGCTCGCGGCCGCCGGCGCGCTGTACACGACGCACATGCGCACCGAGTTCGACGCGATCCTCGACGCGATGGACGAGGCGTACCGCGTCGGCCGCCATGCGCGCGTGCCGGTGGTGATCTCGCATCTGAAGTGCGCGGGGCCGTCGAACTGGGGGCGCAGCACCGAGGTGCTCGCGTCGCTCGAAGGCGCGCGCGGTTATCAGCCGGTCGGCTGCGACTGTTATCCGTACAGCCGCAGCTCGTCGACGCTCGACCTGAAGCAGGTGACGGGCGACATCGACATCACGATCACGTGGTCCACGCCGCATCCGGAGCAGGCCGGCAAGCTCATCAAGGACATCGCCGCCGACTGGGGCGTGTCGCAGCAGGAAGCCGCGCAGCGGCTACAGCCGGCCGGCGCGGTTTATCACAACATGTCCGAGGACGACGTGCGCCGGATCCTGTCGCATCCGGCGACGATGGTCGGCTCGGACGGGCTGCCGAACGATCCGCTGCCGCATCCGCGGCTGTGGGGCGCGTTTCCGCGCGTGCTCGGCCACTATGCGCGCGACGTCGCGCTGCTCCCGCTCGAAGAGGCGATCCGCAAGATGACGAGCCTGTCCGCACGGCGCTTCGGCATCGCGCAGCGCGGCGAGATCCGCATCGGCTGGCACGCGGACCTCGTGCTGTTCGACCCGGCGACGGTGCGCGACACCGCGACGTTCGACCACCCGCAGCAGGTCGCGGACGGCATCGACGCGGTGTGGGTGAACGGCGTGCTGTCGTACCGCGACGGCGCGGCGACCGGCGGGCGCGCGGGCCGCTTCGTGCCGCGCGGCGCGCCGGCCGGCGGCGACGCGGCCGCGTTCTGAACCCGGCCGCCGCCCGGTTGCGGCCACGGCGGCGGCCCTCATTCTTTTCGACCCGAAGCGCGCGGCGATAACGTGGTGGTCGCGCGGCGCGCCATGAACGAACCAGCAAGGAGCAAAACGATGAAGCGATATGGAGTGGAAGGCGGCAAGGGCCAGGGCGGACAGCATCTGCCGTTCGCGCGCGCGGTCGAGGCCGACGGCTGGCTGTACGTGTCCGGCCAGACCCCGATGGAAGCGGGCGAAGTGGTGGACGGCGGGATCGTCGCGCAGTCGCACAAGGCGATCCAGAACCTGTTCGCGATCCTGAACGAAGCGGGTTACGGCGCGGAGCACGTCGTGCGCTGCGGCGTGTGGCTCGACGACGCGCGCGACTTCGCGTCGTTCAACAAGGTGTTCCGCGAATACTTCGGCGATCATCCGCCGGCGCGCGCGTGCGTGCAGTCGAGCATGGTCGTCGACTGCAAGGTCGAAGTCGACTGCGTCGCGTACAAGGCGCCCGCGGGCAAGTAACCCCGCGCGCAGCCGGCCGCCGCGCCGGCTGCGCGCCGCTTTGGCCGCTTCGACCCTGCGGGTGCCGCCCCGCGCGGCCTTTGCCGCCGCGCGCCCCAGCCGCCGTTCCCCGGCGGCTTTTTTGCGCCCGGACGCTCAATTCCCAATATATGAGCACGTCATTCACATATTGGAGGATGACGAAGAACCGACCTACAATCCGGACCAACGAGCCGCAGCGGACGTGCAACGCGCATCCGCGAGACGGCAGGCACATCAAGGCGAATGCCGGCCGCCGTCCGCGTGACGGACGACGAAGCCGGGATCGACACGGAGACAACCGTCATGTTCGAGCTTGCAACGCGGGCCGCGCACGGCCGCCCGCCCGCGCACCAGCGGGTCGCGCAACGTTCCCGCCGCATCGGCGGCGCCGGTCGCACGCATCGCACGCATTGCGACTTCGCGTTCTCGCACTGACGCGCTCCGCCCCCTCCCACGCTCCAGACCATGACCAAGGCGATGCCCCAGCACGCAAGTCAACCCCGGTCGCCGGCTGTCGCGCCCGCCACCAACGGCGCGATCCCCGTCGCCGCGCAGCCGGATGCGCAGCCCGCCGCGGACGAGATCGTCCAGCCCGGCACGCTGCTCGACGGCTCGCCGCAGCAGGCCGGCACGCAGACGCTGCTGCGCGGCCTCGCGATCCTCGAAGCCGCGGCCGCCGGCGTGCGCGATCTCCGTTCGTTCGGCGCGGTGCTCGGCACCACGCGCAGCACCACGCACCGTCTCGTCAGCAGCCTCGTGCAGGCGCGTTATCTGCGCCAGGTGCAGGGCGGCTACCTGCTCGGTCCGAAGCTGATCGAACTCGGCACGATCGCGCTCGAACAGATGCCGCTCACGGCGGTGGCGCGCGCGCATCTCGAAGCCCTCGCGGACCACACGCGCGACACGATCCACCTCGGCGTGCGCGACGGCGACGACGTGCTGTACATCGACAAGATTCCCGGCCAGCGCGGCCTCGAAATGCGCTCGCGGGTCGGCCACCGGATGCCGCTCGCGTCGACCGGCATCGGCAAGGCGATGATGCTCGACCTCGCGCCGGACGCGTGGCGCAAGCTGTACGACGCGTCGCGCCGCACGCTCGCGGGCGCGAGTTTCAAGCCCGACCATCATCCGGACCCCGATGCGTTCCTGAAGCGGATGACGACCTACGCGGCGGGCGGCTACACGTTCGATCTCGAAGAGAACGAAATTTCGATCCGCTGCGTCGCCGCGCCGGTGCGCGACGCGTCCGGCGCGATCGTCGCGGCGCTGTCGGTCGCGAGCACGATTCCGTACATGCCGCTCGAACGGATGGACGAACTGATTCCGGTCGTGCAGCACGAAGCGCGCGCGATCTCGCTGGAACTCGGCTGGCGCGCGCCGCAGCCGGTCGCGCGCAGGATTCGCCGATGAAGGCGCGCGATGCGTCGCCGTCCGCGGCGGAAGTCGCCGGCGCGGCATCGGCGCCCGCGCTGATCGCGCTCGACTGGGGCACGACGTCGTTGCGCGCGTACCTGTTCGGCGCGGCGGGCGAGGTGCTCGCGGCCCATACATCGGCGGCCGGGATCATGAATCTGCCGAGCGCGCCGGAGGACGGCGGTTTCGACGCGGCGTTCGACGACGCGTGCGGCGCGTGGCTCGCGGCGTCGCCGGGTCTGCCGGCGATCGCGGCCGGCATGGTCGGCAGCGCGCAGGGCTGGGTGCAGGCGCCGTACATCGAGACGCCGGCGAGCGCCGAGGCGCTCGCGGCGGCGGTCGTGCGGGTGAGCACCGCGCGCGGGCTGTCGATCGCGGTCGTGCCCGGCGTGCTGGAGCCGGGCGCGCTGCCGAACGTGATGCGCGGCGAGGAAACCCAGATCGTCGGCGCGCTGGAAGCGGGCGATGGAGACGCGGGCGCGCCGGCCGTGCCGCAGTCGGCGCTGATCGGCCTGCCCGGCACGCACGCGAAGTGGGTGGTGGTCGAGGACGGGCGCATCGAGCGTTTCTACACGTTCATGACCGGCGAGGTGTACGCGGCGCTGACCGGGCACACGATCCTCGGCCGCACGATGACGCTGCCGGCCGCGCCGGACGCCGCCGCGTTCGCACGCGGCGTGACGGTCGCGCGCGAGCACGGCGCGGCCGGGCTGCTCGCGACGGCGTTCAGCGTGCGCACGCTCGGACTGACGGGACAGCTCGCGGCCGACGAGCAGCCGGACTATCTGTCCGGCCTGCTGATCGGCCACGAACTCGCGGGGCTGGACGCGGTGCTCGCGCGGCGCGGCCTGGCGCTGCGCGCGAGCGCGCCGAAGCTGATCGGCGCCGACGCGCTGTGCGAACGCTACCGCACCGCGCTCGCGCAGTTCGGCTGCGTGAATGCGCAGACGGTGCGCCACGCGACCGAGCGCGGGCTGTGGAACATCGCGGTGCGGGCCGGCCTGGTGAAGCCGGCCTGACGCCGGTCTGGCGCCTGCGCGGCGCGAGGCCCGCGAACGCACGATCGACAACGGACATGCAACAGAGGACACACGAGATGCAAGACGAACCGAACCTGCCCGCGCCGTACCAGCCGCATGCGGGCCTGATGGCCGCGTTCGACGCGTGCCGGATGATCGCGATCCTGCGCGGCGTGACGCCGGCGGACGCGGTCGCGCACGGCCATGCGCTGTACGACGCGGGTTTCAGGATCGTGGAGGTGCCGCTGAATTCGCCGCAGCCGCTCGACAGCATCGCGGCGCTGCGCGCGGCGCTGCCGGCCGACGCGCTGGTCGGCGCCGGCACGGTGCTGACGCCCGCGCGCGTGCTCGACGTGAAGCAGGCCGGCGGCAACCTGATCGTGATGCCGCACGCGGACCTCGACGTGATCGTCGCCGCGAAGCGCGAAGGGCTCGCGTGCGTGCCCGGCGTCGCGACGCCGACCGAGGCGTTCGCCGCGCTCAAGCACGGCGCGGACGGCCTGAAGATGTTCCCGGCCGAGCAGCTGGGGCCGGCGGTTCTGAAGGCGTGGCGCGCGGTGTTCCCGGTGCAGGTGCCGCTGCTGCCGGTCGGCGGCATCCAGCCGGACAACATGGGACCGTTCCTCGCGGCCGGCGCGAGCGGCTTCGGCCTCGGCTCCGCGCTGTACAAGCCGGGTCAGGACGCGGCGGCGACCCGCTCGCACGCGGACGCGTTCGTGAACGGCTGGCGCATCGCGCTGAAGGGAGTGAAGCGGTGAACCGGCTCGCCGGCAAGGTCGCGCTCGTCACCGGCGCCGGACGCGGGATCGGCGCGGCGATCGCGCACGCGTTCGCCGGCCAGGGCGCGGCGGTGGTGCTCGCGGAACTCGACGGCGACGCGGCGCGGGCGACCGCGCGCGAGATCGACGCCGCGCACGGCCTGTCGGCGCCGGTGCTGGCGGTCGAGACCGACGTGACGAAGCCGGAGTCGGTGCGCGCGGCAGTCGCCGAGGCGGAGCGCGCGTTCGGGCCGCTCGACGTGCTGGTGAACAACGCGGGGATCAACGTGTTCTGCGATCCGCTGACGATGACCGACGACGACTGGCGCCGCTGTTTCGCGGTCGATCTGGACGGCGTGTGGAACGGCTGCCGCGCGGTGTTGCCCGGCATGGTCGAGCGCGGCGCGGGCAGCATCGTGAACATCGCGTCGACGCACGCGTTCCAGATCATTCCGGGCTGCTTTCCGTACCCGGTCGCGAAACACGGCGTGCTCGGGCTCACGCGCGCGCTCGGCATCGAATACGCGCCGCGCAACGTGCGCGTGAACGCGATCGCGCCGGGTTACGTCGAGACGCAACTGACGCGCGACTGGTGGGACAGCCAGCCGGACCCGGACGCGGCGCGCGCGCAGACGCTCGCGCTTGCGCCGATGAAGCGGATCGGCCGGCCGGACGAAGTCGCGATGACCGCGGTGTTCCTCGCGTCGGACGAGGCGCCGTTCATCAACGCGACGTGCATCACGATCGACGGCGGCCGGACCGCGCTGTATCACGACTGACCGCCGGCGCAGCACCCGCCGCGCGGCGACGCGCGCGGACGCAGTCACCCGATCAAGCAGCAATCCGACGGCGCGCCGGCCGCGCGCGCCGCGAGGAAGACAACAAGAAGCGGCCGAGACCTTCCGTTACCGAAGAGACAGGAGACACGCACCATGCAACGAAGAATCTTCCTTACGCTCGCCGCTGCCGCCGCGACTGTGCTGTGCCACGCGCCGATCGCGCAGGCCGCCGATCCGGTGAAGATCGGCTTTCTCGTCAAGCAGCCCGAGGAGCCGTGGTTCCAGGACGAGTGGAAGTTCGCGGAAATCGCCGCGAAGCAGAACGGCTTCACGCTCGTGAAGATCGGCGCGCCGTCCGGCGAGAAGGTGATGAGCGCGATCGACAACCTCGCCGCGCAGAAGGCGCAGGGTTTCATCATCTGCACGCCAGACGTGAAGCTCGGACCGGGCATCGTCGCGAAGGCGAAGGCCGACAAGCTGAAGATGATGACGGTGGACGACCGTCTCGTCGACGGCTCCGGCAAGCCGATCGAGGCGGTCCCGCACATGGGCATCTCCGCGTACAACATCGGCAAGCAGGCCGGCGACGGGATCGCGGCCGAGATCAAGAAGCGCGGCTGGGACATGAAGGAAGTCGGCGCGATCGACGTGACCTACGAGCAGTTGCCGACCGCGCACGACCGCACGGCCGGCGCGACCGACGCGCTCGTCGCCGCGGGTTTCCCGAAGGCGAACGTGATCGCCGCGCCGCAGGCCAAGACCGACACGGAGAACGCGTTCAACGCGGCGAACATCGCGCTGACGAAGAACCCGCAGTTCAAGCACTGGGTGGCGTACGGCCTGAACGACGAGGCGGTGCTCGGCGCGGTGCGCGCGGCCGAGGGGCGCGGCTTCAAGGCCGACAACATGATCGGCATCGGTATCGGCGGCTCGGACTCGGCGCTGAACGAGTTCAAGAAGCCCGAGCCGACCGGCTTCTACGGCACCGTCATCATCAGCCCGAAGCGCCACGGCGAGGAAACCTCCGACCTGATGTACGCGTGGATCACGCAGGGCAAGGAGCCGCCGAAGCTCACGCTGACGACCGGCATGCTCGCGACGCGTGACAACGTGGGCCAGGTGCGCGAGCAGATGGGCCTCGCGTCGAAGTAAGCGCCGTGCCGGCCGCGCGGCCGGCTTCGCGCGCACGGGCGGGAGCGTGCGTTGCGAAATGATGCAAAGCGGGCCGCGCGGCCGCAGTGGATTTGAATGAGAGGAAACCGAAGTGTCAGCGACGCTGCGTTTTGACAATATCGGCAAGGTGTTCCCCGGCGTGCGTGCGCTGGAGGGCGTGTCGTTCGACGTGCAGGCCGGCCAGGTGCATGGGCTGATGGGCGAGAACGGCGCGGGCAAGTCCACGCTGCTGAAGATCCTCGGCGGCGAGTACCAGCCGGACTCGGGCCGCATCCTGATCGACGGCAACGAGGTGCGTTTTCCGGATGCGGCGGCGTCGATCGGCGCGGGCGTCGCGGTGATCCACCAGGAACTGCAGTACGTGCCGGATCTGACGGTGGCGGAGAACCTGCTGCTCGGCGCGCTGCCGAACGCGTTCGGCTGGGTGCGCCGGCGCGAGGCGCGGCAGTTCGTGCGCGAGCGGCTCGCGGCGATGGGCGTCGACCTCGACCCGGCCGCGAAGCTGCGCAAGCTGTCGATCGCGCAGCGGCAAATGGTCGAGATCTGCAAGGCGCTGTTGCGCAACGCGCGCGTGATCGCGCTCGACGAGCCGACCAGTTCGCTGTCGCACCGCGAAACCGAAGTGCTGTTCAAGCTCGTGCGCGAACTGCGCGCGGACCAGCGCGCCCTGATCTACATCTCGCACCGGATGGACGAGATCTACGAACTGTGCGACGCGTGCACGATTTTCCGCGACGGCCGCAAGATCGCGTCGCACGACACGCTCGACGGCGTGAAGCGCGAAACGCTCGTCGCCGAGATGGTCGGCCGCGAGATCACCGACATCTACAACTACACGCCGCGCGAGACGGGCGACGTGCGGCTGTCGGTGCGCGGCGTGGAAGGGCATCCGCTCGCGGAGCCGGCGAGCTTCGACGTGCGCGCGGGCGAGATCGTCGGCTTTTTCGGGCTCGTCGGCGCGGGGCGCAGCGAGCTGATGCAGCTGATCTACGGCGCGCGCAGGAAACGCGCGGGCGAACTGGCGCTGGACGGCAAGCCGATCCGCGTGAGGAGCGCGGGCGAGGCGATCCGCCACGGCATCGTGCTGTGTCCGGAGGACCGCAAGGAGCAGGGCATCATCGCGATCGCGTCGGTGTCCGAGAACATCAACATCAGTTGCCGCCGGCACTTCCTGCGCGCGGGGATGTTCCTCGACCGCCGCAAGGAGGCCGAGACGGCGGACCGCTTCATCAAGCTCCTGAAGATCCGCACGCCGAGCCGCCGCCAGAAGATCCGCTTCCTGTCGGGCGGCAACCAGCAGAAGGCGATCCTGTCGCGCTGGCTCGCGGAGCCGGACCTGAAGGTCGTGATTCTCGACGAGCCGACGCGCGGCATCGACGTCGGCGCGAAACACGAAATCTACAACGTGATCTATCAACTGGCCGCGCGCGGCTGCGCGATCGTGATGGTGTCGTCGGAACTGCCGGAAGTGCTCGGCGTGTCGGACCGCATCGTCGTGATGCGCGAAGGCCGCATCGCGGGCGAGTTGCCGCGCAGCGCGGCGAGCGAGCACGCGGTGCTCGATCTCGCGCTGCCGCAGCGTTCGCACGCGCAGGCGGCATAGCGGGAAACAGCAGCACACCGGAGGAGTGACGACAAATGCAAGCTAGAGAAAACCTCGCGGCCGAGGCGGCGAAGAACGTCGCGCAGGGCGTCGCGCACAACGCGGCCGACGCGCTGGTCCCGAGCACCAGCGATCGCCAGAAGTGGTGGCAGCAGATCACCGAATACAGCCTGATCGTGATCTTCGCGATCATGTTCGTGACGATGTCGCTGACGGTCGACCATTTCTTCTCGATCGAGAACATGCTCGGCCTCGCGCTGTCGATCTCGCAGATCGGCATGGTCGCGTGCACGATGATGTTCTGCCTCGCGTCGCGCGACTTCGACCTGTCGGTCGGCTCGACGGTCGCGTTCGCGGGCGTGCTGTGCGCGATGGTGCTGAACGCGACCGACAACACGTTCATCGCGATCATCGCGGCGGTCGCGGCCGGCGCGGCGATCGGCTTCGTGAACGGCGCGGTGATCGCGTATCTGCGGATCAACGCGCTCATTACGACGCTCGCGACGATGGAGATCGTGCGCGGCCTCGGGTTCATCGTGTCGCACGGCCAGGCGGTCGGCGTGTCGTCGGACACGTTCATCGAACTCGGCGTCACGTCGTTCTTCGGCGTGTCGCTGCCGATCTGGGTCACGCTGGTCTGCTTCATCGTGTTCGGCGTGATGCTGAACCACACGGTCTACGGGCGCAACACGCTCGCGATCGGCGGCAACCCGGAGGCGTCGCGGCTCGCGGGGATCAACGTGGAGCGCACGCGCGTGTGGATCTTCCTGATCCAGGGCGCGGTGACCGCGCTCGCGGGCGTCATCCTCGCGTCGCGGATCACGTCGGGCCAGCCGAACGCGGCCGAAGGTTTCGAGCTGAACGTGATCTCCGCGTGCGTGCTCGGCGGCGTGTCGCTGCTCGGCGGGCGCGCGACGATCTCCGGCGTCGTGATCGGCGTGCTGATCATGGGCACCGTCGAGAACGTGATGAACCTGCTGAATATCGACGCGTTTTACCAGTACCTCGTGCGCGGCGCGATCCTGCTCGCGGCGGTGCTGCTCGACCAGTTGAAGAACCGCGGCGCGCGCGACTGAGCGGCGCGCCGACCGCAGCAACCGAAAGGAACCGGACGATGCCGTCTCCAGAAAACGTGCAGCGCGACGCCGCCCATCAGCGGTTCGCGCGTTATCCGAGCCTCGTCGATCGCGTCGTGCTGATCACCGGCGGCGCGACCGGGATCGGCGCGTCGTTCGTCGAGCATTTCGCGGCGCAGGGCGCGCGCGTCGCGTTCGTCGATATCGACACAAGCGCCGGCACCGCGCTCGCGGACGCGCTCGGCGACCTGCGCCACGCGCCGCTGTTCGTGCCGTGCGACCTGACCGACGTCGACGCGCTGCGCGCGGCGGTCGCGGACGTGAAGTCCGCGCTCGGCCCGGTCGAAGTGCTCGTGAACAACGCGGCGAACGACCGCCGCCACGCGCTCGCGGAGGTGACGCCCGAATCGTTCGACGCGGGCATCGCGGTGAACGTGCGGCATCAGCTGTTCGCCGCGCAGGCGGTTGCCGGAGACATGAAGGCCGCGCGCGCCGGCTCGATCATCAATCTCGGCTCGATCAGCTGGATGCTGAAGAACGCCGGGTACCCGGTGTACGTGATGAGCAAGTCGGCGGTGCAGGGTTTGACGCGCGGGCTCGCGCGCGAACTCGGCGCGTATGGCGTGCGGGTGAACACGCTGGTGCCGGGCTGGGTGATGACGGACAAGCAGAAGCGGCTGTGGCTCGACGACGCCGGCCGGCGCGCGCTGAAGGAAGGCCAGTTGATCGACGCGGAACTGCTGCCCGCCGATCTCGCGCGGATGGCGCTGTTCCTCGCGGCCGACGACAGCGGGATGATCACCGCGCAGGACATCGTCGTCGATGGAGGCTGGGCATGAGCGGCGTGAGCGGCAATACGGAAGCGACGCTGGCGGTCGATGCGCGCAACGCGCTCGGCGAGGGCGCGACGTGGTGTGCGCGCACGGGCCGGCTGTACTGGGTCGATATCGAAGGCGCGCGGCTGTGGCGCTACGATCCGTCCGACGGTTCGCGCGAAGGATGGCCGATGCCGGAGCGGCTCGCGACGTTCGCGCTGTGCGACGACCCGCGACTACTGCTGCTCGGGCTCGCATCGCGGCTCGCGTTCTTCGATCTGGACAGCGGGCGGATCGACCCGCTCGTCGAGATCGAGCCGGACCTGAACACGCGCGTGAACGACGGCCGTTGCGATCGCCAGGGCCGCTTCGTGTTCGGCACGAAGGACGAGGGCTCGCCGCTGTCGGCTGTCGGCGGCTTCTACCGGCTGAACCGCGACCTGTCGCTGGAACGCCTGCCGCTGCCTGCGCCCGCGATCTCGAACAGCATCGCGTTCAGCCCGGACGGCGCGACGATGTACTACTGCGATTCGCCGCGGCGCGAGATCCGCGCGTGCGATTACGGCGCGGACGGCCGCATCGCGAACGACCGCCGCTTCGTCGCGCTCGCGGAGGCGGACGGCGTGCCGGACGGCTCGACCGTCGATGCGGACGGCGGCCTGTGGAACGCGCAGTGGGGCGGCGCGCGCGTCGTGCGCTACGATGCGTCGGGCCGCGAGACCGAACGTGTAACCGTTCCCACGCCGCAGCCTAGCTGCGTTACGCTCGGCGGTGCGCGGCTGACGACGCTCTACGTGACGAGCGCGCGTGAAGAGATGAGTCCGGCTGCGCTCGCCGGCAATCCGCATGCGGGCGGCATATTCGCCGCCGAAGTCGGCCGGCGCGGATTGCCGGAGCCGGTGTTCGCCGGCGCGCCGCGCGGTTGAGCGGCGTGGGGTATGCGAGGTTCATGCGGTACGCGAGGTACGAGGTACACGAGGAGACAACGCAGGTCGGCATCGCAACACGGCAGCCGCGCAGCGCGCGCGGTCCCGCCGGTTTCGCGGACAGAGGGTCGATCGTTGCAGTACGGCAACAGACGCAGTCGGTAGCAGTCGGCATCGCCAGTACCACAGAACAAGCGGCCGTCCGCGCGGCATCGTCGCGTGCAAACAGGCCGGCCACGAGCCGCCGTCGACGGCGGCGACCATCCATGCCTCTCAGCTTTGCATGAGATGAGCGTAAGTACTAAAGCGCCCACTCTCATCGACAAGGAGCACGATATGAGCGTCGCGAATTCCGCAGTGCGTCATCCGTCTCATTCCACCGGCTCGCCCGCCGCCGCGCGCCGCGCGCGGCTCGAAGCCAGCCAGCATCCGGTGCTCGCCGGGCCGAGCACGTCGGCCGTCGCGATCGGCGGCGCGGACACCGGCGAGGTCGCGTGCGTGACGCTCGCGAATCCGTATCTGCGCATCGACGTCGCGCCGCAGCTCGGCGGCGGCCTCACGCGCTTCGACTGGCGCAGCGAGGGCGTGCTCGAACCGGTGTTCCGCCGCTGCGAGCACGTGGGTTCGCTCACCGATCCGAACGAACTCGCGTGTTATCCGCTGCTGCCGTATTCGAACCGGATCGGCCGGGGCCGGTTCCGCTTCGGCGGCCGCGACATCGACGTGCCGTGCAACCGCGCGTGCGAGCCGCTGCCGATCCACGGCGACGGCTGGCTCGCGCACTGGCAGATCGAGCACGCGGAGCGCGAGCGCGTGCGGCTCGCGCTCGACCGCAGCGACGGCGCGCCGTATGCGTATCGCGCGGCGCTCACCTATGCGCTCGAAGGCACCACGCTGTCGGTCACGCTCGAAATCGAGAACGCGGGCCGCGACGCGATGCCGTTCGGGCTCGGGCTGCATCCGTTCCTCGCGCGCGACGCGTCCACCGAACTGTCCGCGCCGGCGAGCGGCCTGTGGCTGTCCGGCGACGACTGGCTGCCGGTGCGCCACGTGCCGGCGCCGCCCGCGTGGCAGTTCGGCGTCGCGTATCCGCTGCCGGACAGCGTGGTGAACCACGCGTTCAGCGGCTGGAGCGGGCGCGCGGCGGTGGTGTGGGCGCGGCGGCGGCTGTCGCTGTCGATCAGCGCGGACACCGACTACTACGTGCTGTACACGCCGCAGCACGCGGACTTCTTCTGCTTCGAGCCGGTCGATCATCCGATCGACGCGGTCAACATGCCCGGCGGCGGCGACGCGCACGGGATGACCGCGCTCGCGCGCGGCGAGCGGCTGGTCCGCCAGTTCGACTTCACCGTCGAGCGGATGGACATGCGCGCGGCCGCGAGCGTGCACCGGCCGGGCCGGTCGCGGGCCGGCGCGCGCGACGGCCGCGCCGCGAAGGGCGTCCGCGCGCGCTGACCGCGCGCCGCCGCTCTGCGCACGCGGGCGGCGGCGCGGCGGCGAGCCCGGTTAAAATACGCGCCGTTTTCTTCTCTGGCTCGCCGCGAGTTTTCTCACCATGTCCTCTTTCACCCAGACCCTCGACGCCGCCTGGCAGCGCACCGGTTCGCTGCTGTGCGTCGGCCTCGACCCCGAGCCCGCGAAGTTTCCGGCCGCGTTCGCCGGCCGCGCGGACGCGATCTTCGCGTTCTGCCGCGACATCGTCGATGCGACCGCGCCATACGCGTGCGCATTCAAGCCGCAGATCGCGTACTTCGCCGCGTTTCGCGCCGAGGACCAGCTCGAACAGTTGATCGCGCATATCCACGCGCGGCATCCGGGCCTGCCGGTGATCCTCGACGCGAAACGCGGCGACATCGGCAGCACCGCCGAGCAGTACGCGCGCGAAGCGTTCGACCGCTATCGCGCGGACGCGGTGACGGTCAACCCGTACATGGGTTTCGACTCGATCGAGCCGTATCTGGAGCACGCGGGCAAGGGCGTGATCGTGCTGTGCCGCACGTCGAATCCGGGCGGCTCCGATCTGCAGTTCCTGGAGACGGGCGGCAAGCCGCTCTACCAGGTGGTCGCGCAACTCGCCGCGCAGAAGTGGAACGCGAGCGGCGAACTGGGTTTGGTGGTCGGCGCGACGTTCCCGAAGGAGATCGAGACGGTGCGCGGGATCGTCGGCGAGATGCCGCTGCTGATTCCGGGAATCGGCGCGCAGGGCGGCGACGTCGAGGCGACCGTGCGCGCGGGGCGCAACGCGGCCGGCACCGGGATGCTGATCAACTCGTCGCGCGCGATCATCTATGCGGGCAAGGGCGACGACTTCGCGGCAGCCGCCGCGCGCGCCGCAGAGGACACGCGCGACCGGATCAACGCGTTCCGCTGATCCGGGTTCTTTGCCGTTGCCGCCACCATGCGGGTCATCGGCGGCGTGGCGGTGTTCAACCTTTCGACGCCGCCAGCTTGCCGGGCCGTTCGATCCGCGTCCGATGCCGTGGATAGCCGGCCGTCACAGCGCGGCGGCGTCCGCGATCTCGAATTCGCGGAACCCGAAACCCGGCGCGGCGGCGTTCAATCCTTCGATGCCGCGGGCTTGCCGAGCAGTTCGATCAGCGCCCGGTGCAGCGGAAAGCGGGCTATCAGCGCGGCGGTGTCCGCGATCTCGAACTCGCTGAATTCGAAACCCGGCGCGACCGTGCAGCCGACGAACGCATACGCGGACGGATCGCAGCAGCGCGCGGCGAACCAGTGACCCTTCGGCACGACCGCCTGGAACACGGTGTCCGCATGTTCGAGCGCGTGGCCGAGCCGCCGCGTCGACAGCACGCCGCCTTCGTCGATCGCATGCACTTCGAGCGGCGAGCCCGCATAGAAATGCCAGACCTCGTCCGAGCGGATCCGGTGCCACGCGGAGTACGCGCCGTTGCACAGCAGGTAGTAGATCGCGGTCGATGCGGCGCGCGTGCCGTCGCTGTCCGGCGCGCCGTCGCGCAGCACCTGGGTCGGCGACCGGAACGTCTCGCTGTAGTAACCGCCTTCCGGATGCGGTTCCAGTCCGAAGCGGCGGATCAGTTCGTCGACGGCGGCCTGTGTGTTGCCCATTCGCTTCTCCGTCACGCGTTCAGCGTTCCTTTTCGTCGAGCAGCGCGAGCAGCCCGCGCAACGCGTGCGCGGCGGCCTGCACGCGCACCTGTTCGCGGTCGCCCTTGAACACCAGCGTCTCGACGCTCGTGTGCAGCCGGTTGCTCCACGCGAACGACACCATGCCGACCGGCTTGTCCGGCGTGCCGCCGCCCGGCCCGGCGACGCCGGTGATCGCGAGCGACACCTGCGCGCGGCTGTTGCGCAGCGCGCCTTCGGCCATCGCGCGCGCGACCGGCTCGCTGACCGCGCCGTGCTTTTCGATCAGCTCGGGCGGCACGCCGATCATTTCGCTCTTCGCCTGGTTGGAGTACGTGACGAAGCCGCGTTCGAACCAGTTGCTGCTGCCGGAGATGTCGGTGATCGCGGTCGCGACCATGCCGCCGGTGCAGGATTCGGCGGTCGCGAGCATCAGGCGGCTGTCGCGCAGACGGTTGCCGGCGCGGATCGCCAGTTGATGGACGACGGTGTCGGTGGGCATCGGGTGAGGTCCGGTAAGGGTGGGTGCGCGGTCGTCAGACCGACATCCGCCACAGCGCGATCACGAGCAGCGTGAAGAACGCGGCGACGAGGTCGTCGAACATGATGCCGAAACCGCCTTTCAGGCGGCGGTCGAAGTAGCGGATCGGCGGCGGCTTCACCATGTCGAAGAAGCGGAACAGCACGAACGCCCACAGCCGGCCGGTGAAGCCGATCGGCGTCACCATCAGCAGCACGAGCCAGAACGCGACGATCTCGTCCCACACGATCGCGGACGGGTCGTCGGTGCGCAGCTTTTTCGCGGTGAAGCCGGTGATGCCGATGCCGGCGAAGAAGCCGACGACGATCAGCAGGCCCCAGTCGAGCACGGTCAGGTAGCGGCTCAACACTTCGAACGACGCCCACGCGAACAGCGTGCCGGCGGTGCCCGGCGCGAGCCGCGACAGGCCGCTGCCGAAACCGAGCGACACGATGTGCAGCGGATGCGTGAGCATGAACGGCGCGTCGGCGCGGCGCGGCGCGGCGGCTGCTGGTCCGGCCGGACGCGGCGCGGGCGGATTCGGCAGATTTGGCAGCGGATCGGCCGGAGCGGGCGTGGGGTCAGTCGGCATGAAAGTGGTCGAAGCCTTGCAGCGTCAGGTTGAGCGGCGCACCGGACGCGTCGCGCCAGGAGATCGACGGCGTCGCGCGTTGCGGGTCGGCCGGGTCGAGTGCAGTAATTGTACCGATGCGGGTCGCGCGCACGCCCGCCTGTTGCGCGGCCGCCTCGACCGCCGCGCGCCGGTCCGGCGGCGCGGTGAAGCACAGTTCGTAGTCGTCGCCGCCCGCGAGCGCGCACTGGCGCTGCACGTCGCGCGGCAGCTTCGCGAGCGCGGCCGATTTCGGCGGCGCGTCCGCGTCGATCAGCGCGGCGACGTTCGAGCGTTCGAGGATGTGCAGCAGGTCGCCCGCGAGGCCGTCCGACACGTCGAGCGCCGCGTGCGCGACGCCGCGCAGCGCGAGGCCGAGCGCGACGCGCGGCTCGGGCCGCTCCAGCGCGCGGCGCAGCACGGCCGCGTCGGTCTCGTTCGTCGTCCATTCGCCGCGCAGCAGGCCGAGGCCCGCGCGCGCGTCGCCGGGCGTGCCGGACACCCACACGTCGTCGCCCGGCCGCGCGGCGTCGCGGCGCAACGCGTGCTGCGGCGGCACCGAGCCGAAGATCGTGAGGCACAGGTTCAGCGGGCCGGCGGTCGTGTCGCCGCCGATCAGCTCGCAGTCGTAGCGGTCCGCGAGTTCGAAGAGGCCCGCGCTGAACGCGGCGAGCCAGTCCTCGCGCGGCGCGGGCAGCGAGAACGCGAGCGTGAAGCCGAGCGGCGCGGCGCCCATCGCCGCGAGGTCCGACAGGTTCACCGCGAGCGCCTTGTGGCCGAGCGCGTGCGGATCGACGTTCGGCAGGAAGTGGCGGCCTTCGACCAGCATGTCCGTCGACACCGCGAGCACCTCGCCGGGCGGCGGCGCGATCAGCGCGCAGTCGTCGCCGATGCCGAGCGTTGCGCGGCGCGTGTGCGCGCGGGCGCGCTGCGCGAAGTAGCGGTCGATCAGGGAGAATTCGGAAAGCATGAACGGCGGTCTCGCGAGAGCCGGACGACGCCGGCGGGACAGGTTGCGCGCGGCGCGCGGCCGGGGCGCTTCACGCATCCCGGTCGCGGCACATGCGCCGGAACTGTAAGCAATCGTGGCGGGGAATGGCGCTACAATGCGTGTCGAATCGCCATTCTAATCTGCACTACAACCTGCCTCTCATGTCGAATCCCGCCACGACCAAGCTTCGCGAAGCCGCCCTCGATTATCACGAATTCCCGACCCCCGGGAAGATCGCGATTGCGCCCACCAAGCAGATGATCAACCAGCGCGACCTGTCGCTCGCGTATTCGCCGGGTGTCGCGTTCGCGTGCGAGGCGATCGTCGAAAATCCGCTGGACGCCGCGCGCTTCACCGCGCGCAGCAACCTGGTCGGCGTCGTGACGAACGGCACCGCGGTGCTCGGCCTCGGCAACATCGGGCCGCTCGCGTCGAAGCCGGTGATGGAAGGCAAGGCGGTGCTGTTCAAGAAGTTCGCGGGCATCGACGTGTTCGACATCGAACTGAACGAGTCCGACCCGCACAAGCTGGTCGACGTGATCGCCGCGCTCGAACCGACGTTCGGCGGCATCAACCTCGAAGACATCAAGGCGCCGGACTGCTTCATCGTCGAGCGCGAATGCCGCAAGCGGATGAAGATCCCGGTTTTCCACGACGACCAGCACGGCACCGCGATCGTCGTGGCAGCCGCGGTGACGAACGGCCTGAAGGTGGTCGGCAAGGACATCAAGGAAGTGAAGCTCGTGTCGTCGGGCGCCGGCGCCGCGGCGCTCGCGTGCCTGGAGCTGCTGGTCGACATCGGCCTGCCGCGCGAGAACATCACCGTGACCGACCTCGCGGGCGTCGTGTACAAGGGCCGCACCGAGCTGATGGACCCGGACAAGGAACGCTTCGCGCGCGAAACGAATGCGCGCACGCTTGCCGAAGTCATCGAAGGCGCGGACGTGTTCCTCGGCCTGTCGGCCGGCGGCGTGCTGAAGCAGGAGATGGTCAAGCAGATGGCCGCGAAGCCGCTGATCCTCGCGCTCGCGAACCCGACGCCGGAAATCCTGCCGGAACTCGCGCTCGAAGTGCGTCCGGACGCGGTGCTGGCGACCGGCCGCACCGACTATCCGAACCAGGTGAACAACGTGCTGGTGTTCCCGTTCCTGTTCCGCGGCGCGCTCGACGTCGGCGCGACGACGGTGACGAAGGAAATGGAAATCGCCGCCGTGAACGCGCTCGCCGAACTGGCGCGCCAGGAGCAGAGCGACGTCGTCGCGACCGCGTACGGGATCCAGGACCTGTCGTTCGGCCCCGAGTACCTGATTCCGAAGCCGTTCGATCCGCGCCTGATCGTGAAGATCGCGCCGGCCGTCGCGCAGGCCGCGATGGACTCGGGCGTCGCGACCCGTCCGATCGAGGACATGGACGCGTACGAGCAGCATCTGCAGCAGTTCGTGTATCACAGCGGCACGACGATGAAGCCGATCTTCCAGATCGCGCGCGCGGTCGAGCCGGAGAAGAAGCGCATCGTGTTCGCCGAGGGCGAGGAAGAGCGCGTGCTGCGCGCGATCCAGATCGTCGTCGACGAAAAGCTCGCGAAGCCGATCCTGATCGGCCGCCCGGCGGTGATCGAGCAGCGCATCGCGCGCTACGGCCTGCGCCTCGTCGCGGGCCAGGACTACACGGTCGTGAACACCGACCACGACGAGCGTTACCGCGACTTCTGGCAGACCTACGCGAAGATCATGGCGCGCAAGGGCATCACGCCGCAGATGGCGAAGCTCGAAATGCGCCGCCGCACGACGCTGATCGGCTCGATGCTGGTGAAGAAGGGCGACGCCGACGGGATGATCTGCGGCACGGTCAGCACGACGCACCGTCACCTGCACTTCATCGACCAGGTGATCGGCAAGAAGCCGGGCGCGAGCGTCTACGCGGCGATGAACGCGCTGGTGCTGCCGAACCGGCAGATCTTCCTCGTCGACACGCACGTAAACGTCGATCCGACGCCGGAGCAACTGGCCGAGATCACGCTGATGGCGGCCGACGAAGTGCGCCGCTTCGGCATCGAGCCGAAGGTCGCGCTGGTGTCGCATTCGAACTTCGGTTCGAGCCTCGCGCCGTCCGCGCAGAAGATGCGCGACCTGCTCGCGATCCTGCGCGAGCGCGCGCCGGAACTGCAGGTGGACGGCGAGATGCACGGCGACGTCGCGCTCGACGCAAACCTGCGCGCGGAGATCCTGCCGGACTCGACGCTGGAAGGCGAGGCGAACCTGCTGGTGATGCCGAACATCGACGCGGCGAACATCTCGTACAACCTGCTGAAGACCGCGGCAGGCAACAACATCGCGATCGGGCCGATCCTGCTCGGCGCTGCGCGGCCGGTGCACGTGCTGACCGCGTCGGCGACGGTGCGCCGGATCGTCAACATGACCGCGCTGCTGGTCGCGGATGTGAACGCGGCGCGTTAAGCTCCGTCCCCGGGCGGGCTGGTTGCGCGGTGTGCGCTGACCGGCCGGCCCGGTCTAAAAAAGTGGCGCGCCTGCAACGGGCGCGCCGCGGTTCCGGGCTGGCGCGCGGAACCCCGTCGAAGGGTTCCGCCACCGGGCGAATTGCCGCCTGCCGCGCCGTTTGCAGCCCGTTTCATGCGGGTCTCGGGCAATCTTTCCCTTATTGCAAAAATTACCGGGCCTTGACCGGTTCGGGGTGCGCGCACGTCCGCCGCCGCCGGGAAAGCGTTGATTCCAGAGGCCTTTAGCGATACCCTTGCATCTTTCATGGTCGTCAAACGCGTGGATCCGACAGCGGGAAACCAGATGGCGCGCAGGGGGCTGCTTCAGGGAAACTGCGGCAACGAGACAGTGACGTCGGGCGCGAGCCTCGGCGGGCTGTGCACCCACCACTGGTCAGGCAGCCTGCGGCGGGTGGCGACGGCGGCGGTCGTGGCGGCGGTCGCATTCGCCGGCTTCGCGGCACCGGGCGCAGAAGCGCGCACCAGCCGCGCTGACGACGCCGGCGCTGTCACCGCGACGATCGAGCGGTCCGAACTGCCGCGCGAAGCTGCCAATACGCTGGACCTGATCGCCGCGGGCGGGCCGTTTTCGTACGGGAAAGACGGCGTCGTATTCGGCAATTTCGAGCGGCTGCTGCCGCAGCACCGGCGTGGCTACTATCACGAATACACCGTGCCGACGCCGCGCGCGCGCAATCGCGGCGCGCGGCGCATCGTCTGCGGCGGTCCGCAGCGGCGGACCGACAACTGCTACTACTCCGACGACCACTACGCCAGTTTTAAGCGAATTGTTGAATGAAACCGGGAAGAGCGGCATGAGCGATAACGTCTACGCGCACGACACCAGGGTCGCGAGGGATCTGTTCGCGGCCGGCGAAGGCAACCTGTTTCAGCGCGTCATGCAGATGAAGAGCGCCGGGCAGCAGGGCGAGGGCGCCCACGGCGAGGCCGGCGGGACGCTTTCACCTGGCGAGGGGGCGATGAGTCTGTTCAGGACGGTCCGGCCGAACATCGTGCAGTCGATCCGCGCGTTCCGCGTGCAGGATCTGGCCGACGAGGCGGAGCGGTTGCAGCAGCATTTCCTGTATGCGTACTGCGCGAACGCGCAGACGAAGCAGGAAGTGCTCGAAACGATCGCGACGTCGTTTCTGTTTCCGAAGCATTTCGGCAAGAACTACGACGCGCTGCACGACTGCCTGACCGATCTCGTGCAGAAGGCCGGCGAGCAGCCGGGTTTCGTGATCGTGCTCGAAGGGCTGCCGATCGCGCAGAAGTTCGACAAGGAAGGGCGCGAGACGCTGCTCGACGTGTTCCGCGAGGCGTCTGAATTCTGGGCCGAGCGGAAGGTGCCGTTCCGCGTGTTCTACTCGTTCGCGTAGGCCGTTCGGCGCCGCGTTTGTTTCGGCATCCGTTTTATGCAAGGCCCGCCTTCGGCGGGCCTTGTCGTTTTCAGGCGGCGTTTGCTGTTTCGCCGTCCCCTTTCGCCCGTATTCTCACCATCCCCCCCAGCGTCCGGCCAGCGCGGCCAGCACCGCGATGCCCGCCGTCTCGGTGCGCAGCACGCGCGGCCCGAGGCCGATCGACGTGAATCCGCGCGCGACGGCCGCGTCCTCTTCGTTGGGCGACAACCCGCCTTCCGGTCCGATCAGCAGGATCACTTCGCCCGCCGGCGGCGTGTGGGGCAGCGCCGCGAACGCAATGCTCGCGCGCGGCGACAGCAGCAGCCGCAATTCGCCGTCCGCCGGCGTCGCGGGCAGCGCGTCGAGCCACGCGCCGATCTCGCGCGATGGCGCGACGTCCGGCAGCCGGTTGCGGCCGCACTGCTCACACGCGGCCTGCACGATGCGCTGCCAGTGCGCGTGCCGCTTTTGCGCGCGCTCGCCGGACAGCCGCACGACGCCGCGCGCGGTCGTCAGCGGCGCGAAGCCGGACGCGCCGAGTTCGACGGCCTTCTCGATCAGCCAGTCCATCTTGTCGCTGCCGGCGATGCCCTGCGCGAGCGTCAGCCGGTACGGCGGCTCGGCCTCCACGTCGCGGAATGCTCCGATGCGCACCGTTGCCGCGCGCCGTTCGACGCCGACGATTTCCGCGCGGTATTCGCCGCCGTCGCCGTTGAACAGCGCGATCGCGTCGCCGGCTTGCAGGCGCAGCACCTGAACATGGCGGGTGACTTCATCGGGAAGGGTAATCACGTCGTCGGACTGAAGCGGGACGCCGACGAAAAAGCGGGGCACGGAAGACGTACTCATCGATCAGAGGGAGACCATCAAAGGTGGCAGGCGAGCGCCCAGCGGTAGCCGTCGAGATCCTCGATCTGAGCGAAGCGGTCGCCCCAGAACTGGTCCTGCGGCTCGCTCAGCGACTTCGCGCCGGCCGTCAGCGCGCGGGCGTACACCGTGTCGACGTCGTCGACGTACAGGTAGAACGACTGCGGCGCGATCGCGCCCGCGCTGCGCGGCGTGTGCGCGGTCGAGCCGAATGCCCCCTCCGGCGCGAACATCACGATCAACTGGTCGTGATAGCTCATCTCCACGTGCATCACCACGCCGTCGTCCTGTACGCAGTCGCGCACCGAAAAACCGAAAGCCGCCTCGAAGAAGGCGATCGCGGCGCGGGCGTCGCGCACCGTCAGGTACGGCGTCAGCCACGGCACTCCGGCGGGACGTGGTGCGGTCATCAGGGCTCTCCAGGTTCGAGGTTCGATGGGCGTCGCTGCGGCGTCGCCGAGCGGCGGACCGCCGGCGTCACGGCTCCAGCAATGGCCCTAGTTTATCGCGCGCGGTCAGCGGCGCCGCGAACAGCGCGGCGTGCACGCGGGCGTCGTAGCAGCGCAGACCGGCGATCCCGCGCTGCGCGATCCGTTGCGCGAGCGTGGCCGCATCGGGCGCGAGCGGATCGAGCCGGTCGCTCGCGACCGCCATCAGCCATAACGAGCCGTACAGCGGCACGAACGCGCCGAGCGTGCGCACCGTCGCGAACGACGCGCGCAGTCCGTCGAGCAGCGCGCCGATCCGCGCCGCGTGCTGATACGGCGAGCCGAGGTGCAGCGACACGAGCGCGTCGTCCGTCGTCACGCGTTTCAGCGCCGCGTAGAACTCGCGTGTGTAGAGCCCGGCGGCCGGCGAGTCCGGCGGCGTCAGGTCGAATACGACGAGGTCGAAACGCTCGCGGGTCGCCGCGACGAACAGCGCGGCGTCGCCGATCACCAGTTCGACGCGCGGGTCGTCGAACGCGCCGCCGCGCACCTCCGGCAGATAGTCGCCGGTGAGCCGCACGACGTCCGGATCGAGTTCCGCGACGACGATCCGCGCGATGCCCGGGTGCCTGAGCAACTGGCGCGCCGCGCCGCCGTCGCCGCCGCCGAGCACGAGCGCCGCGCGCGGCGACGGGTGCGTGAGCGCGGCCGGATGCACCATGCATTCGTGATAGACGAACTCGTCGCCGGCGGACGTCATCGGCCGGCCATCGAGCGTGAACAGGCAGCCGAGTTGCGGCGTGTCCCAGACCTCGATGCGCTGCCACGCCGAAGCGACGGACTCCAGCCGTCGCGCGCCAGGGAACCCGTAGAGCGTGTCGGCGGCGGGGTGGAAAATGAGCGGGTCGTTCACGATGGGTCGCGCGCGGCGCAGCCGGAAAAGTAAGGCAAACGGCGGAATTATACGTGCTGCATGCGGGCTGAACTCGACTGATCGGGGCGCACTGCCGCGCCGCTCGCGGGCCGATCGAGAGCCGATCGAGAGCCGATCGAGAGCCGATCGAGAGCCGATCAAGAGCCGATCAAGAGCCGATCGAGAGCCGATCGAGAGCCGATCGAGAGCCGTCCCCGGCCTCGATCGCGGCTCGACCGCTAACGTCGCGCGACGTGTCGCGCCGTCGCGGCGGGTACGGCGGATGCGCACGCTGCGGCCGAGCTGCGGAGGCGATCGCCGGCGCGCCGCAGGTGCTGGCGCGCGCGTCGCTTCGGCCCGCCGCGCGGCGGGCCGCACCGGCCTTCGGAGCCCGCGCCGACGCGCCTGTCCGACAGGGAAAATCTGCACGATCTGTTAGACTATCGCCCTTTGCAGCCTTGCCCGTTTGCTCTGCCCGTTTCGCGTCTTCCGGCGCCGCATCGTGCGTCGTAGCGGACGGCTAGCCGAGCTTCCGGACCCCGCGCTGCTGTGCCGCCGCCACTTCGCGCACGCCGCTTTTTGCACTCGTTCCCGGACTCGACATGACGACCCCGTCCTCTTCCCCCGCCGCCTCTACCCAGCTGATGGCCAACGCGATCCGCGCGCTGTCCATGGACGCCGTTCAACAGGCAAACTCGGGCCACCCCGGCATGCCGATGGGCATGGCCGAAATCGCGGTCGCGCTGTGGTCGCGCCATCTGCGCCACAACCCGGCGAACCCGCACTGGAACGACCGCGACCGCTTCGTGCTGTCGAACGGCCACGGCTCGATGCTGCTGTATTCGCTGTTGCACCTGACCGGCTACGAGCTGCCGATCGGCGAACTGAAGAACTTCCGCCAGCTGCATTCGAAGACGCCCGGCCATCCGGAATACGGCATCACGCCGGGCGTCGAGACGACCACCGGCCCGCTCGGCCAGGGGGTCGCGAACGCGGTCGGCATGGCGCTCGCGGAGGCGCTGCTCGCGGACGAATTCAACAAGCCGGACGCGAAGATCGTCGATCACCACACGTACGTGTTCCTCGGCGACGGCTGCATGATGGAAGGCATCTCGCACGAGGCCTGCTCGCTCGCCGGCACGCTGAAGCTGAACAAGCTGATCGCGCTGTACGACGACAACGGCATTTCGATCGACGGCGACGTCGTGAACTGGTTCCACGACGACACGCCGAAGCGTTTCGAGGCGTACGGCTGGAACGTGATCCCGCACGTGGACGGCCATGACGTCGACGCGGTCGACGCGGCGATCCAGAAGGCGAAGGCGTCGGACAAGCCGACGCTGATCTGCTGCAAGACGGTGATCGGCAAGGGCGCGCCGACCAAGCAGGGCGGCCACGACGTGCACGGCGCGGCGCTCGGCGCGGAAGAGATCGCGAAGTGGCGCGCGGCGTCCGGCTGGAAGTGGGAGCCGTTCGTCGTGCCGCAGGAAGCGTACGACGACTGGAGCGCGAAGGCGTCCGGCGCGAAGCTCGAAGCGACGTGGAACGACGCGTTCGCGCAGTACAAGGCGAAGTATCCGCAGGAAGCCGCCGAGTTCGAGCGCCGCAACGCGAAGCGCCTGCCCGACGACTGGGCGCAGAAGGCGAAGGCGATCATCGCGGACGCCGACGCGCGCAAGGAAACGGTCGCGACCCGCAAGGCGTCGCAGCAGACGATCGAAGGGCTCGCCGCCGCGCTGCCGGAACTGCTCGGCGGTTCGGCTGACCTGACCGGCTCGAACCTGACGAACTGGAAGGCGTCGAAGCCGGTCCGCGCGAACAAGGACGGCGCGGGCGTCCAGTGGGGCAACCACATCAACTACGGCGTGCGCGAATTCGGCATGAGCGCCGCGATCAACGGGCTCGCGCTGCACGGCGGCTACAAGCCGTTCGGCGGCACGTTCCTGACGTTCTCCGACTACAGCCGCAACGCGCTGCGCGTCGCCGCGCTGATGAAGGCGCCGTCGATCTTCGTGTTCACGCACGACTCGATCGGCCTCGGCGAGGACGGCCCGACGCACCAGTCGGTCGAGCAGCTCGCGAGCCTGCGGCTGATCCCGCACATCACGCTGTGGCGTCCGGCCGACACGGTCGAGACGGCGGTTGCGTGGACCCAGGCGATCGAGCATCACGGCCCGTCGTGCCTCGTGTTCAGCCGCCAGAACCTCGCGTACAGCGAGCGCACCGACGCACAGATCGAGAACATCGCGAAGGGCGGTTACGTGCTGCGCGACTGGAACGACGACATCCCCGCGCGCAAGATCATCCTGATCGCGACCGGCTCCGAAGTCGAACTCGCGCTGAAGGCGGTCGAGCCGCTGCAGCGCGAAGGGATCGGCGCGCGCGTCGTGTCGATGCCGTCGACCAACGCGTTCGACCGCCAGGACGAAGCGTATCGCGAGCGCGTGCTGCCGAAGGGCGTGCGCCGCGTCGCGATCGAAGCGGGCGTGACCGACTTCTGGCGCAAGTACGTGGGTCTCGAAGGCGGCGTGGTCGGCATCGACTCGTTCGGCGAGTCGGCCCCGGCCGGCGTGCTGTTCAAGTATTTCGGCTTCACGGTCGAGCACATCGTCGCCACGGCGAAGGCGGCGCTCGACTAATGCGTGACGCCGCGCCGCCCGGAAGCGCGGCGCACGGCGGCCGGGCTCGCGCCCGGCCCGGCATCAGGATTTTTCAGCCATCAGGAGATAAACCATGACGATTCGCGTCGCAATCAACGGCTACGGCCGGATCGGCCGCAATACGCTGCGCGCCTTCTATGAAAACGGCAAGAAGCACGACATCGAGATCGTCGCGATCAACGACCTCGGTGACGCGAAGACCAACGCCCACCTGACGCAGTACGACACCGCGCACGGCAAGTTCCCCGGCGAAGTGTCGGTGGACGGCGACTTCCTCGTCGTGAACGGCGACCGCATCCGCGTGCTCGCGAACCGCAACCCGGCCGAACTGCCGTGGGGCGAGCTGGGCGTCGACGTCGTGCTGGAATGCACCGGCTTCTTCACGACGAAGGAAAAGGCGAGCGCGCACATCAAGGGCGGCGCGAAGAAGGTCATCATCTCGGCGCCGGGCGGCAAGGACGTCGACGCGACGATCGTCTACGGCGTGAACCACGGCGTGCTGAAGGCGTCGGACACGGTGATCTCGAACGCCTCGTGCACGACGAACTGCCTCGCGCCGCTCGTCAAGCCGCTGAACGACAAAATCGGCCTCGAAACCGGCCTGATGACGACGATCCACGCGTACACGAACGACCAGGTGCTAACCGACGTGTACCACGAGGACCTGCGCCGCGCGCGCTCGGCGACGCACAGCCAGATCCCGACGAAGACCGGCGCGGCGGCGGCGGTCGGCCTCGTGCTGCCGGAACTGAACGGCAAGCTCGACGGCTACGCGATCCGCGTCCCGACGATCAACGTGTCGATCGTCGACCTGTCGTTCATCGCGAAGCGCGACACGACGGTCGAAGAAGTGAACGCGATCATGAAGGAAGCGTCGGAAGGCGCGCTGAAGGGCATCCTCGGCTACAACACGGCGCCGCTCGTGTCGATCGACTTCAACCACAACCCGGCGTCGTCGACGTTCGACGCGACGCTGACGAAGGTGTCGGGCCGTCTCGTGAAGGTGTCGAGCTGGTACGACAACGAGTGGGGTTTCTCGAACCGCATGCTGGACACCGCGGTCGCGCTCGCGAACGCGAAGTAAGCGGCGTGTCGGGCCTGCGCGGCCCGATGCGGTGCTTCAACGAAAAACGCCACGGCAGCGATGCCGTGGCGTTTTTTCGTTGGCCTGTCTGCGCACGATCAAGACCCGATCGACAGTGCGCAGCAGGGGTGGCTGGATCAATGTTTGCGATGCGGGCAGTTGTCCTTCGTGCATGCGCCGTACAGCGCGAGCGCGTGTTCCTGCAGCTTGAAGCCGCGTTCGGTGGCGATCAATTGCTGGCGCTTCTCGATTTCGGGGTCGAAAAATTCCTCGACGAGCCCGCAGTCGAGGCACACCAGGTGATCGTGGTGGGTGCCTTCGTTCAGCTCGAACACCGCCTTGCCGGATTCGAAGTTGCTGCGCGTGAGGAGGCCCGCCTGCTCGAACTGCGTGAGCACGCGGTAGACGGTCGCGAGGCCGATGTCGAGTTCTTCGTTCAGCAGGCTGCGATAAACGTCTTCAGCCGTCAGGTGGCGGACCGGGCTGTGCTGAAAAATCTCCAGGATCTTGAGGCGCGGCAGTGTCGCTTTTAGCCCGATGTTCTTCAGATCGGTTGGATTGGTCATGACAATAAGTCCCTGGAGTACAATGCTGGGTTCTTAATGGTAATGCGTTTTTGCTGTTCCGGTCATCTTCGACAGAACTTCGACAGAATACGCGCGGCTTCGCTACGAATGCGATAAAAGAGCCCGCACGGTGAGGGAAATGATTCCAGAATCCAAAACGATCGGCCAGGGAGGCCGCCTCGCGCGCACCCTGACGGGGACGCTGCTGACCGCGGCGCTCGCGGTTGTCGCCGGCTGCTCGACTTACGACAGCCTGACTCAGCGCGTCGCGCAAAGCATCACGCCGTATCGGATCACGATCGTGCAGGGCAATTTCGTGTCGAAGGAAGCCGCGGCCCAGATGCGCGTCGGCATGTCGCGTGCGGAGGTGAAACAACTGCTCGGCACGCCGCTCCTTACCGACCTGTTCCACGCGAACCGCTGGGACTACGTGTTCTACTTCAAGCGCGGCTCGACGGCCGTCGTCCAGCAGCGTGACTTCGTCGTGAATTTCGACGGCGACCGCGTTGCCAACTGGACCGGCGGCGAAGACCTGCCGTCGAACCTCGAACTGCTCGCCGAGATCGACGGCGACCGCGCAGGCCGGCGCGCCCGCGCGAAGGCTGCCGCGGCCGCTTCGGCGCCCGTCGCCAGCAGCGCCGCAGCGGCCGCCGCGGGTTCGGAGGCCGCTGCGGCGGCGATCGGCGCAACGGTTCCGGACACCGCGCGCACGCCGTCGTCGGAACTCGGCAACGCGACGGCCGCATTGCCGGTCGAACCGAACGCACAGGCTGCCGACGCGGCGAACCGCGCGACGAACGCGGTGCAGACGCCGACCGGCCTGACGCCGTCGGTGCGCGCGAACACGCCGCCGTCGGCCGGCCTGCCGCCGAACGTCGGCACGATGCCGCAGCAGGTGCAATTGCGCCGCCAGCCGCCGCCGACGCCGAACGGTCCGCCGCCGAACCCGGTCGGGCCGACCGCCGGCAGCCAGGGCACCGGCGACGTGACGCCGCCCGCGCCCGCGCAGAATCCGTCGCTGGCCGCGCCGCCTGCGCCGGCATCCGCACCGGCGAACTGAACGGACTGAGCGGACTGCGCGATCGACCGCACGTGCGGTCCGGTCAGGACGCGCACCGCCGCAGCATGCATGAATTCGCGGCGCTGGTTCCGCTGCGTTCAGCGTCGCCGCATCAGCAGGGACACACATGAAAATCGCAATTGCCGGCGCGTCCGGCCGCATGGGCCGGATGCTCATCGAAACCGTGCTGAACGATCCGGCGCTGACGCTCGCCGGCGCGCTCGTCCCCGCCGGGTCCGATTCGCTCGGCCAGGACGCGGGTGCGTTCCTCGGCAGGCAAACCGGCGTGCGGCTCACCGACGACCTCGACCAGGTGTTCTCGCAGGCGGACTGCCTGATCGACTTCACGCGTCCAGCCGGCACGATGACGCATATCGAGGCCGCGCTGCGGCACGACGTGCGGCTCGTGATCGGCACGACCGGCTTCGACGCCGCGCAGAAGGCGACGTTGCAGGCGGCCGCGGAAAAGATCGGCATCGTGTTCGCCGCGAACATGAGCGTCGGCGTGAACGTCACGCTGAAGCTGCTCGAATTCGCCGCGCGTTATTTCGCGACCGGCTACGACATCGAGGTGATCGAGGCGCATCACCGGCACAAGGTCGATGCGCCGTCGGGCACGGCGCTCGCCATGGGCGAGGTGATTGCCGGCGCGCTCGGCCGCAGCCTCGACGACTGCGCGGTGTACGGCCGCCACGGCGTGACCGGCGAGCGCGATCCGTCGACGATCGGCTTTTCCGCGATTCGCGGCGGCGACATCGTCGGCGACCATACGGTGCTGTTCGCCGGCATCGGCGAGCGCGTCGAGATCACGCACAAGTCGGCCAGCCGGCTGTCGTATGCGCAGGGCGCGCTGCGCGCCGCGCACTTTCTCGAAGGCCGCGCGAGCGGCCTGTACGATATGCAGGACGTGCTCGGCCTGCGCTGAGCGTTTTTCTCCGGCGGGCGTGGCGCGTCTGCGCCGCCGGTAGCGAGGTCCGATGGCAGCGGGTACGGGCGTCATCCACTATCTGCAGTCCAGCGACGCGGTCACGCATGCGGTCGCGTGGGTGCTGCTCGCGATGTCCGTCGCGAGCTGGTGCTTCGTGATCGTCAAAAGCTGGATGCTGGTGCGCGCGAAACGCCAGGGGCCGCGCGGAATCGCGCGGTTCTGGCAGACGCGCACGCTGTCCGACGGCGTCGCGACGTTGCGTCAAACCGATCGCGAGCGCGTGTTCCTGCCGCTCGCCGAAGCGGCGCTCGCATCCGCCGAAGCCGACATTCCCGGGGTGCTGCTGTCGCGCGTCGAGCGCGGCGAACGCGTGCTGCGCGCGTTGCGCGGCGCGCTTCTCGCGTCGCAGCGGCGGCTCGAATTCGGCCAGGTGCTGCTCGCGTCGATCGGCAGCACCGCGCCGTTCGTCGGGCTGCTCGGCACCGTGTGGGGCATCTATCACGCGCTCGGCAGCATCGCGGCGAGCGGCCAGGCGCAGATCGAGAACGTCGCCGGCCCGGTCGGCGAGGCGCTGATCATGACCGCGTTCGGCCTTGTCGTCGCGATTCCGGCGGTGCTCGCGTACAACGTGCTCGGCCGTCTCGCGCGGCAGTTGTCCGACGACCTCGACGGCTTCGCGCACGACCTGCACGCGTACGTGTGCGCGCCGGCCGCCGAGCCGCGCCGGCACGAGCCGGTCGAATCCGGCGCGCGCTGACGCGCGAACCCGAAGGAGCATCCGATGGCATTCGGCGGACTCGAACGCAACCGCGACTCCGCGCCGATGGCGGACATCAACATGACGCCGCTGATCGACGTGATGCTCGTGCTGCTGGTGATCTTCATCATCACCGCGCCGCTGTTCACGCATGCGATCCGGCTCGATCTGCCGAAGGTCGCGGCCGAGCCCGCGCGGCAGACGCCGCAGACGGTCACGCTGTCGATCGACGGCGCGGGCCGGATCTTCTGGGACGGCCAGCCGGTGTCGGCGGACGAGATGCGCCAGCGTTTCGCGGCCGCCGCGAAAAGCCCCGAGCAGCCGGACCTGCAACTGCGCGCCGAACGCTCGACGCGCTACGAGGTGATCGCGCAGGTGATGGGCGCCGCGCAGCAGGCGGGGCTCGAACGGATCGGCTTCGTGACGGAGCCGCCGCCGGCGTCCGCCGCGCCCGCGCAGCCGTCGCCGTAGCCTTAAGCGTCTCCGCGACAGCCGTTGGCCGCAACGCAGCGTCGCCGCGCAGCCGTCACCACCGCAACAGCGGTAACGCAACAGCCGTAACAGCTCGCAACGCCGCCGTCGCCGCAGCCTTGATCGCGCGCCGGTCGCGGCGCGGTTACCGCACAATCGCGCCGCGACGCGGCCCCGGCTCCGCCGCCGAACCGCCCGGCGCGGAAAACCCCGGCCGGTCAACGGTATAATCACCGTTTCCCTGCGAGGCAGGGTCCAGAGCAGCCAACGCAACCAGCCGGGCCAGCGAGTCCGGCCCGGTGCATCCGGCACCGAACCCAGCACCGAATCCAGCGTCACCCATCCACACCATGCACGAAAAATACGTTCCCTCCGACGTCGAATCTGCCGCGCAGAACGAATGGCGCGCCAGCGACGCGTACCGGACGGCCGAAGTGGCCGACAAGCCCAAGTTCTATTGCGTGTCGATGCTGCCGTATCCGTCGGGCAAGCTCCACATGGGCCATGTGCGGAACTACACGATCAACGACGTGATGTACCGTTATCTGCGGATGAACGGCTACAACGTGCTGATGCCGATGGGCTGGGACGCGTTCGGGATGCCCGCCGAGAACGCCGCAATGGCGAACGGCGTGCCGCCCGCGAAGTGGACCTACGACAACATCGCGTACATGAAAGGCCAGATGCAGTCGATGGGCCTCGCGATCGACTGGTCGCGCGAAGTCGCCACCTGCAAGCCCGAGTACTACAAGTGGAACCAGTGGCTGTTCCTGAAGATGCTCGAAAAGGGCATCGCGTACAAGAAGACCGGCACCGTCAACTGGGACCCGGTCGACCAGACCGTGCTCGCGAACGAACAGGTGATCGACGGCCGCGGCTGGCGCTCGGGCGCGCTCGTCGAGAAGCGCGAGATCCCGATGTACTACATGCGGATCACGCAGTACGCGGATGAACTGCTGAACGACCTCGAAGGCCTCGGCTGGCCCGAGCGCGTGAAGGTGATGCAGCAGAACTGGATCGGCAAGAGCTTCGGCGTGAACTTCGGCTTCCCGTACGAACTCGACGGCGAACAGAAGCTGCTGCGCGTGTTCACGACGCGCGCCGACACGATCATGGGCGTCACGTTCTGCGCGATCGCCGCCGAGCATCCGCTCGCGACGCGTCTCGCGCAGGGCAAGCCCGAGCTTCAGGCATTCATCGACGAATGCAAGCGCGGCGGCGTCGCGGAAGCCGACGTCGCGACGATGGAAAAGAAGGGCATGGCGACCGGCTTCTTCGTCACGCATCCGCTCACGCGCGAGCAGGTCGAGGTGTGGATCGGCAACTACGTGCTGATGAGCTACGGCGAAGGCGCGGTGATGGGCGTGCCGGCGCACGACGAGCGCGACTTCGCGTTCGCGAAGAAGTACGGCCTGACGATCAAGCCGGTGATCGCGATCGAAGGCGAGACGTACTCGACCGACGCATGGCAGGAGTGGTACGGCGACAAGGAACGCGGCGTCTGCGTGAGCAGCGGCAAGTACGACGGCCTCGGCTACCCGCAGGCGGTCGATGCGATCGCCGCCGACCTGAAGGCGGGCGGTTACGGCGACAGGCAGGTCACGTGGCGTCTGCGCGACTGGGGCATTTCGCGCCAGCGTTACTGGGGCACGCCGATCCCGATCATCCACTGCCCGAGCTGCGGCGACGTGCCGGTCCCCGAAGCGGACCTGCCGGTCGTGCTGCCGGAAGACCTGGTGCCGGACGGCACCGGCAACCCGCTCGCGAAGTCCGAAGCGTTCGTGAACTGCACGTGCCCGAAGTGCGGCGCGGCGGCGAAGCGCGAAACCGACACGATGGACACGTTCGTCGACTCGTCGTGGTACTTCTACCGCTACGCGGCGCCGGACGCGACGACGATGGTCGACGCGCGCACCGACTACTGGATGCCGATGGACCAGTACATCGGCGGCATCGAACACGCGATCCTGCACCTGCTGTATTCGCGCTTCTGGGCGAAGGTGTCGCGCGACCTCGGCATCGTGAAGTTCGGCGAGCCGGCGAAGAACCTGCTCACGCAGGGGATGGTGCTGAACGAAACGTACTATCGCGAGAACGACGCGGGCAAAAAGACCTGGTACAACCCGGCCGACGTGACCGTCACGCACGACGACAAGGGCCGCCCGGTCGGCGCGACGCTGAACGCGGACGGCCAGCCGGTCGTGCTCGGCGGCGTCGAGAAGATGTCGAAGTCGAAGAACAACGGCGTCGATCCGCAGGTGCTGATCGACCTGCACGGCGCGGACACCGCGCGTCTCTTCACGATGTTCGCCGCGCCGCCCGAGCAGCAGCTCGAATGGTCGGGCGCGGGCGTCGAAGGCGCGAGCCGGTTCCTGCGCCGCGTGTGGGCGTTCGGCCATGCGCACGAAGCGGGTCTGAAGGCGCGCGCGACGTTCGACGTGGCGTCGCTGACCGAAACCGAAAAGACCGTGCGCCGCGAGATTCACGGCGTGCTGAAGCAGGCCGACTTCGACTATCAGCGTCTGCAGTACAACACGGTCGTGTCGGCCGCGATGAAGATGCTGAACGCGCTCGAAGGCGCGAAGGACGCGCGCCCCGCGGTGCTGCGCGAAACCTTCGGCGTGCTGCTGCGCGTGCTGTATCCGGTCGTGCCGCACCTGACGTTCCGGCTGTGGCAGGAACTCGGTTACGCGGACGAGTTCGGCACGCTGCTCGATGCGCCGTGGCCGAAGGTCGACGCCGCCGCGCTCGAACAGGCCGAGATCGAGCTCGTGCTGCAGGTGAACGGCAAGGTGCGCGGCGCGCTCAAGGTCGCGAAGGAAGCGCCGCGCGAAGCGATCGAAGCCGCCGCGCTCGCGCACGAGATGTTCGCGAAGTTCGCCGAAGGCAAGCCGCCGAAGAAGGTCGTCGTCGTGCCGGGACGGCTCGTGAACGTCGTCGTCTGATGAGGAACGATGCGGGCGCCGGTGCGCCCGCGTCCGCCGTAGCAACCCTGTTGCGAACCCGGGAGCCCATGTGATTCGCCGATCGTTTCTGATGCTGGCCTGCGCCACGCTCACGCTGTCCGCCTGCGGTTTTCAACTGCGCGGCCAGCAGGACTTCGCGTTCAAGCGCCTCGCGATCGTCGGCGCGCCGCCGCCGGTCTCCGCCCGGATCACGCGGATGGTCGAGGGCGGCAGCGACTCGGTGGTCGTCAATTCGACGACCAATGCCGACGCGGTGCTGCACGTGTCCGAAGGGCGCGGCCTCAGCACGCTGACGCTGAACTCGCTCGGCGTCGTGCAGGAATATCAGGTCAACTATTCGCTGACGTTCACGCTGCTCGGCGCGGACGGCCGCGTGCTGCTCGGGCTGAGCCGGATCGACCTGAACCGCGCGATGACGTATAGCGACCAGTTCTCGCAGGCGAAGGTCGCCGAATCCGACCTGCTGTTCGCGGACATGCAGAACGACGCGGTCGATCAACTGCTGCGCCGCCTCGCGGTCGTGCGCACGCTGACGCCGGCGCCGGGCCAGGAAGTGCCGGGCATCGCGCCGCGCGCGCCGCTGCCGCCGCCACCGCTGTGAGCGCCGCCTCGTTCGCCGCGCCTTCCGCTTTTTTAATCTGAACCGTCCGCCATGCAACTGCGACTCGACGCACTCGAACCGCATCTCGCGAAGGGGCTCACCGGCCTGTACGTCGTGTACGGCGACGAGCACCTGCTCGCGCAGGAGGCGTGCGACCGCATCCGCGCGGCCGCGCGCGACGCGGGTTTCACGGACCGCTCGGTGTTCACCGTCGAGCGCGGTTTCGACTGGAGCACGCTGCTCGGCGCGAGCCAGTCGATGTCGCTGTTCGGCGACCGCCAGCTGGTCGAATTGCGGATTCCGACCGGCAAGCCCGGCAAGGAAGGCGCGGATGCGCTGAAGACGCTCGCGGCGGCCGCGAATCCGGATGTGCTGACGCTCGTCACGCTGCCGCGCCTCGATGCGGCGACGCAGAAGTCCGCATGGTTCAGCGCGCTCGCGGATGCCGGCGTCGCGCTGAAGGTCGATCCGGTCGAGCGCGCGCAACTGCCGAACTGGATCGGCCAGCGGCTCGCGCAGCAGGGGCAGCGCGTCGCGCCGGGCGACGACGGCCGGCGGGCGTTGCAGTTCATCGCGGAGCGCGTCGAAGGCAACCTGCTCGCCGCGCATCAGGAGATCCAGAAGCTCGGGCTGCTGTATCCGCAGGGCGTGCTGAGCTTCGAGCAGATCCACGACGCGGTGCTGAACGTCGCGCGCTACGACGTGTTCAAGCTGAACGAGGCGATGCTGGCGGGCGACGTCGGCCGGCTCGCGCGGATGCTCGACGGCCTGCGCGGCGAGGGCGAGGCGACGGTGCTCGTGCTGTGGGCGCTCGTCGAGGAAGTGCGCACGCTGCTGCGGGTGAAACGCGGCGTCGCGGCGGGCAAGCCGCTCGCGATGCTGCTGCGCGAGAACCGCGTGTGGGGGCCGCGCGAACGGCTGATCGGGCCGGCGCTGTCGCGCGTCAGCGAGGGCGCGCTGGAGCAGGCGCTCGCGATCGCCGCGCGGCTCGACCGCCAGGTGAAGGGGCTGACGGGGCTGAGCGGCCACGCGCGCGGCGACTGGCGCAACGCGCTGCCGCCCGACGCGTGGGACGGCCTGTTCGAACTGGCGATGACCGTCGCCGCGCCACGCGGCGCGGGGGCGGCCGCCGCGCCGGCGCGACCGTCGCGCGGCGCGGCTCCGGCGGCCCCGGCTGGCCGGCCAGCCGGTTATCCGCCGCCACGCGGCGCCGCGCCAGCGCCGGGACGCCGGCCGGGCTGACGGTTAACCGCTAACCGCCGGGATACGTTGAGCGGACCGCTGCACGAAACACGGCCCGCGCCGGCTCCGGCCAGGTTTCGAAGCACCGCCGGCGCATCCCGACCGACGCAAACCCTCGACGTCCCCGCCGGTCCGGCGCGGGCAATTCCGGGGCGCTGGACTTACAATCGACGCTGACCCCCATCCCGCATTCCCGGCCGGGCGCGTCGCATCAACGCATCAACACGGAACACCATGGATATCGACCAGTACATGACCGATCTCGGCCGCCGCGCCCGCCAGGCTTCGCGCGCGATGGCGAGGGCGTCCACCGCCGCGAAAAACGCGGCGCTCGAAGCGGTCGCGCAGGCGATCGAGCGCGACGTCGCGAAGCTGAAGGACGCGAACGCGCGCGACCTCGCGCGCGCGAAGGAGAAGGGCCATGACGCAGCGTTCATCGATCGCCTGACGCTGTCCGACAAGGCGCTGAAGACGATGGTCGAAGGCCTGCGCCAGGTCGCGGCGCTGCCGGACCCGATCGGCGAGATCAGCAACCTCAAGTACCGGCCGAGCGGCATTCAGGTGGGCCAGATGCGCGTGCCGCTCGGCGTGATCGGCATCATCTACGAGTCGCGCCCGAACGTGACGATCGACGCGGCCGCGCTGTGCCTGAAGTCCGGCAACGCGACGATCCTGCGCGGCGGCTCCGAGGCGCTCGAATGCAACACCGCGCTCGCGCAGTTGATCGGCGAGGGGCTTGCGGCCACTGGGCTGCCGCAGGACGCGGTGCAGGTGGTCGCGACGTCGGACCGCGCGGCGGTCGGCAAGCTGATCACGATGACCGGCTACGTGGACGTGATCGTGCCGCGCGGCGGCAAGAGCCTGATCGAGCGGCTGATGGCCGAGGCGCGCGTGCCGATGATCAAGCACCTCGACGGCATCTGCCACGTGTACGTGGACGACCGCGCGGATCTCGCGAAGGCGCTGACCGTCTGCGACAACGCGAAGACGCATCGCTACGGCACCTGCAACACGATGGAGACGCTGCTCGTCGCGCGCGGGATCGCGGCCGACGTGCTGCCGCCGCTCGGCCGGCTGTATCGCGGCAAGGAGGTCGAGCTGCGCGTCGACGCGGCCGCGCGCGCGATTCTCGCGGACGCGGGCGTCGGCCCGCTCGTCGACGCGACCGACGAGGACTGGCGCACCGAATACCTCGCGCCGGTGCTCGCGATCAAGGTGGTCGACACGCTCGACGCGGCGATCGACCACATCAACACGTACGGCTCCGCGCATACCGACGCGATCGTCACCGAGGACCACGACCGCGCGATGCGTTTCCTGCGCGAAGTGGATTCGGCGAGCGTGATGGTGAACGCGTCGACGCGCTTCGCGGACGGCTTCGAGTTCGGCCTCGGCGCGGAGATCGGCATTTCGAACGACAAGCTGCACGCGCGCGGGCCGGTCGGGCTCGAAGGGCTCACGTCGCTGAAGTACGTCGTGCTCGGGCACGGCGAAGGGCGGCAGTAACCGGCATGCGCGCCGGCGCGGGCCGCCCTCGTGCGGTTCGCGCCCGCGCCGGTACGTCTCCCGCGCGGCGAGCGCCGGCCGCGGCCCCGCCGAATTTTGAAAACTCCCCCATCACACGCTGTCGAGGATCATCGATGCTCTGGGTAAAGACGTTTCACATCGTTCTGATCGCATCCTGGTTTGCCGGCCTGTTCTATCTGCCGCGCATCTTCGTGAATCTGGCGATGGAGACCGAACCCGCGGCGGTGAACCGTCTGCTCGTGATGGCGCGCAAGCTGTACCGCTTCATGACGCTGATCGCGGTGCCGGCGCTGCTGTGCGGGATCTGGTTGTGGCTCGTCGTCGGCATCGGGCGCGGGCAGGGCTGGATTCACGCGAAGCTCGGCGTCGTCGTGCTGCTGGTCGCGTATCACGCGTATTGCGGCCGCCTGCTCGCGACGTTCGAGCGCGGCGAGAACCGCCGCTCCGACAAGTGGTATCGGATGTTCAACGAACTGCCGGTGCTCGGGATGCTCGCGGCCGTCGCGCTCGCGGTGATCAAGCCGTTCTGATTTTTCTGCTTCGGCGGGCAGGCGCGCCGTCAAGGGGACCGCGCCGCGGACGCGCTCCGTCCTGCAAGCTGGTATTCGTGTCCCGTAACTCGCGCAGCCTGTAGCCGCACCCGCACCCGCACCCGCACCCGCACCCGCACCCGCACCCGCACCCGCACCCGCACCCGCACCCGCACCCGCACCCGCACCCGCACCCGCATCACGCCGGCGGATCGAGCCGCCGCCGCGAGATCAGTTCCTTCGCGTCCGCGAGCTTTTCCGCCAGTTCCGGCCCGCGCTTCAGCGCGACCCCGACCGCCAGGATGTCGCCGATCGCGAGATGCGAGGTGCGCGACGTCATCGGCGAGAACACGTCCGTATCCTCGTCCACGTTCGCATGCAGTCCGACCGTCGCGAGCCGCGCGAGCGGCGACGTGCCGTGCGTGATCGCGATCACCTTCGCGCCGCCCGCGAGCGCCGCGCGCGCCGCATCGACGACGTCTCGCGTGCGTCCGGTGTTCGAGATCGCGACGACCACGTCGCCGGGGCCGAGCAGCGCGGCCGACATCAAAAACGTGTGCGGGTCCGAATACGCGACGCTCGGCATCCCGAGCCGGAAGAACTTGTGCTGGATGTCCTGCGCGGCGATGCCCGAGCCGCCCGCGCCGTAGAACTCGATCCGCGACGCGTTCGCGAGCAGGCCGATCGCGTCGGCCACCGCGTCGTTCGACAGGTTGTTGCGCACCTGCAGCAGCGCGCCGATGGTCCGGTCGAGCACCTTCGCGGCGACGCCCGGCACCGGCTCGTCCGGCCCGACGTCGCGGTAGACGGACACGGCCGGCAGGTCCGCCGCGACCGCCTGCGCAAGCCGGATCTTGAACTCGCGGAAACCCGAGAAGCCGAGCGCGTGGCAGAAGCGCGCGATCGTCGGCTGGCTCACGCCGGTGCGCGCGGCGACCTCGGTCATCGACAGGTCCAGCACCTCGCGCGGCGCGTCGACGACGTAGTCGGCGAGCTTGCGCTCTGACGGGCGCAACTGCTCGCGCATCGCTTTCACCTGGGACAGCAGCATCAACGAACTCGCACTATGCTGGAAGATCCGTGGACTATAGCGGATTCGCGGAAATGTACAAAAACTACAGATGCGGGGTGCGAGAGGCGACCGGCGGGGTCGGGCTCGGAGCCGAAACGTCTTTGCAGTAAGCGTAGAAAGCAAACGACGGCAGTGCGGTTTCGAGGGCTGGTCGGGATTGCGGCGATGTAGTTTTTCTACTAACATCGCGCAATCGCCGGGCAGGCGCGTCGGATGCGCGCCCAGGCGACCCTGTCGCCGAGACGAGACAAGAACGGAAGGAGATTCGATGGGTTCCCCGCATTCGGAGTTGATGAAGGTCACGCGGCGCGTGATCGAGCGCAGCAGGCCGACGCGCGAAGCGTATCTCGCGCGCATCGCCGCCGCGCAGGACCGCTTCCCGGCGCGCGGCGCGCTGTCCTGCGCGAACCTCGCGCACGGCTTCGCCGGCCTCGAAGGCCGCGACAAGCTTGTAATCAAGGCGATTCGCGAGCCGAACATCGGCATCGTGTCGTCGTACAACGAGATGTTGTCCGCGCACGCGCCGTATAAGGATTTCCCCGACATCATCAAGAAGGCGGCCCGCGAGAACGGTGGCGTCGCGCAGTTCGCGGGCGGCGTGCCGGCGATGTGCGACGGCGTCACGCAGGGCAATGCGGGCATGGAGCTGTCGCTGTTCTCGCGCGAGGTGATCGCGATGAGCACCGCGATCGCCCTCACGCACAACATGTTCGACGCCGCGCTGTGCCTCGGCATCTGCGACAAGATCGTGCCGGGCCTGTTGATCGGCGCGTTGCAGTTCGGCCATCTGCCGACGATCTTCGTGCCGGCCGGACCGATGACGAGCGGCCTGTCGAACGACGACAAGGCGAAGGTGCGTCAGCAGTTCGCGACCGGCCAGTGCGGCCGCGACGCGCTGCTCGAAGCCGAGGCGCAGGCGTACCACGGCCACGGCACCTGCACGTTCTACGGCACCGCGAACAGCAACCAGATGCTGATGGAAGTGATGGGCCTGCATCTGCCGGGCTCCGCGTTCATCCATCCGCATACGCCGCTGCGCGACGAACTGACCGCCGCCGCCGCGCGCCGCGTGCTCGACCTCACCGTCGAGCGCGGCCAGTACACGCCGGTCGGCCACGTGGTCGACGAGAAGGCCGTCGTGAACGGCATCGTCGCGCTGCTCGCGACCGGCGGCTCGACCAATCACACGCTGCACCTCGTCGCGATCGCGCGCGCGGCCGGCATCGTGATCGACTGGGACGACTTCGACGCGCTGTCGCAGGCGGTGCCGCTGCTCGCGCGCGTGTACCCGAACGGCAAGGCGGACGTGAACCACTTCCACGCGGCGGGCGGCATCGCGTTCCTCGTGCGCAACCTGCTCGACGGCGGCCTGCTGCATGAAGACGTGAAGACCGTCGCGGGCGAGGGTCTGCGCCACTACACCGAAGAGCCGAAGCTGCTCGACGGCAAGCTCGCGTGGGTGCCGGGCGTCGAGGTGAGCCAGGACGCGGCGGTGCTGCGCCCGCTCGCGGAGCCGTTCCAGCCGGACGGCGGGCTGCGGCTGATGCAGGGCCGCCTCGGACGCGGCGTGATCAAGGTGTCGGCGGTCGCGCCGGAGCGCCGCCAGGTGCGCGCGCCCGCGATCGTGTTCGACTCGCAGGAAGCGGTGCAGGAAGCGTTCGATCGCGGCGAGTTGAAGCGCGACTTCGTGGCGGTCGTGCGCTTCCAGGGCGCGCGCGCGAACGGGATGCCGGAACTGCACCGGCTGACGCCGCTGCTCGGCGTGCTGCAGGACGAAGGGTTCCACGTCGCGCTCGTCACCGACGGGCGGATGTCGGGCGCGTCGGGCAAGGTGCCGGCGGTGATCCACGTGTCGCCGGAGACGCTGCTGCACGGCCCGATCGGCAAGGTGCGCGACGGCGACGTGATCGTGATCGACGCGGTGGCCGGCGTGCTCGACGTCGAGATCGACGACGGCGAATGGGAACGGCGTCCGGTCGCGCAGCCCGCGCACCAGGCGGGCAACGAAGTCGGCTTCGGCCGCGAACTGTTCGGCGTGTTCCGCGCGGCCGCCGCGCCGGCGGAACTGGGCGCATCGGTGTTCGGGCCGCTCGTCGGCGAGGCGCCGCAAGGCGCGCTCGCGCGCCACGAAACACAACATCAAGGAGCATGAACATGGCAAAACTCACGGTGGCCGGCATTCCGGTGGCCGACATCGTCCGCCTCGGCCCGGTGATTCCGGTGCTCGCATTCGACTCGGCCGAGCAGGGCGAGAACGTGTCGCGTGCGCTGCACGCGGGCGGCGTGAAGGTGCTCGAAATCACGCTGCGCACCGAAGCCGGACTCGAAGCGATCGAGCGCGCAGCGCAGATCGCGCCGGACATCGTCGTCGGCGTCGGCACGATCACGCGGCCCGAGCAATGCGCGCTCGCGAAGAAGGCCGGCGCGCAGTTCGGCGTGTCGCCGGGCCTGACGAAAGAAATGCACGCGGCGGCGGTCGAAGCCGGCCTGCCGCTGCTGCCGGGCGTGATGACGCCGACCGACATCATCACCGCGCTGGAACTCGGTTACGAGATCGTGAAGTTCTTCCCCGCGCAGCCGGCCGGCGGCGTGCCGATGCTGCAGGCGTTCCACGGCCCGTTCCCGGCGCTGAAGTTCTGCCCGACCGGCGGCATCACCCCGGAGAGCGCGTCGACGTTCCTCGCGCTGCCGAACGTGGTCTGCGTCGGCGGCTCGTGGCTCACGCCGAAGGCAGCGGTCGCGTCGCAGAACTGGGCGGAGATCACGCGCCTCGCGCGCGCCGCGAGCGAGCTGTCGCGCCCGGTGCGCTGACCGGCGAGCTGCCTGGCGCGAGCCGTGGCCGGTCGGCCGCGCGTGATGCGTGATGGATGATGCGGGCGCCTCGGCGCCCGCTTTTCGCAGGTGCGTCGCCGTGGGGCTGCTGCGGGTTCGCCGCCGGTCCCGTCTGAGGCCGGGCCTCCCGTTTGCTCGCATCCGCGTGCCGGCCGCGACCCGTCCCGCGTGCGGGAACGTGCCGCGCCTCGCGGCGATCGAGGTGCGGAGCGCGCCGTGCACGCCGCGCCGAATTCGGCTATAACCACGAAGCCCGCCCGCCGCTACGCGGCGCGCAGCCGTCCGCACGTCCGTGCCCGCGCATCGGTTTGGCCATCAATCACAACACAGTATCGAGAGAGGAGCTTCATGGGAGCTGTCCACGGCAGCACGCTGCTGGTTTTCGCGGTGATCGCGATCGCCGCGCTGATCCTGCTGATTACGCGCTACAAGGTCTATCCGTTTCTTGTCCTGATCGTCGTGTCGCTGCTGCTCGGCCTCGCGGTCGGCATGCCGATGGACCAGATCGTCAAGTCGTTCGAGACCGGCAACGGCAACACGCTCGGCCACATCGCGATCGTCGTCGGCCTCGGCACGATGCTCGGCAAGATGATGGCGGAGTCGGGCGGCGCGGAACGCATCGCGACGACGCTGATCGGCTGGTTCGGCGAAAAGAACATTCACTGGGCGATGATGTTCGTCGCGGTGATCGTCGGCCTGCCGGTGTTCTTCGAAGTCGGTTTCGTGCTGCTGATTCCGATCGCGTTCAACGTCGCGAAGCGCACCGGCAAGTCGCTGCTGCTCGTCGGCATGCCGATGGTCGCGGGGCTGTCCGTCGTGCACGGGCTGATTCCGCCGCACCCGGCCGCGCTGCTCGCGGTGCAGGCGTATCACGCGGACATCGGCCGCACGATCGCCTACGGGCTGCTGGTCGGCATTCCGACCGCGATCGTCGCCGGCCCGCTGTTCGCGCTGCTGATCAATCGCTACATCAAGCTGCCGGAAACGAATCCGCTCGCCGAGCAGTTCATTTCGGGCAGCCAGTCGGGCAACGGCGGCGCCGACCCGGGTGCAAAGCGCGAACTGCCGGGCTTCGGCGTCACGCTGTTCACGATCCTGCTGCCGGTGATCCTGATGCTGATCGGCAGTTGGGCCGACCTCGTGTTCGCGCCGAAGACGCTGCCGAACAACCTGCTGCACTTCATCGGCACGTCGGACGTCGCGCTGCTGATCGCGGTGTTCGTCAGCTTCTGGACCTTCGGCGCGCAGCGCGGCTTCAATCGCGAGCAGATCCAGAAGTTCTGCGGCGACTGTCTCGCGCCGATCGCCGGCATCACGCTGATCGTCGGCGCGGGCGGCGGTTTCGGCCGCGTGCTGATGGACAGCGGCATCTCTCACCAGATCGTCGGGCTCGCGCAGTCCGAACAACTGTCGCCGCTGCTGCTCGGCTGGCTCGTCGCCGCGATGATCCGCCTCGCGACCGGCTCCGCGACGGTCGCGATGACGACCGCGTGCGGGATCGTCGCGCCGATCGCCTCGGCGAGCGCGGCGACGGTGAAGCCGGAACTGCTCGTGCTCGCGACGGGCTCGGGCTCGCTGATCTTCTCGCACGTGAACGACGGCGGCTTCTGGCTGATCAAGGAATACTTCGGGATGACCGTCGGTCAGACCTTCAAGACGTGGTCGTTGTGCGAGACCATCATTTCGCTGCTGGGCCTGGGGTTGACCTTTGCGCTCGCGGCCGTGCTGTAAGGAGCAGTAGATGATTCTGATTGCGATGGGCGTGTCGGGCGCGGGCAAGACGCGCATCGGCGAATTGCTGGCGGAACGCCTGGGGTGCGCGTTCACCGACGGCGACGCGTTCCACAGCGACGCGAACAAGGAAAAGATGCACCGCGGGATTCCGCTCACCGACGACGACCGCTGGCCGTGGCTCAAGACGATCCGCGCGGCGATCGAGGAGAAGCAGCGCAATCACGAGACGGCGGTGTTCACGTGTTCGTCGCTGAAGCGCTCGTACCGCGACGTGCTGCGCGGCACCGACCGCGACGTGTGCTTCGTGTACCTGAAGGGCACGTTCGACGTGCTGAAGGAGCGGCTCGCGACGCGCACCGGTCACTTCTTCGATCCGTCGCTGCTGCGGAGCCAGCTGGACACGCTCGAAGAGCCGGGTTCGGACGAGGCGGTCGTGGTCAGCATCGAACTGACGCCGGAGCAGATCGTCGACGACGCGCTGCGGCAGGTGAAGGCGCGGAATCTGGCCTGATCCGGCATGGGCCGGGCGCGGTTCGGTCCGCGCCCGGCGGGCGGACATCGCAGCGGGCCGTAAACGCAAAAGGCGCTCCACGAGGAGCGCCTTTTTTCACACCGGGACCGGGACGATTAAGCGATCCGCTTCGCCAGTTCCGCCGCCAGGCCGACATACGACGCCGGCGTCATCGCGAGCAGGCGCGCTTTCGCGTCGTCCGGAATCGCGAGGCCGGCGACGAACGTCTGCAGCGCGTCGCGCGTGATGCCCTTGCCGCGGGTCAGTTCCTTCAACTGCTCGTACGGGTTCTCGATGCCGTAGCGGCGCATCACCGTCTGCACCGGCTCCGCGAGCACTTCCCACGTCGCGTCGAGGTCTTCGTTCAGGCGCTGCGGGTTCACTTCGAGCTTGTCGATACCGCGGATCAGCGCGTCGTACGCGAGCAGCGCGTAGCCGAACGCGACGCCGATATTGCGCAGCACCGTCGAGTCGGTCAGGTCGCGCTGCCAGCGCGACACCGGCAGCTTGTCCGCGAGGTGGCGCAGCGTCGCGTTCGCGAGGCCGAGGTTGCCTTCCGAGTTCTCGAAGTCGATCGGATTCACCTTGTGCGGCATCGTCGACGAACCGATCTCGCCCGCCTTGGTCCGCTGCTTGAAGTAGCCGAGCGAGATGTAGCCCCACACGTCGCGGTCCAGGTCGAGCAGGATCGTGTTCGCGCGCGCGAGAGCGTCGAACAGTTCGGCCATGTAGTCGTGCGGCTCGATCTGGATCGTGTACGGGTTGAACGTGAGCTTCAGTCGCTCTTCGACGACCTTCTTCGAGAACGCTTCCCAGTCGAACTCCGGATACGCCGACAGGTGCGCGTTGAAGTTGCCGACCGCGCCGTTCATCTTGCCGAGCAGTTCGACCTTCTCGATGCGCGTGATCGCGCGCGCGAGACGCGCGGCGACGTTCGCGATTTCCTTGCCGAGCGTGGTCGGGCTCGCGGGCTGGCCGTGCGTGCGCGACAGCATCGGCTGGTCGGCCTGCGCGTGCGCGAGCGCGACGAGCCGCTGGTGCACCGAACGCAGCGCCGGCAGGATCACGTGCTCGCGCGCGCCGGCGAGCATCAGGCCGTGCGACGTGTTGTTGATGTCCTCGGACGTGCACGCGAAGTGGATGAACTCGCTCGCGCGCTCCAGTTCCGGCTGGCCCTTCACCGACTCCTTCAGCCAGTATTCGACCGCCTTCACGTCGTGGTTCGTCACGCGCTCGATTTCCTTGATGCGCGCGGCGTCGTGCGCGGTGAAGTTCTCGGCGAGCTTCAGCAGGAACTGCTCGGACGCTTCGGAAAAGCGCGGCACCTCGGCGAAGCCGGCCTGCGACAGCGCGATCAGCCAGTGGATCTCGACCGTCACGCGATGGCGCATGAACGCGGCTTCGGACAGCCAGTCGCGCAGGGCTTCGGTTTTCGACGCATAACGGCCGTCGAGCGGGGAGAGCGCGGTCAGCGCGAACAGGGTATCGGGACGGGTGTCGGACATGATGGGGACGTAACGTGCGAGGTTACGGTCAGTCGGATTGGAGACGGCGGGAACCCGGCATTTTATCACTTCGCCCGCAGCGGACCGGCGAGGCGGCGGGACTGGCCGGTCCGGCTTGCCGCCGCTGCGGGCGAGGCGGCGGCGAACGGGCAGCCGGCGGTCTGCGCGGGCAACGTCCGTCCGTCGCCCGCGGCGGCCGGCGGCGCGGCCTAGAATGCGGACTTCACGTTCACGACCGACCGGACCCGCATGGAACTCAAATGGCTGGAAGATTTCGTCTCGCTGGCGGAAACCCACAGCTTCAGCCGCTCCGCCGAACTGCGGCACGTCACGCAGCCGGCGTTTTCGCGCCGCATCCAGGCGCTCGAAGCGTGGCTCGGCACTGAACTGATCGACCGTTCGGTGTACCCCACCCGGCTGACCGCCGCCGGCCAGGTGTTCTACGAGCAGGCGCTCGCGATGCTGTCGCAGTTCCACGAGGCGCGCACGCTGCTGCGCGGACACACGGCGACGCCTGCCGCGACGATCGAGTTCGCGGTGCCGCACACGCTGTCGCTGACGTTTTTCCCGCGCTGGCTCCAGCAGATCGAGGCGAAGCTCGGCCGCGTCTCCACGCGTCTGCGCGCGCTGAACGTGCACGACGCGGTGCTGTCGCTGGTCGAGGGGGGCTGTGATCTGGTGATGGGTTATCACCATCCGAGCCATCCGGTCACGCTCGATCCCGCGCGTTACGACACGCTGACGCTCGGCGCCGAATCGATCAGCCCGTATTCGGCGCCGGCCCGCGCGGGCCGCGCGCGCTACGCGCTGCCGGGGCAGCCGGACGCGCCGACGCCGTATCTGTCGTACACGCCGAACGCGTATCTCGGCCGGATGACCGAGGTGATCGTCGCGAACGCGCCGACGCGCCTCTATCTAAACCGCGTGTATGAAACCGACATGGCCGAAGGGCTGAAGGCGATGGCGCTCGCCGGACACGGGATCGCGTTCCTGCCGCACAGCGCCGTGGAGGACGCGGTGGCGGACGGCAGCCTGATCCGCCTCGACCGCGCGACGCGCGGCGCGCGCGAAGGCCAGTTCACGCTCGCGATGGAGATCCGCCTGTATCGCGACAAGCTCGCCGCGCAAGGCGACGATCCGCACAAGGCGCTGGTCCGCGAGGTGTGGGACGCGGCCGGCGCGCTGGCCCATGCCGCGCGCGGTGACAGCGAACGCGCAGGCCGGCCCGCGAAGCAGTAATCTGCATCACGCACGACCGGACGGCGGGTGCGCCGAAAACGTTTCCGCCGGTTTGCGAAACGTTTCGTCGAGGAGCATCGTTTGCTGCAACACCCCGAGGGCGGCCCGCGACAGGATTTTTCGGTTTCACGAACGTTATGCGTCAAACGCATAACGAGATGATCAAACGGCATTGGATTTCGCGCGGGCGTTTTTTGACAATGGCACCACCCGTTTGACGCTGGAGCGTACATGTCATCCCAACCGCAGTCTGCATCGTCGTCGTTGTCCATTCCGTCGTACCTGCATGCCGACGATCTCGGCCCGTGGGGCAACTATCTTCGTCAGGTCGATCGCGTCGCGCCGTATCTCGGGCCGCTGTCGCGCTGGCTCGAAACGCTGAAGCGGCCGAAGCGCATCCTGATCGTCGACGTGCCGATCGAACTCGACAACGGCACGGTCGCGCACTTCGAAGGGTATCGCGTGCAGCACAACGTATCGCGCGGTCCCGGCAAGGGCGGCGTGCGTTATCACCAGGACGTCACGCTGTCCGAAGTGATGGCGCTGTCCGCGTGGATGTCGGTGAAGAACGCGGCGGTGAACGTGCCGTACGGCGGCGCGAAGGGCGGCATCCGCGTCGATCCGCGCGCGCTGTCGCGCGGCGAGCTGGAGCGCGTGACGCGCCGCTACACGAGCGAAATCGGCATCATCATCGGGCCGAACACCGACATTCCCGCGCCGGACGTGAACACGAACGAGCAGGTGATGGCGTGGATGATGGACACCTACTCGATGAACCAGGGGCAGACGGCCACCGGCGTCGTGACCGGCAAGCCGATCGCGCTCGGCGGCTCGCTCGGCCGCCGCGAGGCGACCGGCCGGGGCGTGTTCGTCGTCGGCTGCGAGGCCGCGCGGCGCACGGGCCTCGCGATCGAAGGCTCGCGGATCGCGGTGCAGGGTTTCGGCAACGTCGGCGGGATCGCCGCGCGGCTGTTCCAGGAGGCGGGCGCGAAAGTCGTCGCCGCGCAGGACCATACCGGCTCGCTGTACAAGTCGACCGGCATCGACGTGCCGGCGCTGCTCGAACACGTGCAGAAGACCGGCGGCGTCGCGGGTTTTGCCGGCGCGGACACGCTCGCGAACGAAGAGTTCTGGACGATCGAGACGGACATCCTGATCCCGGCCGCGCTCGAAAACCAGATCACCGAGAAGAACGCGGAGAAGATCCGCACGAAGATCATCGTCGAAGGCGCGAACGGCCCGACCACCACGGCGGCCGACGACATCCTGCACGACAAGGGCGTGCTCGTGATCCCGGACGTGGTCGCGAACGCGGGCGGCGTCACGGTTTCGTACTTCGAGTGGGTGCAGGATTTTTCGAGCTTCTTCTGGACCGAGCACGAGATCAACGAGCGGCTCGAACGCGTGATGCGCGAGGCGTTCACCGCGGTGTGGCAGGTCGCGAGCGAGCAGCAGGTGTCGATGCGGACCGCCGCGTTCATCGTCGCGTGCAAGCGGATCCTGATGGCGCGCGAACTGCGCGGTCTGTACCCCTGATCCGTCGCGGCGCCCGGACGGAACGGGGTTGCGCCCGAGTGTTTCGCAGCGCGTCGCGCCGCGCCCTGGGCGCTTGATTTTTCGCAATAAAACGGACGGCCCGAGCGCGGCGCCGTCCGTTTTGTTACATCCGGACGACCCGCCGGCGCGCGCATGGGCCGGAACGTCGGATCGAGGCGACAACGGGGCTCGTCCTTATTCTTTCAGAAAAATTACTTTGCTAAACTGGCGGCGATTCTTGCCAAGGAGATCACAGATGAAAATCAAAAAGGCCGCGGTCGTACTTGCCGCACTCGGTATGGTCGCCACGGGCGCATACGCTCAGGATTCGGGCACGCTCAAGAAGATCAAGGATACCGGCGTCATCTCGCTCGGCCACCGCGAGTCGTCGATTCCGTTTTCGTACTACGACGACAAGCAGAACGTGATCGGTTATTCGCAGGACTACGCGCTGAAGATCGTCGAGGCGGTCAAGCAGAAGCTGAACATGCCGAACCTGAAGGTGAAGCTGACGCCGGTCACGTCGCAGAACCGCATTCCGCTCGTGCAGAACGGCACCGTCGACATCGAGTGCGGCTCGACGACGAACAACCTCGAACGCCAGCAACAGGCCGCGTTCACGAACACGATCTTCATCATCGGCACGCGCCTGATGACGAAGAAGGATTCCGGCATCAAGGACTTCGCCGACCTGAAGGGCAAGACCGTCGTGACGACGGCGGGCACGACGTCCGAGCGCCTGCTGCGCAAGATGAACCAGGACAAGAACATGGGCATGAACATCATCAGCGCGAAGGATCACGGCGAGTCGTTCCTGACGCTGTCGACTGGCCGCGCGGTCGCGTTCATGATGGACGACGCGCTGCTCGCGGGCGAGCGCGCGAAGTCGAGCAACCCCGGCGACTTCGTGATCGTCGGCACGCCGCAGTCGCGCGAGGCGTACGGCTGCATGATGCGCAAGAACGACCCCGAGTTCAAGAAGGTCGCGGACGACGCGATCGCGAAGGTGCAGACGTCGAGCGAAGGCGAGCAGATCTACAAGAAGTGGTTCGAGTCGCCGATTCCTCCGAAGGGGCTGAACCTGAACTTCCCGATGAGCGACGACATGCGGACGCTGTTCAAGAACCCGAACGACAAGGCCATCGACTGACCGGCGCTGCCGCGACAGTCCTGTTGAACGGAACGGAAGAAGCCCTGCTTCTTCCGTTCTTTTTGTTGGAGTCTTTGTCATGTCCTATCACTGGAACTGGGGCATCCTGCTGTCCCCGGTATCGACCGGCGAGCCGACCACGTACCTGGGGTGGCTGCTGTCCGGACTGTGGGTGACGGTCACGGTGTCGCTTGCCGCGTGGGTGATCGCGCTCGTCGTCGGCTCGTTCTTCGGCGTGCTGCGCACCGCGCCGAACAAATGGCTGTCGGGCGCCGGCACCGTCTATGTCGCGATCTTCCGGAACATTCCGCTGATCGTGCAGTTCTTCGTCTGGTATCTCGTGATTCCCGAACTGCTGCCGGCGTCGCTCGGCACGTGGTTCAAGCAGTTGCCGCCGAACGCGCAGTTCTTCTCGTCGTCGATCGTCTGCCTCGGGTTATTCACCGGCGCGCGCGTGTGCGAGCAGGTGCGCTCCGGCATCAACGCGCTGCCGCGCGGCCAGCGCGCGGCGGGCCTCGCGGTCGGCTTGACGCAGTGGCAGACGTACCGCTACGTGCTGCTGCCGGTCGCGTACCGGATCATCGTGCCGCCGCTCACGTCCGAGTTCCTGAACATCTTCAAGAACTCGGCGGTCGCATCGACGATCGGCCTGCTCGACCTGTCCGCGCAGGCGCGGCAACTGGTCGACTACACCGCGCAGACGTATGAGTCGTTCATCGCGGTGACCGTCGCGTACATGCTGATCAACCTGGTCGTGATGAGCCTGATGCGCTGGGTCGAAGCGAAGACCCGGCTGCCCGGCTATATCGGAGGCAAGTGATGCATCATTTCGACTGGAGCGGCATTCCGGGCGCGCTGCCGACGCTGTGGACCGGCGCGATCGTCACGTTCAAGATCACCGTCATCGCGATCGTGGTCGGCATCCTGTGGGGCACGCTGCTCGCGCTGATGCGGCTGTCGGGCGTCAAGCCGCTCGAATGGTTCTCGAAGGCGTACGTGACGGTGTTCCGCTCGATCCCGCTGGTGATGGTCCTGCTGTGGTTCTTCCTGATCGTGCCGCAGGTGCTGCAAAGCGTGCTGAGCCTGTCGCCGGACATCGACATCCGGCTTGCGTCCGCGATGGTCGCGTTCTCGCTGTTCGAGGCCGCGTATTACTCGGAGATCATCCGCGCGGGCATCCAGGCGGTGCCGCGCGGCCAGGTGAACGCGTCGTTCGCGCTCGGCATGCGCTATGGCCAGGCGATGCGCTACATCGTGCTGCCGCAGGCGTTCCGCGCGATGGTGCCGCTGCTGCTCACGCAGGCGATCGTGCTGTTCCAGGACACGTCGCTCGTGTACGTGATCAGCCTCGCGGACTTCTTCCGCACCGCGACGAATATCGGCGACCGCGACGGCACGACGGTCGAAATGGTACTGTTCGCCGGTGCGTGCTATTTCGTGATTTGCGTGGCCGCGTCGAGCCTCGTGAAAGGTCTTCAGAAAAAGGTCGCTAGATGATTTCGATTAAGAACGTTTCCAAGTGGTACGGTCACTTTCAGGTGCTGACCGACTGCACGACGGAAGTGAAGAAGGGTGAGGTGGTCGTCGTGTGCGGGCCGTCCGGCTCGGGCAAGTCCACGCTGATCAAGACCGTCAACGGACTGGAGCCGTTCCAGCAGGGCGAGATTCTCGTGAACGGCCAGTCCGTCGGCGATAAAAAGACCAACCTGTCGAAACTGCGCTCGAAGGTCGGGATGGTGTTCCAGCACTTCGAGCTGTTCCCGCACCTGTCGATCACCGAGAATCTGACGCTCGCGCAGGTGAAGGTGCTCGGCCGCTCGAAGGACGAGGCGGCCGCGAAGGGGCTGAAGCTGCTCGACCGCGTCGGCTTGCGCGCGCATGCGGACAAGTTTCCGGGGCAACTGTCCGGCGGCCAGCAGCAGCGCGTCGCGATTGCGCGCGCGCTGTCGATGGACCCGATCGCGATGCTGTTCGACGAACCGACGTCGGCGCTTGATCCGGAGATGATCAACGAGGTGCTCGACGTGATGGTCGAACTCGCGCAGGAAGGGATGACGATGATGTGCGTGACGCACGAAATGGGCTTCGCGAAGAAGGTCGCCCATCGCGTGATCTTCATGGACAAGGGGTTGATCGTCGAGGACGACCAGAAGGAAGCGTTTTTTGCGAACCCGAAGTCGGATCGCGCGAAAGACTTTCTGGCGAAGATCCTGCACTGACAGCTCGCGGATTCCCGGCAGCGCGGCTGCGACGCCGTGACTTCAGCGCCGAAGAAAAAGCCGCGCGGACATCGCTGCCCGCGCGGCTTTTTTCGTTGCGCCACCGCGTTGTTGCCGCGACGCGCGCGAAGGGGGAACGAAGCGGCGTTACTCGCCCCAGGTCTGAAGCTCGGCGCCTTCGGCATCCTCGAAGCCGGGCACGCCGGCCGGCACCGGCTGCGGCGCCGAAGCGGACGCGTCCGTCGACGGATTGCGCAGCTTGTCGAGTACCTTCTGCGGCACCGGCACGTTCGTCTGCGCGATCACCTCGCCGTGCTGGAACATCAGCAGGTCGCCGGGCGCGAAGCGCGTCCAGACCTCGTTGTCGGTCAGCGGCTGCGTCGCGATCACCGCGACGCGGTCTTCCGGCGTCGTGTATTTCGCGAAGTCGATCGACAGGTCGGCGTCCACCAGATGCGCGGTCGAGAACGGCCAGCGGCGCACGAGGTAATACAGGTGCGTCGAGCAATGCGCGAACAGCGCCTGGCCGTTCGACATCAGGAAGTTGAACACGCCGAACTGCGTGATCTCGCGCGTGAGCGCTTCCAGCGCGGAGAACAGTTCGTCGAGCGGCGGCTGCGAGCCGGGGAACGCCTTGCGCAACCCTTGCAGCAGCATGCAGAACGCGAGTTCGCTGTCGGTCGTGCCGACCGGCTGATAGACGCCGGACATCACCGGATGGAAGTCCTGCAGGTCGCCGTTGTGGGCGAAGATCCAGTGGCGGCCCCACAGCTCGCGCAGGAACGGGTGGCAGTTTTCGAGCAGGATATGCCCTTGCGTCGCCTTGCGGATGTGCGCGATCGTGTTGCGCGACTTGATCGGATAACGCTTGACCATTTCCGCGAGCGGCGAGCGCGCCGACGCCTGATGGTCGATGAACAGGCGGCAGGCCTTGTCCTCGAAGAACGCGATGCCCCAGCCGTCAGCGTGATGGTCGGTGACGCCGCCGCGCGCCGCGAAGCCGGTGAAGGAGAACGTGACGTCCGTCGGCGCGGCGCAGTTCATTCCGAGAAGCTGGCACATGGTGGTGCTTGAGGGGGCGAGGCTTACCGGTGAGCCGGTACAATGGCGATTGCCAAGCATAGCACCGCGCCTCGCGCGGCCAATATGAAATTTGTCGGATGCTTTCCATCCGGCGTCGTGTAGCGTCCATCGGCGCGCATTTTCGCCCTCGCGTGTCGCGCGGGCGCCACGCCGTGATGTGCGGCGGGCTGCGGGGGCGTGCGAAACGCGGCGACTTTGCGACGATGTGCGCCGCGTTCCCGGCCTGCGGCGAGGTTCGCTTCCACGTTCGCCGCGGCGCACGCCGACGCCGGTGGCCGCCGACCGCTTCCCATCACCGTTATCCGCGCAGAACCGCGCCTTTCGCCATGAACGCTTCCTCACCGACGACCCTGACGCTGACCCGCCCCGACGACTGGCACCTGCACGTGCGCGACGGCGCGATGCTGGCGGCCGTGCTGCCGCACACCGCGCGCCAGTTCGGCCGCGCGATCATCATGCCGAACCTGAAGCCGCCGGTCACGACCACTGGGCAGGCCGGCGCGTACCGCGAGCGGATTCTAGCGGCGCTGCCGGCGGGCATGCGTTTCGAGCCACTGATGACGCTCTATCTGACCGACAACACGCCGGCCGACGAGATCCGCCGCGCGAAGGCGAGCGGCTTCGTGCACGGCGTGAAGCTGTATCCGGCGGGCGCGACGACGAATTCGGACGCTGGCGTCACCGACCTGCGCAAGTGCGCGCAGACGCTGGAAGCGATGCAGGAAGTCGGGATGCCGCTGCTCGTGCATGGCGAAGTGACGAACGCGGACATCGACCTGTTCGACCGCGAGAAGGTGTTCATCGACCGTGTGATGACGCCGCTGCGCCGCGATTTCCCTCAGCTCAAGGTCGTGTTCGAGCACATCACGACGAAGGACGCGGTCGACTACATCCGCGCGGACGGCGCGGCGCCGGGGCTGCTCGGCGCGACGATCACCGCGCATCATCTGCTGTACAACCGCAATGCGATCTTCCAGGGCGGCATTCGTCCGCACTACTACTGTCTGCCGGTGCTGAAGCGCGAGACGCATCGCGTTGCGCTCGTCGACGCGGCGACGTCCGGCGACCCGCGCTTTTTCCTCGGCACCGACAGCGCGCCGCATCCGAAGGGGCTGAAGGAGCATGCGTGCGGCTGCGCGGGCTGTTATACGGCGCTGCATGCGCTCGAACTGTACGCGGAGGCGTTCGACAACGCGGGCGCGCTCGACCGGCTCGAAGGGTTCGCGAGTTTCTTCGGCGCGGATTTTTACGGGCTGCCGCGCAGTGGCGAGCAGGTCACGCTGCGGCGCGAGCAGTGGACGCTGCCGGCCGAGGTGGATGCGGGGGAAACGCCGGTCGTGCCGCTGCGCGGCGGCGAGTCGATCGGCTGGCGGCTGGTTTGATTGGCGATGGGCGGCGGCGGGGCGCCCGGTGACGGGGCGGGTGGTGCGACGCCGCCGGGGGCTGACGATGCGGTGAGCGGCGGGGTGTCGCCGATGCAGGACGATGCGGTGGCCCGGCCGATGTCGTCGGCGCGTAGCGATGCTGCGGATAGTGCGATGTCGCCGGTGCGGGATGATACGGTGGATCGTGCAATTCCGATGGTACGCGGCGATGTCGTGGACCGGCCAAGGTCACCAATGCGTACTGATGCGACGGCTTGCACGATGTCGCCAGTGCTGGGCGATACGGCTGGCGATCCGGTCCCCCCGGTGCTGGGCGGTACGAGACTGCCTGTGCACGATGACGCGCCCGTGCCGCCCCATCCGTCCGCCGATGCGCGCAACGAAGCCGTTGCGCCGTCCGCTTTCGCGGCGATCGACTGGACTCAACCGTGGTTTTCACCGTTCGCGCGACGCGGCCGCCGCTGGCAACAGGCGGCGCTTGCGGGTTACGCGCGTTATCTCGACGAATTGAACGCCGACGCGCGCGCGTCGGCCCGACATACCGGGCGCGGCGAGCCGCTGTCGTTCATCGCGCAGGACGACCTGCCGCCCGGCGCCGCCTATGAGGCGCACATCGCGGCGACCGGCTGCGTGCCGACCCGCCACAACCTGCACGACTTCTTCAATGCGCTGATGTGGTTCGCGTTCCCGCGGATCAAGGCGGCGCTGAACGCGCGGCAGTCGGCGGCGATCGACGCGCTCGGCGTCGGCCCCACGCGCGGCGGTCTGCGCGATGCGCTGACGCTCTTCGACGAAAACGCGGTGCTGTTCGCGTGCGCGGATCCGCGACTGTCGGCGGCGCTGCGCGGTTTCGAGTGGCACACGCTGTTCGTCGCCGGGCGAGCCGCATGGGGCGAACGCTGCGAAGTGCGTCCGTTCGGTCATGCGTTGCTGGAGAAATTGATCGCGCCGTATCGCGCGTGCACCGCGCACGCGTGGATCGTCGACGTGCCGGCGGACTACTTCGGATGGAGCGCCGACGCGCGCGACGCGTGGCTCGATCGCGCGGTCGCGGATCGACTGGCCGGCGACGACGACCTTACGCCGCGCCGCTTCGCGCCGTTGCCGGTGCTGGGGATTCCGGGCTGGTGGACGGAAAACGAAGCGGCTTCGTTCTACGACGATGCGACGGTGTTCCGGCGCGGCCGGCGAGCACGCTGAGGCTGGCATCGAAATGGGGCCGGGTGCGGCCGGCCCTGGGCTGCGCACCGATTCTTCCGACTCAACGTCTACATAACGCCGACTCGCCGCTTGCCTGCGATGGCATTCCCGTTACGATCGATCATCCGCCATTCGTCGCCAGCGGCCCTCCGTCCATCGGCGCGCACCGCCGCCGCGTGCTAACATCGCCGTTCGCAAAGCAGGCCAGGCAGTCGCGGCCCCGCGGTTTCGGCCGGGGGGGCGAGGAAAGTCCGGACTCCATAGGGCAGGGTGATGGCTAACGGCCATCCGTGGCGACACGCGGAACAGGGCAACAGAAAGCAAACCGCCGATGGCCCGGCTTCGGTCGGGATCAGGTAAGGGTGAAACGGTGCGGTAAGAGCGCACCGCGGCTGCGGCGACGCAGACCGGCACGGTAACCTCCACCCGGAGCAATTCCAAGTAGGCAGGCGCGCATCTTCGCGATGCAGGACGGTGCCCCCGTCTCGTCTGCGGGTAGGAAGCTTGAGCGCGTCAGCAATGGCGCGCCTAGAGGAATGGCTGCCACGCGCGCGCCGCCGCAAGGCGTCGCGGGTGCACAGAATCCGGCTTATCGGCCCGCTTTGCCGCTTTTACGACAAAAAGCCGGCGCAGTGATTTCACTGCGCCGGCTTTTTTCTTTGTCGCGCGATACGGCTCGATGCGCGGTATCGCGTGTTCTCAGACCGCGACGATGTCGAACGAATGAGTCAGCTCGGCGGTCTTCGCGAGCATGATCGACGCGGAGCAGTACTTGTCGTGCGACAGGTTGATCGCGCGTTCGACGGTCGCCGGGTTCAGGTTCCTGCCGGTGACGGTGAAATGGAAGTGGATCTTCGTGAACACTTTCGGGTCTTCGCTTGCGCGCTCGGCCTTCAGCGTGACCGAGCAGTCGGTGATTTCCTGACGGCTCTTCTTCAGGATCATCACGACGTCGTACGCGGTGCAGCCGCCGGTGCCGAGCAGCACCATTTCCATCGGACGCGGCGCGAGATTGCGGCCGCCGCCCTCGGGCGCGCCGTCCATCGACACCAGATGCCCGCTGCCCGTCTCGGCCGCGAACGCCATGCCGTCCTGTCCTATCCAGCTAACTTTGCATTCCATGCTCTTGTCCCGCGTCTTTACATTCAGCCGGCATTGTAGCCCGCTCGTTACTGGCATGCCGGGGTGACATGGCCGAAAGGGGGCGCGGTGGGAAGGGTTGCGTGTTGCGGCGCGCCATGGGTCGGGCCTGCGCGATTTCCCCAGGCAACGCAGGGTTTTTGCGTAGAAGATTGGCGCCAAATTGTCGGGTGAGATCAGATAACCAGTTGATTTTTAATATTTAATGGTGTGCGGTTCGCGGGCTTGAATATTTCGCATCGTGAATTGAGATTTCGCAATGCAAATTTTCTTGCGTCGCACAAGCTCGCTCCGTATAATGCGTGTCATTGGTTGTCGCGTTTTGACACCTCAGCATGTCTCCTCCACCCTCCTCCAAAGGTGGATTAAGCCCGAACAGCGCGTTCGGGCTTTTTTTCGTCCGCGGTCCGCGCCAGTGCGCGCATTTTTTGACCGCGCCGGATCTTTTCCTTTATAATTCAGGGTTTTCCGCATTCATGCCCGCCGGAAAAACAGGGAGAGCCTGCGCCAGCGCCGCCGGACCACGGTCGAGCGCTTCCTAACAAGCAGGACAAGAACACAGGGCACAGCATTTTTTTTGGATCGATCATGAAGACGTTTTCCGCAAAAGCCCATGAGGTGACGCGCGAATGGTACGTGATTGACGCGACGGATAAGGTTCTCGGCCGTGTTGCCAGCGAAGTGGCACGCCGTCTGCGCGGCAAGCACAAGCCTGAGTTCACTCCGCACGTCGATACTGGTGATTTCATCATCATCATCAACGCGAGCAAGCTGAAGGTCACGGGCAACAAGACCACCGACAAGAAGTACTACCGTCACTCGGGCTACCCGGGCGGTATCTATGAAACGACGTTCGGCAAGATGCAGGAACGCTTCCCGGGCCGCGCGCTTGAGAAGGCGGTCAAGGGCATGCTGCCGAAGGGTCCGCTCGGCTACGCGATGATCAAGAAGCTGAAGGTCTACGCCGACGCAACGCATCCGCATTCGGCTCAACAGCCGCAAGCGCTCGAGATCTAAGGGGAGCCCACATGATCGGTAACTGGAATTACGGTACGGGCCGCCGCAAGAGCGCAGTCGCTCGTGTTTTCATCAAGTCGGGCAAGGGCGACATCATCGTCAACGGCAAGCCCATCGCCGACTACTTCTCGCGCGAAACGTCGCTGATGATCGTGCGCCAGCCGCTGGAACTGACGAACCACGGCGTCACGTTCGACATCAAGGTGAACGTGACGGGCGGCGGCGAAACGGGCCAGGCCGGCGCGGTTCGCCACGGCATCACCCGTGCGCTGATCGACTATGACGCGACGCTGAAGCCCGCGCTGTCGAGCGCCGGCTTCGTCACGCGTGACGCGCGTGAAGTCGAGCGTAAGAAGGTCGGCTTCCACAAGGCACGTCGCCGGAAGCAGTTCTCGAAGCGTTAAGCGCTTCGCGCCTCCGGGCGCGACTGCTGCAAAGGCCGCCCGCGCCCCGTGCGCGAGGCGGCTTTTTCGTTTGTGGGCGCCGGTTGCCGGGGCAGTGCGCCGCGCCGCGGAGAAACCCTTGATTCTGTGGGCTTAAGCACGATCTCGGGATCAGCCCTACAATAGCGGCAAAAGCCTTTTTGGAGAGTTCGAATGAACGCTGTCACCGACACCCCCGTGACCGAAATGCCCGGTCCGTTCGTCTTCACCGACGCAGCGGCTGACAAGGTCAAGCAACTGATCGACGAGGAAGGCAACCCGGACCTGAAACTGCGCGTGTTCGTGCAGGGCGGCGGCTGCTCCGGCTTCCAGTACGGATTCACGTTCGACGAGGCGATCAACGAAGACGACACCGTGATGAACAAGAACGGCGTCCAGTTGCTGATCGACTCGATGAGCTATCAATACCTGGTCGGCGCCGAGATCGACTATAAGGACGATCTGAACGGCGCGCAGTTCGTGATCAAGAACCCGAACGCGACGACCACCTGCGGCTGCGGTTCGTCGTTCTCGGTCTGATTGCCGTCCGACGCCGCAAGGCAATAAAAACGGGGCTCGGCAGCCCCGTTTTTTGTTTCCGCTGATTCCCTTCCCAGGTGCGGCCGATACCTCCCGGCCAGCGGCATCAGCGCGGATACAGCGCGCCCAGCACCCGCTCGCCGGCCGCGCCCGTCACCGACGGCACGTTGCCCGGCTCGCGCGCGACCCAGCGCATCGCGAGCCACGCGAACGCGAGCGGCTCCACGTGATGCGGCGGCACGCCGAGCGCGTCGGTCGTCGCCACCGGCACGCCACTGACGCCGCTCGCGAGCAATGCGTCGCGCAGCGCATCGAGCATCACCGGATTGCGCGCGCCGCCGCCGCATACGTACACCGCACGGCAATCGGACGCGTGGCGCTCGATCTCGCGGGCGACCGTCACCGCCGTCAGCGCGACGAGCGTCGCCTGCACGTCCTCGGGCGTCAGCGCTTCGAAGCCCTTCAGCCGTTCGTCGAGCCATTGCGCATTGAACAGGTCGCGCCCGGTGCTCTTCGGCGGCTGCTGCGCGAAATACGGCTCGTCGAGCAGCACGTTCAGCAGCGGCTGATGCAGCGTGCCGCGGGCCGCGAAGTGGCCATTCTCGTCGTACGGCTTGCCAAGATGGCGTTCCGCCCACAGGTCGAGCAGCGCGTTCGCCGGGCCGCAGTCGAAGCCGCGCACCGAGCCGGACGCGGACAGGATCGTCACGTTGCTGATCCCGCCGAGATTGCAGACGACGCGCGTCTCGTCCCTCGCGCCGAAGATCGTCGCGTGGAACGCGGGCACGAGCGGCGCGCCCTGGCCGCCGGACGCGACGTCGCGGCTGCGAAAGTCCGCGATCACGTCGATGTGCGTGAGTTCCGCGAGCAGCGCCGGGTTCTGGATCTGCACCGTGTAGCCCTTTTCCGGCCGGTGGCGCACGGTCTGCCCGTGCGCGCCGATCGCGCGGACGTCGTCGGCGGACAGACCGATCGAGCGCAACAGTTCATGGCAGCACACCGCATAACGCGCCGCGAGCGCGTTCGCGGCGAGCGCCTCGCGCTCGATCTCGTTGTCGCCGGGCTGTTGCAGCGAGAACAGCGCCTCGCGCATGTTTTCGGTGAAGTGCACGAACGCATCGGCCAGCACGGCCGGCGGCCTGCCGTGCGCGAACCGGACGGCGACGCCGTCCACGCCGTCCATGCTGGTGCCGGACATGAGGCCGAAATACACGCCGTCGGCGGCGTGCCGGATCTCCTTCTGTGCGTCGCGTGGCGCCACGTTGTGCTCCTGTCGTTGTCTTCCAGTGCGGATTATCGGCGCAATGACGGCCATGTGTAAGACACTCCGCAAGACGCCGCATAACCCGGCGAGACCCGCATGCGGCCGCCGGGAGTCGGCGCGGCCGGGCGAATCACGTAAAATCGCGGTCTGACCTAACGTTACGATCCAGCATGAGCACCGAGTCTCCCACCCAAAACGCGCCCGCCTTTCCGGTCACCGACGAGGTCCGCCACGCGCTCGAAATCGCGAAGCGCGGCGCGGACGAACTGCTGATCGAGGAAGAATTCCTTCAGAAGCTGGCCCGCAGCGCGGCCACCGGCAAACCGCTGCGCATCAAGCTCGGTCTCGACCCCACCGCGCCCGACATCCACATCGGCCATACGGTCGTGCTGAACAAGATGCGCCAGTTGCAGGACCTCGGGCATACGGTGATCTTCCTGATCGGCGATTTCACGTCGCTGATCGGCGATCCGTCCGGCCGCAACGCGACGCGCCCGCCGCTCACGCGCGAGCAGATCGAGTCGAATGCGAAAACCTACTTCGATCAGGCCGCGCTCGTGCTCGACCGCGACAAGACCGAGATCCGCTACAACAGCGAATGGTCGATGCCGCTCGGCGCGGACGGGATGATCAAGCTCGCGTCGCGCTACACGGTCGCGCGGATCCTCGAACGCGAGGACTTCACGAAGCGTTTCCAGGGCGGCGTGCCGATCTCGATCCACGAGTTCCTGTATCCGCTGATGCAGGGTTACGACTCGGTCGCGCTGAACGCGGACCTCGAACTCGGCGGCACCGACCAGAAGTTCAACCTGCTGGTCGGCCGTGAACTGCAGAAGCAGTACGGGCAGGAACAGCAGTGCATCCTGACGATGCCGCTGCTCGAAGGCCTCGACGGCGTCGAGAAGATGTCGAAGTCGAAGCACAACTACGTCGGCATCAGCGAGAAGCCGTCCGACATGTTCGGCAAGCTGATGAGCATCTCCGACACGCTGATGTGGCGCTACTTCGAGCTGCTGTCGTTCCGGCCGATGAGCGAGATCCAAGGCTTCCAGCGCGAGATCGACGCGGGGCGCAACCCGCGCGACTTCAAGGTGATGCTCGCGCAGGAGATCGTCGCGCGTTTCCATTCGCAGGCGGACGCCGAGCGCGCGCTGGAGGACTTCAACCACCGCGCGAAGGGCGGCGTGCCGGACGACATTCCGTCGGTGACGCTCGGCGGCGCGCCGCTCGCGATCGGCCAGTTGCTGAAGCAGGCGGGCCTCGTGCCGTCGACGAGCGAGGCGCTGCGCAACATCGAGCAGGGCGGCGTGAAGATCGACGGCGCGACGATCACCGACAAGGCGCTGAAGATCGACGCGGGCGACTACGTCGTGCAGGTCGGCAAGCGCCGCTTCGCGCGCGTGACGCTCGGCGCATGAGGGCGGCCGACGTGCGCGGAGGCGTCCGGTGATCGCGCTGATCCAGCGCGTGCGCCGCGCGGAGGTGACCGTGGACGGCCGCGTGACCGGCTCGATCGGCGCGGGGCTGCTCGCGCTCGTCTGCGCGGAGCGCGGCGACACCGACGCGATCGCCGACCGCCTGCTCGCGAAGGTGCTCGGTTATCGCGTGTTCAGCGACGCGGCCGGCAAGATGAACCTGCCGGTGCAGAACATCGACGGCGCGGGCACGGCCGGCGGTTTGCTGCTGGTGTCGCAGTTCACGCTCGCGGCCGACACGAACAGCGGACTGCGGCCGAGCTTCACGCCGGCCGCGCCGCCCGACGAGGGCCGGCGCCTGTTCGACTACTTCGTCGCCGCTGCGCGCGCGAAGCATCCGGTCGTCGAGACCGGCGAGTTCGGCGCGGACATGCAGGTGTCGCTCGTCAACGACGGGCCTGTCACGTTCTGGCTTCAGACTCGCGGCTGAGCGTCGACGCCGCGCCGCATCCGCCGGCGGCGATTCAGGCCGGCAGCGCGCGCCGTTTTCAGCGACGATGGCGGTTCCGCACGGACCGCCTGTTCCTTGCACCTTCCCGTTCGCGCCCATGACGACCCAGATACTTTTCATCCGCCACGGCGAAACCGACTGGAACCGCGACAAGCGCATCCAGGGGCATCTCGACATTCCGCTCGCATCGACCGGCGTCGATCAGGCGCAGCGGCTCGGCGCGCGGCTGGCCGACGACGCGCGCGCCGGTCTGCGGCTCGACGCGATCCTGTCGAGCGATCTGACGCGCGCGCAGCAGACCGCGCAGCCCGCGGCCGCTGCGCTCGGCCTGGCGGTGCAGCGCGCGCCGGGGCTGCGCGAGCGTTCCTATGGACTCTTCCAGGGGCTCGACAGCGACGAGATCGCCGCGCGCTTTCCCGACGAATACGCGCAGTGGCAATCGCGCGATCCGGGTTTCGCGCCGCCGGAAGGCGAATCGCTACGAGAGCTTTATCACCGTGTGCTGCACGCGCTGGAACCGGTGATCGCCGCATATCCGGAGGGCCGCGTCGCGTGCGTCACGCATGGCGGCGTGCTCGACTGCGTGTACCGCTTCGCGCGCGGCATCGCGCTCGACGTGCGGCGCGACTGGCCGCTCCTGAACGCGAGCGTCAACGTCGTCGATTTCGACACCGACGGCTACGTGACGCAGGCGAACATCGTGTCGTGGGCCGACGTCGGCCATCTCGAAGGGGAGAGCAGCGACGACGGCATTCGCCGCCCGTCCTGACGCCAGCATCCGAAGCACGGCGGCGACAGCACGCCGCCGTCGCGCCTGTCCGCCGCACCGATTTCCCGTCATCGTCTCCACCATTGCGCTGCGTCGCCGGCGCGGCGCGTTCGCCTTTCAACCGCCCGACATCGAAGCGGTCCCGCCTGTTACCATCTTGTCCGCCCTGCGTGGACCGGCCGCGCCGTCATGCGTCGAAGCGCGGTGGATGCGCGCGCAACCGCGCCATGCGGGGTGTCATACGAACGGTTGTTTTCGAGAATGGATGCAGGAGATTCAGATGACGTACAAGCTTCACAAGCTGTTGCCGGCCGGCGCGGCGGTCGTGGCGTTCGCAACGATGATGACGAATGCCGCCGCCGACCAGATCGTCAAGATCGGTCACGTCGGGCCGCTGACGGGCGGTTCCGCGCACCTCGGCAAGGATAACGAGAACGGCGCGCGCCTCGCGATCGAAGAGATCAACGCGAAGGGGCTGACGATCAACGGCCAGAAGGTCACGCTGCAACTGGACGCGCAGGACGACGCGGCCGACCCGCGCACCGCCACCCAGGTTGCGCAGAAGCTCGTCGACGACAAGGTCGTCGCGGTGGTCGGCCATCTGAACTCCGGCGCGTCGATTCCGGCGTCGAAGATCTACAGCGACGCGGGCATCGTGCAGATTTCGCCGTCGTCGACGAATCCGGCTTATACGCGGCAGGGTTTCAAGACCACGTACCGCGTCGTCGCGACCGACGCGCAGCAAGGCCCGGCGCTCGCCGACTACGCGGCGAAGGGGCTGAACGTGAAGAGCGTCGCGATCGTCGACGACTCGACCGCCTACGGCCAGGGCCTCGCGAACGAATTCGAGAAGACCGCGAAGTCGCTCGGTCTGAAAGTCCTGTCGCACGACGCGACGAACGACAAGGCCGTGGACTTCCGCGCGATTCTCACGAAGATCAAGGGCGAGAACCCGGACGCGATCATGTACGGCGGCATGGACGCGACCGGCGGTCCGTTCGCGAAGCAGGCGAAACAACTCGGCCTGCGCGCGAAGGTGCTCGCGGGCGACGGCGTCTGCACCGAAAGCCTCGCGCAGCTCGCGGGGGCGGCGGCCGACAACGTCGTGTGCTCGCAGGCGGGCATGGCGCTCGAAAAGATGGCGGGCGGCGCGGCGTTCTCCGCGAAGTACCAGAAGCGTTTCGGTCACCCGATCGAATTCGATGCGCCGTTCACGTATGACGCCGTGTACATCGTCGTCGATGCGATGAAGCGTGCGAACTCGACCGACGCGGCGAAGATCCTCGCGCAGATTCCGGGCACGAACTACAACGGCGTGATCGGCACGACCGCGTTCGATGCGAAGGGTGATCTTCAGCACGGCGTGATCTCGCTGTACAACTACAAGGCGGGCAAGAAAACGCTGCTCGACGTGGTGAAGATGTAAGAGGCCGATGGCCTCGCGGCGGGTGGCGGGCGGCGGCGACGAGTCGTCATCGTGCCTGCCCGATCGGCGGGCGGCCTTGCGGGGCCGCCCGTTTTTTTGCGGCGTTACCTGTCTTCGCGGTGATGCGTCACGCGGCGTTCGGCGAGCGCGTCAGCCCCGTTCCGGTTGCGCCGCCGCGCGCCGCCTCGCGCGTTTCGACACGCCGTTGACGAGCGCCCATCGCAGCACCGGCGCGATCGTCCGCATGCCGGGCTGCACGACGATCCTTCGCATGCCCGCGAACGTATCGAAGCCGAGCATCCGCTGCGCCCATGGCGGCAGCAGGTCGATGCCGGCCTGCCGCATCAGCGCGCCGGCCGGACGCATCGCCGGGCGCGGCGCGGGCGCGTTCATCAGCACCCGCACGACTTCGCGCGTGCGCTCGCCGGCTTCCAGCTGCGGCTGCATCGCGAGCAGATACGCGGCGATTTCCGCGCGCGAGCGCGGCACGTCGGTCGCGCCGAGCATCTGCGCGATGCGCGCGGTCTCGGCGTAATACTGATCCTGTTCGGCGGTCGGCAGCGCGGGATTCACGTAGCGCAGATGCGCGGCCAGAAAACTCGACACCTCCGCGACGTGCACCCACGTCAGCAGCGCGGGATCGCTCGCGCGATACGGCCTGCCGTCCGGCGCGGTGCCGGTCACGCCGAGATGGATCTGCTTCACGCGCTCGATCAGCGCGAGCGCGTCGGCGCGGCTGCCGTACGTGGTGCCGGCGATGAACGTCGCGGTGCGGCGCAGCCGGCCGAGGATGTCCTCGCGGAACGTCGAATGGTCCCAGACGCCGGCGAGCGCCAGCGGGTGCAGCGCCTGCAACAGCAGCGCGCTGATGCCGCCCGCCATCATCGACGCGAAATCCGCGTGCACCTTCCAGCACACCGCGTCGGGGCCGAACAGGCCCGGGTCGCCGGGCGGCGACGAATAGTCGAGACGCGGGCCGCTGCCGGTCGTCAGGTGCGTGATGCTGTCCGCGAGCGCCATCCGCAGACGATGCGCGAGCAGGCCGGCGAAGCCGTCCGGCTCGGGAGCGTCGTGGCGGCGGCCGGCGTGCTCGGACATGGGCGGAAGCGGTGGGCCGCGCCGGTCAGGACGCGTTCGGGTCCCACAGGCCGCCGGAGTGGGCGGAGTCCGGCGCGGCGAGCCCGAAGTGGCGGTACGCGAGCAGCGTCGCGACGCGGCCGCGCGGCGTGCGTTGCAGGTAACCCTGCTGGATCAGGTACGGCTCCAGCACGTCCTCGATCGTGTCGCGCTCCTCGCCGATCGCGGCCGCGAGGTTGTCCACGCCGACCGGGCCGCCGTCGAACTTGTGCAGGATCGCTTCGAGCAGCTTGCGGTCCATCAGGTCGAAGCCGACCGGATCGACGTCGAGCATCTTCAGCGCGGCGTCCGCGACCGACGCAGTGATGTGGCCGTCCGCCTTCACCTCGGCGAAGTCGCGCACCCGGCGCAGCAGCCGGTTCGCGATCCGCGGCGTGCCGCGCGAGCGGCGCGCGATTTCGAGCGCGCCGTCCGGATGGATCTGCGCGCCCAGCAGCGCCGCCGAGCGGCGCACGATCTTCGCGAGTTCGTCCGCGTTGTAGAACTCCAGCCGCGCGACGATCCCGAAACGGTCGCGCAGCGGGTTCGTCAGCATGCCGGCGCGCGTCGTCGCGCCGACCAGCGTGAACGGCTGAAGGTCGAGCTTCACGCTGCGCGCTGCCGGCCCCTCGCCGATCATGATGTCGATCTGGTAGTCCTCCAGCGCCGGATACAGGATTTCCTCGACGACCGGCGACAGCCGGTGAATCTCGTCGATGAACAGCACGTCGTTCGCTTCGAGGTTCGTCAGCAGCGCGGCGAGGTCGCCCGCGCGCTCCAGCACCGGGCCGGACGTCTGCCGCAGGCTCACGCCCATCTCGCGCGCGATGATGTGCGCGAGCGTCGTCTTGCCGAGACCCGGCGGCCCGAACAGCAGCACGTGGTCGAGCGGCTCCGAGCGGCGCTTCGCGGCCTCGATGAAGATTTCGAGCTGCCCGCGCACCTTTTCCTGGCCGACGTATTCGTCGAGCTGGCGCGGGCGTAGCGCGCGCTCGAACGCTTCTTCGTTCGGCGAGGCCGGCGTGGGGGCGATCACGCGTTCGGCGGCGAGTTTGTCGGTTTCGATCATGCCGCCGATTGTACCGCGCGGGATGTGCGGACTGGCGCGGGCGGCGTGGGGTGGGAAAAGGGGCGGGGATCAGGCGATGAGCAACGCGGGGGGCGGCGGTGGCTTGGCGCCGGAACGGCGTCGCGCCGAGAGCCATGAGTTCCCCGCATTCGACCCGGCGAACTGCGTCGAAACGAACCGCCGAAGCAGCGTGGCCGCCGATCAAGCCTTCGACAGCGCCTTCAGCGACAGCTTGATCCCCTCCGACACGCCGGTGCCGGCCGGCACGTTCTTGATCGCGGCGAGCGCCTCTTTCTCCGAATAACCGAGCGCGAGCAGCGCGTTCAGGATGTCGTTCGCGTGATCGGACGCGGACGCCGCGCTCGCCATCGCGCCGAGGTCCGCGCCGAGCTTGCCCTTCAGTTCGAGCAGCAGCCGTTCGGCCGTCTTCTTGCCGATGCCGGGGATGCGCGTGAGCCGCGCCGCGTCCTGCAGCGTGACCGCCTGCGACAGCTCGTGAACGCTCATCCCGGACAGCACCGCGAGCGCCATCCGCGCGCCGATCCCGCTGATCTTCAGCAGTTCGCGGAACGTCGCGCGCTCGGGCGCGGTGCCGAAGCCGTACAGCAGGTGCGCGTCCTCGCGGACGATCATCTGCGTGAGCAGCACGACCTTCTCGCCGTTCGACGGCAGGTTGTAGAACGTGCTCATCGGCACGTCGACCTCGTAGCCGACGCCGTTGCAGTCGACCAGCAGGTGCGGCGGATTCTTTTCCAGCAGGACGCCGGCAATGCGACCGATCATGGCGGTTTCTGTGATGGGGAAAGCGTGAGTGTAGCGGAGCGGCGGCGGGTGCGGCAGGCGGGGAGCGGCAGGCAGGTAGTTGGTCCGATACGCGGACGGCAGCGTCACATCCATGCTTGCCGCACGCGCCGTACATCGCCGGCCGCGCAGCGCGTCAACCCACGAGCCGCCCGCGCTTCACGCGCAGCCCCTTCTTCGCGAGCGACGGCGCGATCCCGCCGAGCGTGTTCAGCGTGTCGCCGCCGTGCGCGTGGCAGATCGCCATGCCGAGCGCGTCGGCCGCGTCGGTGCCCGGCACGCCGGAGAGGTTCAGGAGGCGCACGACCATCTGCTGCATCTGCTCCTTCGTCGCGCGGCCGTAGCCGACCACCGCCTGCTTCAGTTGCAGCGCGGTGTATTCGGCGACCGGCACGCCGCCCGACACGAGCCCGCAGATCGCCGCGCCGCGCGCTTGGCCGAGCAGCAGCGTCGATTGCGGATTCACGTTGACGAACACTTTTTCGATCGCCGACTGGTCCGGCGAGTGTTCGCGGATCAGCGTCGAGATGCCTTCGAAGATCGTGCCGAGACGGCTCGGCAGGTCGGCGTCCGCGGTCCGGATCACGCCGCTCGCGACGTACGTGAGCTGGTGGCCGTTGCGGTCGATTACGCCGAAGCCGGTCACGCGCAAGCCGGGGTCGATGCCGAGAATTCTCATGAGGTGCGATGCGGTCGGATTGCCTGCGATGGTACAACGAACCGCGCGCGGTTCGGACGCCGAAACCGCGCGGCCGGCGATTTGGCGTGCGGTTCGGCGTGCGATTCGGCGTGCGGTCTACGGAAGATTCGCGACCGCTGAACCGCTGATGCACGCCCGGTCCGCTCGCGCCGCAGCGCCATCAACGACGTCGCTACCCAGGCCGCCTGCACGCCCCGTCGCGAACCACCAGTAAAAAACCCGCCAGGCGTCGAGCCGGGCGGGTTCGGGCGGTCAAGCGTCCGCTTGCGCGATGCTCAGTGGCGGAAGTGCCGCACGCCGGTCATCACCATCGCGATGTTGTGCTCGTCGGCGGCGGCGATCACTTCGTCGTCGCGCATCGAGCCGCCCGGCTGGATCACGCAGGTCGCGCCCGCCGCGACCACCACGTCGAGGCCGTCGCGGAACGGGAAAAACGCGTCCGACGCCACCGCCGAGCCTGCCAGCGTCAAGCCCGCGTTCTGCGCCTTGATGCTCGCGATCCGCGCGGAATCGACGCGGCTCATCTGGCCCGCGCCGACGCCGAGCGTCATTCCGTCCGCGCAGAACACGATCGCGTTCGACTTCACGAACTTCGCGACGCGCCATGCGAACAGCAGGTCGTCCATTTCCTTCGGCGTCGGGTGGCGCTTCGTGACGACGCGCAGTTCGTGCGGCTGCACGTTCTTTGCGTCGAGCGACTGCACGAGCAGGCCGCCGCCGACGCGCTTCAGGTCGAACGCGTTATGACCGTCGCCGGGCGCGATTTCGAGCAGGCGCACGTTCTGCTTCGCGGCGAACACGGCTTTCGCCGCGTCCGCGAACGACGGCGCGATCAGCACTTCGACGAACTGTCTGCTCACCGCCTGCGCGGCCGCCTCGTCCACTTCGCGGTTGAACGCGATGATCCCGCCGAACGCGGAGGTCGGGTCGGTCTTGAACGCCTTCGCATACGCGTCGTGTGCGCTCTCCGCGACCGCGACGCCGCACGGGTTCGCGTGCTTGACGATCACGCACGCGGGCGCGTCGAACGTCTTCACGCATTCCCACGCGGCGTCCGAGTCGGCGATGTTGTTGTACGACAGTTCCTTGCCCTGCAACTGGCGATAGTTCGCGAGCGCGCCGGCCGGCACCGCGAGGTCGCGGTAGAACGCGGCGCTCTGGTGCGGGTTCTCGCCGTAGCGCAGGTCCTGCACCTTGTCGAACGCGACGTTCAGCACCGCCGGATAGGTGTTGCGCGACTTGTGCTGAAGCTCGTCGGTCAGGCTCGTCAGGTAGTTCGTGATCGCGCCGTCGTACTGCGCGGTGTGCGCGAACACCTTCGTCGCGAGGCGGAAGTTCGTCGCGTAGCCGACCGTGTTGCCGTTCGCGCGCATTTCGTCGAGCACCGCCGCGTAGTCGGCCGGATCGACGATCACCGTCACGTCGCGATGGTTCTTCGCGGCCGAGCGCAGCATCGTCGGGCCGCCGATGTCGATGTTCTCGATCGCGTCTTCCAGCGTGCACTCTTCCTTTGCGACCGTCTGCACGAACGGGTACAGGTTCACGACCAGCAGGTCGATCGTCGGGATGCCGTGCTCATCGAGCGCGGCCATGTGCCCGGGCAGGTCGCGGCGCGCGAGGATGCCGCCGTGCACCTTCGGATGCAGCGTCTTCACGCGGCCGTCGAGCATTTCCGGGAAGCCGGTGTAGTCGGCCACTTCGGTGACGGAAAGGCCTGCGTCCGCGAGCAGTTTCGCGGTGCCGCCCGTCGACAGGATCTTGACGCCGAGGCCGGACAGCGACTTCGCGAAGTCGACGATGCCCGACTTGTCGGAAACGGAGATGAGCGCTTGCCTGATCATGATGGTCGGATGGAGAAGAGGAGTCGGGAGCGGGGCGCGCGGCTACAGCAGTCCGTGCTGCTGGAGCTTCTTGCGCAGCGTGTTGCGGTTGATGCCGAGATACTCGGCGGCCAGCGACTGGTTGCCGCCGGCCTGTTCGAGCACCACCTCCAGCATCGGTTTTTCGACGCACGACATCACCATTTCATAAACGTCGTGCGGATTGGAGCCGTCGAGATCCTGGAAATAAATGCCCAGGCTGTCGCGGACGCATTGTTCGATGTTGTGCTTGCTCATGCTGCCAGTCGATCGGTTGATTCCTGCCCGCCGGTCTCGTCGCCGGTGTCTTCGTCGACGTACACGAGCCGCTCGGAGACGGCCTTCTGTTCGTCGAAAAACTGGTTGACCGCGAGCAACTGTTCGCGCGTGGTGTCCAGCGTGTTCATGCGGTGCCTGAACGCGTTGGCGCCGCGAAGGCCGCGAGTGTACCAGCCGATGTGCTTGCGCGCAGTACGTACACCGGTAAATTCGCCGTAAAACGCGTAGTGATCCTCCAGATGCCCGTTCATGATCGTCTGGATTTCGTCCACGCGCGGCGGCGGCAGCAACTCGCCGGTTGCGAGGAAATGCGCGATCTCGCGGAACAGCCACGGACGCCCCTGCGCCGCGCGGCCGATCATGATCGCGTCCGCGCCGGTGGCCGCGAGCACGTCGCGCGCCTTCTGCGGCGACACGATGTCGCCGTTCGCGACGACCGGAATCCGCGCGGCGGCCTTCACCGCCGCGATCGTGTCGTATTCGGCTTCGCCGTGGTACAGGTCCGCGCGCGTGCGGCCGTGCACGGTCAGCATCGAGATGCCGTTTTCCTCGGCGATGCGCGCGATCGTCAGCGCGTTGCGGTTGTCGCGATTCCAGCCGGTGCGGATTTTCAGCGTGACCGGCACCGCGTCCGGGCCGACGCCGACCGCGTCGACGACGGCCTTCACGATCCGCGCGACGAGCGGCTCGTCCTGCAGCAGCGCGGACCCCGCGGCGACGTTGCAGACCTTCTTCGCCGGGCAGCCCATGTTGATGTCGATGATCTGCGCGCCGTTCGCGACGTTGTGGCGGGCGGCCTCGGCCATCATCGCGGGGTCCGCGCCGGCGATCTGCACCGCGATCGGCTCGACTTCGCCCTGATGGTTCGCACGGCGCATCGTCTTTTCGCTCTTCCACAACTGCGCGTTCGACGCGACCATTTCCGACACCGCGTAACCGGCGCCAAGGTGCTTGCACAACTGACGGAACGGCCGGTCCGTGACGCCCGCCATCGGGGCGACGAACAGGTTGTTGCGCAGAATGTGACGGCCGAGTGTGAGCATGACGCGCGGGCGAAATCGCCGTCGCGCGAACGGTGCGCGGCGGCCGAAACGAAAGGGGAAACGCGCATTTTACCGTTAACAGAATGCCGGAACGATGGCAGCGCGTGCCGCGCGGCAGCGGGCGCGCGCAACGAACGGCCCGCGCGCGGGCGGTTGCTGCGATGCCGAAATGGGGGATCGACCGGGGCGGGCTTACGGTTCGCTTGCCGGCGGGGCGTCGCGCGATTTCGGGTTCGTCCGGTGACGGTGGGCAGCCAGTGCGATGCGGCGCTGCGGCAGCGGGGAACGGCGACGTGAAGTTGCTGCGAACCCGCGCGAACCGCTGTTGCCGCCGCGCGACCGGCGCATTCCGCAAGGCCGGCCCTATGTCATCGTTGCCGCCGTCGTGGGTGCGCCGTTATTCGAGGCCGCACGTGAAGCAAATGTTAAATGCGCGTCGCGAACGCCCGCGCTCCTTCCGCAGTTAGATTCGCTGTCCGAACATCATCTGCCGCGCGAGCGCCGTCTTGACCGGCGGCACGAATTCGAGCGCGGTCAGCGCGATGCCGCGCAGCGCCGCGAGCGGCGCGAAATCGACGGTGAAGAGCCGTGCGAGCGTGTCGGTCGCGCCGATCGTCATGCGCCGGTCGAACGTGCGGCGGCGCGCGAAGTCGGCGAGCGCGAGCGGCGTCGCGCCGTGCCGCGCGAGCGCGTCCGCGAGCGCGTGCGCGTCGCGCAGCCCGAGGTTCAGCCCCTGGCCCGCGACCGGATGCAGCGTCTGCGCGGCGTTGCCGACCACCGCGACGCGGCCCTTCGCGAGCGATTCGGTCGCGTTGAGCCCGAGCGGGAACGACGCGCGGCCGTGAATCTGCGTGAAGTGGCCCATTCGCGCGCCGAACGCGGCTTCGAGTTCCGCGAGGAATTCCGCGTCGGCCAACTGCGCGCGCCGTTCGGCCTGCTGCGGCGTGGCGCACCAGACGAGCGCGTAGTCCGCGCCGCGCACGCCGCCCATCGGCAGCAGCGCGATCGGCCCTTCGCTCGTGAAGCGCTCCCACGCGACGTGCGGCTGCGGCGACGACACCGTGACGACGCCGACCAGCGCCGTCTGACGATAGTCGCGCGAGCACTTGCCGGCGGTCGCGGCGTCATGGCCGTGGTCCTGGCCGTCCTGCCGCGGCCGGAACAGGCCGCCTTCCGCGTTCACGAGCACGCGCGTGCGCAGGTTGCGCGTCACGTGAGCGCCTTCGACTGGCAGCGTGACGCCGTCGTGTTCCGGCACCGGCGCGAGCGCGTGCGTGTGATGCAGCCAGTGCACCGGCGTCGCGCGCACCGCCTGCGCGAGCGCCTGCACGATCGAGCCGTAGCGCGCGACGTAACCGAGCGCGGGCAGCCCGTAATCCGCGCGGTCGATCAGCGTGCGGCCGAAATGCCCGCGCTGCGATACGTGGATCCGGTCGATCGGCGTGGCGTCGTGCGGCCACGCGAGCGCTTCGAGCAGCGTCCGGCTGCCCTGCGAGACGGCGATCGCGCGCGGGTCGGCGACGCTGTCCTCCGGCTCGCGCGAGTCGATCAGCGCGACCGACAACGGCTGCGTCGCGCTGCGCCGCGCGAGCCAGCCGGCGAGCGCGAGGCCGACCGGCCCCGCGCCGACGATCGTCACGTCGTAGTCGAACGGCGCGGGCGGGGCGGCGCTTGCGCCGGTCGTGCCGGGTGTGCCGGTCGTGCCGGCTGCATCGACGGTGTCGGTCACTGCATTCATGGTGTTCCGTGGTGGGGGAGCTTCATGCGCGCCGCTGCGCGTCCTGCATCAGCGCCTCGATTTCGGCGGCCTCGACCGGCACGTCGCGCGTGATCAGTTCGCAGCCGGTCGCGGTGACGATCGCGTCGTCCTCGATCCGGATGCCGATGTCCCAGTAGCGTTCGGGCACGTCGTCGGCCGCGCGTACGTACAGGCCCGGCTCGATCGTCAATGTCATCGACGGGCGCAGCGTGCGCCACGGCGGTGTCGCGTCGGCCGGCAGGTTCGCGTCGCGCTCGCGATAGTCGCCCGCGTCGTGCACGTCCATCCCCAGCCAGTGGCCGGTGCGGTGCATGTAGAAACGCGCGTACGCGCGCTCGGCGATCACGTCGTCGACCGACGCGAACCGCGCGCGATCGATGATCCCGGTATCGAGCAGCCCCTGTGCGAGCACGCGGACCGCCGCCTGGTGAGGCGCCTCGAAATCGACCCCGGCGCGTGTCGCGTCGATCGCGGCCTGCTGCGCGGCGAGCACGATGTCGTACAGCTCGCGCTGCGCGGGCGTGAAGCGCCCGTTCGCCGGGAACGTGCGGGTGATGTCGGACGCGTAGCCGTTCAGCTCGCAGGCGGCGTCGATCAGCACGAGGTCGCCGTCGCGCGCGCTCGCGTTGCCGGCCGGGTAGTGCAGCACGCACGCGTTCGCGCCCGCCGCGACGATCGAGCCGTAAGCCGGACCCTGCGCGCCGTGTTTGCGGAACGCGTACAGCAGTTCGGCTTCCAGTTCGTATTCGCGGATGCCGGGGCGGCACGCGGCCATCGCGCGCCGATGCGCGAGCGCGGAGATCTGCGCGGCGCGGCGCATCACCGACAGTTCGTGCGCATCCTTCACGATGCGCATGTCGTCGAGCACCGGCAGCAGGTCGTACGCGGCCGATGGCGCGGTGACGCCGCTGCGCGACTGCGCGCGCACCGCGTCGAGCCAGCCGCGCACCTGCGTGTCGAATCCGTTGGACGCCGCGAGCGCGTAATGCAGCGCCGGCCGGTTCGCGATCAGTTGCGGCACGCGCGCGTCGCGTTCGTCGATCGGGAACGCGGCGTCGAAGCCGAACGTCTCGCGCGCCGCGTCGGGGCCGAAGCGGAAGCCGTCCCACGTTTCGCGCTCCGGGTTCTTCGCGCGGCAGAACAGGATCGCCGCGGGCTGGCCGTCGCCCGCGTTCGCGTCGAGCACGAGCAGCGCATCCGGCTCGGTGAAGCCGGTCAGATAGTAGAAGTAGCTGTCGTGACGGTACGGATAGTCGGCGTCGCGGTTGCGCAGCGCCTCGGACGCGGTCGGCACCAGCGCGACGCCGCCGCCGCGCGCGCGCATCGCGGCCAGCACGCGCTCGCGCCGTTCGCGATAGAGGGCCGCGCCGCCGTCGGGGCCGGGCAGCGGGTCGGCGGCGGCGCGCGGGGCGGCCGGCACGGTGGGCGGGTTCGTCGTGTTCATCGTGCGATTGTAGCGCCGTCTGTCGCGCCGCCGGGCCGCCGGCCGGCGCGGCGGTCCGGCGGACACCATGACGGCCGCTTCGCCGGATCCGTCCGGAGGGGCTCGGCGTCACGCGGAGTGCGAATCGTCGCTCGCTACCACGCGGCGGTCATCGATTCGTCGCGCGCAATCGTTTGGGTGTCGTGTATCGGCTGGTTCACCGCCGCTTTTCCGCCCAATCGCCGACATCGGGCTTCCGGTCCGACCACGGTCCGATGTTGCATTCCGCCCACATCGGTTGTCGGGTAATTCCCGCGCCCGTAATGGCAGCCCGTAAGAAATACACGAAACCAACGTATACTTCCGCCGGATTCCAGAAAAGGCAGGTGCAATGAAACTCATCGGTTCGCTCGGCAGCCCGTATGTCCGCAAGGCGCGGATCGTGCTCGCCGAAAAGAAGATCGACTACAAGCTGGTGCTCGAAAACGTGTGGGCCGCGGAGACGACGATCCACGATTTCAACCCGCTCGGCAAGGTGCCGTGTCTCGTGATGGAGGACGGCGAAGCCGTGTTCGACTCGCGCGTGATCTGCGAATACGTCGATACGCTGTCGCCGGTCGGCAAGCTGGTGCCGCCGTCGGGCCGCGAGCGCGTCGAGGTGCGCTGCTGGGAGGCGCTGGCGGACGGCATCCTCGACGCCGCCGTGCTGATCCGCCTCGAAAGCACGCAGCGCACGCCCGAGCAGCGCAACGAGGACTGGCTCGCGCGCCAGCGCAAGAAGATCGACGAAGGCCTCGTCGCGATGTCGAAGGGGCTCGACGCGAACCCGTGGTGCACGGGCAACCGCTACACGCTCGCGGACATCGCGGTCGGCTGCGCGCTCGGTTATCTCGACTTCCGGATGGCCGAGGTCGACTGGCGCGACGCGTATCCGAACCTCGCGCGTTATTACGAGAAGCTGTCGCAGCGGCAGTCGTTCGTCGATACGGTGCCGCAGGGCTGACGTTTCGATCCCGCCGCATGCCGGCGGGTTGCCGCGTCGTTCCCGATGGAAGCGTCGCGGCGTTCAGTTCAGGCGGATTGCGTCGGAGCCGGTGTTCCCGCGTTAAGCGGGGAGCGCCGGCATTCGCGCCGGATGTTCATTCGCCGCGCAACGCCAGGCCGCAAGCCCCGGAGCGCAACGACGGCTACGAAGCCGCCGCCCGCCGCCACCGTCGTTACGCCGCCACCGCTTCTTCCAGTTGCGGCGCGAACGAATCGGCGCGTGCGACCGGCCACCACTTCTCGTAAAGCTGATAACGGTAGCGGCCTGTGAGCAGATCGCCCGGCTGCAGATAACTCAGCAGTTCGGACATCAGCTTCACCTCATACGACGACACGCGCCGCACGATGTGATGCGCGCGCAGGTCTGACGGACTCTTCAGCCCCGCCGCCTGCACGATCTCCTGCAGCGCGTGCAGCGTGTTGCGATGGAAGTTGAACACGCGCTCGCCCTTGTCCGGCACGTTCAGCGCGCGCTGGCGCACTGGGTCCTGGGTCGCGACGCCGGTCGGGCAGCGGTCCGAATGGCACTTCTGGGCCTGGATGCAGCCGACCGCGAACATGAAGCCGCGCGCCGAGTTCACCCAGTCCGCGCCGATCGCGAGCGTCCTTGCGATGTCGAACGCCGTGACGATCTTGCCGCTCGCGCCGATCTTGATGCGGTCGCGCAGCCCGATGCCGACGAGCGTGTTGTGCACGAGCAGCAGCCCTTCCTGCAACGGCGTGCCGATGTGGTCGGTGAATTCCAGCGGCGCCGCGCCGGTGCCGCCTTCCGCGCCGTCGACGACGATGAAGTCCGGCAGGATGCCGGTTTCCAGCATCGCCTTCGCGATGCCGAAGAATTCCCACGGATGGCCGATGCACAGCTTGAAGCCGACCGGCTTGCCGCCGGACAGCCGGCGCAGCCGCTCGATGAATTCGAGCAGCCCGCGCGGCGTCGAGAATTCCGAATGCTGCGCGGGCGACACGCAGTCCTGACCGAGCGCGATACCGCGCGTTTCCGCGATCTCCGGCGTCACCTTCGCGGCGAGCAGCACGCCGCCGTGGCCCGGCTTCGCGCCTTGTGACAGCTTCACCTCGATCATCTTCACCTGCGGCTCGGCCGCCTGGCGTGCGAACTTCTCGTCGCTGAACGTGCCGTCGTCGTTGCGGCAGCCGAAGTAGCCGGACGCGATCTGCCACACGATGTCGCCGCCGTTTTCGCGGTGGTACTTCGACATCGAGCCTTCGCCGGTGTCGTGCGCGAAGCCGCCTTTTTTCGCGCCGAGGTTCAGCGCGCGGATCGCATTCGCGGACAGCGCGCCGAAACTCATCGCCGACACGTTGAAGATCGAGATCGAGTACGGCTGTTCGCGGTTCGCGCCGACGAGCACGCGGAAGTCGCTGCCGGCGAGTTTCGTCGGCGCGAGCGAGTGGCCGATCCACTCGTGGCCGATCGACTTCACGTCGAGTTCGGTGCCGTACGGACGGCTGTCGACCGCGTTCTTCGCGCGCTGATAGACGACGCTGCGCTGCACGAGCGAGAACGGTTTTTCGTCGGTGTCGTCCTCGACGAAATACTGGCGGATCTCGGGCCGCACGAACTCGAACATGAAACGCAGATGACCCCACAGCGGATAGTTGCGCAGGATCGCGTGACGCTCCTGGGTCAGGTCGTACACGCCGAGCGCGACGAGCAGCGCGGGGATGATCGCGCAGAGCCAGGACAGGCCAGCGAACGCCGCGGCGGCGACGACGGCCGCGAGCAGCAGCACCGCGCACCACATGGCGAGATAACGTCGGGAAAACATCGGGGGACTCCTCGGACTGGTTTGAACGCGGGCCGCGCCGGCTGCGTGGCCGGCGCGGTGCGCCGCAGGCGGCGCCGGGGCGCGGCGCGGTCTGCGCGAATGATGCCGGAAGTTTGTGAAACTGGACGGGAAGCGGGCAGGTTTATTTGCGGGGGGAAGCAGGTCGCGGCCGCCGATGCCGGAAGCTCATCAAAGCGGTCGGGAGTGGGGGTTCGCGGTATCGGATCTTCACCGCGGGGCAAGTCGTTGTGCTTTCGACGCGTAATCAAGCGTCAGCCTTACGCGGAAGGTAATTCCGGTACGACTTTCAGCGAATCAAATTCGATGAGTACGTCGGCACCGAGAGTTGCCTCAATTACCGCGATCTTTTTTCAACGATTTTACTTTCTCCCAAGCGTACGACTTATCACGGGAAAGCGATTCAAATCATTGGCCCAACAACCGTGTGGCGCCAAAAACCAGGCGTATCCGCAACGAAGCCCGCCAATTCGTCCGACGTCCGAAGATTTCCTTCAACCGAACGAAAAGAAGCCGTGAGAAGCGACCCGCCTCGCGCGCCGCACCGGATAGCGGTTTAAACCTCTTTCGCCCCAAGCAACGCCGCTTCCCGCGCGGGCCTTGGCGGCACCGCCTGCGGCTGCGCAGTCGCCGCATGTTCGATGATTCCGCCGCCGAGGCACACGTCGCCGTCGTACAGCACCGCCGACTGCCCCGGCGTCACCGCCCATTGCGCGTCGTCGAAATGCAGCTCGAACTGGCCCGCGCCGTAAGCGGACGCCGCGCGGAACGTACAGCGCGCGTCGGCCTGCCGGTAGCGCGTCTTCGCGGCGCACGCGTGGCCGTCGGCCGGCGGCTCGCCCGCGACCCAGCTCACGTTGCCCGCGCGCAGCAGGTGCGACAGCAGCCACGGATGATCGTGGCCCTGCACCACGTAGAGCGTGTTCGACGGAATGTCCTTGCCGGCGACGAACCACGGCTCGCCGCTGCCGTCCTTGCTGCCGCCGAGCCCGATGCCCTTGCGCTGGCCGAACGTATAGAACGCGAGGCCGATATGCTCGCCGACCACCTTGCCATCGGGCGTCTTCATCGGCCCCGGCTTCGTCGGCAGATAGCGGTTCAGGAAGTCGCGGAACGGCCGCTCGCCGATGAAGCAGATGCCGGTCGAATCCTTCTTCTTCGCGTTCGGCAGGCCGATCTGTTCGGCGATCTCGCGCACGCGCGTCTTCGGAATCTCGCCGAGCGGGAACATCGTCTTCGACAGTTGCGCCTGGTTCAGCCGGTGCAGGAAGTACGACTGGTCCTTCGTGTGGTCGGTCGCCTTCAGCAGCTCGAAGCGTCCGTCGTTCTCGCGCACGCGCGCGTAGTGGCCGGTCGCGATCGTTTCCGCGCCGAGCGACATCGCGTGGTCGAGGAACGCCTTGAACTTGATCTCCGCGTTGCACAGCACGTCCGGGTTCGGCGTGCGGCCCGCCGAATACTCGCGCAGGAACTCCGCGAACACGCGGTCCTTGTATTCGGCCGCGAAGTTCACCGCCTCGACGTCGATGCCGATCAGGTCCGCGACCGACACCACGTCGATCCAGTCCTCGCGCGTCGAGCAGTATTCGCTGTCGTCGTCGTCCTCCCAGTTCTTCATGAAGAGGCCGACGACGTCGTATCCCTGCTCCTTCAGCAGCCACGCGGTCACCGACGAATCGACGCCGCCCGACATGCCCACCACGACTTTCTGTTTGCTCATGACCTGCTGCCCGTCGCGCGGAAACCCGGAGCCATCGCACGTGGGCCCGTCGCATGCGTATGCACGAAATCGAGCGGCACGCGCCGGCCCGCCAGATAGTCGTCCACGCACTGCATCACGAGCGGCGTCCGGTGCCGCGCGCTCGCGGCGCGCAGCTCGTCGGCGCTCATCCACAGCGTGCGGACGATGTCCGGATCGAGCGCGAGGTCGTCGCGCGCGTCGCCGGCGTGGCCGCAGTACGTGAAGCGCAGGTAGGTCGCGCCGCTTTCGCCCGGCTGGCCGAAGTGCGTCATGTACACGCCGACCAGTGCGTCGGGCGTGAACGGATGCGCGGTTTCTTCCAGCGTTTCGCGGGCGACGGCTTCCTCCAGCGTTTCGCCGGCCTCCAGATGGCCGGCCGGCTGGTTGAGCCGCAATCCCGCGTTCGTGTGTTCCTCGACGAGCAGAAATAGCCCGCCGCGCTCGACGATCGCGGCCACGGTCACGTGTGGTGCCCAGGTTTCCTCATTCATGGACCGGCATTTTACCGGGACGCGCCCGGCGGCGCTTGGGGCCGGAGCGCGCGCGTCGGTGTCGCCCGCGCTTCGCCGTCGCCGATCGGCCGATCGGCCAACCGGCCAACCGGCCAACCGGCCAACCGGCCAACCGGCCAACCGGCCAACCGGCCAACCGGCCAACCGGCCAACCGGCCAACCGGCCAACCGGCCAACCGGCCAACCGGCCAACCGGCCAACCGGCCAACCGGCCAACCGGCCAACCGGCCAACCGGCCAACCGGCCGGTCGGTCCTGCATCGGCGGCTACGACATTGCGGGCCGGTCCCCCCGTATTCGCTCCAGGTTAGATTCGCCCCCGCTTTCGGTTAAAGTGGGGCGTCGTCCAGCCGTTGCATTCGAAAGCCGACCTGTCGTGCGTGTTGCACGGGATCGGAGTCAGCGCTGAAACGCCCGCTCCGATCGACACGTCGGTCCTGCTCGTGACACCACACCCTGTCGGGGAGGAATCAACGATGCATATCGGAGTGCCTGCCGAGACGCGGGCGAACGAAACCCGCGTCGCCGCGACGCCCGAGACGGTGAAGAAATACGCCGGCCAGGGCCACCGCGTGACGGTCCAGAGCGGCGCGGGCGTCCCCGCGAGTTTCCCGGACGACGCGTATGCGGCCGCCGGCGCGGAACTCGTCGACGCGGCGACCGCGTTCGGCGCCGATCTCGTCCTCAAGGTCCAGTCCCCTTCGGTCAGCGAACTGCCGTTCATGAAACGCGGCGCGGTGCTGGTCGGGATGCTCGATCCGTTCAACGCGCAGAACGCCGCGCAGCTCGCCGACGCGGGGCTCACCGCGTTCGCGCTCGAAGCCGCGCCGCGCACGACGCGCGCGCAGAGCCTCGACGTGCTGTCGTCGCAGGCGAACATCGCGGGCTACAAGGCGGTGCTGGTCGCGTCGAACCTGTATCCGCGCTTCATGCCGATGCTGATGACCGCCGCCGGCACCGTGAAGGCCGCGCGGGTGCTGATTCTCGGCGCGGGCGTCGCGGGGCTTCAGGCGATCGCGACGGCGCGGCGGCTCGGCGCGGTGATCGAGGCGTCCGACGTGCGCCCGGCGGTGAAGGAGCAGATCGAATCGCTCGGCGCGAAGTTTCTCGACGTGCCGTACGAGACCGACGAAGAGCGCGACGCGGCGCAGGGCGTCGGCGGTTATGCAAGGCCGATGCCGCCGTCGTGGCTCGCGCGCCAGTCGGCGCTCGTGCACGAGCGCGCGCGGCAGGCCGACATCGTGATCTCGACCGCGCTGATCCCGGGCCGCGACGCGCCGACGCTGCTGCCCGCCGAGACCGTGCAGGCGATGAAACCCGGCTCGGTGGTGATCGATCTCGCGGCCGGGCGCGGCCCGGTCGCGGACGAGGCGACCGGCCGGCGCGGCGGCAACTGCCCGCTGACCGAGGCCGATCAGGTGGTCGTGCGGCACGGCGTGCAGATCTGCGGCTACACGAACCTCGCGGCGATGGTCGCGGCGGACGCGTCGTCGCTGTACGCGCGCAACCTGCTCGACTTCCTGAAGCTGATCGTCACGAAGGAAGGCACCCTGAACATCGATCTCGCCGACGACATCGTCGCGGCGACGCTGCTCGCGCGCGACGGCCAGGTCGCGCGCAAGGCCTGACGAGGAGACCGGCGATGGAAGTCATCAACCACACCGTCATCAACCTGATCATCTTCGTGCTGGCGGTGTACGTCGGCTATCACGTCGTCTGGAACGTGACGCCCGCGCTGCACACGCCGCTGATGGCCGTGACGAATGCGATCTCCGCGATCGTGATCGTCGGCGCGATGCTCGCGACCGGGCTCACCGTCGGCGGCCCGGGCAAGTTTTTCGGCACGCTCGCGGTCGCGCTCGCCGCGGTCAACGTGTTCGGCGGCTTCCTCGTCACGAGGCGAATGCTCGAAATGTTCCGCAAGAAGGAGCCGAAGAAGCTGGCCGCCACGAAGGAGGACGCGCGATGAGCATGAACGTCGTTACGCTGCTCTACCTGGTCGCGTCGGTGTGCTTCATCCAGGCGCTGAAGGGGCTGTCGAACCCGAAGAGCGCGCGCGCCGGCAACGTGTTCGGCATGGTCGGGATGGCGATCGCGATCCTGACGACGATCGCGCTGATCGCGCGCGAGGCCGCGCAGTTCGGCTCGAACCTCGGGATCGGCCTCGGGCTGCTGTTCGCGGCGCTGATCGTCGGCGGCGGCGTCGGCGCGTATATCGCCGCGCGCGTCGAGATGACGAAGATGCCGGAACTGGTCGCCGCGATGCACTCGCTGATCGGCCTCGCGGCGGTGTGCATCGCGTATGCGGTCGTGTCCGAGCCGGCCGCGTTCGGGCTGGTCGCCGAGGACGCGCCGTATCCGGGTTTCCTGCCGTACGGCAACCGGATCGAACTGTTCATCGGCACGTTCGTCGGCGCGATCACGTTCTCCGGCTCGGTGATCGCGTTCGGCAAGCTGTCCGGGAAATATAGGTTCCGGCTGTTTCAGGGCGCGCCGGTCGTCTATCCGGGCCAGCACCTGATCAACCTGATGCTCGCGCTCGGCATGATCGGCTTCGGCGTCATCTTTTTCCTCACGCAGTCGTGGCTGCCGTTCATCATCATGACGCTGATCGCGTTCGCGCTCGGCGTGCTCATCATCATCCCGATCGGCGGCGCGGACATGCCGGTCGTCGTGTCGATGCTGAACTCGTATTCGGGCTGGGCGGCCGCCGGCATCGGCTTCTCGCTGAACAACGCGATGCTCATCATCGCGGGATCGCTGGTCGGGTCGTCCGGCGCGATCCTGTCGTACATCATGTGCCGCGCGATGAACCGCTCGTTCTTCAACGTGCTGCTCGGCGGCTTCGGCGCGGAGCCGGGCGCGGCCGCGGCGGGCGGCGCGCAGGAGCAGCGCCCGGTGAAGTCCGGCTCGGCCGACGACGCGGCGTTCATGCTCGGCAACGCGGAGTCGGTCGTGATCGTGCCGGGTTACGGCCTCGCGGTCGCGCGCGCGCAGCACGCGTTAAAGGAGCTGACCGACAAGCTGATCGAGAAGGGCGTCGACGTGCGTTACGCGATCCATCCGGTCGCGGGCCGGATGCCGGGCCACATGAACGTGCTGCTCGCGGAAGCCGAAGTGCCGTACGACCTCGTGTACGAGATGGACGACATCAACAACGAGTTCGGGCAGACCGACGTGGTGCTGGTGCTCGGCGCGAACGACGTCGTGAATCCGGCCGCGAAGAACGACCCGAAGTCGCCGATCGCGGGAATGCCGATCATCGAGGCGTACAAGGCGCGCACGGTGATCGTGAACAAGCGGTCGATGGCCGCCGGTTACGCGGGGCTCGACAACGATCTGTTCTACATGGACAAGACGATGATGGTGTTCGGCGACGCGAAGAAGGTGATCGAGGACATGGTGAAGTCGGTTGAGTGAGGGGCGCCGCTTTCGTCGATCTCTTTGTTGTCACGTGGGTCACGTCGATCGCGACGGCGCGTTCACGCGCCGCAGATAGTCCGCGAGCCGCCGGCCGCTGACGTCGGGAAACGGCTCCAGCACCTCGATGCGCTCCATCCGCGCGATGTCGAAGTTGCGGAAGTCGTCGCGCAGTTCGCACCACGCGCCGACCGTCCAGCGCGCGCCCCAGTACGCGAGGCCGAGCGGCCACACGCGCCGCTCGGTCAGCGCGCCGAGCCGGTCGCAATAACCGAAGCGCACGACGAGCCGCGTGTCCACCGCGCGGTGCAGCGCGTCGACTTTCTCCGGGAACGCGCGGTCGATGTGGAACGACGGCGCGAACACCGCGAGCCGTTCGATCACCGCGCGTTTGTCCGACGGCATCGCGGCGGCGATCTTCGCGAGCGCGCCGCGCGCGCCGCCGGCGAGCGCCGTGCCGCCCCACGATTCGGCCATCCGCGCGCCGACCGCGAGCGCGGTCAGTTCGTCGGCGGTGAAGGTGAGCGGCGGCAGGCTCGCGGTGCGCGCGAGCCGGTAGCCGATGCCCGCTTCGCCTTCGATCGGCACGCCCGACAGTTGCAGGTCGCGCACGTCGCGATAGACGGTGCGCGGCGACACCGCGAGCCATTCGGCCAGTTGCTGCGCGGTGGTCAGGCGGCGGCCGCGCAGCAGTTCGGCGATCTGGAACAGACGGTCGGCGCGACGGGACATGGCGGGAACAGGGGGAAAGAGACGGCGCGGGCCGCAACGAAGCGATGCGGCATGATAGCGCCGCCGGTGCCGTCGCGGCCCGTTTGTCCGGATGCCTGATTGCCGGGCCGATTAAGCGAGCTTCGGCGCGTGCAGACCGACGCGGTTGCCTTCGGTGTCGATGAAGTGGCCGATGTAGCCGTAGTTGTCAGGCAGTTCGACGGCCGGGCCGAGTTTCCTGCCGCCGGCTTTTTCGATGCGGTCGAGCGCGGCTGTCACCGACGGTTTCGCGTTCAGATAAACGAGCACGCCGTCCGCATTCGGTTTCGATTCGGGCGGGTTGTACACGATGCAGCCGCCGGTGTCGGCCTCGGCGTGCCGGAACAGCGACATCGGCACGCCGCCGGACACTGCGCGTTGAAGCGATACGTCGAGCGCGGCTTCGTAGAAGCGCGTCGCGCGCTCGAAATCGTGCGCGGGAATCTGGAACCAGGCGATGACGCGGGACGTTTCAGTGGACATGATCTTGCTCCTCGGTGACGGATGAACGACGACTGCTCGATTGCGCCGTGGATGGCGTAGCCGCAGTGTGCGGACCGGCTGCTGACAGCGTTCTGTCAGTAGCGTTCGGGGAGAGGGGGCGGTGTGCGTCGATCGCGGCGGCGGCTGTCGTTGCGACAGAGGACGCGGGACGGCAGGGCGTTGATACGGCTGGGGTTGCGGCGCGGTGAGTGGCGAGTCGCGGATGGCGGATAGCGGCTCGCATTCAGTGCCGCGCGTATGACTCGCGGCCTGTCGCGGCCTTAGCCGACATTGCACGCCGCCGTCGCCGCGTGTGGGCGCGAGATGCGGATCACCGGCGCGCGCCCGGATCGCCGCGGTTTTGTGGCGGTGCGGGTGTTCTGCCTGTGTGTGGCGACGAACCGCACGCAAACGTGCCGACGCGGCCGAATCGTCGCCGCGCTCGGGGAAACACGACGGAAGAGCGTTTAGACAGGCCGGCACCGGGCGATACCGGACTCCACTACCGGTCCGCGCAACCCACGCGCGGCACAGACCCTCTACCTCAAACCGGCTTCTGCGCGCCGTCCTCGCTCGCGCCGTCTGCGTTGGCAGGCCGCTGCCGCACGCTGCCCGCGATCAGGTCGAAGCGGAACAGCCGGCATTCGAGCGCGCCGTTATAGAGCGGCGTTTTCGCCGATTCGCGCAACCGGAGCTGCCCCGGCAGCTTGCGGTCCGACGTCAGGATGAACGCGCGCCAGCCGGTGAAACGCTGCTTCAGCGCATCGCCGAGCGCCTGGAAGAACTCGCTGTCCGGCGCGTCGGTCTGCGCGCGGCGGAAGCCTTCGTCGTCGCCGTTCGATTCGCGCAGGCTGCGCGCGGTCGGCCGCGCCTCGCCGCGCGCGTTGCGGCCGCGCACCTCGATCCGCTCGCCGTACGGCGGATTCGCGACGACGATCCCCGGCGTCGCGGCCGGCGGCGCCATGTCACGCGCATCGACCTGCTTGAGCGGCACGTTCGCGAGGCCCGCGCGCTGGAAGTTCGCGCGCGCCTTGTCGAGCATGTCGCCGGAAATGTCGCTGCCGTAGATCTGCAGGTCGCGCGCCGCGCGCCGCGCGTCGTCGCGCGCGGCCGTCGCCGCGCTCTTCAGGTGACGCCACGCGGCCGAATCGAACTGCCTGAACTTCTCGAACGCGAAGCGGCGGTCGATGCCCGGCGCGATGGCGAGCGCGACCTGCGCGGCTTCCGCGAGGAACGTGCCGCTGCCGCACATCGGGTCGTACAGCGGCGTGCCGGGCGTCCAGCCCGTCAGCCGCAGGATGCCGGCCGCGAGATTCTCGCGCAGCGGCGCCGCGCCCTTGTCGAGCCGCCAGCCGCGCTTGAACAGCGGCTCGCCGGACGTGTCGAGGTACAGCGTGCAGTCGGTCGCGGTCAGGAATGCGAACACGCGGACGTCCGGCAGCGCGGTGTCGATGCTCGGCCGCGCGCCGCTCACTTCGCGCAGCCGGTCGCAGATCGCGTCCTTCACGCGCAGCGTCGCGAATTCGAGGCTGCGCAGCGGCGACTTGATCGCCGTGACGTCGACGCGCAGCGTCTCGTTCGCCGAAAACCACTGCTCCCAGCGTTGCTCGCGCGCGAGCGCGTACACGTCCTGCTCGCTGCGGTACGGGCGCTGCGCGATCTTCAGCATCACGCGGCTCGCGATCCGCGAATGCAGGTTCGCGGCCATGCCGCCCGCCCAGTTGCCGCGGAAATGCACGCCGCCGGGAACCTCGGCGCCGGGTTGCAGCGCGCCCGGCGGCAGCCGGTTCGCGGCGGTGTCGGCCAGTTCGGCGGCGAGCGCGGCTTCGAGCCCGCGCGGGCAGGGGACAAAAAATTCGAAGGACATGAAGGGAAGGAGGAGACGGTGCGGCGGAAGGCGCTATTGTACGCGGTTGCGCGCGTCGGGCCGGACGACGGGGCGGTGAAAGCCTCCGTGCGGGACGGGGGCGGCGGGAGCGCGCTCATGCGCGGGCCGCGCCCGGACAGCCGCCATGCGACGCGCTTCAGCCGTGGCCGCCCGCATCCGCGTCGCGGCGCGCGCGCAGCGGCCACACGAGATCGAGCGGATGCCGCGCGATGCGCCGCCAGATCGCGCGCACGAGCGGCCACACTTCGCTGCGCCGCAGCCCGCGCGAGCGGACCGCCATCAGGAGCGCGAGCGCCCAGGGCCCCGCGCGAGCAGCGGACATCGCGGGATGCGGCGCGGCCAGGTTCGCGAGGGCCGTGTACGCCAGCGCAACCCCATGCGCGTTCCACGGGGTCCGGTGCGCGCATCGGCGTCGGCGCATCGTCGCCCCGCGCGGCGGCGCTCAGCTCCCCGCCGCGACGGCCGCCGGACAGGGGATGCCGACCGGCGCCTTCGCGCGGCTAGCGGAGCCGGCGGCCGTCGTCGTCGCGACCGCCGGTCCAGCCTGAGAAAGCGTGCGCACGCCGGTCGCGATCGCGTCCGACAGCGCCTGCACCGCGCGCCGATGTCCGTCGACGAGTTGTTCGTACCCGTCGCCGACCCGCTCGTTGACGACGCTGCGGCAGGTCATCACGTTCTGCGTGCGCAGCGACCGCACGCTCCACACCGCGTCGATCAGCGCGTGCGAGCCGGGCCACGACTCGAAGCGCTGCACGTTCACGCTGACGCGGTACACCGGCACGTTTTCCGGATGCGGCGAGCCGTACACGTCGATCGTGCCGAGCTGCTGCGCGAGGTCGCCCGACAGCGCGCGGCGCACCTCGTCGCCCGGCAGCGACGCCCAGCGCTCCTGTTCGAGCATGTCGACCTGCGTTGCGCTGCGCTGCACGACGAACTGGTTCTTCGCGACCTGCGACGGCATGTCGACCGGCGCAAGCTCGATCAGCCAGGGCGGATTCGCGACGGCGGGCGCGGTCGTATCGCCGGGGTTCAGCGTGTAGAAGCGGCTCGGCGGCGACGCGCAGCCGGCGAGGGCGGCCGCCGCGAGCGCGCACGCGGTGAAGAGCGCCGCGCCGGCGCGGCGGGCGGCGCGGCGCGGCGCGCGCGCGGCGGCGGGGCGCCGGTCGAACGTCATGGCTGGTCTCCTGATTTGCCGCGCAGCAGCGACTCGGGGTGGCGTTCCAGATAATCGGACAGCGCGTTCAGCGACTGCAGCGTGCGCGTGAGTTCCTGCAACGCCTGGTGCACGTCTGACTGCAGCGGCGAGTCCTGCTGCAGCGTCGCTTCCGCGCTGCCGAAGGTCTTCTGCGCGGCCGCGAGCGTGTCGCGCGCCTGCGGCACGAGCTGGCCGTTCAACTGCGTGAATAGCTGGTTCGCGTTCTTCAGCGCGCTGTTCAGGTTCGTGCCGATCTGGTCGAACGGGACCTGATCGAGCTTTTTCGCGATGTCCGCGACCTGCAGCTGAAGCTCGTCGAGCGTGTTCGGCACGGTCGGCAGCTCCATCGGGTCGCGGTCCAGCTTCGCCTGCGCGGGCGCGGCCTTCGGGAACATGTCGAGCGCGATGTACAACTGGCCGGTCAGCAGGTTGCCGGTGCGCAACTGGCCGCGCAGCCCGCGCGACACGAGCCGCTTCAGCAGTTCGTGGCTCTGCGGCGTCTGCGGCGCGGGCGGCTCGCCGCGCACGCGGCGCGACAGCCGCAGCGGGTACAGGTCCATCGTGACCGGCATCGTGAAGTTGTGCTGCTTCGGGTCGTACTGGATGCCGATGTCCGTCACCTGGCCGAGCGTGATGCCGCGGAAGTCCACCGGCGCGCCGACCGCAAGCCCGCGCAGCGACTGGTTGAAGTACATCACGACGCGCACCGGCGGGCCGTCCGGCTCGCGCATCGCGTCGTTCTCGTCGGATGCGAGCAGGAACGTCGAATTGTCTGCCGCCTGCTGGCCGATCGGCTGGCCGGCCGGCTGCTGGAACGCGATGCCGCCGACGATCACCGTCGCGAGCGACTGCGTGTTCAGCTTGAAGCCGCTCGAATCCAGTTGCAGGTTCACGCCGCTCGCGTGCCACCAGCGCGTGTTGCCGCCGACGTACTGGTCGTACGGCGCGTTGACGAACACCTGCAGCGTGACGCCGGTGCCGTCCTTGTCGAGCGAGAAGCCGGTCACCTGGCCGACCTGCACGCGCCGGTAGAAGATCGGCGAGCCGATGTCGAGCGAGCCGAGCGAGTCGCCGTGCAGCGTGTAGCGGTGGCCGCGCTCGTCGATCGTCACCGCGGGCGGCGTTTCGAGCCCGACGAATTCCGACTGCGACTCGGTCGAACGGCCGGCGTCCGCGCCGATGTACGAGCCGGACAGCAGCGTGCCGAGCCCGGACACGCCGGTCGCGCCGACCCGCGGCCGCACGATCCAGAAGCGGCTGTCCTTCAGCGCGAACGCTTCGGCGTCCTTGGTCAGCTCCACCTCGACGAGCACGTGCGACAGGTTGCTCGACAGCTTGATCGAGCGGACCGAGCCGATGTCGACGGCCTTGTACTTCACCTTCGTCTTGCCGGGTTCCAGGCCCTCGGCGCTCGCGAAGCTGATCGTGATCGTCGGGCCGCGGTTCGCGACTGACCGGACGACGAGCGCGACGCCGATCAGCGCGGCGATCAGCGGCACGATCCAGACGAGCGACGGCAGCCAGCGGCGCGGCGGCACGATGTCGGGCTCCGGCAGGTCGGGCGGCAGCGGGCCGCCCGCGGACGGCGGAGTCGGTCCTTGCGGACTATTCATGGGGACGGTCCTGAGTGTGTTGCGGTTGTTGCAGGGGTGGCTGTGGCGGTTGGGGCAACGGCGGCGTGCCGTTGCGGCGCCGGTCCGGACCGGCGTCGTTCAGCGGGTCCCAGATCAGGCGCGGGTCGAACTGCAGCGATGCGAGCATCGTCAGGATCACGACCGAGCCGAACGCGATCGCGCCCGGCCCCGCGGTGATCACTGCGAGAGACTGGAAGCGTACCAGCGCGACGGTCAGCGTGACGACGAACACGTCGAGCATCGACCAGCGGCCGATGAACTCGACGAGCCGGTACAGCGACGTGCGCTCGTGCGGACGCCACGTCGAGCGGCGCTGCGACGTGATCGCGAGCAGCGCGAGCACCGACAGCTTCAGCATTGGCACGAGGATGCTCGCGATGAACACGATCACCGCGAGCGCCCAGTCGCCCGAGGTCCAGAAGAACACGACGCCGCTCATGATCGTGTCGTCCTGGTCGCCGACGAGCGACGCGGTGTGCATCACCGGCAGCAGGTTCGCCGGGATGTACAGCAGCGCGGCGGCGATCAGCAAGGCCCAGGTGCGCATCAGGCTGTCCGGGTTGCGCCGGTGCAGCGGCGCGCCGCAGCGCATGCAACGCTGCTGCGCGACCGAGCGCACGAGCGGCTGCACGCGTCCGCACGCGTGGCACGACGCGAGGCCGGCGGAGGCGGCGGTTCGGTATTTCATCGCGGCGGGCGTCCGTAGACGGCGGCGCGGCGCGCGCGGCCCGGCGCGCGGCCGCGGATGTCGGGCAGCGCCGGCAATGCGCCGTGCGGGCCGGGCAGGCCGCCGGCGCCGCGTGGATCGTCGGAGTCGTGCGGGGCGTCCGGGTTGCCTCGATCGCCCGCGTCACCCGCATCGCCGGCCGGGCCGCCGCGCGACGCGCGCGCGCCGGCGCGCAGCGCATCGGCGATGTCCCATAGCGTGCGCGAATCGAACGTGACGACGACCGTGAACATCAGTGTCAGCGCGCCGAAAGCGAACAGCGACGTCTCCGGAATCACGCGCGCGAGGCTCACCATTTTGACGATTGTGATCAGCACGCCGAGCATGAACACTTCGAGCATCCCCCACGGCCGCACGAACTGGATCGCGCGCAGCACCCGGTTGAAGCCCGGCGGAATGAAGCCGTAGCGCACCGGCAGCAGCACGTACAGCAGCGCGACCATCTCGGTCAGCGGGAACAGGACCGTCGCGCAGAACACCATGATCGCGACGATCTGCATGTCCTCTTCCCACAGCACGACGAGCGCGCCGAACAGGCTCGACTGCGTGTGGATGCCGTTCGCGTCGAGTTCGACGATTGGGAACGACTGCGCGATGATGAACGTGACGAGCGCCGCGAGCGTGATCGCGCAGATGCGGTCGAGCTGCGCCGACGAGCTGTGATAGAGCGTGGCGCCGCAGCGCGGGCAGCGCGCCGACTGGCGGCCGAGCAGGCGCGGTTTGCGGTACAGCGCATCACATTCGTGACACGCGATCATATTCTCGAAAGCCATGCGGGCAGGTGACGCAAAACGGCGTTGACGGGAACGTGCAGCGCCGTGCGCGCACGCGTATGCAACGGTCAGCGGTTGCTGCGGCGTCGCGCCATGTTACCAAACGGACTGTTTAGCGTGCTAAATCGCGGCGTCGGGGCCGTCCGGCGGGGCTTTGGCCACGGCGTTGGCTGCGGTTCGCCCCTTCGTGCCTGTTATTCGTCGCGGCGGTTCGCGACGCGCGTCGCCGTCGCGCGACCGACCGCTGCGCCGCAGCTACCCTCGCGGCCAACCCGTAGCAAACTCGGAGTGCGCAGCCGGACCGGCGCGCGGGCGACGAGTGTGACACGGTTGCGCGCCGCGCGTCCGCGAGCGCGGCACGCCGCCCGGCCGCACCGGATGGAATAAACGCGGCCGCTGCCGCGTTGAGTTCACCATTGACCGCCCGAATGAGACGCACCGACCGATGACCGCCGACCCCGAACGACTCCCGCCCGCCGGATGGACGCGCACCGCGATCGCGCTGCACTGGCTGATCGCGCTGCTGATGATCTGCGCGTTCGGCCTCGGCTGGGTGATGACCGACATCCACGGAATCACGCCGACGAAGCTCCGCTATTATTCGTGGCACAAGTGGCTCGGCGTCACCGTGTTCGCGTTCGCGGCGCTGCGCGTGCTGTGGCGCGCGACCCATCGTGCGCCGCCGCCGCCCGCGATGCCCGCGTGGCAGCGCCAGGCCGCGCACGGCGTGCACGGGCTGCTGTACCTGCTGATGTTCGCGGTGCCGCTGTCCGGGTATCTGTTCAGCTCGGCCGCGAACGTGCAGGTCGTTTATCTCGGCATCGTGCCGCTGCCGATGCTGATCGCGCCCGACCCGGCGCTGAAGACCGTGCTGCGCGACGTGCACGTCGCGTTGAACTATACGCTCGCCGTGCTCGTCGTGCTGCACGTCGCCGCGGCGCTCAAGCATCAGTGGTTCGATCGCGACGGCCTGCTGTCGCGGATGATTCCGTTCATCGGACGAGGACGCACATGACCCCGCGTGATTCGATCAGCCGTTTTTACGCGACGCTCGCGGTTGCCGCGTCGCTTGTCGCCGTGGCTGCCGTGCTCGCCACGCCGGCCAACGCCGCCGCGCAGTTCGATCCCGCGAAGAGCACGCTGACCGCCGTGTCGAAGCAGATGGGCGTGTCCGTCGAAGGCCGCTTCACGAAGTTCGACGCGCAGATCGACTTCGATCCCGCGAAACCCGCCGCCGGCACCGCGCGCGTGACCGTCGACGTCGGCAGCTACGATCTCGGCGACGCGACCTATAACGACTCGGTGCGCGGCCCCGACTGGTTCGACGCGAAAACCCATCCGCAGGCGACGTTCGTGTCGACGTCGATCGCGCCGGCCGGCGCGAACCAGTATCGCGTGACCGGCCAGTTGACGATCCGCGGCCACGCGGAAACCGTGGTCGCGCCGATCACCGTCGCGCAGCAGGGCGCCACGCAGACGTTCGACGGCACGCTGCCGATCCGGCGTCTCGCGTTCGGCATCGGCGCGGGCGAATGGAAGGACACGTCCGTCGTCGCCGACGAAGTGCAGATCCGCTTTCACGTCGTCACGCAGCGTCAATAGCGGCGGCGCGCTTTCGTCTCGCTTCACTCACATCGATAACCAAGGAGGCTCAGTTGAAACCATCCCTGTTGATGACCGTCGGCGCGCTCGCGGCGTCGCTGTCGTTCGGCGCGTTTGCGGCCGACACCTATCAGCTCGATCCGCAGCACACGTATCCGAGTTTCGAGGCCGATCATTTCAACGGGCTGTCGGTGTGGCGCGGCAAGTTCACGAAAAGCTCGGGCACCGTGACGCTCGATCGCGCCGCGAAGACCGGCACGCTCGACGTCACCGTCGATCCGTCGTCGGTGCAGACCGGCAATGCGGCGCTCGACGAGCATCTGGCCGGCGCGGACTTCCTCGACGCCGCGAAATATCCGACCGCGACGTACAAGGGCACGCGGATCGTGTTCGACGGCGACCGGCCGAAAGAGGTGATCGGCACGCTGACGCTGCATGGCGTCACGCGGCCGTTGAATCTTCAGATCCAGTCGTTCAAGTGCATCCAGCATCCGATGCTCAAGCGCGAGGTGTGCGGCGTCGAGGCGACCTCGGCGTTCGACCGCTCGGACTTCGGCATCGACTCCGGCAAGCAGTACGGCTTCCAGATGAAGACGACGCTGCACATCCAGGCCGAAGGGGTGAAGCAGTAACGCGCGTCGTTTTACGCGTTCCTTTCCGCGCGGAATAAAAAAAGCCGGTTCCAAGGAACCGGCTTTTTTGCGCGAGCCGCGCGTATCGCGCAGGCTCAGACCTGCGCGCCCGCATTCGGATCGTTCGGATCGTGGCGTTCCTTCTTGTCCTTCACCAGATCCTCGCGCTTCACGCCGAACCACATCGCGAGCGCCGCCGCGACGAACACCGACGAATAGATGCCGAACAGGATGCCGACCGTCAGCGCGAGCGCGAAGTAGTGCAGCGTCGGGCCGCCGAACAGGAACATCGACAGCACCATCATCTGCGTGCTGCCGTGCGTGATGATGGTCCGCGACATCGTGCTCGTGATCGCGTGGTTGATTACTTCGATCACGGTCATCTTGCGTTCGCGGCGGAACGTCTCGCGAATCCGGTCGAAGATGACGACCGACTCGTTCACCGAATAACCGAGCACCGCGAGCACCGCCGCGAGCACCGACAGCGAGAACTCCCACTGGAAGAACGCGAAGAAGCCGAGAATGATCACGACGTCGTGCAGGTTCGCGAGCACGCCGGCCACCGCGTATTTCCACTCGAAGCGGAACGACAGGTAGATCACGATGCCGGCGACCACGCACGCGAGCGCGAGCAGCCCGTCGGTCGCGAGTTCCTTGCCGACCTGCGGGCCGACGAACTCGACGCGCTGCAGCTGCACCTGCGGATTCGCGGCCTTCAGCGTCGTCATCACCTGGTCGCTCTGCTGCGCGGACGTGAGACCGGTCTTCAGCGGCAGGCGGATCAGCACGTCGCGCGAGGTGCCGAAGTTCTGCACCTGCGCGTCCGCGTAGCCGATCTGCGCGAGCGACGCGCGCACCGGCTCCAGTTCGAGCGCCTGCGGATACTGCACCTCGATCACCGTGCCGCCGGTGAACTCGACCGACAGGTGCAGCCCGCGATGCAGCAGGAAGAACACCGCCGCGATGAACGTCACGAGCGAGATCGCGTTGAAGATCAACGCGCGCTGCATGAACGGAATGTCTTTACGGATGCGGAAAAATTCCATCGTGTTCTCCGGGATCAGCGGGACGAGCCCGGTTTGCCAGGCGTCGAGCCGGTGCGGCGGCGCACGACCGGCTTGCCGGCGCGCGGCGCGGCTTTCGCGCCGGCCGTTTCGCCGCGCGGCTTCTTCGTCGCGGCGGCGACCGCGCGGCCCGTGTCGGTGCCGGCGTCCGCGTCGCTGGCGAGCGCGGGCGCGCCGTCGGCCGCGAGCGAATCCGGCCGCCACACCTGGCCGATCGCGAGCGACTTCAGCTTCTTCTTGCCGCCGTACCACAGGTTCACGAGGCCGCGCGAGAAGAACACGGCCGAGAACATCGACGTCAGGATGCCGATGCAGTGGACGACCGCGAAGCCGCGCACCGGGCCGGAGCCGAACGCGAGCAGCGCGAGGCCGGCGATCAGCGTGGTCACGTTCGAGTCGAGAATCGTCGCCCACGCGTGCTGGTAGCCGTTCTGGATCGCGAGTTGCGGGGCCGCGCCGCGGCGCAGTTCTTCGCGCACGCGCTCGTTGATCAGCACGTTCGCGTCGATCGCCATGCCGAGCGCGAGCGCGATGGCCGCGATGCCGGGCAGCGTCAGCGTGGCCTGCAGCATCGACAGGATCGCGATCAGCAGCAGCAGGTTCACCGACAGCGAGATCACCGAGATCAGGCCGAACAGCATGTAGTACGCGATCATGAACACCGCGATCGCCGCGAAGCCGTACACGACCGAGTCGAAACCCTTGCGGATGTTGTCCGCGCCGAGGCTCGGGCCGACCGTGCGTTCCTCGATGATTTCCATCGGCGCGGCGAGCGAGCCCGCGCGCAGCAGCAGCGCGAGGTCGGTCGCGGCCTGCGGGGTCGGCTGGCCGGTGATCTGGAAGCGGTCGCCGAGTTCGGACTGGATCGTCGCGACGGTCAGCACTTCACCCTTGCCCTTCTCGAACAGCACCATCGCCATCGGCTTGCCGATGTTGTCGCGCGACACGCTGCGCACCGCGCGGCCGCCGGCCGAATCGAGACGGATGTTCACGGACGGGCGCTGATGCTCGTCGAAGCCGGCCGACGCGTCGATGATGCGGTCGCCGGTGAAGATCACCTGCTTCGAGAGCAGCACCGGCGTCTGGTTGCCCTGCGTGAACAGTTCGTAGCCCGGCGGCACCGGGTCGGACGGGCTCGGATGCAGCAGCACGGGATTCGCGAGGCGCGCTTCGAGCGTCGCGGTGCGGCCGATGATGTCCTTCGCCTTCGCGGTGTCCTGCACGCCCGGCAGTTCGACGACGATGCGGTCGCTGCCCTGCTGCTGGATCACCGGCTCCGCGACGCCGAGTTCGTTCACGCGGTTGTGCAGCGTCGTGATGTTCTGCTTCAGCGCGGCGTCCTGCACCGAGCGCATCACCGCCGGCGTGAACGTGCCGACCAGCTGATAACCGCCGTCCGGCGCGTTGCGGCTCGCCCATTGCAGTTCGGACACGCCGGTCGCGAGCGCGGCGCGCGCCTCGTCGGCCGTCGCCGGGTCCGCGAAGTTGATCACGACCGACTGGTCGGCGCGGTTCACGCCGCCGTCGCGGATGTTGCGCTCGCGCAGCAGCGCGCGGGCGTCGGCCGCGTCGGAATCGAGCTTCTTGTTCAGCGCGCCGGCCATGTCCACCTGCAGCAGGAAGTGGACGCCGCCGCGCAGGTCGAGGCCGAGGTACATCGGCAGCGCGCGCAGCGCGGTCAGCCAGCGCGGCGACGCGCTCTGCAGGTTCAGCGCGACGATGTACTGCGGATCGTTCGGATCGGCGTTCAGCGCCTTTTGCAGCAGGTCCTTCACGCGCAGTTGCGTGTCGGTGTCCGCGACGCGCACGCGGATGTTCGCGTTCGTCGACGAGTTGTCGAACGTCACGTCGTCGGCCTTGATCTGGCTGCCGGCGAGCGCGGTCTCGACCTGCGCGAGCGTGCCCGCGTCGAGCCGGACGGTCGCCTTGCCGCTCGACACCTGGACCGCCGGCGCTTCGCCGAAGAAATTGGGCAATGTGTACACGAGGCCGATGACGAGCGCCACCAGCATCACGACATATTTCCAGAGGGGATAACGGTTCATTGGATGGCCCAACGAGAGAGGGGAGTTGCCTTTTGAAGCGCGGCGTCCGGCGCGGCCTTCGGGAGAAGACGCGGCGCCGGACGCGACAGGCCGTTCTGGACGACGCCTGAAGGAGCAGGTCTTACAGCGACTTGATCGTGCCCTTCGGCAGGATCGTCGAAACCGACGACTTCTGCACGGTGATTTCGGTGCCTTCCGAGATCTCGACGCCGACATACGCCTCGTCGACCTTCGTCACCTTGCCGACGATGCCGCCGCTCGTGATGACTTCGTCGCCCTTCGCCATCGCGGCGAGCATGTTGCGATGTTCCTTCTGGCGCTTCATCTGCGGACGGATCATGATGAAGTACAGCACGGCGAACATCAGGATCAGCGGCAGGAAGCTCATCAGGCTCGATTCTGCGCCGCCGGCTGCGGAGCCTTGTGCGAAGGCGTTGGAAATGAACGACACGTTGGTCTCTCCGTTCGTGGATACGGTCAAAAAGCAAGCCGGTTATTCTACCACCGGCGCCGGGCGCGACGACGCGGCCGATATGGCTTTCCGATCAAGCTGTTATTGAGGATCGCCGCGGCTCGCCTGCATCTGTCGCGAAAGGCGATTGTAATGTGTGTCGAGCCTTTCGCGACGATGCGCGCAGCGCGCGGGTTGAACGAAGCCGGCAAACCCCGGCCGCGATCCGCGCGCTGCGTGTGCGTGACGATGATGCGCGACGAGTCAGTCCACGCCGCGCGCGCGGTTCTCGTGGAAGCGCCGGCGGAATGCGTCGAACGTCTTCGTCTCGATCGCCGCGCGCATCTCGCCCATCAGTTCGAGGTAGTAGTGCAGGTTGTGGATCGTGTTCAACTGCGCGCCGAGAATCTCGCCGACCCGATGCAGATGGTGCAGGTAACCGCGCGTGAAGTGGCGGCACGTGTAGCAGCCGCACTGTTCGTCGAGCGGGCGCAGCGAGTCGCGATGCGTCGCGTTGCGGATCTTGATGTCGCCGAAGCGCGTGAAGAGCCACCCGTTGCGCGCGTTGCGCGTCGGCATCACGCAGTCGAACATGTCGACGCCCGCCGCGACGCCGGCCACCAGGTCCTCGGGCGTGCCGACGCCCATCAGGTAATGCGGCTTGTCGGCGGGCAGCTTCGGCGCGATGTAGTCGAGCACGCGCATCATGTCCTCCTTCGGCTCGCCGACCGACAGCCCGCCGATCGCGTAGCCGTGGAACGGCATCTGTGCAAGGCCCGCGAGCGATTCGTCGCGCAGGTCCTCGAACATGCCGCCCTGCACGATGCCGAACAGCGCGTTCGGATTGCCCAAGGCGTTGAACTCGTCGATCGAGCGCTTGGCCCAGCGCATCGACATCCGCATCGATTCGGCCGCGTCGTGGTGCGACGTCGGCACGCCGTTGGTCGCGTACGGCGTGCATTCGTCGAACTGCATCACGATGTCCGAGTTCAGCACTTTCTGGATCTGCATCGACACTTCCGGCGACAGGAACAGCTTGTCGCCGTTCACCGGCGACGCGAAGCGCACGCCGTCCTCGGAGATCTTGCGCAGATCGCCGAGCGAGAACACCTGGAAGCCGCCCGAGTCGGTCAGGATCGGCCGGTTCCAGCCCATGAAGCGGTGCAGGCCGCCGTGCGCGGCGATCGTGTCGAGGCCGGGGCGCAGCCACAGATGGAACGTGTTGCCGAGGATGATCTGCGCATGGATTTCTTCGAGTTCGCGCGGCTGGATCGCCTTCACGGTGCCGTAGGTGCCGACCGGCATGAAGATCGGCGTCTCGACGACGCCGTGGTTCAGCGTGAGGCGGCCGCGGCGCGCGAGGCCGTCCGTCGCCAGCAGGTCGAATTGCAGGCCGTTTTGCGGGCGCTCGCCCAGACAGGCGCCGTCGCCGGCGCGTGCGGTTGCGTCATGACCGTCGGTCATCGATTGACTCCTGTGCCACCGGAATACAGTCCGGCGCGGGTGATAACTGCCGCTGCGTGGGGCGGCGGCGGGGATGAGGTTGGGGTTGGTTCGTGGCCTGGCGGCGTTGCACGGGACGGCTGTAAGGCGCTAAAGAGCCTGCTCCTGCCGGCATAACAGCATTGCGTCGCCATAGCTGAAAAACCGGTAACGCTCGTCGATCGCATGCCGATACGCGGCCCGGATCGTCTCCATTCCCGCGAACGCGGACACCAGCATCAGCAACGTCGACTTCGGCAAATGAAAATTCGTCACCAGCCGGTCCACGACGCGGAACCGGTAACCCGGCGTGATGAAAATGTCCGTTTCCGCCGCGGTCGCCGCAAGCGGCCGGCCGGCGTTCTCCGCGTCGCGCGCGGCCGCTTCCAGCGCGCGCATCGACGTCGTGCCGACCGCGACCACGCGCCCGCCGCGCGCGCGCGTCGCGGCGATCCGGTCCACCAGCGATTGCGGCAGCTCGTACCACTCGCTGTGCATCTGATGCTCCGCGATGTTCTCGACCCGCACCGGCTGGAACGTGCCTGCGCCGACGTGCAGCGTCAGCGTCGCGCGCTCGATGCCGCGTTCGTCCAGCCGCGCGAGCAGCGCGTCGTCGAAGTGCAGCCCGGCGGTCGGCGCGGCGACCGCGCCCGGATTGCGCGCGAACACCGTCTGGTAGCGCGTTTCGTCGGTCGCGTCCGCGTCGTGCGTGATGTACGGCGGCAGCGGCAGGCGGCCATATTGCTCGATCAGCGTCAGGCAGTCGTCCGGAAAATGCAGCGTGTAGAACGGCTCGACGCGCTCGCCGACCGTCACGTCGAACGCGTCCGCGAGGCGCAGCGTCGTGCCCGGCGCGGGGCTCTTGCTCGCGCGGATCTGCGCGAGCGCGGTGCGCGCGCCGGTCAGCCGCTCGACCAGCACCTCGATCTTGCCGCCGCTGGCCTTCTGGCCGAAGAAGCGCGCCTTCAGCACGCGGGTATCGTTGAACACGAGCAGGTCGCCCGGCGCAAGGCAGCCGGGCAACTCGGCAAAACGGCGATCGACGAGCCGCGGCGGCTGCGCGAGGTTGTCCACCTCAAGCAGACGGCTCGCGCTGCGCTCGGGCAGCGCGGTCTGCGCGATCAGCTCGGCAGGCAGGTCGAAATCGAAATCGGAAAGCTTGAACATGCGGCCAGATAAGACAGGAATGCGGGATGGCGCAGGGGCGCCGTGCGGCGATCGCCGCCGGAATGCGCCGCCGGCCGGTGCCGAGCGGCTATGATTGCGGGACGGCGCAACCCGCCGCGACGCCCATGTTGCGAGGACCGCCACGGCGGCGCGCCCGAACCGCGCGCTGCTGGAAAGCCGATATTGTACTTGTGAAGCTGCTCATGCCCTCGTCCGTCAGTCGTTGGATGTCCGAAACCGATCCCGCGAACGATCCGCGCGAGCCCGCGGCGGACGGCGCGCGCGGTGCGAAGCGGACGGCGGGCGGCGGCGTGCTTCGGCGCGGCGAGATCGGGCAGGGGACCGGCGATCCGCACGGACGCGCGCACGACGCCGGCCCGATGCAGGACGTCGACGCGCGGTTCGATTCTTCGGCATCGCCCGCAGCGGACGCGTCGCCATCCGGCGCAGCCGATGCGCGAGCGACGCCTCGCGCCGCCGCAGGCCGCCGCAAGAAAGACGACGCGAACGCGAAGCCGGACGCGGACGGCGAATCCGACGCCGCCAACGACGATAGCCCGTCGCGAAAGACCCGATCCGCGAAGGAAAAGCCGGCCAGGGCCAAACCCGCCGTCACCAAAACCGCCGACCGTCTCGCGAAGCTCGGCCTCACGCGCGGAATCGACCTCGTGCTGCACCTGCCGATGCGCTACGAGGACGAGACGACGCTGACGCCGATCGGCGAACTGCTGCCGGGCGGCATCGCGCAGACCGAAGGCGTCGTGTTCGACAACGAGATCGCGTACCGGCCGCGCCGCCAGTTGCTGGTGAAGCTGCGCGACGACGCCGGCGACGAACTGGTGCTGCGCTTCCTGAACTTCTACGGCTCGCAGGTCGCGCAGATGGCGCCGGGCAAGCGGCTGCGGGTGCGCGGCGACGTGCGCGGCGGTTTTTTCGGGATGGAGATGGTGCACCCGGCGGTGCGCATCGTCGACGGCGACACGCCGCTGCCGCAGGCGCTGACGCCGGTCTATCCGTCGACGGCCGGCGTGAGCCAGGCGTATCTGCGCAAGGCGATCGACAACGCGGTCGCCCGGACCGAACTGCCCGAACTGCTGCCGGAGCCGGTCGTCCGCGAGTTCCTTGCGCCGCTCGGCGTGCCGGCGCTGACCGACGCGGTGAAGACGCTGCACCATCCGCCGGTCGATGCGGACGAAACCGCGCTGATCGACGGCAGCCATCCGGCATGGACGCGGATCAAGTTCGAGGAGCTGCTCGCGCAGCAACTGTCGCTGAAGCGCGCGCACGAGGAGCGGCGCACGCGCGCCGCGCCGGCGATGCCGCTGCGCGACGCGGCCGGCGACTCGCTCGTCGCGCGGCTGCGCGCGGCGCTGCCGTTCGCGCTGACCGGCGCGCAGCAGCGCGTCGTCGGCGAGATTTCGCGCGACCTCACGCAGCCGCATCCGATGCAGCGGCTGTTGCAGGGCGACGTCGGCAGCGGCAAGACCGTCGTGGCCGCGCTCGCGGCGGCGCAGGCGATCGACGCCGGTTATCAGGCCGCGCTGATGGCGCCGACCGAAATCCTCGCGGAGCAGCATGCGCGCAAGCTGCGCGGCTGGCTCGAACCGCTCGGCGTGCAGGTCGCGTGGCTCGCCGGCAGCCTGAGGGCGAAGGAGAAGCGCGCGGCGCTCGAAGCGGCGGCGCTCGGCACCGCGCAACTGGTGATCGGCACGCACGCGATCATCCAGGACGCGGTCGAGTTCGCGCGGCTCGGTCTCGTGATCGTCGACGAGCAGCACCGGTTCGGCGTCGAGCAGCGGCTCGCGCTGCGCGCGAAGGCGCAGAACGCGAAGTCGCCGGCCGACGGCGCGCGCGAGTTCCAGCCGCACCAGTTGATGATGTCCGCGACGCCGATTCCGCGCACGCTCGCGATGACGTATTACGCCGACCTGGAAATCTCGACGATCGACGAACTGCCGCCGGGCCGCACGCCGATCCTGACGAAACTCATCGCCGACGGCCGCCGCGACGAGGTGATCGCGCGCGTGCGCGAAGCCGCGCTGACGGGCCGCCAGGTGTACTGGGTGTGTCCGCTGATCGAGGAAAGCGAGACGCTGCAACTGCAAACCGCGGTCGAGACCTATGAAACGCTGGTCGCCGCGCTGCCGGAACTGACGGTCGGCCTCGTGCACGGCCGCCTCGCGCCGGCCGACAAGGCCGCGGTGATGGACGGCTTCTCGCGCAACGAGGTGCAGTTGCTGGTCGCGACGACGGTGATCGAAGTCGGCGTCGACGTGCCGAACGCGTCGCTGATGGTGATCGAGCACGCGGAGCGGTTCGGCCTCGCGCAGTTGCACCAGTTGCGCGGGCGGGTCGGGCGCGGCAGCACCGCGTCGGTCTGCGTGCTGCTGTACAGCGGGCCGCTGTCGCTGACCGGCCGCGAGCGGCTCAAGACAATGCGCGAGACGACCGATGGTTTCGAGATCGCGCGCCGCGACCTCGAAATCCGCGGTCCCGGCGAATTCCTCGGCGCGCGCCAGTCCGGCGCCGCGATGCTGCGCTTCGCGAGCCTCGAAAACGACGGCTGGCTGATCGAGCCCGCGCGCGGCGCGGCCGAACGACTGTTGCGCGACTACCCGCACGTCGTCACGCAGCACCTGAACCGTTGGCTCGGCGCGCGCGAGCACTACCTGAAGGCGTGACGCACGCGTCATTTGTCTCGCCGGCCGACCTCGATCCCGTTCCGTCCCCGCATTGGGCTTTGAATATTGGCTAATCGACACGATAGGTGTATAACTAGAACCTATTGATTCCCCTTTCTCGATTGGTCCCCAATGACGCTCACTGAACTGAAATACATCGTCGCCGTAGCCCGCGAGCGCCACTTCGGGCGGGCGGCCGAAGCCTGCTTCGTGAGCCAGCCGACGCTGTCGGTGGCGATCAAGAAGCTGGAAGACGAACTGAACGTGCAGATTTTCGAGCGCGGCACGAGCGAGGTCAGCGTGACGCCGATCGGCGAGCAGATCGTCACCCAGGCGCAGCGCGTGCTCGAACAGACGCTCGCGATCAAGGAGATCGCGAAGCAGGGCAAGGACCCGCTGGTCGGGCCGCTGCGGCTCGGCGTGATCTATACGATCGGGCCGTATCTGCTGCCGACGCTCGTCAAGCAGATGATCAAGCGCGTGCCGCAGATGCCGCTGATGCTGCAGGAGAACTACACGCTGAAGCTGATCGAACTGCTGAAGCAGGGCGAGATCGACGTCGCGATCATGGCGCTGCCGTTCCCGGAAACCGGCCTCACGCTGCGTCCGCTGTACGACGAGCCGTTCGTCGTCGCGCTGCCGTCCGGCCACGCGTGGGAAAAGCGCGCGAAGATCGACCCGGACGACCTGAAGCAGGAAACGATGCTGCTGCTCGGCAGCGGCCACTGCTTCCGCGATCACGTGCTCGGCGTCTGCCCGGAACTGATGCGTTTCTCGCAGAACGCGGACGGCATTCAGAAGACGTTCGAGGGGTCGTCGCTGGAGACGATCCGGCACATGGTCGCGAGCGGCGTCGGCATCACCGTGCTGCCGCGGATGTCGGTGCATGAAGTGAAGCCGCACGCGGGCGGCGTCGATTCGGGCCTGCTGTCGTACGTGCCGTTCGACGAGCCGGTGCCGGACCGCCGCGTCGTGCTCGCGTGGCGCAAGAGTTTCACGCGCATGCCCGCGATCGAAGCGATCGTCGACGCGATCAACGCGTGCGACCTGCCGGGCGTGAAGAAGCTCGAAGCGCCGGAAGTCGCCGCGTAAACCGCTGGCGCGGCGCGCAGGCCGTCCGGCTCGCCGCGCCGCCGTCGTCGGATTTCCCCGTCTGCATTGCGCCGCCAGCCTGCCTGCTGGCGCTCCGCCTCTCTCCCGAAGTCCTTCGTCGCGGCACTCGCCGCCAGGCGCCAGATGTCGCCTATTGAATAGATTAAATAAATCAAAAACTAGATATCGATAGTATTGTTATAGTGTGCTTCATCGATTCCGATCGTGTCCACCAGGAGGAAGTGATGCAACCGACTACGCCGTCCACGGCCGCTGCGCCGTCCCAGGTTCCGACCACCGCCGCCGCCCGCGGGCTGCGCACCGTCGCGTTTTCGCTGCTCGTCGATCGCGCGCTCGCGGCCTGAGCTGCCGCCCCATTCGTCGCGAAGCCACCCCACCGTAGATTCCCAAGGAGCACAAGGATGTCCGAACGCACTCTCACTTCCGCAGCCGGCGCGCCGGTCGCCGACAACCAGAACTCGATCACGGCCGGCCCGCGCGGCCCGGTCATGCTGCAGGACGTGTGGCTGCTCGAAAAGCTCGCGCACTTCGACCGCGAAGTGATCCCCGAGCGCCGCGTGCACGCGAAAGGCTCCGGCGCGTTCGGCACGCTGAAGGTCACGCACGACATCACGCAATACACGAAAGCGAAGGTGTTCGCGGAAGTCGGCAAGGACACGCCGCTCTTCATGCGCTTTTCGACCGTCGCCGGCGAGCGCGGCGCGGCCGACGCCGAGCGCGACGTGCGCGGCTTCTCGATCAAGTTCTACACGGATGAAGGCAACTGGGACGTGGTCGGCAACAACACGCCGGTGTTCTTCATCCGCGATCCGCTGAAGTTCCCGGACTTCATCCACACGCAAAAGCGCGACCCGCAGACGAACCTGCGCAACAACGTCGCCGCGTGGGACTTCTGGTCGCGTCAGCCGGAGTCGCTGCATCAGGTCACGATCCTGATGAGCGATCGCGGCATTCCGAAGAACTACCGGCAGATGCACGGCTTCGGCTCGCACACGTACTCGTTCGTCAACGCGAACAACGAGCGCTTCTGGGTGAAGTTCCACTTCAAGTCGCTGAACGGCATCGAGAACTTCACCGACGAAGAAGCCGCGCAGGCCGTCGCGAGCGACCGCGAGACCGCGCAGCGCGACCTGTTCGCGTCGATCGCGGACGGCAATTTTCCGCGCTGGGCGTTCCGCATCCAGGTGATGCCCGAGGCGGACGCGGCGAAGGTGCCGTACAACCCGTTCGACATCACGAAGGTGTGGCCGCACAAGGATTACCCGCTGATCGACGTCGGCGTGATCGAGCTGAACCGCAACCCGCAGAACTACTTCGCGGACGTCGAGCAGGCCGCGTTCACGCCGGCCAACGTGGTGCCGGGCATCGGCTTTTCGCCGGACCGCCTGTTGCAGGGCCGTCTGTTCTCGTATGGCGACACGCAGCGCTACCGGCTCGGCGTGAACCATCACCAGATTCCGGTGAATGCGCCGCGCTGCCCGTTCCACTCGTATCACCGCGACGGCGCGATGCGCACCGACGGCAACCTCGGTCCGGCGGCGAACTACGAGCCGAACCGCTTCGGCGACTTCCGCGAGGACCCGAACGCGGCCGAGCCGCCGCTCGCCGCCGGCGCCGTCGCGCACTACGACCATCGCGAGGACGACGACTACTACAGCCAGCCGGGCGCGCTGTTCCGGTTGTTCGACGCGGGCCAGCGCGAGCGCCTGTTCGCGAACATCGCGCGCGCGATCGCCGGTGTGCCGGACGACATCGTGCAGCGCCAGGTCGAGCACTTCCGCCGCGCCGATCCGGCGTATGCGCAAGGCGTGCTCGCGGCGATCGCGAAGCTCGCCGCCGCGAAGTGACGTGAGACGCGACGCCGCGCGACACGATATGACGCGGCATGCGTCGTGCGGCTAACCGGCGCGCGGCTGGAACTGCGTAGTTGCGGCAAGCAGTCCGGCCGCGACCACGGGTCGCGACGCGCGAAGGTCGATAACGTCGGGGGCGGCGCGAATGCGCCGCGTCCGTTTTCATCCACCAGGCAAGGAGAACGATCATGATCCAGATGATGACGATGACCCTGCAGGCCGCCGGTCTCGCAGGCAACACTGCGGCGGCCTCCGGCGCGCCGCTCGCGCGCATGGGCGGCGTCCTGCGCCGCGCGGTCGGGTTCGCGATCGCCGGCAGCGGGTTGGCGGTGATCGCCGTTCACGGCCTGCAGCGCGCGCTCGGCGGCTGACGCACCGCGCGACACAGGCGCCCGCGCCGCCGCAAGACGGGGCCGGATGCGGTGTTTCGCGGCCTTTATTACGCTACACTGACGCCCATTCGGGCGCGGGCGCCCGCCGCGTCGCGCGGTGCGCTCGCGGTGCCGACCGGGTTCGTCTCAACGATCAAAGGAGTCGTCATGGCCAAGAAGGGAACCGTGCAGCACGTCAACATCGGCATCAGCGACAAGGATCGCCGGAAGATTTCGGAAGGCCTGTCGCGTCTGCTCGCGGACACGTACACGCTGTATCTGAAGACCCACAACTTCCACTGGAACGTCACCGGCCCGATGTTCAACACGCTGCATCTGATGTTCGAGACGCAGTACACCGAACTGGCGACGGCCGTCGACGCGATCGCGGAACGCATCCGCGCGCTCGGCGAATTCGCGCCGGGCAGCTATCGCGAATTCGGCAAGCTGTCGTCGATCCCGGAAGCGGAAGGCGTGCCGAGCGCGGAAGACATGATCCGCCAGCTGGTCGAAGGGCAGGAAGCCGTGGTGCGCACCGCGCGCGCGATCTTCCCGGCCGTCGATGCGGCGAACGACGAGCCGACCGCCGACCTGCTGACGCAACGCATGCAGACGCACGAAAAGACCGCGTGGATGCTGCGCTCGCTGCTCGCGTAACAAGCGGCTGAATGCAGCTTTGCCGCGCGGCGCTTTGAGAAATGAAGCGCATCGCCGCAGGTTGAAGTCGCATCAGACGAACGGCCCGCCGGGATTTTCCGGCGGGCCGTTCCGTTTTGCGGCCGATGCGCCGCGCGTTGCCCGGCCCGCGGCAGGGGCCGCGCGCGGTGGCCTACAATAGCGCCATCCTGTTTGCGCGATCTCTTGCCGGTTCGATCATGTTTGCCCGACTCCCGCTCTATCTGCGGCTCGTCCGCATGGACAAGCCGATCGGCAGCCTGCTGCTGCTGTGGCCGACGCTCAACGCGCTGTGGATTGCATCGGACGGCCGTCCGTCGCTGTCGCTGCTGGTGATCTTCACTGTCGGCACGATCCTGATGCGCTCGGCCGGCTGCGCGATCAACGACTACGCGGACCGCGACTTCGACCGCCACGTCAAGCGCACCGCGGAACGGCCGATCACGTCGGGCCGCATCCGCGCATGGGAGGCGATCGCGATCGCGGCGGCCTTGGCGCTCGTGTCGTTCCTGCTGATCCTGCCGCTCAACGCGCTGACGAAGCAACTGTCGGTGGTCGCGCTGTTCGTCGCCGGATCGTATCCGTTTACGAAGCGTTTTTTCGCGATTCCGCAGGCGTATCTCGGCATCGCGTTCGGCTTCGGCATTCCGATGGCGTTCGCGGCGATTCAGGACCAGGTGCCGACGCTCGGCTGGGTGATGCTGATCGCGAACGTGTTCTGGTCGGTCGCGTACGACACCGAGTACGCGATGGTCGATCGCGACGACGACATCAAGATCGGCATCCGCACGTCCGCGCTGACGTTCGGCCGCTACGACGTGCTCGCGATCATGCTGTGTTATGCGGTGACGCTCGGCATTTACGTCGGCGTCGGCGTGATGCTCGGCTTCGGTCTGCTGTACTGGCTCGGCTGGGCGGCGGCGGCGGGGTGCGCGGTGTACCACTACACGCTGATTCGCGGACGCGAACGGATGGCATGCTTCGCCGCATTCCGTCACAACAACTGGCTGGGCGGCGCGCTGTTCGCGGGAATCGCCGCGCATTACGCGGCGGCGGCGATGTAAGTTTTTTCGACGCGCACGCGGACCGTTGCGCGGATGTTCTCTCGATGTGATGACGGCCGCATCGGCATTGCCGATGCGGCCGTTTTTCGTTCAGGCGTGGCGACGTGCGGGGCGCAGAAACCCGCGCATCCTGCTTCGGGAAAGGCCGTGACCGGAGCGGCTTGAATGGCGGCAACGCCGGATTCCGGATGCCAGCCGCCGACTTCGAGCTACCGCGATCCGATATGCGCATCGACAACTGCGGCCACTGGCCGCCGCACGCGCGCGGCCGCAGTCACTGCCTGCCGAACTCGTCGCCCATTTCCTTCGCGCGCGCGTCGGCCGCGAGCGCGCCGCGCACGATCGCTTCCTTCACGCCGGACGCGTCGAACGATGCAAGCGCCGCCGCCGTCGTGCCGCCCTTCGACGTGACGCGCTCGCGCAGCACCGCCGGCGGTTCGCTCGACTGCAGCGCGAGTTGCGCCGCGCCGGTGAACGTCGCGATCGCGAGCGCGCGGCCCTGCTGCTCGTCCATGCCGAGCCGGCGCGCCGCTTCTTCGAGCGCCTCGATGAAATAGAACACGTAAGCCGGGCCGCTGCCCGAGATCGCGGTCACCGCATCGATCTTCGCTTCGTCGTCGAACCAGACCGCTTGCCCGACCGCGCCGAGCACGTCCGACGCAAGCTGCCGCCCCGCTTCGTCGACGCCGGCGCTCGCGACGAGCCCGGCCGCGCCCATGCCGATCAGCGCGGGCGTGTTCGGCATCGTGCGCACGATCCGCGCATGGCCGTTCAGCCAGCGCGACAGGTCGGCGCTGCGAATGCCGGCGACGATGCTGATTACCAGTTGATGCGCGGCGAGATGCGGTGCGAGCCCTTCGGCGACGCTCTTTACGATCTGCGGCTTCACCGCGAGCACGACCGCGTCGTATTGCGCGAGCGTCGCATCGGCTGCTTCGCCGGTGCGGATGCCGAACTGTTCGGCGTTGCGCGCGCGCGCGTGCGCGTTCGGATCGATCGCATACACGTCGCTCGCCGCGACGCCCTTGCGGATCATTCCGCCGATGAGTGCGGCGGCCATGTTGCCGCCGCCGATGAAGGCAATTTTCATGATGATGGAAACGTGAGTCGGTCAGTGTGAGTAGTCGCGCGCGCCGAAGATCGCGGTGCCGATCCGCACGATCGTCGCGCCTTCGAGCACGGCTGCTTCGAGGTCCGCCGACATGCCCATCGACAGCGTGTCGAGCGCGAGGCCGTCCGCGCGCAGGGTGTCGAACAGTTCGCGCAGCCGGCGATGCGGCGCGCGCTGCGCGGCCAGATCGCTTTCGGGTTCGGGGATCGACATCAGCCCGCGCAGCACGACGCGCGGCAGCGCGGCGATCGCATGCGCGACCTCGGCGACTTCGCCGGGCGCGACGCCGCTCTTCGACGCCTCGCCGCTCACGTTCACCTGAAGGCACACGTTCAGCGGCGGCAGATGCGCGGGCCGCTGCCCGGACAGGCGCTGCGCGATCTTCAACCGGTCCACCGAATGCACCCAGTCGAAATGCTCGGCGACCGGCCGCGTCTTGTTCGATTGCAGCGGGCCGATGAAATGCCATTCGAGATCCGCGCGCAGATCCGCGAGGGTCTCGATCTTCGCGATCGATTCCTGCACGTAGTTTTCACCGAACGCGCGCTGGCCGGCTGCATGCGCGGCGCGCACGTCGTCGGCGGGAAACGTCTTCGAGACGGCCAGCAGTTCGACCGTGCGCGGATCGCGCCCGGCGCTGCGGGCGGCGGCGGCGATGCGTTGCTGGACGGCTTCGAGATGGCGGGCGATGTCGGTCATGGAGCGCGGATGGCCGCTCGCGAACGCGCGGCGGCCGGCAGAAACGAACGAGGCCCATTATACGGACTGCGCCGCGCGCGAAACATAGCCCGAACGGCCAGGTGTCGGCGGCGGCGCGCGTTCGCTACGCTGTGCGGCAATCGTTCAGTTCGCCGCCAGCATATGCTCGACCAGCTCTATCCAGTGCGTGACCGGAATCGACGTGCCGCTTTGCAGGTGCGCGATGCAGCCGACGTTCGCGGACACGATCAGTTGCGGTTCGAGCGCGTGGAGGCGTTCGAGCTTCTGGTTGCGCAGCCGGTACGACAGCTTCGGCTGCGTCAGCGAATAGGTGCCCGCGGAGCCGCAGCACAGATGGCTGTCCACCGGCAGGCGCACGTCGAGCCCGAGCGCGGCGAGCACCGACTCGACGCCGCCGCGCAACTGCTGGCCGTGCTGCAGCGTGCACGGCGGATGCCACGCGACCGTATGAATGCCGCGCCGCCGCGCCGCCGCGACGAGTTGCTCCTCGAACGCCGGCAGGATCTCGGACAGGTCGCGCGTCAGCTCGACGATGCGTCGCGCCTTGTCCGCATAGGCCGGATCGTCGCGCAGCAGGTGCGCATATTCCTTCACTGTCGCGCCGCAGCCGGACGCGTTCATCACGATCGCCTCGACACCCTGTTCGACATACGGCCACCACGCGTCGACGTTGCGGCGCACGTCGTCGAGCGCGTCGTCCGTATAGCCGAGATGCAGCCGGATCGCGCCGCAGCAGCCGGCTTGCGGCGCGATGACCGTCTCGATGCCGAGCGCATCGAGCACGCGCGCGGTCGCGATGTTGATGTTCGGCATCATCGAAGGCTGCACGCAGCCGGCGAGCATCAGCATCTTGCGCGGGTGCTTCGCCGTCGGCCACGCGAGCGGACGCTGGCGCACCGGCACCTTGTCGCGCAGCCGCTTCGGCAGCAGCGGACGCACCTGCTGGCCGATCCGCATCGCCGGCGAGAAGAGTCCGCTGCGCGGCAGGAAGCCGGCGAGCAGCCGGCGCATCAGCCGCTGGCGCACCGGGCGCGCGACCCTCTGCTCCGCGTGTTTGCGGCCGACTTCGATCAGCCGTCCGTACTGCACGCCGGAAGGGCAGGTCGTCTCGCAACTGCGGCACGTGAGGCAGCGGTCCAGATGCGTGAGCGTGCTGCGCGTCACCGGCGCGCCCTCGACCATCTGCTTCATCAGGTAGATGCGGCCGCGCGGCCCGTCCAGCTCGTCGCCGAGCAGTTGATAGGTCGGGCAGGTGGCGGTGCAGAAGCCGCAGTGCACGCACTTGCGCAGGATCGCGTCGGCTTCGTCGCCGTCGGGCGTATTGCGGATGAATTCCGCGAGGTTGGTTTGCATCGCGCGGACTCAGAAGTCGGGGTACAGACGGCCGCGATTGAAGATGCGGGCTGGGTCGAACGCGGCTTTCAGGCCGCGGTGTATCTTCATCAGCGGCGCGGGCAGCGGCGTGAACACGCCCGCGCTGCGGTCGTAATCGTGGCCGGTGCGGAACATCGTCGCGTGGCCGCCGGCCTGCTTCGCGCTGATGCGCACGGTCTGCGCATCGGTGTCGGTGATCCACCAGCGCTGCGCGCCGCCCCATTCCATCAGTTGCGCGCCGGGCAGTTGCAGCGGCTCGGTGATCGACGGCAGCGCGAGGCGCCACAGCGCCGCGTTCGGCGCGATCGCGGTGAAGAACGGGTCCGTCTGCTCGCGCAGACCGGCCCAGAACCGCTCCGCCTCGACCGCATCGACGACCTCGCCGCCGAGCGAAGCGCGCGCGGTTTTCACCGCCGCTTCCGCGCCCGCGAGCCGCACCGCGAGCGTGCCGTTGCGCCACGCGCTCGCGGTCATCGGCAATGGACGCCCGCCCCATTCGTTGAGCTTGCGGACCGCATCGGTGCCGTTCATGTCGAACTTCAGCGTCGTTTCGGCCTTCGGCGTCGGCAGCACCTTCACCGACAGTTCGAGGATCAGCCCGAGCGTGCCGAGCGAGCCGGCCAGCAGCCGCGATACGTCATAACCCGCGACGTTCTTCACGACCTGGCCGCCGAAGTGCAGCACGTCGCCGTGGCCGTTCATCAGCACCGCGCCGAGCACGAAGTCGCGCGGCGCGCCGGCCGACACGCGGCGCGGTCCCGCGATGCCGGCCGCGATGCAGCCGCCGAGCGTCGCCTGCGCGCCGAAGTGCGGCGGCTCGAATGCGAGCATCTGCTCGTGCTCCGCCAGCGTCGCTTCGAGCGCCGCGAGCGGCGTGCCGGCGCGCGCGGTGATCACGAGTTCCGCGGGATCGTACGCAATGATGCCGCGATGCGCGCGCGTATCGAGTATCTCGCCTTCGAGCCCCTGACCGTACCAGTCCTTCGTGCCGCCGCCGCGTATGCGCAGCGGGCGGCCGTCGGCGCTTGCCGTACGAATGCGCTCGGACCAGACGGCGACGATGTCGTCCTCTTCCATGGCGTGATTTTCGTTGTCGTTCGTTCGATTGTAATGGCGCGGCGGCGTGCCGCAACCCGGAGCCGACCCGTATATGCGCAAGGGGAGCGGGCGTGTGGCCCGCTGCCCGATGCGACGTATGCCGTCCGTCCGCGTAGCGCATCCGGCTCCGGCGGCGCGAACCTAGAAGCGCGGCAGCTCCGGATGTGGCAGCAGGTTGCCGCGCACGTGCATGCGTCCGTACTCGGCGCAGCGCGCGCGAGTCGGAATGCCCTTGTCGGGGTTGAGCAGGCCGGCCGGATCGAACGCATGTTTCACCGCATGGAACGCATCGCGCTCCTGCGGCGAGAACTGCACGCACATCGAGTTGATCTTCTCGATGCCGACGCCGTGTTCGCCCGTTACCGTTCCGCCCAGCTCGACGCACGTTTCGAGGATGTCCGAGCCGAACGCTTCCGCGCGGTGCCATTCGTCGAGGTCGTTGCCGTTGAACAGGATCAGCGGATGCATGTTGCCGTCGCCCGCATGGAACACGTTGATGCAACGCAATCGATATTGCGCTTCCATCTCGTGGATGCGCGCGAGCAGCGGGCCGATCGCGCGGCGCGGCACGGTGCCGTCCATGCAGTAGTAGTCGGGCGAGATGCGGCCCGCGGCCGGGAACGCGTTCTTGCGGCCCGACCAGAAGCGCAGCCGTTCCTGCTCGGAGCGCGAGACCTGGATGCGCGTCGCGCCGTGCTCGCGCAGCACCGCGGTCGTTCGCGCGATTTCCTCGGCGACTTCTTCCGGCGTGCCGTCCGATTCGCTCAGCAGGATCGCCGCCGCGTCGAGGTCGTAGCCGGCGTTCACGAATTCCTCGACCGCGCGCGTCGCCGGTTTGTCCATCATTTCGAGGCCGGCTGGAATGATGCCGGCCGCGATGATGCCGGCGACCGCGTCGCCGCCTTTCACGACGTCGTCGAAACTCGCCATCACCACCTGCGCGGTCTGCGGCTTCGGAATCAGCTTCACGGTGACTTCGGTGACGATCGCGAACATGCCTTCGCTGCCGATCATCACCGCGAGCAGATCGAGGCCCGGCGCATCGGGCGCGAGCGAGCCGAACTCGACGATCTCGCCGTCCATCGTCACCGCGCGCACGCGCAGCACGTTGTGCACGGTGAGGCCGTATTTCAGGCAGTGCACGCCGCCCGAGTTCTCGGACACGTTGCCGCCGATCGTGCAGGCGATCTGCGACGACGGGTCGGGCGCGTAGTAGAGCCCATACGGCGCGGCGGCCTCGGACACCGCGAGATTGCGCACGCCGGGCTGCACGGTGGCCGTGCGCGCATAGGGATCGACGTCGACGATCCGCTTGAAGCGCGCGAGCGACAGCACGATGCCGTGACGGATCGGCATCGCGCCGCCGGAGAGGCCGGTGCCCGCGCCGCGCGGCACGATCGGCACGTCGAGGCGGCGGCAGATCTGCACGATCCGCTGCACCTGCGACTCGGTTTCGGGCAGCGCGACCGCGAGCGGCAGGCGCCGGTACGCGGCAAGCCCGTCGCATTCGTACGCGACCGTGTCTTCCTCGCGATGCAGCAGGCAGTGCGCGGGCAGCACCGCCATCAGCGCCTGCACGACTTCGCGCTGACGCTGCGCGAGCACTTCCGGCGACAGTTCAGCCAGTGCGTTCATGTCTCCTCCGCTCGATGGGCCGGCACCGCGAGCCGGGGCCCGCTGTGCCATTGCCGGGTGCATGCGCGCTCAGGCGCCCCACGAAAAGATCTTGCCGGGGTTCATCAGGTTCTGCGGATCGAGCGCGTGCTTGATCGCCCGCATCGTATCGACGGTGTCCGCGCCGTGCTCCGCGACGAGGAAGCCCATCTTGTGCAGGCCGACGCCGTGCTCGCCGGTGCAGGTGCCGTCCATCGCGAGCGCGCGCTCGACGATGCGGCGGTTCAGCCGCTCGGCTTCCGCGAGTTCTTCCGGCTTGTCCGGATCGATCAGCATCGCGACGTGGAAGTTGCCGTCGCCGACGTGGCCGACGATCGGGCAGGGCAGCGGCGAGGCCTTCAGATCCTGCTCGGTCTCGATCACGCATTCGGCGAGCCGCGAGATCGGCACGCAGACGTCGGTCGTCACCGCGCGGCAACCGGGCTTCAGTTGCAGCATCGCGAAGTACGCGCTGTGACGCGCGTTCCACAGCCGGCTGCGGTCTTCGGGGCGCGTCGCCCATTCGAACCCTTCGCCGCCGTTCTGCGCGGCGATCTCCTGCACGAGCCCGGCCTGTTCCTCGACGCCGGCCGGCGTGCCGTGGAATTCGAAGAACAGCGTCGGCGCTTCGCGCAGCGTCAGGTTCGAATGGCGGTTGATCGCGCGGACCGCGAGCGAATCGATGAATTCGACGCGCGCAACCGGCACGCCGATCTGGATCGTCTCGATTACCGCGCGCACCGCCTCGGCCATCGAGTGGAACGTGCAGATCGCCGCCGACACCGCTTCCGGCTGCGGATAGAGCCGCACGGTGATTTCGGTGATCACGCCGAGCGTGCCTTCGGAGCCGACGAACAGGCGCGTGAGGTCGTAGCCCGCCGACGACTTGCGCGCGCGCGAGCCGGTCTTGATGATGCGCCCGTCCGCGAGCACCGCGGTCAGGCCGAGCACGTTCTCGCGCATCGTGCCGTAGCGCACGGCGTTGGTGCCGGACGCGCGCGTCGCGGACATGCCGCCGATGCTCGCGTCCGCGCCCGGGTCGATCGGGAAGAACAGGCCGGTGTCGCGCAGCGCCTCGTTCAGCGCCTTGCGCGAGATGCCCGGCTCGACGGTGACAGTCAGGTCCTCGGCGTTGATCGACAGCACGCGGTTCATCTCGGACAGGTCGATCGACACGCCGCCCTGCACCGCGAGCAGATGCCCTTCGAGCGACGAGCCGTTGCCGTACGGAATGATCGGCACGCCGTAGCGCGCGCACAGCTTCACGATGGCCTGCACGTCGTCGGTGCTGTGGGCGAACACGACGGCGTCGGGCAGTTGCGGATCGAACGGGGATTCGTCGCGGCCATGATGGCTGCGCACGGCTTCGGAAGTGGACACGCGCTCGCCGAACGAGGCGGTCAGCTCGGCAAGCAGTTCAGCGGGGAACGGGCGGCGCACGGCCGCCGGTGGCGCGGGATGATTCACGCGGGGGTCTCCTTCCTGTTGGCCTGATATTCGGTGCGGCCCATTTTACGCTCAACATTTGTGCTCGGGCCGCCGCATGGGTTGCTGCGCTGCGTCAAACCTATAATGGGCCGCACGCAGGGCTGCATGGGCAGCCGCTCCAGGAGACATGCGATGGGCAACCGCTTGAGCAGGATCGTCACGCGCACCGGCGACGACGGCACGACCGGACTCGGCGACGGCAGCCGCGTGCGCAAGGACGATGCACGGATCGCGGCGATCGGCGACGTCGACGAACTGAACTCGCAGATCGGCGTGCTGCTGTGCGAGGCGTTGCCCGACGACGTGCGCGCGGCGCTGACCGCGATCCAGCACGATCTGTTCGATCTCGGCGGCGAGTTGTGCATGCCGGGACATACGATCGTCACCGACGCTCATCTGGCCCGTCTCGACGGCTGGCTCGGCGAGTACAACGCGACGCTTGCGCCTCTGAAGGAGTTCATTCTGCCCGGCGGCTCGCGGGCGGCCGCGCTCGCGCACGTGTGCCGGACCGTCTGCCGGCGCGCGGAACGGTCGATCGTCGCCATCGGCGCATCCGGTGGGGCAGATGCGTCCGGCGAGTCGGATACATCGCCGGTTGCCGCCACGCCGAGGCGGTACGTGAACCGGCTGTCCGATCTGCTGTTCGTGCTGGCCCGCGTGCTGAATCGTGCGGACGGCCGCGGCGACGTGCTGTGGCGGCACGATCGCGGCGGCGCGTCTTCGGCCTGATCGGCGTTATCCACGCGTAGCGGCCGTACCGAACGACCTGCGGCAAACTGTCCACGTGGTCATTCCCGCCTAAAAGATGTATTGTTTGAGCATCTTTGACGCGGAGAGAACCCGAATGACTGCGCTGACAGCCGACCAGATGGCCCGTGTGAAGGCCACCGCACCGGTCTTTGCCGAACTCGGCCCGACCATTACGAAGCACTTCTACCAGCGGATGTTCGATGCGCATCCGGAGCTGAAGAACGTTTTCAACCAGACCCACCAGCAAAGCGGCAGCCAGCCGGAAACGCTAGCGCGCGCGGTGTACGCGTATGCCGCGAACATCGACAATCTCGGCGCGCTCGGCGGCGCGGTCACGCATATCGCGCATAAGCACGCGAGCCTGAACATCCGGCCTGAGCACTATCCGATCGTCGGGCGGCATCTGCTCGGCGCGGTCGTCGACGTGCTCGGCGAAGCGGTCGATCAACCGACGCTCGACGCGTGGAAGGTCGCCTACGAGCAGCTCGCGCAGATCCTGATCGGTGCGGAAGCGAAGCTGTACGAGCAGGCGTCGTGGAGCGGCTTCCGTCCGTTCCGCGTGATCCGCAAGCAGGTGGAAAGCGACGAGATCACGTCGTTTTATCTCGCGCCGGCGGACGGCGCGCCGGCCGGTGGTTTCGAGCCGGGGCAGTACGTGAGCGTCAAGCGGTTCATCGACCGGCTCGGTGTCGACCAGCCTCGCCAGTACAGCCTGTCCGATGCGCCGCACGGGCGCTGGCTGCGCATCTCGGTGAAACGCGAGGCCGGTCGCGGGGAGACCCAGCCGGGCCACGTGTCGAACCTGATGCACGACGGCGTCGACGAAGGGGCAGTCGTGCACGTGAGCGCGCCGATGGGCGAGTTCACGCTCGACCGTTCGAAGGCCACGCCGGTCGTGCTGATCAGTGGCGGCGTCGGCATCACGCCGATGGCGTCGATGCTGTCCACGCTGATCGCGGAGCACAGCGCGCGCAAGGTCGCGTTCGTGCATGCGTGCCGCAACGGCCGCGTGCATGCGTTCCGCGACTGGCTGCGCGGCGCGGCGGCCACGTATCCGGACCTGAAGCGCGTCGTGTTCTACGAACAGGTCGAAGCGGACGACCGCGCGGGCGGCGACCACGACTTCGAAGGCCGGCTCGATCTCGCGCGCATCGCGGACGACATCGTGCTGCCCGACGCCGACTACTACCTGTGCGGCCCGGTTGCGTTCATGCGCGAGCAGAGCGCGGCACTGGCCGCGCGCGGCGTCGATCCCGCACGGGTTCATACCGAGATTTTCGGATCGGGGATGATCGACTGATCGACGTGGAGGGCTTGTGTCGCGGCTGCACGAGACAAGCCTGAAGGTCCATCCACATCCCGCCCGATCAACCGGCGAACGCGGCCGCACCTCAACATGCGGCCGCACCTCTACTTCTCGTTATCTCCCCGCTGATTCACCGCCCGATAATCGGACGGCGAAATCGACAGCCGCCGCCTGAATATCCGCGCGAGCCGGTCTCCTCGCGGCACGCCGCAGCGCTGCGCGATCTCGTCGATCGGCAGGTCCGTCTGCGCGAGCAGCGTGCAGCTCGCATCGAGCCGCGCGCGCAGCAGATATTCGGACGGCGTGAGCCCCGTCTGCGTCTTGAAGTGCCGCAGAAAATTCCGCATGCTCATCTGCGCGACGCGCGCCGCGTCCGCCACCGAGATCGGCTGATGGTAGTTCTCGCGCAGCCAGTGCGCGGCCGTGTTGATCTTGCTGTTCGCGGTCTCCGATTCGCCGTCGTCGAGCACGAGGCCGAGCTTGTCCCACGCGCCCGGCGCCGAATGCTCGGAAATCTGCTGCGCGAGCGCGACGCCGTGATCGCGCTTCACGAGCTTCAGCGCGGCGACGAGCGCCTCGGACGGCGCGACGACCGCCGCGCTGCCGACCTCCTGCGACGGCAGCGAGCGGCGCAGCCGCAGCGCGGCCGCGGCCGGATTCAGGCCGCCGCGCAGGAACGACGCGTCGATGCGAGCGAGCACCGCGCGGCCCTCGCCGAGCGCGCGGATCACGCGGATCTTCGGTGCGATCGCGCGCAGTCGCGCGATCAGCCGTTCGTTACGCCGGGCATCGATCGCGCCTGGCCCGCCGGCGATGAACAGCGTGTCGAAGCCGTTCATCAGCGGCGCGTGCAGGCTCTCGGTCCAGATCCGCAGCGAGCAGCTGCTGGCGACACTGCCGCCGAGTTCCGACAGCATCACGAGCGAATAGACCGGCGGCGCGCCGCCGAAGCGTCCCGCGTGCGTTTCGTTCGCAAGGCGGAACACGTCCGCCAGCAGACTGACGTCGCTGAGCGGGAACGCGTCGAAGACGAGGATACCGATGCGCCTGGCCAAGTGTGGGACCTTGTAGATTGCATCGCGCGGCTGGAAAGTAGCGATCCTGCTGATCACCCTGTCGATGCGCATGGTCGATCTCCCTTTGCGGACCGAGCCGACACGGGCGTCTCGCACCCGTGGAGGCAATCATATGCCGCACCCGTTGCAGCCCCGGCATAGCGTCGGAAAAGACCGAGATGTTGGCAGATTGGCTCGATATGCGCTGGTTAAGCTGGGCCTTCGCAACATTCCTGCCCACCCTGGCGGTATGAACGGGAGACCGACATGATCAAGGTACGCAAGGCGGTGTTTCCGGTCGCGGGACTCGGCACCCGGTTTCTTCCCGCAACCAAGGCGAGCCCGAAGGAGATGCTTCCGGTCGTCGACAAGCCGCTGATTCAATACGCAGTCGAGGAAGCGGTCGCGGCGGGCGTCACCGAGATGATCTTCGTGACCGGGCGCGGCAAGCGCGCGATCGAGGATCACTTCGACAAGTCCTATGAGATCGAATGCGAGCTGAAGGCGCGCGGCAAGGCGGCGCTGCTCGAATGCGTGCAGCGGATCAAGCCGGCGAACGTCGAGTGTTTCTTCGTGCGCCAGCCCGAGCCGCTCGGGCTCGGCCATGCCGTGCTGTGCGCGCAGAAGATCGTCGGCGACGAGCCGTTCGCGGTGCTGCTCGCGGACGACCTGCTCGACGCGACGACGCCGGTGCTCGCGCAGATGCTCGAACGCTTCGACCACTACCACTGCTCGATGGTCGCGGTCGAGGAGATCGAGCGGCAGGACTCGCGTTCGTATGGCGTTGTCGACGCGCGCCGCTGGGACGAGCACATGTTCCGGATGACGCGCATCGTCGAGAAACCCGCGCCGGCCGCCGCGCCTTCGACGCTCGGCGTCGTCGGCCGTTATGTGCTGATGCCGCGCATCTTCGAGCATTTGCGCCGGCTGCGTCCTGCGCCGGGCGACGAGATCCAGTTGAGCGACGCGATCCAGTCGATGCTCGTCGACGAACAGGTGCTCGCGTATCGGATCAACGGCAAGCGGTTCGACTGCGGCAGCAAGATCGGCTACCTGCAGGCGATGGTCGAATTCGCGCTGCGGCATCCGGAGGTGCGCGACGAATTCGGCGCGTGGCTGCGCGAGCGTGTGGGCGACCTCGGCGGACCGGGACGCGGCGACCTGCGCGACGTCGAGCCCGAGCCGCCGGCCGACCCGACGCCGTTGCCGGAGCCCGAGACCGCGGCATGATGCATCGCGAACGGCGCGGAACGTCACGTCGCTTACGATGTGCGTGCCGCGCCGCACTTTGCCGCTGAACGGCGAATGCCTCGCTAAAGCAACGCATCCCTAACGAAAATAGATCTTCGTGTTCTCGTGCACGTCGTCGCGCGCGAGCAGTTCCTCGGGTGTGAGCCACGCATACTGACTATGCTGGTCGAAGCGGCCGACCGGCGACGTGCTGTCCAGTTCGAGCGAATACGCGAGCACCACGTAGTGCGTGCCGATCCCGTTCTCCGCGACGAAGTTGTCGTCGTACAGATGCTCGAACACGCCATGAAAGCGCGCGGCCGAGCGCGCCACGCCCGCGATCCCCAGTTCCGTCTCGACGACCCGCGTGAACGCGGCGTCGAGCAGTTCCCCTTTGCGGATGCGTCCGCCCGGCACGAACCACGTGCCGCGCGCGGGCCGGTTGCGCCGCTGGCCGAGCAGCACGCGTCCCGACGCGTCGACGACGATCAGGTCGATCGACACGAGCGGGGCGAGCCGCACTACGTCGAGAAATTCGGTGGGCGACAACATGAGGGTCCGTGCGCAGTGCGTGAACGAGCCGGCGACCCTGTCGGGGGAGCCCGGTTTTGCCGCTCCGAATGGAAGCGCTTCGATAGCAGTCTAAGCGGCGAGAAAAACGGCCGCACTGTCGCGAACCGCCGAAACCTCGCCCGGCGAAGCCAATCGGGGCGCGAATGTGGGCCTGCGCACAGCGATTGCTCGCAGCCTGTGAATCGTGCGGCTCACGCGAGCGCGGACCGCGCTCGTGAGGAAGCGTGAAAATGCGGGCAGCGGTCGAACCGGACGGCCGTTATGGCGCGACGTAACCGGCCGGCGTCGTCGCGTTCGCCTTCACGACCGCCACGTTGTTCGACACGACGTACACCGGCGACGGCGTGATGCCGAGCGCGAGCATGCCGTCGCGATACGGCATCGTCGACGGGTTGCCCATCATGTCGAACACGGTCACCTGACCCGAGCGGCCGCGCGCGTCCACCTGCAACTGCCAGTCGATGCTGTGGGTCGCGTCGAAGCCGGTCGACGTGTTCCAGTGCGCGTTGTCGTGGCTCCACAGCGCGGTGATGACCTTGCCGCCCGGCCGCGAGAATGCATACGCATAGACGCCGGGCGGCGTGTCGCGCAGCGGCCCGAGCGTGCCGCTGCCGTCGACGATGCGGGTCATCGCGGCGACCGCGAGCGCGGCCGGCTTCGGACTCACGTTCGTCGCGCCGTATGCGCCCTGCGGGTGATCGAGTTCGAAGAACACGCCGTAGCCGGCCGTCGTCTGCGGCATGTCCTGCGAATAGAAGATGAACGTGACGTCCGCGCCTTCGCCGAGCAGGATCAGATGCGTGCGTGCGACGAGCGCGCTCTGCGCGTACAGCACCTGGGTGTCCGGATAGTGCGGCCCATAGCTCGTGCCGATGTCGTAGGTGATGCCGGTTTCGGTCACGAACAGCTTTGCGCCGGGCTTCATCGTATCGGCCATCACTTCGCGCAGATCGCGCATCGCGACCGGCAGCGACACGACGCCGTTCGGCGCGGGCGTGTCGCCGAGCCGCTCCGGCGGATGCGACGGCGAGTTGCCGAAGTCGTAATAGCCGTGGACCGTCACGCCGTCCAGATAGCGGGCGAGGCCGAGCGTCGCATAACGCTTCAGATACTTCGCGTTGTCCGAAACGGACGAATAGGTCGGCCCCATCACGATTGCATCGGGATCGCTCGCGTGGATGCCTTCCCATACCGCCGCATACATCGCGACGAAATTCGCATCGGTGTCGAGCCACGGCAGGCCGCCCTTCGGATCGGGCTCCCACGTCACCTGATAGTAGTTGTGCGCCTGGGTCGGATACACCGTCTTGCGCACGCGGCTCGATTCGGTGCCGACCTTCGTCATGTAGTCGCGCAGCGCCGTTTCGGACTTCGGCGCGTAGCTGTGCGTCTGCTTGCCGTTCGGGCTCGCCCATGCGGGAATGCCGTCGACCAGGATCAGCCGCAGCAGATCGCCTTTCGTGAGCCACGCCGCGAGCTGGTTCTTCGTCGGATCGAACTGGCCCGGCGCGTTCGGCTCCGTGACGTACCAGTTGCGGTTGTCGTTGATCCACGTGAGCCCAAGGTCGGTATAGAGCGGCCGGTAGCCGTCGCCGCCGCAGCAGTGCTGTCCGGGCGCGATGTACGTGGTGCCCTGGCCGCCGAAGCGGTGCAGGTCCGCGTGCGCGTATTTCAGCGGCGGCAGCGTCTGCGACACGTCCGGCAGCACGCCGAACGTCGTGATGCCGGCCGGCCGCGTGCCTCGCTGTGGCAGCGTGGTCGCCGGCTGCGACGCGAGCGACGCGTTGAACGCGAAGTAGCCGGCGCGCGGCGTCGAGCAGGTCAGCGACGTCGTGCGCGCGCCCTGCGACACCGCGAACGTGCCGCTCGCCTGCGCATGGCCCCACGTGTCGTCGATCTGCCATTGCACCTTGTCGTCCCGTGACGCGCGTGTGACGACGTCGATGCGCACGCCCTGGCCGAGCGAAAAAAGACGCGTGCCGTCGCTGCCCGGCGTATCCGCGGAGATCGTGTCCGAACCGGCCGTCGGGTTCGCGGACGCGGCGGCGCTGCGGCAACTCATCGTTGTCTGCGCGCGACAGGCGGTCGATGCGGCGACAAGCAGCAGTGCGAGCAACAGCGACGGCAGCCAGAGCCGGCCGAAGCCCGGCCGCAGCGGCGGCATGGATGGCCCGAGGGCCGGCGCGAGGCGGAGGTTTGAGTTCATGCTGCCGCGTCCCTGTCGGTATTGGTCAGGCAAGACTAGGTGCCGGACGGCCGCTGTCTGCGACAGGCTCTAGTCTTTTCGCGCAATCCGGCACGCACGAATGGCCGCCGGATGGTTGCCGGAAAAGCCAGCATGAACGTTCGTCGCACCCGCGGACCAGGGTTATCCCCGCTTATCGGCGCTTATTCATATGCTGGTTCCGCAACTGCTAAAGCGTCCGAATTAAACGAATGCGCTTATTCATCTGAAGATAAAAGCCGCGCTTATTAATTTTTTTATCTGGATTTGTGCGGTGCAACCGTGGCGAAAAGAGCCTAATATTCGTTCGTTCGCGCACGCTGCAGCACGCGCAAACGCCTGCCGCCGACGCGAGAGAAACTGGCGAAGCGCCGGTTCGGCGCCGCTTCCTGTGCCGGATTGTCTGTGCGCCAGCGCGCGCGGCACGATGCTTTTGTCTGTGCACGCGGCGCTGCGTCGCGCAAAGAGTCCGCGACCGGACTAAATACGCCAATGTCTCGCCAGTTTCGGTCAGTCGTCACAGTGCCGATTTATGTCTGCCTATGATGCACTGCACACGGAATGCTAATACCAGGCCTTTTTCACTTTGGACGGGGAATGTTTAGGGGAAAAAGCATGGCATACGCAACGCTCGATCTGCCTGTCACCAGTGGCTCGCATATCGTGAGAGGTGGAATCAGTCGAGAGGTCAGACACATCGCGATTCTGTTGTACGACGGATGCTCGCTGCTAGGGGCGGGAATCGTCGCCGAAGTTTTCCACGTCGCCAACGAACTCGCTGCGAGCGGCACGCGCAACGAGGCGTATGACGTCTGCATCCTCTCTGCGGACGGCGGCAACGTCACCTGTTCTTCGTCGGTGCGCGTGTGGACGGACGGTCTCGACGCGCGTCACTACATCGGCTTCGACGCACTGTTCATCGCGGGCGGCAAGGGCGCGTGCAACGCGGCGTCCGACGAACGGCTGCTTGCGTGGCTGCGCCGCGTGCACGGCAACACGCGAACGATAAGACCGATCGCGGAAGGCCGGACCCTGCTGGAGGCTGCCAGCCTGTGCGGGCAGCGCGTGCCGCGCGACTTCGGTTCGTATGCGATGCAGAGCGTGCGCGAAGACGTGATCAGCGATCCGGACGACCGCGTCGATTCGATGAAGAGCGCGCTCGCGCTCGTGAAGCGCGACCTCGGCGTCGAGATCGCGCGCAACGTGGCCGAACGCCTGATGCCGGATTCCGGCGGCAACCTGATGCCGCTGCTCGGCGACGCGCTCGGCAGCGACCCGGCCGACAAGGTGCGCGCGGCTGCGCGCTGGCTGCAGGAGAACTGCCAGCGTTCGATTTCGATCTCCGACGCGGCGCAGGTGGCTGCGATGAGCGAACGCAACTTCCTGCGCCGCTTCAAGCTGGAAATGGGCATCACCCCATCGGACTATCTGTTGCACGCGCGGCTTGCGATCACGTGCAGCCTGTTGACGGATTCGGAACTGCCGGTCGACAAGATCGCGCGCCGTACCGGGATGGGCAACGGCGACCGTCTCGCCAAGATTTTCCGCAAGCGCATGATGATTTCTCCCACCGAATACCGGCAGCAAAGCCGCCGCGAAGCCGGCGCCTGAGCCCGGCCACCCGACCTCGACCCCGACCCGGATTCAACCTCCGGGCGGTGACTCGTCACGTACTTAGGAATACTGATATGAATACGAATCAGACAGTTCGGGATGGCTACGTGGGAGGTGTTTTTTCGTCCGTCGCCGCGTATTCGTCGGCCGGGTCCATGCCGGACTGCACGCGCATCGTGCCGGTCGTGCTCGCGGGCGGCTCGGGAACGCGGCTGTGGCCGATGTCGCGCGAACACTATCCGAAGCAGTTGATCGGCGTCGTCGGCACCGACTCGCTGCTGCAGGCGACGGTGCGCCGCATGAGCGGCTTTCCGGCCGCGTGGCAGGTGGCGTCCGATCCGATCGTCGTGTGCGGCGAAGAGCATCGCTTCACGATTGCGGAACAACTGCGCGAGCGCGGCATCGGTGCGCGGATCGTCGTCGAGCCCGCGCGCCGCGAGACCGCTCCCGCGCTGACGCTCGGCGCCACGCTCGCGCAGGCCGACGGCGGCGACGCGATTCTCGTCGTGATGCCGTCCGATCATGCGATCGCCGACGTGAGCGCGCTGCACGGCGCGCTCGACCTCGCCGCGCGCCACGCGCAGCGCGGCGCGATCGTCACGCTCGGCGTGCCGCCGCGTTCGCCCGAAACCGGTTTCGGTTATATCCGCGTCGGCGCGGCGCTGGGCGACGGCGCGCACCGGATCGACGGTTTCGTCGAGAAGCCCGCGCCCGAGATCGCCGCGCAATACGTCGCGAACGGCGCGTACTGGTGGAACAGCGGGATCTTCGTGATGCGCGCGAGCGTGTGGCTCGACGCGCTGAAGTCGCTTCAGCCGGACATGCACGAAGCGTGCGTCGCCGCGTTCGCGAACGGCGGCAGCGACGGCGCGGTGTTCCGTCCGTGCCCGCACGCGTTCGGGCGCTCGCCGTCGGACTCGATCGACTATGCGGTGATGGAGCGGCTGACCGGCGCGAACGGCGTGCCCGAAGGCGTCGTCGTGCCGCTCGACGCGGGCTGGTCCGATCTCGGTTCGTGGGACGCGGTGTGGGCCGCGATGGACAAGGACGAAAGCGGCAATGTCGCGCGCGGCCGCGTCGTGTTCGAAGGCGCGGTCGCGAGCTACGCGCATTCGGAAGGGCGGCTCGTCGCGTGCGTCGGCACGTCGAATCTGGTCGTCGTCGAAACGGCGGACGCGGTGCTGGTCGCGGACCGCTCGAAGGTGCAGGACGTGAAGGGCCTCGTCGCGCGGATCAAGGCGGAGCACGCGCCGGAAGCGGACGCGCATCGCAAGGTGCGCCGCCCGTGGGGCTACTACGACTCGATCGATCACGGCGAGCGGTTCCAGGTGAAGCGCATCGTCGTGTCGCCGGGCGCGCGGCTGTCGCTGCAACTGCATCACCATCGCGCCGAGCACTGGGTGGTCGTGCGCGGCACCGCGCTCGTCACGCGCGGCGACGAGTCGTTCCTGCTGAGCGAGAACGAATCGACGTTCATCCCGCTCGGCATTCGCCACCGGCTCGAAAACCCCGGCAAGGTGCCGCTCGAAATCATCGAGGTGCAGTCGGGCGCGTATCTCGGCGAGGACGACATCGTCCGCTTCGACGATACCTACGGACGTTGCAGTTGATCGCCGCACAACGAACAACCGCAGGGTGAGAAAAATGCGCGAGCTTCAAGGGCTGATGGCGAGAGTGCTGGACGTCGCGGCGGTGATCGTCGGCGCGGCCGTCGCGTCGCAGATCCGTTTCGAAGAGGCGTCGCAGCGCGGTTTCTACGCCGCGTTCGTGCTGTTCTCGGCCGCGTTCGCGCTCGCGCTGTTTCCCGCGTTCGACATCTACCAGTCGTGGCGCGGCCGCTCGAAGCGGCTGCTCGCGGGCCAGGTGTCGCTCGCGTGGCTCGTCGTGCAGGGCTGCGCGCTGATCTCGATGTACTCGCTCACGCACATCGACATCGTGTCGCGGCTGTGGTTCGCGTACTGGACGGCGATCGCGGGCGGCCTGCTGATCGCGTGGCGGCTCGTCACGCACGCGGTGCTCGCGCGCGCGCGCCGCGCCGGGCTGAACCTGCATCAGGTCGCGATCGCCGGCTCCACCGCGCAGTGCGCCAAGATCGTGCGGCGCATCGAGGCCGAGCCCGGCACCGGCTTTCGCGCGACCGCGCTGTTCAACACCGCGCCGGGCATCGCGCCGGCGGCGGCCGGCCCGATGCCCGCGGTCTGCGACACGATCGACACGTTCGCCAGCTATATCCGCGCGCACGACGTGCATGAACTGTGGCTCGCGATGTCGCTCGCGGACGAACGGCTCGTCGAGCGGCTCGTCGCGGAGTTCCGCAACGACCTCGTGAACATCCGCTTCATCCCGGACGTGCGCAGCCTCGCCCTGTTCGACACCAGCAGCGTGATCGAGCTGCTCGGCGTGCCGGCGATCAACCTCGTCGCGTCGCCGCTGTCGTCGAGCGCGCTGATGAAGAAGGAACTGTTCGACCGCGTGTTCGCGGCGGCCGCGCTGTTGAGCCTCGCGCCGCTGCTCGTCGCGATCGCGCTCGCGGTGAAGCTGTCGTCGCGCGGCCCGGTGCTGTTCCGGCAGAAGCGCAAGGGCGCGGACGGCCGCGTGTTCACGATCTACAAGTTCCGCTCGATGCGCATGCATACCGAAGCGGAAGGCAAGGTGAGCCAGGCGACGCGCGATGATCCGCGCGTGACGCGAATCGGCGCGTTCCTGCGCCGCACGAGCCTCGACGAACTGCCGCAGTTTTTCAACGTGCTGCGCGGCGACATGTCGGTCGTCGGCCCGCGCCCGCACGCGCTGGAGCACGACGACCTGTATCAGAGCGTCGTCGCCGGCTACATCCACCGCTACCGGATCAAGCCCGGCATCACCGGCTGGGCGCAGATCAACGGCTTTCGCGGAGAAACGGACCGACTCGAAAAAATGGAGCTGCGCGTGGCACACGATCTGTATTACCTCGGGCACTGGTCGTTCTGGCTCGACATGCGGATCATCGCGGCCACGATCGTACGGGGGCTGGCGAGTCCGAACGCGTATTGAACGCGGCGCGGACAACTCATGCACGTCAGGCAGGAATGAGAGGAGAGAACATGAACCGATATCTGTCGTCGATCAGGCTGTTGCTGGGAGGGAGTGCGCTCGTCGTGCTGGGCGCGTGCAGTCTCGCGCCCGGCCAGCGGATCATCACGCCCGCGACGCTGCCCGAAACGGGCGGCAAGTACAGCACCGAGCCGCAGCAGCAGGTGAACGTGCCGATTACCGACATCAACCTCGCGATGCTGCGCCAGATGAACAGCGCATCGCAGTCGCAGGCCGAATCGAACGCGGCGACGCTGAACCTGTTCGGCAAGCCGACGCCGTACCAGATCGGCCCCGGCGACGTATTGCAGATCACCGTGTGGGATCACCCGGAACTCGCGGCTGCGGTCGGCCAGCCGACCCAGGCGCAGCGGCCCGCGGACGCGGCGCCGGGTTTCCTCGTCGACGATTCGGGCAACGTCCAGTTTCCGTATGCGGGCACGCTGCACGTGGCCGGCAAGAACACGGCGACCGTGCAGAACGAACTGCATTCCCGGTTGAGCGAGGTGTTCCTGAAGCCGGAGGTGACCGTGCGCGTCGCGTCGTTCCGCGCCGCGCAGGTGTACATCGACGGCGAGGTGCATACGCCGGGCGCGCAGGCGATCAACGACATTCCGATGTCGATGACCGAGGCGATCAACCGCGCCGGCGGCTTCACGCAGAACGCGGACCAGAGCCGCGTGACGCTGGTGCGCAACGGCGTGTCGTATCCGGTCAACGTCGCGGATCTGATCGAGCACGGCCGCAGCCCGTCGAACATCTATCTGAAGAACGGCGACATGCTGCGCATCGCGTCGCGCGACGACAACGGCGTGTTCCTGATGGGCGAGGTGAACCGGCCCGCGACGATCATGCCGATGCGCGACGGCCGGCTCACATTGTCCCAGGCGGTGTCGCAGGCGGGCAGCCTGAATCCGAACACCGCCGAGGCGAGCCAGTTGTTCGTGATCCGCAACTCGATGAGCGACAAGCCCGAGATTTTCCATCTCGACGCGACGTCGCCGGTGTCGATGCTGCTCGCGAACCAGTTCGAACTGCAGCCGAACGATGTGGTGTACGTCGACAACAACGGGCTGGTGCGCTTCAACCGCGTGCTGAACCTGCTGCTGCCGGCGATCAACGCGGGCGTCACAAGCGCGGTGCTCGCGAAGTAGCGGCGGGCGAATGGTGGGCGGGCGCAATGCGCGTCCGCCCGGATGACTCTGTTTCCGACAGGTTACGACGATGGCGATCAACTTCGACGGCAACTACGGCGCTGCGGGCACCGACGAGCGCTATCTGGGCGACTATCTGCAAACGGTGATCGCGAACTGGCGCGTGATCGCGCTCGTGACGCTCGCGGTCACGCTGCTCGGCTGTGCGTATGCGTTCCTCGCGCGGCCGACCTATCGCGCGGACGTGCTGTTCCACGTGATCGACAAGACGGACAACGACAAGAAGGACAGCCTTCCGCCGTTGACCGGCGTGTTCGACACGAAGACGTCCGCGTCCGCGCAGATCGAGATGCTGAAGTCGCGGCTCGTCACCGAGGAGACGGTGCGGGCGCTGCATCTCGACGTGGGCGCGCATCCGCGCGAAATTCCGTTTATCGGCGGGCTGCTGTCCGGACTCTTCGACGGCAGTTGGGGCGTGCGGCTGCCGGCGTCGCTGAAGCCGTCCGGCTTCGCGTGGGGACGCGGCCAGATCGGCGTGTCGCGCTTCGATACGCCGTCCGCGCTGTACGACCGCGACTTCACGCTGGTCGCCGGCGAGAACGGCTCGTTCGTGCTGCGCGACCCGGACGGCATCGGGCTGCTCGAAGGTCGCGTCGGCGAGGACATCGCCGCGAACACGCCGGACGGCCCGATCGCGCTGCGCGTCGACCGGTTGAGCGGGCCGCCGGGAACGCCGTTCACGCTGACGCGCGCATCGACGTTCAGCACCGTCGAGCGCTTGCAGAAGGCGGTCGACGTGCAGGAGGTCGCGTTGCAGTCCGGCGTGATCCGCGCGCGCCTCGAAGGCCACGACAGCGCGCAGACCGCGACGATCCTGAACAGCATGGCGCGCGAGTTCATCCGCCAGGACGTCGAAAGCCGCTCGGCCGAGGCGGAGCACATGCTCGCGTTCGTCGACCAGCAACTGCCGCAACTGCGCGCGGAACTCGACGCGTCCGAGCAGCGCTATAACAAGTTCCGCAACCAGCACGGCACCGTCGATCTGAGCGAGGAAAGCCGGCTGCTGCTGCAACAGATCGTCGACAACAAGACGCGGCTCGTCGAATTGCAGCAGCAGCGCGCGGAGATGTCGCAACGCTTCACCGCGAAGCATCCGGCGGTCTCCGCGCTCGACGCGCAGATCGCGACGCTGCAAGGCGCGCAGGGGACGCTGACGCGCAACGTGTCCGCGCTGCCCGACACCGAGCAGACCGCGGTGCGGCTGCTGCGCGACGTGCACGTGAATACCGAGCTTTACACGAACCTGCTGAACAGCGCGCAGCAGTTGCGCGTCGCGAGGGCGGGACAGGTCGGCGACGTGCGGGTCGTCGATTTCGCGGAGCCGCCGGACGATCCGGTGCGGCCGAAGCGCGTGCTCGTGATCGTCGCGAGCATCGGCGTCGGGCTGATTCTCGGCGTGATCGTCGCGTTCGTGCGCAAGTCGCTGTACGGCGGCGTCGAGCGTCCGGACGAACTCGAAGCGGCGCTCGGCGTGCCGGTGTTCGCGGTCGTGCCGCGCAGCTCGCAGCAGCTGCGGCTGCAGCACAACGTGTCGTCGCGCCGGCGCGGCCTGCACGTGCTCGCGCAGCAGTCGCCGCAGGACATCGCGGTCGAGGGCGTCAGAAGCCTGCGCACGTCGCTGCAGCTATCGCTGAACAACGCGCGCAACAACATCGTGATGCTGACCGGCTCGCGGCCGGACGTCGGCAAGTCGTTCCTGTCGGTGAATCTCGCGGCGCTCGTCGCGTCGGTGAACAAGCGCGTGCTGATCGTCGACGGCGACATGCGGCGCGGCGACGTGCATTCGCACTTCGGCGTGCCGCACCAGCCCGGCCTGTCCGACGTGCTGCTCGGCGCGGACCTGCGCTCCGCGATCCAGCGCGAGGTGCTGCCGGGCCTCGACGTGCTCGCGAAGGGCTCGCTGCACTCGCACCCGTCCGAACTGCTGATGAGCGCGCGCTTCGAGACGCTGCTCGAAGAACTGCGCGCGCAATACGACCTCGTGATCATCGACACGCCGCCGGTGCTCGCGGTGACCGACTCGACGGTGATCGGCCGCTACGCGGGCACGACGCTGCTCGCGATCCGCCACGGCCGCCATCCGCTGTCCGAACTGGAAGAGACCGCGAAGCGGCTGCGCAACGGCGGCGTGAACCTGCGCGGCGTGCTGCTGACCGACGTGCCGCAGACCGGCGCGTTCACCGGCGGCGGTTATCGCGGCGGCTACTACGGTTACGAAAGCATTGGCGGTTAGCAGCACGTGCCGTTCGCGCCGGCACGCGGCCGGCGCGAACGGTTGTCGGATGACGGAATCCATTTCGCACACGCGAGGAGAGCACGATGGCTCGTAAGATTGCCTTGATAACCGGGATCACCGGTCAGGACGGTTCGTATCTGGCAGAACTGCTGCTTCAGAAGGGCTACGAGGTGCACGGCATCAAGCGCCGCGCGTCGCTCTTCAACACCGACCGCATCGATCACCTGTACCGCGATGCGCACGATCCCGAACCGGGCATCCAGCTGCATCACGGCGAGCTGACCGATTCCACCGGCCTGTTGCGGGTGATCCAGCGCGTCGCGCCGGACGAGATCTACAACCTCGCCGCGCAGAGCCACGTCGCGGTGTCGTTCGAGGAGCCGGAGTACACGGCGAACGCGGACGGCCTCGGCACGCTGCGCATCCTGGAGGCGATCCGCATCCTCGGCCTCGCGCAGAAGACGCGCTTCTACCAGGCGTCGACGTCCGAGCTGTACGGGCTCGTGCAGGAGGTGCCGCAGCGCGAGACGACGCCGTTTTATCCGCGCAGCCCGTATGCGGTCGCGAAGCTGTTCGCGTACTGGACGACGGTGAACTATCGCGAGGCGCACGGCATCTTCGCGTGCAACGGCATCCTGTTCAACCACGAGTCGCCGCAGCGCGGCGAGACGTTCGTCACGCGCAAGATCACGCGCGCGATCGCGCGGATCGCGGTCGGGCTGCAGAAGGCGGTGTATCTCGGCAACCTGTCCGCGCTGCGCGACTGGGGCCACGCGCGCGACTACGTCGACATGCAGTGGCGGATGCTGCAGCAGGACATGCCGGAGGACTACGTGATCGCGACCGGCGTGCAGTACAGCGTGCGCGACTTCGTGCGCGCGGCGGCGGCCGAACTCGGCATCACCGTGCGCTTCGAGGGCAGCGGCGTCGACGAGGTCGGCGTCGTCGATGCGGTGGACGGCCGCGACACGCGCGTCGAGCCGGGCGACGTGATCGTGCGCGTCGATCCGCGCTACTTCCGGCCGACCGAGGTCGAGACGCTGCTCGGCGACGCGACCAAGGCGCAGGAAAAACTCGGCTGGAAGCCGACCACGTCGTTCCATTCGCTGGTGAAGGAAATGGTGCGCGCGGACTTCCAGATCGCCCGGCGCGATGCGCTCGTCACGCTCGCCGGCTTCAAGGCGCTCGAACATCACGAGTGAGGCCATGGACAGGAACGCACGAATCTATGTCGCCGGCCATCGCGGGATGGTCGGCTCGGCGCTGGTGCGCGCGTTGCAGGCGCACGGCTACGGGAACCTCGTCACGCGCACGCACGCGGAGCTGGACCTGACCGACCAGGCCGCCGTCGACGAATTTTTCGAGGGCGAGCAGATCGACGCGGTGCTGCTCGCGGCCGCGCGGGTCGGCGGCATCCTCGCGAACGCGACCCAGCCCGCGCAGTTCGCGTACGAGAACCTCGCGATCGAGACCAACGTGATCGGCGCGGCGTACCGCGCGGGCGTCGAGCGGCTGGTGTTCTTCGGCTCGTCGTGCATCTATCCGCGCGTGTGTCCGCAGCCGATCAGCGAATCGTACCTGCTGACCGCGCCGCTCGAAACGACCAACGAGGCGTATGCGATCGCGAAGATCGCCGGGCTGAAGCTGTGCGAGGCGTACAACCGCCAGTACGGCACGCACTTCGTGTCGCTGATGCCGACCAACCTGTACGGCCCGAACGACAACTACGACCTGGCCAGCAGCCACGTGCTGCCCGCGCTGATCCGCAAGGCGCACGAGGCGCGCGCGAGCGGCGAGCGCACGCTGACCGTGTGGGGCTCGGGCACGCCGCGCCGCGAGTTCCTGCACGTGGACGACCTCGCGGACGCGACGATCTTCGTGCTGGAGCACGACACCGGCGACGGTCTGTACAACGTCGGCGTCGGCGAGGACCTGACGATCCGCGAACTCGCGGAGCGCGTGTGCGAGACGGTCGGCTTCGGCGGCGAGCTGGTGTTCGACGCGACCAAGCCGGACGGCACGCCGCGCAAGCTGCTCGACGTGTCGCGGCTCGGCGGGCTCGGCTGGCGCGCGCGCATCGGCCTCGAAGAAGGGCTCGCGCGGACCTACGACGATTTCCTCCATACGCATGCGCTGCCTGCGTGCGAAGTGGGGGCGCGGGCTGCCTGAGTGTCTGCGGGCGGCGGGCGTCGTGCGCGGGACCGGCTGAACGACGTCCGCTTTTTCTGGCCCGGCGAGCGCCGGCCCGCGGCGTCGCGAGCCGGCTCTCGCCGGACGGTCGAGCGAAACGGGGAGCCGCGCGCGGCGTGAGCGACAGCCGGCAGGCGGAGCCCGCATCACGAGGAGCAGTCCGATGACTGCATCAGTGAAGATTTTCCACAACGTGGTCTGGTCGCGCCACAAGGGTGCCGTGTTCACCGCGCTGCACGACATCTCGGCGGCGGGCGCGATCCGTTATTCGATGGTGCAGATCGCGGACACCGAACACGACCGCGTCGGCTTTTCGGACGTCGATTATTCGTTCCATCGTTATCCGATGCAGAAGCTGTTCGACGGCTGTTACGAGGACGTGCCGATGCTGCGGATGGTCCGGCGTCTCGTGTGGGAAGTGTTCAGCGCGAAGGCGGACCTGATCGTGCTGCCCGGTTATCACCGTCCCGAGTACTGGGCGATGCTCGCCGCGTGCATCGTCACCGGCAAGCGGCGCGCGGTGTTCTGCGACTCGACCGGGCGCGACCGGCCGCGCCGGCTGCACACGTCGATCGCGAAGCGGCTGTTCTTCTCGTTCTGCGACGGTTATTTCGGGTTCGGCGAACGCAGCCGCGAGTATCTGATGTCGCTCGGCGCGAAGCGCGAAAAGATCTTCGTGCCGTGCCAGGCGGCCGCATTGCCCGGCTCGTTCTCGCCGGAGCGTGCGCTCGTCGAGCGCGCGCGCTATCGCGACGGCAATCCGCCGGTGTTCCTGTTCGTCGGGCGGCTGTCCGGGGAGAAGGGAATTTCGACGCTGCTCGAAGCGTTTGCGCGTCTCTACCGGCGGATTCCCGAGGTGCGGCTGCGTCTGGTCGGCACCGGGCCGCAGCGCGCGCAACTCGACGAGCAGGTCGCGGCGCTCGGCATCGACGGCGCGGTGACGTTTCTCGGCAGCCTGCAGGACGAGCCGCTGTCACGCGAATACTACGGCGCGACCTGCCTCGTGCTGCCGAGCCGCAGCGAGCCGTGGGGCCTCGTCGTGAACGAGGCGCTGTCGCACGGCTGCCCGGTGGTCGTCAGCGAGAGCTGCGGCTGCGTGCCGGAACTCGTGATCGACGGCGTGAGCGGCTACACGTTCCCGGCCGGCGACGCGGCCGCGCTGCAACGGACGATGCGCAAGGCGATGGAGGCGTTCGTCGATGCCGAAGGCACCGCGCGCCGCTGCATGGACGTGATCTGCCGCTTCGACCCGCCGTCGGCCGCCGCGAACATCGCGCGCGGCTGCGCGCTGATGCTCGGCGGCTGAGCGCATTTCATCTCACCCGGCCGTGCGCCGCATGAAGCGAACGAGGACGATGAAGCGATGAAGATTCTGGTCTATGGCTTGAACTACGCGCCTGAAATGTCGGGGGTCGGCAAATATACGGCGGAAATGACGGAGCTGCTCGCGGCGCGCGGCCACGATGTGCGGATGGTCTGCGCGCCGCCTTATTACCCGCAGTGGCGGGTGCAGGACGGTTACCGCGCGTGGCGCTACCAGCGCGACGAATGGCATGGCGTGCGCGTGTGGCGCGCGCCGTTGTGGGTGCCGTCGCGGCCCGGCGGGCTGAAGCGGATCGTGCATCTCGCGAGCTTCGCCGCCGCATCGCTGCCGCTGTTGATCCGGCACGCGGCGTGGCGGCCGCAGGTCGTGATGCTGATCGCGCCGACGCTGCTGTGCGCGCCGGGCGCGCTGGCGGCCGCGCGCGCGGCCGGCGCGAAGACGTGGCTGCACATCCAGGACTTCGAGGTCGACGCGGCATTCGATCTCGGGCTGCTGCAAGGCGGCCGCGCGGCGCGTTTCGCGCGCGCGATGGAGCGGCTGCTGCTGCGCCGCTTCGACGTCGTGTCGTCGATCTCCGCGAAGATGGTCGAGCGCGTCGTCGACAAGGGCGTCGATGCGCAGCGCGCGGTGTGCGTGCCGAACTGGGTCGACACGAGCGCGATCTATCCGCTGCCGGCGCCGAGCGCGTATCGCGAGCGGCTCGGCATTCCGGCGGACAACACCGTCGTGCTGTACTCCGGCAACATGGGCGCGAAGCAGGGCATCGAGATTCTCGCGGACGTCGCGACCGCGCTCGCGCCGAGACGCGACATCAGCTTCGTGTTCTGCGGCGACGGCGCGGCGAAACGCGAACTCGCGGCGCGCTGTGCGTCGCTGCCGAACTGCCACGTGCTGCCGCTGCAGCCGACCGCGTCGCTGAACGAACTGCTGAACGTCGCGGACATCCACGTGCTGCCGCAACGCGGCGACGCCGCCGATCTGGTGATGCCGTCGAAGCTGACCGGCATGCTCGCGAGCGGGCGCGCGGTCGTCGCGATGGCGCGGCCCGGCACGAGCCTGTTCGACGTCGTGTCGAACCACGGCGTCGCGGTGCCGCCCGAGGACAGCGGCACGCTCGCGGCGACGATCGTCGCGCTCGCGGCGGACCCGGAGCGCCGTGCGGCGCTCGGGCGCGCGGCGCGGCAGTACGCGCAGCGGATGCTGTCGCCGCATTCGATCTTCGGCGCGCTCGATGCGCGGCTCGCGGCGCTCGTGCAGGGCGGCGCGATGACGCCGGCGGTGGCGACCGCCGCGGTCGATGCGGCGGCCGTCGGTGCGCTTGCCGCCGGCGCGCACGGCGTCGCATCCGATGCGGCGGTCGGCGCGGCCGGCCCCGCGCTGCCCGAGATCGAGCAGTCGGATGCGCAATAGGCGTTGCAGGCTGTGACCGGCGCGGCGCGCGTGCCTTAACGGTGCGCGCCGCGCTTCGCGATGCGTTTCACCACGGCGACCGGTACGGCTGACCGGCGGCCGTGCGCTGCGCTTCATAAGGATCGCGATACACCGGCGACGCCGATGCGCTGCCGTAGCGGTAGCGCGACGACGCGCCCGACCCTCCCCCCTGGCCGCCCGCGCCGTTCGCGTCCGACGCGTTGCCGGCGCGGCCGAAGCGGCGTATCGAGCCGCCGCCCCCGCCGTCGCTGCCCGGATCGCCGGACGTCATGCTGCCCGCCGCGAAGAACTGGGACGGGCTCACGATCGTCATCCGCTGCTCGCTCATCAGCGCGTCTTCCTGCGACGCCGGCGACGAGTCGTCGCTCGCATACGGGTCGAACGTCGAACGCGGGCCGCCGAGCAGCCGCCGCTCGTCCGCGCGCGCGCGCCGCGTCGCGGCCGGAAGGTCGTCGTCGTTCTTTTGCTGACTGGCGCCCGGCGAGCCGGCCGCCGAGGTGGACGCCGCCGCGTTGGCGCTGTTCGCCTGCGCGTGCGCGATCGATGGATACGCGGCGCACACCGCGGACACGGCGGCGGCGAGCACGAACACGAACGCGGCCTGCGTGAGATGCGGGCGGGCGCGCGGCGCGCTGGCCGCCGGGGACGAACGAAGGAGCATGCACATGGGCGTCTCCGCTGTGTGCCGCAGACGATGCGGCGTCATTCGTGCATGGTGCCCACGCCGCTTCGCGCGTCGCCGCCAAAACACTTCCCGTGTCGGACACGCGTGCGGTGCGATGCGGCACGCGCCGGATAATGGCCGCGTGAAGCGGGTGCGGCAGGGGGCGTCGCGCGATGGGTCGCGTCGCGCGGGCGGCCTGCCCGGCGGCGGGCAACGCAACCGCGCAAGGAGCGTTCATGACGGAAGCGGTGAACACGGTGAACCGGATCGGCGGCCTGCGTGCCGCGACGATGCCGGACGACGCAGAGCCGGCGCCGCGCGCCGCGTCCGCGGCCTCCGCGGCGACCGCCGCGCAGCCGCGCGCCGACGCCGGTTCCGATACCGACGCACGGCGTGACGGCCGCGTGATCGACCTGAGTCTCGCGGGCAAGGGCAACTACGTGTCGCGCCGCGGCAAGCTCGTGCAGGCCGCGTGGTACGTGGTGGAGACATGGGTGCTCGACAATCGCCTGCTGCCGTTCTCGGGGCTGCGCGCCGCATTGCTGAGGCTGTTCGGCGCGAAGATCGGGCGCGGCTGCCGGCTCGTGCATCCGATGCGCGTGAAGGCGCCGTGGAACCTGCAGATGGGCGACCACTGCTGGGTCGGCGTGGACGTGTGGATCTACAACCAGGCGCCGATCCGGATCGGCTCGAACGTGTGCCTGTCGCAGGGGACGTTCCTGAGCGCCGGCTCGCACGAGATGCGCACGAACATGGACCTGCACGTCGAGCCGATCGTGATCGAGGACGGCGCGTGGATCTCGTCGAAATGCGTGGTGCAGATGGGCGTGACGATCGGGCGTTCGGCGGTCGTCACGCCGCTGTCGGTCGTGCACCGGTCGCTCGAAGCCGAAGGCGTGTACGGCGGCAATCCGTGCCGCTTCATTCGCTGGCGCTTCGATTGACGACTCACGGGCCGCGCATCGCGCGCGGCCCGTGGGTTCGCCTAGTTTCTGGCCGACGCCGTCCGCATTGCGCGTTCCGCGCGCGAGCGCGCGTCCGCGTTCGACGGATGCTCGTGCAGCAGCGCGAGCAGCGCCTTCACCATGCCTTCCACCGCGAAGCGCGCATCGAACGTGCGCCGCGCCTGCGCGCGCATCGCGTGGCGCGCCGAGTCGTCGAGCGCGCGCCACGACGCCAGCATCTGCTGCGTGCCCGCGATCGTATCGGGAGCGACGAAGCCCGCATGGTCGCTGTCGATCTCGCGCCACACGTTCACCTTGTCCGACACGAGCACCGGCAGCCCGCACGCCAGCGCCTCGGCGACCGCGACGCCGAAGTTCTCCTGGTGCGAAGGCAGCACGAACACGTCGCTCGCGTAGAACGCGCCCCACTTGAGGTCTCCCTGCAGCATCCCCGGCCAGCTGATCCGGTGCGCGATGCCGTGCGACTGCGCGATCGCCTGCAACGCGGGCTGCCAGTGCGCCGGATCGGGGCCGGCCATCAGCAGATGCGCGTCCGGCGTTTCGCGCGCGTGTTCGGCGAACGCATGGATCAGCATGTCGCAACCTTTTTTCGGATGCAGCCGCCCGAGGAACAGCACGATCCGCTTGTTCTGAAGATGCGGCGACGTTCGCAGGAACGCGTCGCGCAGCGCGTCGGCGCTCGCCGGCGGCGCGCTCGCGCCGAACGGCACGACGCGCTCGTTCGCGCGATACAGCCAGAACGACTCGCGCGCGAGCCGGCGTTCCTCGTCGGTCGTGAAGATCACCGCGGCCGCGTCGCGCAGCACGCGGTATTCGGCCCACGGCCAGTACGCCCACTTCTTCAGATGCTTGACCGGGTACGTGCGGCGAAACCACGGGTCGAGCATCCCGTGCGCGTACACGTAGTACGGCACGTTCGCATCGCGCAATGCGCGGCGCGCGCCGAGGCCGTGGTACTGCCACAGTCCGTGCACGATCGCCGCGTCGAAGCGGGGCGCTTCCGCGCGCAGCCACGGCAGATAGTCGGCGCTGTAGCCGTAGTGGCCGCGGCCCGGGCCGAGCGCGTGAAGCGGCAGCGGAAAATCCCGCACGTACGGCGCGTCGATCGGGTCGAGCGACGCGACCTCGATCTGATGGCCGAGCGACGTCATCGCGAGACCGCTCTGACGCACGCCTTCGATCGGGCCGCCGGAACGCGGATCGACGGTGGACACGAGATGCAGGATTTTCATCTGGGCTCCGAGGTGACGAACGTATTGAGCGATGCGGCCTGCACCGGCCGGGCGAAGTTCGGCTCGGCGCGCTTGCGCTCGCGCACCACGTCGAGCCGGTAATGCAGTTGCGCATACAGCGCGACGGTGAGCCCGAGCGCGACGCCGTACACGAGGCCGGAGAAACGCGCGCCGAGCGGATTGCCGCCGATCGACGTCGCGGGCATCGCGGCGAGCAGCATCACCGCGCGGCCGAACGGCCCGAGCATCGGATCGCGCGGCGCGACGCGCCGCCAGCGCCGGCACGCGAAGCCGGCGCGCAGCAGCGCGCCGAGCACGGCGACGGGCAGGCCGATGCCGAACACGATGCCGCCCGCGAACAACTGGTAGACCCAGAAGTTATGGCCGGCGGTCCAGTCCTGGATCGCGTAGAAATCCTTTTCGCTGATCTGCCCTTGCAGGTCCGGCAGATAGATCGGCGAGTAGCGGTATTCGTGGCCGTAGCCTTCGCCGAACAGCAGCGTGCCGGCCGACGACGTCACCTGGTCGAACTGGTCGCGCATCTCCGCGAGGCGCGTGATCGTCGTCGGATCGCGGCCCGCGCTCGTCTGCTTCGCGGCGAACACGCGCTGCGCCCAGTGATCGGCGACCTCCGGCGCGAACCATGCGGACGACGCCGCGATCAGCGCGATGCACAGCAGCGCGCCGAGCGCGCGCAGGCTCGCCCTCAGCAGATGGCGCAGCGACGGCGATGCGATCCACGTCGCGAACATCGCGAGCAGCGCGGTGCCGACGAGCAGGCTGCGGGTCACGCTCAGCAGCTCGATCAGAAGCGTCGCGATGAACACCAGCACCGTCGTCACCGAGAAGCGCCGCGCGACGATGAACTGATGCAGCAGCACCGCCTGAAGGCCGAGCATCGTCGGCGACACGATCCGGTAGCGAACGTCGTGCAGCGGCCCGCCGACCGCGAGCCCGAACACGAGCGTGAACACGAGGCAGAGCACGTTCGCATACCACAGCGCGTGCTCCATCTGCGCGACGCGCAGCGGTTTCCACGGGCCGCAGGTGGCCACGAAACCGAGCGCGAACAGCATGAACGGCAGCAGCACGCGCAGGTAGTTGCCGACATCGTTGCCCTGCGCGAGCTGCGTGACGACGCTGCCGCCGATGCTCAACGCGACCGCGGTCGCGACGAACGTGCGCAGCGGCGCCGGGTGCGTGAAACGCGGCGCGATCATCACGAGGATCAGCGTGCTGCCGAGCGCCGGGATCACGACGAGCCATTGCGCGGCGAGACCGGACTGCGCGTCCGGCGCCTTGTAGTCGAGTGCGAGGGGCAGCAGGCACATCCATATCCACAGGATGGCGTGTTTGTTTCGCATCGCCGATTCTCCCGGTGCGGAGCAGGGGCTCGCAGGCGGCGGGTGTGCCGCAAGCGAAGGTTCGGTCCACTATAAAACGCCGGAAGTCCGTTGCGCGCGGCGCTGGCGAGATCGGCCTGGGTTGTGGCGGCGCAGAATAAATCGCCCGCCCCGTGCCGCGTGTCCGAGAACGCCGTGAACTTGGCGAACGCAAGCAGGTGCCGGTGACGAAGATGGGCAACGGAAGGCGTGATTCGTCACTGTTATTTGACTGAGGAATGCGTGATGAAGCTATGGCGCGGTACGCGTTCGACGGCGCGGGGGCGGCTGGTCGAACTGGACTTCGTGCGCGGCATCGCGATTCTCGCGGTGATGGGTTTCCATTTCCATACGGTGCGCACCGGCAACCCGCTGATCGAAGCGATCGAGTATCCGCTGAAGAACTTCGGCCGCGAGGGCGTGAACCTGTTCTTCACGCTGAGCGGCTTCCTCGTTGGCGGCCTGCTGCTCAAGCAGTATTCCCAGTCCGGCAGCATCGACGCGCGTCGTTTCATCGTGCGGCGGATGTTCAAGATCTGGCCCGCGTACTATGCGCTGATCCTGTTCCATACGTTCGTCGGCCGGCATCCGCGCGACACCTTCCTGTGGCAGAACCTCACGCATCTGCAGAACTACTACGGCACGTCGATCGCGCAGACGTGGAGCCTCGCGGTCGAGGAGCACTTCTATCTGTTCCTGCCCGCGCTGCTGCTGCTGCTCGCGCGCTGGCGCGTGAACGCGAACGTGATCATCGGCGTGCTCGCCGTGCTGTGCGTCGCGGTGTTCGCCGCGCGCAGCGTCGTGGTCGCGAACGGCAATCTCGACGCGGCGTTCGCGTATACGCAGTACCGGATCGACAGCCTGCTGTTCGGCGTGCTGCTCGCCGCGCTGTACTGGATGAAACCCGACGTGTACCGGCGGCTCGCCGCGCATACCGGCGCGCTGATCGTCGCGGTGGTCGCGCTGTGCGCATGGCTCGTGTTCGCGACGCGCCACACCGCGCTCGATGAAAGCATCGGCTTCACGTTGCAGGCGATCGGCTTCTGCGCGGTGATCGTGCTCGTGCTCGAACATTCGGGAATGTTCAGCGCGTCGTGGTTTTATCGCGCGGTCGCGTGGATGGGCGTGTATTCGTATGGGATCTATCTGTGGCATTCGCTTGCGCTCGCGCCCGGCGACTTTCTGATCCGCAAGACCGCGGCGCTGGCGTGGCCGCCGACCGCGATCTGGGCCATCGTGCTGCCCGCGCAGTTCATCATCGCGATCGGGCTGGGGTATCTGACGACGCGCGCGATCGAATATCCGTTCCTGCGGCTGCGCGATGCGTATTTCCCGGACCGGCGCGCGAAGGTCCCGGCGACCGGCAATGTCGCGGCGGTGGAAGGGCAGTTGTCGTGAGGGGCGAGCTTGCAAACAGATACCGCTGATGCAGCAGTGCCTGCTATGCATCCGTTGTGCGTCGCAGTCATTCGATAACCGGGAATCGGGAATCGGCCGAAGCCCGCCACTGCGTTCACGGCCGCGCCGTGCTCACCGCCTGCTGAAACGACCGCTTGAACTGATCGAGCGTGTTGCGCGCCAGCAGGTTCTCGTTCGCAGGCGTCGCAAGCGAAGCGCCGTCCGCCTCGCCGCTCCATCGTTGCGCGATCACGTCGAGCGCATGCGCGATCGACTCCGGCGAAAGATCGTCGATGCGCGGCCCCAGTCGGCCGTCGCGGCAGAACCAGCCGATCAGCCCGTCCGCGGTCGCGATCACCGGCTTGCCGAACCGGTACGCCTGCACCAGCACGCCGCTCATCCCGTAGTGATGCTTGTAGCCGAGCCACACCGCATCGCACGCGGAAAACAGCGAACGCTCCATGTCGTCCGGAATGAAGCGGTCGAACACGACCGGCTCGTGTGCGAGTTGCAGCAGATGCGCATTCAGGAACTCGCGCGTTTCGTCGTCCTGTTCGCCGGCGATCACGAGCGTCGGCGAATCGCCCTTGCGCGCGAGCGCCTGCACGAGTTCGCGGATGCCCTTGCGCTCGCTGATCGCGCCGTACACCAGCAGATAACGGGCATGCGGATCGAGGCCGAGGCGCTGGCGCGCGCGCTGCGGGTCTTCGACCGGCGTGTCCGGGAACGGGTCGGCGACGTATTCGAGCGGCGCGGCGTGACGCGCGGCGCGTGAGCCGGCGAACCAGTCCGGCAGCGTCGGGTCGATCGTCAGCAGCGTGCGCAGCCCGCGCACGTGCATGCCGCGCGCGAACAGCAGGCCTTTCGCGCGATCGACGAGCGGCCGCCGCGGCGTGCGGATGCCGACCTGCGGATGATGGAACGTCGCGCCCATGATCAGCGCGATCCAGTCGGTCGAGCCGAACGGCGAGCCGAGCATCCCGAGCGTGTAGAAGAAATAATCGGCGTAAGGCACGACGACGAGCTTGACCGGCAGTTCGCGGCTCACTTCGTCGAAGCCGCGCGTGAACAGCGTGTGAAAACGCGCGTAGCTGCTGCGCCGGCGCAGCAGGCCGGGCGCGAGCGTGCGCATGTCGCTGAACGCGATGCGCAGGTTCGGCTGCGGGTTCGACGCGATCCGCTCCGAGAGCGGATGCGAGGCGTGGCGCGGGTCGGTGACGACGATGCAGCGTTCGCCGGCCTCGATGCACGCATCCGCGATCCACTCGACGTAACGCCAGCGGTGGCCGCTGAAGTTCGGCTCGATGATCGCGATCCAGCCGCGTTCCGGTTCGGCGGAGCGGGCCGGGGGCGACTCGGCTGCGACGGCAACGCGGGTGACGGGCGCGGTCACGAGTTCCATGGCGGTCGGCGCAAGGGCGGCGGGACGAAAGGTAGCTTCACCTTAGCATCGCGCGATGGAACAGAAACGCCAGATTGGGTGCATCCGTGTCGGAAACGGACAGGGCGGCGGCCGGCGCAGTCCGAATTTGCCTGGCAGATGGCGTTCCGCGATTTAGCAGACGGTTTAACCTGGCATCACCGAAGGCCGGCGCGCGGCCGGCTTCGCGCGCGAGGCGGGCTGCCCGACGGCGGCGGCGCGCGCAACGATGCGATCAACGGCGGTACGACACACGACACGGAGGCGCAGATTGCGCGCGATGCGGCTGCCGGCAAGGCCGGTGAAGTTGGGTTTCGGTCCGGGTGCGGCGACGTGGGTGCTGTTGCAGCAGGTCGTCGTGCGCGGCCTCGTCGCGGTGAAGTTTCTCGCGATCGGGCGGATTCTCGGGCCGTCCGCGATCGGCCTCGCGAGCGTCGCGTTGCTCGCGGTCGCGATCGCGGAGGCGCTGTCCGATACCGGGCTCTCGCAGGCGATGATCCAGGGCCATGCGCCGCCGACGCGCGACCAGTTCGGCGCGGTATGGACGACCCTCGCGACGCGCGGGCTGCTGGTCGCGCTGCTGCTGGTCGCGATCGCGCCGCTGATGGACGCGCAGTTCCATCTCGGCGGCGCATTGGGCCTCGTGCAGATCGCCGCGCTGCTGCCGCTGCTGCGCGGCGTGTCGTCGCCGGCGTATTTTCTCGCGCAGCGCGACCGGCGCTTCCAGCACATCGCGTGCATCGAGATCGCATGCGCGTGCGTCGACTGCACGGTCGGCGTCACGCTCGCGCTCACGGGCGTCGGCCCGTACTCGCTGCTGATCGGGATGATGACCGGCGAGGCGTTCAAGGGCGTGCTCACGTGGACCACGCTGACGCCGCGTCCGCCGGTGCGGCTGCGCTGGTCCGGCATCGGCCACTATCTCGGCTTCAGCCGCTGGATCTGGGCGAGCAGCGTCGTGAACCTGATGATCAACCAGTTCGACAAGGTGATGGTCGGCAAGCTGCTTGGGCCGACCCAGCTCGGCGCGTACCAGATGTCGTCGCGGCTCGCGCAGATGCTGCTCGCCGATGCGGCGCTCGCGATGTCGCAATACCTGTTTCCGACCTTCGCCGCGCATCATCGGGGCGGGCCGCACGCGGCCGCGCGCCTGTTCCGGATGTATCTCGGCGCGGTCGCGCTCGGGCTCGTCGTCGTGGTCGTCGTGCTGCGCGCGGCGGCGGAGCCGCTGTTCAGCCTCGTGCTCGGTTCCGCGTGGCTGTCGGCGGTGCCGCTGTTCCGGATCTTCGTAATCAACATGGCGATCGGCGCGCTGATCGCGGTGCTCGTGTCGTACCTGCGCGCGATCGGCGACGCGCGCGCGGCGACGCATGCGTCGCTGCTCCAGGTCGTCGTGCTGATCGCGACGGTGCCGGTCGCGACGCAGCGCTGGGGCGTCACCGGCATCGCCTGGGCGATGACGCTCGGGCTGGCGTCGGGGGCGGGGTGGATGCTGTATCGCGCGTTGCGCAGGCGGTGAGCGTTCAGTTGGGAACGCCGTGACGAGCTTCGGATAACGGATGACAGGGCGCGTGTCGTCGCACGCGCTTCCCGCGTCGTCGTGCTGGTGTCAGCGGTATCAGGCCCGCACCGCCGCGTCGACGATCTCCGCGAGCCGCCGGCCGAGCGTCGGCGAATTGAGTTCGTGGTACGCCGCAGACGCGGCTTCGGCCGTGACTCGCATCGCACCGGGCGGCAATGCCCAGATGTGCCGCAGCGTGTCCGCGAGCCCTTCGACGCCGCCGTCGCTCGGAAACACGAAGCCGGTGCGGCCGTTCTCGACGTAACCTGGCTCCGGTCCCATGTGCAGCGGCAGGTGGTCGTGCACGACAGGCGGCAGGCTCAACGCGAACAGGTGAACGATGCTGAGCCCGGCCGCGCCCGGATAACAGCCGACGCGGCAACGCTGGCTGATCGCCGCGATCTCGGCGTCGTCGAATACCGCGCCGTACCAGACCACGTAGTCGCGATCGCCGTAGTCGCGCTTCAGGCGTTCGCCGTGCTCGCCGCCGCCGACCACGTGCAGCGTGATGTTGCGTCCTTCGGCGCGCAACCGGCCGACCGCCTCGATCAGCCGCTCGACCTGCGAACCTTCGCGCAGCCGGCCGATGAACAGCACGCCGTCCTCGCTGCCGGTCTTCGTGGACGGATCGACCGTATGCGACACCGTCAGCGAGTTGTTCGCGACGACGAGCTTGTTGGGCGGGCAACCGATCTGTTCGAGCGACGAGCGCGACGCCTCCGTATAACAGACATAGCGCGTTGCAAGCGCGACCGCGAGCCGATAGCAGATCGCGCGCCTCAGGCCGGCGGGCTTGTAGCGGTACAGCCCCTGGCCATGGATCAGCACCGGCACGCCGATCACGCGCCCGGCGACGAGCGCGAGCCACAACGACAGATAACGGACGTCCGCGAAGATCAGCACCGCATCGGGGCGCTCGACCACGATGCGCCTCAGCACGTGGCTCTGCATGTGGATGCGCCGCGACAGCAGGCGTCCGATGCGCGTCTCGACGAACTCCTCGCAATGAGGCATCTCGCGCGAGAAGCCGCTGGCCTCGACGCCTTCGGAACGCGCGAACACCTTTACGTTGAAGAGCCGGTTCAGCGATTCGACGACTTCGACGCGATAACGCGCGATCAACGGCTGCACGTAGAACACGGTGGGCCGCGTCGTGCGCGTTGCGCATTCGCCGGGACAGAGGCCCGGTTCGGTGGACGTGATCCTGTTAGTCACGTGGCGGCTCCGGAGAATGAACGCGACGGGTTTTCGCGATCTGCCTAGTAGTTGTAGGTGAATTGCCACGCGAGCGGAACTAGAAAATAATTATTAGACGAAACCGTTCGGTGGTGCGGCGCTATGGCATGCGATGAAGCGCAGCACCCTTATTTTCAGGCGTCGAAACGCGCTCGATGCAGTGTGAATGAAGCCGTATTCGGCGCATCGCGGATGCACTGTTTGAATCGGTCGATGAATAGAACGTTTCGGACAACTTCAGTCGAATGGGCGGGGGCGAACCGAGGCGGCGTGTTAACCTCGAAGCGCTTCGTCGTGAAGTGCGCGATCTGTACTGTACTGCGCGGTCGCGCGATGCGCGACGCAGCCGCCGAGCGACCACCGGAAAGCGGAGAACCCGATGACGACCCTCGCGACCGACGACATTCCGCTTGCAGCGACGGACGATGCGAAACCGCGTCTGCGCGTTTCGGTCGTGATCGCGACGAAGGGGCGGCCGGCCGCGACCGCGTGGGCGGTGCGACTGCTCGCGCGGCAGACGGTGCGTCCCGATCAACTGATCCTGTCCGGCAGTTGCGACGCGGACATCGGCCCCTACGACGCCAACGGTCTGCGTGTCGACGTGCTGATCGGCACCGCGGGTTCGAGCGTGCAGCGCAATCGCGCGCTCGATGCGCTCGCGCCGGACACCGACGTCGTGATCTTCTTCGACGACGACTTCGCGCCCGAGCGCCACTGGATCGAGCAGTGCGCCGACGTGTTCGCCGCCGACCCGTCGCTTGCCGGATTGTCCGGCCGCACGCTGCGCGACGGCGCGACCGGACAGCCGGTTGCGTGGGAGGAGGCGCTCACGCTGGTCGATGGCGCCGAAGCGGCCGCGCTGCAACGTCCGCCGCTCGATCCGTGCACGTCGCTGTATGGCTGCAACATGGCGTGCCGCGTGCAGTCGATCGGCGACCTGCGTTTCGACGAACGGCTCGTGCTATACGGCTGGCTGGAGGACAAGGACTTCTCGCGGCGGCTGTCGCGGCGCGGGCGGCTCGTGCGCTGCAATTATCTGCTCGGCGTGCATCTCGGGATGCAGGGCGGCCGTGTGTCGGGGCGCAAGTTCGGCTACTCGCAGGTCGTGAACGCGATGTACCTGTGCCGCAAGGGCGTGCTGTCGCGCAAGGAGGCGGCGAGCAACATCGTGCGCGCGCTCGGGATGAACTGCGTGAAGTCGGTGCGGCCCGAAGCGCACCTCGACCGGCGCGGGCGGCTGATCGGCAACGTCATCGGCATTGCCGAGATGTGTCTGGGTTCGGTGAAACCGGAACGCGCCGCGCGCCTGTAGCCGACATGAAAAAGCCCGCGACTCGCGCGGGCTTCGGTATGGCTTCGTGCTTCGCTTCGAACGGCGGCTTGACGAAGGCGTCTGCGTAGCGCAGGGAGCGCAGCGCGCCTTCGACCGCATTCGCCAGCGGACGATCAGTTCCCGCTGCCGCGCGCGACGCGCCGCTGCCGGACCGCTTCGGCCAGCCCTTCGAGCACGGGGATGCTCTCGTCCCAGCCGATGCACGCATCGGTGATGCTCTGCCCGTAGGTGAGCGCGCAACCTTCCTTCAGGTCCTGGCGGCCCGCGACGAGATGCGATTCGATCATCACGCCGACGATCCGCTCGTCGCCGGCCGCGAGCTGACGGCCGATGTCCGCGCAGACCGGAATCTGGTTCTCGTGTTTCTTCTGGCTGTTCGCGTGGCTCGCGTCGATCATCAGGCGCGCGGCGAGACCGGCCTTGCCGATGTCCGCGCACGCGACGTTCACGCTGTCCGCGTCGTAGTTCGGCGCCTTGCCGCCGCGCAGGATCACGTGGCAGTCCTCGTTGCCGGCGGTCGACACGATCGCCGAGTGGCCGCCCTTCGTGACCGACAGGAAATGGTGCGGCTGCGACGCGGCTTTGATCGCATCGACGGCGATTTTCACGTTGCCGTCGGTGCCGTTCTTGAAGCCGACCGGGCACGACAGCCCGGACGCGAGTTCGCGGTGCACCTGGGACTCGGTCGTGCGCGCGCCGATCGCCCCCCACGAGATCAGGTCCGCGATGTACTGCGGGCTGATCATGTCGAGGTACTCGGTGCCGGCCGGCAGGCCGAGTTCGTTGATCTGCACGAGCAGTTCGCGCGCGGTGCGCAGGCCGTCGTTGATCTTGAAGCTGTTGTCGAGATACGGGTCGTTGATGAGCCCCTTCCAGCCGACGGTGGTGCGCGGTTTTTCGAAGTACACGCGCATCACGATCTCCAGGTCGCCGGCGAAACGCTTGCGCTGCTCGACGAGCTGGCGCGCGTATTCGACCGCGGCCTTGGTGTCGTGGATCGAGCACGGGCCGATCACGACGATCAGGCGGTCGTCCATCCCGTGCAGGATGCGGTGCAGTGCGCGGCGCGATTCGTAGATCAGGTTCGACGCGGCTTCCGAGCACGGGAATTCGCGGATCAGGTGGGCGGGCGGCGTGAGTTCTTTCAATTCCCGGATGCGGACATCGTCGGTGTTGTGCGGGGGCATGGCTGGTTCTCCTGATCCGTTCGTAGCGTGTCTGCGGGGTGGCGCGGACGGTGCTGCCAAAAAGTCGTTAGATGAAGTTGCTGCTCGGTTACGGGATGGACGAAAAAAAACCGCCAGGCTTCGCTGGCGGTTTTTCGTGTGTTCGGGTGTTGCGCGTGCTATCAACCCTCTCGATCCGCCTGCGGTCTGAGATGCCAGAAAAAATAAAAGTAAAACTTCGTGGCGAACATGGCGGAGTGCGGTTTAGCGGCGCGGTATTCGAAAAAGGTGATTGCCTTTATAACCCGATAGTCTGCGGCTTGGCAAGCGGGTTTCGGTGAAAATGCGGATCTATTGCGAAAGAGGGTGGTTTTGCGCGGATTGTCTGCATGGCCGTGCGGATTTACCGCACGGCCATGCATCGATCAGACCGTGCCGCCGACCGTCATGCGGTCGATGCGCAGCGTCGGCTGGCCGACGCCGACCGGCACGCTCTGGCCTTCCTTGCCGCACACCCCGACGCCCGAATCCAGCCGCATGTCGTTGCCGATCATGCTCACGTACTTGAGCGACTCCGGCCCGCTGCCGATCAGCGTCGCCCCCTTCACCGGGTACGTGATCTTGCCGTCCTCGATCATGTAAGCCTCCGACGCCGAGAACACGAACTTGCCGTTCGTGATGTCCACCTGCCCGCCGCCGAAGTTCACCGCATAGAGGCCGTTCTTCACCGACGCGAGGATTTCCGCCGGATCCCTGTCGCCGTTCAGCATGTAGGTGTTCGTCATCCGCGGCATCGGCAGCGCCGCGTACGACTCGCGCCGCGCGTTGCCCGTCACCGGCATCTTCATCAGCCGCGCGTTCAGCGAGTCCTGGATGTAACCCTTCAGGATGCCGTCCTCGATCAGCGTCGTGCACTGCGTCGGGTTGCCCTCGTCGTCGATGTTCAGCGAGCCGCGGCGGTTCGGCAGCGTGCCGTCGTCGACCACCGTCACGCCTTTCGCCGCGACCCGCTCGCCGATCTGTCCGGCGAACGCCGACGAGCCCTTGCGGTTGAAATCGCCTTCGAGCCCGTGGCCGATCGCCTCGTGCAGCAGCACGCCGGGCCAGCCCGGCCCGAGCACGACGGTCATCGCGCCGGCCGGCGCGGGCCGCGCGTCGAGGTTCACCAGCGCCGCGTGGACCGCGTCGTCGACGTATTTCGACAGCACGTCGTCGGTGAAATAACCGTAGTCGAAGCGGCCGCCGCCGCCGCCGTTGCCGACCTCGCGCCGGCCGTTCTGCTCGGCGATCACCGTCACCGACACGCGCACCAGCGGGCGCACGTCGGCGGCGAGCGCGCCGTCGCTGCGCGCGACCAGCACCACGTCGTATTCGCCGGCGAGCGCGGCCATCACCTGCGTGACGCGCGGGTCACGCCCGCGCGCCATCTGCTCGATGCGCTCCAGCAGCTTCACCTTTTCGGTGGCGTCGAGCGACGCGAGCGGGTCGGCGCTCAGGTACAGGTCGCGCCCGGAGACGCCTTTCAGCGACGACGCGACCTTGATCTTCTGTTTGCCGCCGCCGGCCTTGGCGATCGAGCGGGTGGCGATCGCGGCCTGGCGGATCGCGTCGGGCGACAGGTCGTCGGAGTACGCGAACGCGGTGCGCTCGCCGGACACCGCGCGCACGCCGACGCCCTGGTCGATGCTGAAGCTGCCGGACTTCACGATGCCTTCTTCGAGGCTCCACGCCTCGCTGCGGGTAGCCTGGAAGTACAGGTCCGCGTAGTCCACGCGGTGCGTGAAGATCTCGCCGAGCGTGCGCGTGAGCACCGCTTCGTCGAGGCCGTAGGGCGTCAGCAGCGCGTCCTTCGCGATCGCAAGGTGATGAATGACGGGTTCGATGATGTTCATGCGGGCAGGTGAGGTTGAAAGTTCATGACGCAGATTCGGGCGGCGTGCGCGGATATCAAGTTGCGGACGCCGGATCGGTTCGGCTGGATGGGTGCTGATGGCGGTGGGCCGCGGCGCATCAGCAGCCGAGCACGCGATGCCGCCACGACGGCAGGCTGGTGCGCACTTCGGCGAGCCGCGCGGTATCGATGTCGCCGGCGACCACGCCGGGGCCTTCGTCGCGGACCGCCACGATTTCGCCCCACGGGTCGATCAGCATGGTGTGTCCCCATGTGCGGCGGCCGTTCTCGTGTTTGCCGCCTTGCGCGGCGGCGAGCACGTAGCACTGGTTCTCGATCGCGCGGGCGCGCAACAGCAGTTCCCAGTGCGCGCGCCCGGTCGTGTACGTGAACGCGGACGGCACGACCATCAGCGCGCAGTCGCCCATCTTCCGGTACAGCTCGGGAAAGCGCAGATCGTAGCAGACCGACAGTCCGACCCGGCCGAACGGCGCTTCGAACGTGCGGACGTCGCCGCCGGGGCGGATCGTGCGCGCCTCGTCGAACGACTCTTCGCCTTTCTCGAAATTGAACAGGTGGATCTTGTCGTAGCGCGCGACTTCCTCGCCGCGCGGATCGAACACGAGCGTCGTGTTCAGCACGCGCGTGGCTTCCGGCGCGACGAGCGGCAGCGTGCCGCCGATCACCCAGATGCCGTGTTCGCGCGCGGCGTCCGACAGAAAACGCTGGATCGGGCCGTCGCCGTACGGTTCGCGGATCGCGAGCTTGTCGGTGTCCTTGTAGCCCATGAAGCAGAAGTATTCGGGCAGCAGCACCAGCTTCGCGCCGTCTCGCGCGGCTTCCGCGATCAGGCGCCCGGCTTCGGCGAGATTGCGTTCGCGCTCCGGCGTGCTGACCATCTGCAACGCGGCGACACGGAACGGCGTGGATTGGCTGTGCGAATCGCTCATCGACGGCTCTTCAATAAACCAGGGGGAAACAGGCGGGCGTTTCGGCGGTGCGCTCGCGGACTGGCCGCGTTGCCGGTCAGGCCGCCGGGGCCGCGCATTTCGTTCGCGCCGGCGACCGGTCGGCCGCATTCGCCGTGCCTGCCGGCCTTTCCGCTCGCGTCAGCGCACGGGGGCCGGCACCTGCGCGTCCATCTTACCCTGATCGCCGCGCACCCGCTCGACCTCGGGTTTCGACCACGGTCCGGTGATCGCGTACTGGAACGCGAACGCCGATTCGATCGAATGCGACAGCGCGAAGTCGGCGACCAGCGCGCCGAGGCCGAACAGCGGATTGACCACGGCCGCCGCGAGCACGCCCGCGCCCGCGCTGATCGTCGGCGCGACGCGCACGTGCAGCGTCTGGGTCCGCTTCGCGAGGTCGACGTCGCCGGACATCTCCGCGCGCGCGGGCGCGGTGACCATCCGGAAGTCGTCGGTGTGCGCGACGCCGTCCTGGATCCGGCCGGTGCCGGTCACGCGCGAGAACGGCAGCCCTTCGCCGAGCACGTCGCGGAAGTCCATCGTCGCGAAGCGCGCGACGCTTTGCAGGCTCAGCACGCCGAGCAGCCGCGCGAGGCCCGGATTCACGCGCAGGATCTGGCCGTGCCGCAGATCGACGGCCACGCTGCCGTTCAGCGTCGGATAGTCGATCGCGGCCGGGCCGCCGCGCCATTCGACGTCGCCGGACAGCATGCCGTCGCCGCCCTTCAGCGTATGCGGCATGCCGGCCCGGTCGAGCAGCGCGCCGGCGTCCTTCACGTCGAGCCGGAAATCGACCGCCGTGCGGCGCGGCGTCGGCTCGTCCTGGCCGGGGCCGGTTTCGTCGACGGTGCGCCAGTTCGCGGTCGCGGTGAGGCGCGCGGCCGGATTGCTGAGTTCGAACATGTCGAGCTTCCAGACCGGCACGCCGTTCTCTTCGAGGTTGTGCGCGTTCACCTGGAGCCGGCCGAGGTCGTGGCCGCGGACGAACAGCTGGTTCACGACGAGATCGACGGTCGGCATGTTCTGCGCGGGCGTCGAGATCGCCTGGCCGAGCAGGTCGTTTTCGGTCGCGGCCGGGACGACGAGCCGCGCGAGCCGCGCCTCCAGCGTGCCGGGCGTGCCCGGCACCGGGCCGGGTTTCCACGACAGGTGGCCGGACACCTGGTTCGACGCGAGGTTCGCCTGCCACTGGTTGCCGCTGCGCGACGCGCCGACGACGAGGTTTTCCCAGTGACGCTTCAGCAGCGTCAGCGTGCCGACGTGGACCGCGAAGCGCGACGGCAGGTACGGCGCGAACGCGGACTGCGGGACGGCGGGATTCGCGGCGGCGGCCGCGGACTGTTCCGCCGCGTCGGCCGGCTGGGCGATGCGCGTGTTCGAGCGGATCGCGTTCGCGGTTGCAATTGCGTCGGCCGGCGGCGTCGCGGCGCTTGCCGCTGCCGTGTCGGCCGCGATCGGCGCGCTGTCGTTTGCCGCCCGGGTCGTTCTGGCCGCAGGGTTTCCCGCAACGGCCGCTGCTGTTGCCGTTTCCGCAGCGGCCGCTCTGATCGCGGCTTTTCCCGCAACGGCCGTCGCCGACGTCGGCCGCCTCGCGTTGCCGGCGGCGTCGGCCGCGCGCGCCGAACCGGCCGCGCCGGCATTCGGTGCCGCCGCCGCCCGCAACTGCTGTACGACCCGCCGCCACGCGTCCGCGTCGAACTCGGGCAGATCGACGGCCGCCGTCACGCCTTCTGCCGGCAGGTCGGCCGGCCGGTTCACGCCGATCGCGCCGCGCACGACCTGCGGCGGCTGCCCGTTCGGCTCCGGCCGCAGCAGGTAGTTCGCCGCGAGCGGACCGAGCGCCAGCTCCGCGTGCTGCACGCCCGGCCCGGCTTCACCCGCCGGGCGCAGCGCGAAGCGCAGCGGCATCGGCGCGCCGGCCGTCTTGCCGAACGGCGCGGGCAGGTCGAGCGCGAGATCGGTCAGGTCCGACGTCGCGGTCAGTTCCGGCAGCCCGCCGCCGCGCGCGCCGCGCAAGCTGAACGCATAGGGCGCGTGGCCGCGGACCCGCTCCAGCATCGCCGCCGTCGGCCCGCGCAGGCCGAGCCCGCGCGCGGCGTCGGCCGACACGTCGCCGTCCACGTCGAATGTGTAGCGGCCGTCCTCGCGCAACCCGCCGCTCGCGCGCACGTCGCCGCCGAGGAACCGCGCGGTGAGCCGGTCGGTCGTCGCGCTGCGGTTCGTGAAGCGGACCCGGCCGGTCACGTTCGTGAGCGGCGGCGCGTTCTCGACCGCGAGCCGGTTGTTCTGGAAGCCGATCGCGCCTTCCGCGCGGATCTTCGGCTTCGGGATGCGCGGGATCGTCAGCTTCAGCGCGAGCGTCGCCGGCCCTTGCGCGCGCACCTTTGCGCCGACGTGCCTCGACATTCCGCCGAGCGCGCTGTTGTTCGCGTAGTCGATCAGGTCCGCGAGCGGCCCGCGCCCGTTGCCGGCGATCACGAGGTTCGATTCGCGCGTGCCGGTGTCGTCGATCCGGCCGGTCACGTCGCGCAGCACGAAACCGCGATAGTGGCCCTGCGCGATGTCGAAGCGCAGCCTGTTCTCCGTCAGCCGGAACACGCCGTCGATGCCGTCGAACGCCGGCCACACGTTCGGCGTGCCGTTCCTCATCGTCCTCGGCGGGTACGGCGACGGGTCGAAGCGGCCGCCGGTGAAGGGCGCGACGATCCGGAACTGCCCGGCGTCCGGGTCGCGCGCGTACGGGAATTTCGTCAGGTCGCCGTGGACCTCGATCGTCGCGCCCCGCGACACGCCAGCCTGCAACCCGTGGCCGAGATAGGTGCGGACCTTCTCGCTGAGGCTCGTCGGCAGGTAGCGCACGATCGAATCGACGCGCGCTTCCTCGAAATCGGCCTTCATGTCGAGCGAGCCGCGGCCGTGGCCGGGGTTCGAGTAACGCGCGGCCATCCGCGCGCGCACTTCCGGGTTCTGCACGCCGAGTTCGGTCACGTTCACGCTGAACGCCTTGTGCGTGTCGCCCGGCTCGCGCGTCGGCGCGACGGTCCAGTCGGCCGAGCCGTACAGCCGCGCGAACAACAGGCGCGGATCGTCGAACACGCCCGGCAGCGTGACCGCCGCGTTCGCGGTGTCGAGCCGGATCGTGCCGTGGCGTTCGTCCGCGTCGATGCTGCCCCACAGGTTCTCGACGCCGGGCAGGCCCGCGCGCGGGTGATTGCGCGGCGTGAGGCCCGGCGGCGGCTCCTGCGCGGCGACGCTGATGCCTTGCAGGTCGCCCTTGAAGCGATAGTGGACGAACGGCTCGATGCTGGTGCTGCGCTGCTCGGCGGCGGCCTGGTTCGCCTCGGGCCGCGCGCGCTCCATCCCGAGTTCGTAGTTCGCGAGCAGTCCGCGCGGGTTGAAGCGCACGAGCGTGTTCAGCACGCGCGCCGGCAGCGGCAGCGTCCGCATGAATTCCGCGAGGATCCCGAGGTCGATGCGGTCGCCGCGAACCGTGAACAGCTGGCCGTGCTGCACCGACTGCTGCCGGAACCGCGCGTCGAGCGTCGCCAGCGCGAGCGAGCGGGTGAGCGGCGTGCCGTCCGCGAGCGGCGGCTGGCCCAGTTCCGCGTGGAAGTCGGTGAGCTTCAGCGTGAAGTCGCCGGGGATCGCATCGACGCGCCAGTCGAAATGCGCGACCGGCACGTCGAGCTTCGGCTGCGTCGGCTTCACGCGCAGCGCGACGCCCGCGCCGTCGAGCACGCCGTTCGCCGACGTGATCCGGCCTTCCGAGAAGTGCGCCCAGATCGCGTTGTCGATGCGCCCGGCGTAGGTCGTGATCGGCAGGTTCGCGTAGCGCGCGAGGGTCGGCAGATCGACCGGGCCGGTGGACAGGTACGCGTCGCCGGTCCAGTCGAGCGGCTTGCCGGCTTGCGAGAAACGCGCGTGCCGAAAGCGCGCGCGAAAGTCGAGCGGGCCGTGCAGCACCGTGCCCTCGCTCGGCGCCTGCAGCGCGAAGCGGTGGTCGTAACCGTCGTTGAGGATCGCGAGGCGGATGTCGTGCAGCGTCAGTTCGGGCGCGTCGCGCGTCGAGTCGAGCCAGCGCAGCGTGCCGCCGCGCAGCACGATCGCCTGCTGGCGCAGCAGCCACGTCGAGAACGTCGCGTTGCCGCTGCGCGTGCTCGGCACCTGCACGCCGGCGACCGCGAGCGTGCCGTCCTCGTCGCGCTGGATCAGCACGTCGGGCCGCTCGACGATCATGCTCGACAGCAATGGCGACAACTGGAGCAGCGAGCGCCACGCGACGGTCGCGGTCGCGTGCGGGATGTTCAGCGCGATCGCGCCGTGGCGGTCGCGGATCGTCAGGTCGGTCACGTCGATGCCCGGCTGGAACCCGGACCAGTGCGGCGCGAGCTTGCCGATGCGGAATTCCGCGTGGATCTTCTCCGACACGATCGCTTCGATGCGCGGGCGGAACGCATCCACGCGCGGCAGCACGACGTAACGCAGGCCGAGCAGCAGCGCGGCGACGATGAACCAGATGACGAGCGCGATCGCAAGCGTGACGCGCAGCGCGTGCCTCAGTACGACATGGTCGTGTGGGTGACGTGGGTCGCGTGCGCGCGCACCCGAGCTTGCACGGTTGCTGGCCTGTCCATTTTGATGCGGGCCGGCGGGGTCGTTTCGCTCGGACATACTGCGGAGGGTGGGGTATGGTAGCGTTGCGTTCTGACGACGAAATGTATCACACAGGACCCGCGAGACGCCCATCCGGCGCAGCCCTGGAGGCTTGCCGGGCGCTGGTCCGGCGCGGCCGGCGGCGAGCGGTGGCAGGCGGCATAAACGGTAGCAAGCCGGTAGCCGGCAGCGCGAAGGTCCCGTGCGTTCCTCAAGCAGATCCCCCGATGACTGACATCCCTCTTCTGAGTTCCGGCTTTTCCCGTTACGCGGCGCGCGCTTATGGAGCGCGTCCCGAACTGGCCGCGCAGGTCGAGTCGCTGGCCGCCGCGCCGGTCACGCGCGAGCGCATCGCCGCGCGCTTCGACGCGTTGTGCGAGGCTTTGGGCGGTTCCGCGTCCGGCGCATCGGGCGCGGTCGCCGCGCCGCTGACCGACGAGCAGTTGAAGCAGGTGCTGCGCCGGCTGCGCATCGAGGTGTTCTGCGCGGTGATGGAGCGCGACCTGGGCGGCGTCGCGGACGTCGCCGAAGTGACCGGCGCGATGACCGACCTCGCGGAGATCGCGATCCAGCGTTCGCTCGCGGTCGTCAGCGCCGATCTCGAAACGCTGTTCGGCGAGCCGCGCGGACCGGACGGCGAGCGGCTGACGCTCGGCGTCGTCGGAATGGGCAAGCTCGGCGGGCGCGAGCTGAACGTGTCGTCGGACATCGACCTGATCTTCGTGTACGAGGACGACGGCGAGACGACCGGCGGCCAGCGCGCGCCGATCGCGACGCAGGACTTCTTCACGCGCGTCGGCAAGCGGCTGATCGCGGCGCTCGCGGACGTGACCGCGGACGGTTTCGTGTTCCGCGTCGACATGCGGCTGCGGCCGAACGGCGATTCCGGGCCGCTCGTGTGCAGCCTCGGGATGCTCGAAGAATATTTCTACGTGCAGGGCCGCGAGTGGGAGCGTTACGCGTGGATCAAGGGGCGGCTCGTGTCGGAGCCGCACAGCGAGTCCGCACAGCGGCTCGCGTCGCAGCTCGACGCGCTCGTGAAGCCGTTCGTGTACCGGCGTTACCTCGACTTCGGCGTGATCGGCGCGATCCGCTCGCTGCATGTGCAGATCCGCCAGGAAGCGCAGCGCCGCGCGACGATGCGGCCGGACAAGGCCGACGACATCAAGCTCGGCCGCGGCGGCATCCGCGAGATCGAGTTCAGCGCGCAGGTGTTCCAGTTGATCCGCGGCGGCCAGGACGCGGGTTTTCGCGTGCGGCCGACGCTCGCGGTGCTCGGTTACGCGGCGGCGCGCGGGTTGATCGCGTCCGAGGTCGGCACGGACCTCGCGCGCGCGTACCGCTTCCTGCGCGCGCTCGAACACCGGCTGCAATACCGCGACGACGCGCAGACCCACGCGATGCCGGTCGACGACGCGGAGCGTCACGCGCTGGCGGCCGCGATGGGCTTCGACGGTTATCCGGCGCTGCTCGCGGAGCTGGACGCGCACCGCGACCGGGTCGAGCGGCAGTTCGACCAGATCTTCGCGGACAAGGTGAACGGGGACGGCGGCTGCGCGGCGCCCGAGGACGGCGCGGCCGCGTGGGTGTGGAGCGGCGCGCTCGCGGAGGACGGCGGCGACGACGCGCTGCTCGCGCGGCTCGCGGAACTCGGCATCGACGGCGCGGAGCCACTGCTGGCGCGGCTGCGCGGGCTGTGGCGGTCGTCGCGTTATGCGAGCCTGCCGGAGCGCAGCCGCGAGCGTTTCGACAGCGTCGCGCAGCGCGCGCTCGACGCGGCGCGCACGCTGGAGCCGCGCGAGCGCCGCGCGGACACGCTCGCGCGGCTGTTCGAACTGCTCGAAGCGGTCGGCCGGCGCGGCGCGTATCTCGCGCTGCTGACCGAATATCCGGACGCGCTGACCCGGGTGCTGAAGGTGCTGGGCGGGTCGCGCTGGGCGGCCGGTTATCTGATCCGCCATCCGCAACTACTCGACGAACTGCTCGACGACGAAGCGATCGCGACGCCGTTCGACTGGCCCGTGTTCAGGCAGCAACTGCGCGCGCGGCTCGCGGCGGCGGACGGCGTGGAGCAGCAGATGGACCTGCTGCGCCACGCGCACCAGGCCGAGGTGTTCCGCATCCTGTTGCTCGATCTCGCGGGGCGGCTGTCGGTCGAGCACGTGAGCGACCGGCTGTCCGAACTCGCGGACGCGGTGCTCGACGTGACGATCGACGCGGTGTGGCAGCAGTTTCCGAGGCGTCATCGCGACGTGCCGCGTTTCGCGGCGATCGCATACGGCAAGCTCGGCGGCAAGGAGTTGGGGTACGCGTCGGACCTCGACCTGATCTTCCTGTACGACGACGAGGACGACAGCGCGTCGGACGTCTACGCGATGTTCGCGCGCCGGCTGATCACGTGGCTCACGACCGCGACCGGCGCGGGCACGCTGTTCGACGTCGATCTGCGGCTGCGGCCGAACGGCGAGTCGGGGCTGCTCGTGACGGACCTCGACGCGTTCCGCCGCTACCAGTTGCGCGAGGGCGACGCGGCGAACACCGCGTGGGTGTGGGAGCACCAGGCGCTGACGCGCGCGCGCTTCTGCGCGGGCGACGCCGGGATCGGCGCGCACTTCGAGGCGATCCGCGTGCAGGTGCTGACGACGCCGCGCGAGGCGGGGCCGCTCGCGGGCGAGATCGTCGACATGCGGCGGCGGGTCGAGGAAGGGCACCCGAACCGGACCGACCTGTTCGATCTGAAGCACGATCGCGGCGGGATGGTCGACATCGAGTTCCTGGTGCAGTACTGGGTGCTGCTGCACGCGGCGCAGGACCCGGAGCTGATCCGCAACACCGGGAACATCGCGCTGCTGCGCGAGGTGTCGCGCTTTGGGCTGATGAGCGCGGACGAGGCGGAGACGATCGGCGCCGCATACCGGCTCTATCGCAAGCTGCAACACCAGTTGCGGCTCGACGGGATGGAGGTGGCGCGCGTCGATCCCGCGCGCGTCGCTCCGCAGCGGGAGGCGGTGCTGGCGTTGTGGAAAAGGGTGTTCGGCTAGCGGGGTGAGCGGTTCGTGCGGCAGGCTGGGGCTGGGCGACGCGGGTGATTCGAAGCCGTGATGGCGACAGGCCGCGCGAGCGGGTGATTCCTGCTGGCCCGATGTCTGTGGCTATGGCCGTTGTTGCCGGTCGGGCTAGCGGGTCATCGGCCGGCGAGGCGACGCGGTATGCGTGTTCAACGCAAACGGCACCGCGCCCACTCCGCTACGCCGCCAGCATCTCCTTCGCATGCTTGCGCGTGGTCGCGGTGATTTCCAGCCCGCCGAGCATCCGCGCGACTTCCTCGATCCGTCCGGACCGGTCGAGCGGCGTGACGACGGACAGCGTGCCGCCGTTGCCGTCGCCCGACTTCGACACCTGGAAGTGGTGATCGCCGCGCGCGGCGACCTGCGGCAGGTGGGTGACGCACAGCACCTGGCGCTGTTGCCCGAGCTGATGCAGCAGCCGTCCGACGACTTCCGCGACGCCGCCGCCGATGCCGGTATCCACCTCGTCGAAGATCAGCGTCGGCGTCAGGCTCGCGGCGCTCGCGATCACCGCGAGCGCGAGGCTGATCCGCGCGAGTTCGCCGCCGGACGCGATTTTCGCGAGCGGCCGCAGCGGCACGCCCGCGTGGCCCGCCACGCGGAATTCGATCTGCTCCAGCCCGTGCGCGCCGCCGTCCGCGAGCGGCGCCAGCGCGACCTCGAAGCTGCCTCCCGCCATCGACAGTTCCTGCATCCCCTGCGTGACCGCCGCGCCGAGCGCCTTTGCCGCTTTCGCGCGGCCCTTCGACAGCAGCTTCGCTTCGGCGACGTATGCGTCGTGCGCCTTCGCCGCCGCCGCGCGCAGTCCGCCGAGGTCCGCGGCGGCGTCGAGCGTCGCGAGCTGCGTGCGGCGCGACGCGTGTTCTTCGGGCAGCGTCTCGGGTTGCAGCCGGAATTTGCGCGCGGCCGAGTGCAGCGCGTCGAGCCGCTTGTCGACCTGCGCGAGCCGGTCCGGATCGAGGTCGAGCCGCTGCGCGTAATGGCTCAGCGAATACGCGGCCTCCTGAAGCTGGATCGCGGCCGGTTCGAGCGCGGCGAGCGCATCGCCGAGCGCCGGGTCGATTTCCGCGAGGTCGCGCAGCTTCGACACGATCGAGCCGAGCTGCGAAATCATCGCCTCGTCGGACTCGGACAGCGCCGCGAGCGCGCCCTGCACGCCATCGATCAGGTTCGCCGAATGCGACAGCCGATGATGCTCCGCGTTGATCTCTTCCCATTCGCCCGGCTGCGGCGCGAGCTTGTCGAGTTCCGCGAGCTGCCACGCAAGGCGCTCGCGTTCGAGTTGCAGTTCGCGGTCGCGCGACTGCGCCGTCTCGACCGCCTGGGTCGCGTCGCGCCACGCGCGCCATGCGCGGGTGACGGCGGCCGCCCGCCCGGACAGCCCCGCGTGCGTGTCGAACAGTTCGCGCTGCGCGTCGGGCCGCATCAGCAGTTGATGCGCGTGCTGGCCGTGGATGTCGACCAGCATCTCGCCGACTTCGCGCAGTTGCGCGAGCGTCGCCGGCGTGCCGTTGATGAACGCGCGCGAGCGGCCGCTGCCGTCGACGACCCGCCGCAGCATCACGCTCGCCGGCCCGCCGTCGTCGGCCGGGTTCGCGAGCGCCTGCTCGTCGAGCCACGACGCGACGTGCGGCGGCGCGTCGAATTCGGCGGTGATGTCCGCGCGCGATGCGCCGGTGCGCACGACGCTCGCGTCGGCGCGAGCGCCGAGCGTCAGCGCGAGCGCGTCGATCAGGATCGACTTGCCGGCGCCGGTCTCGCCGGAAAAGACGCTGAAGCCGCTATCGAATTCGAGGTCGAGCGCCGCGACGATCACGAAGTCGCGAATCGAGAGATGACGGAGCATGGGGGTCGTCTGGGTGGCTGGTCGGCGGTTCCGCGGGCGTCGCCGGGGCCGGCACGGCACGGCGCGGCCGGCTGCCCGGAGCGCGGTCAGTCCTCGGGGGCGTCGTTCTGCAGCGCCGGGTGCTCGTTCCAGTGCAGCTTCTTGCGCAGCGTCGCGTAATAGCTGTAGCCGACCGGATGCAGCACCGGCACGGTATGGAGCGAGCGGCGCACTTCGATCACGTCGCCGAGTTGCAGCGCGGTGAACGACTGCATGTCGAAGTTTACGTTCACATCGCGGCCGGCGACGATCTGGATGCCGACGTTCGAGTCGTCCGGCAGCACGATCGGCCGGTTCGACAGCGCGTGCGGCGCGATCGGCACGAGCACGATGCCCTGCAGCCGCGGATGCAGGATCGGCCCGGACGACGACAGCGCATACGCGGTCGAGCCGGTCGGCGTCGCGACGATCAGGCCGTCCGAACGCTGGTTGTACATGAAGCGGCCGTCCACGTGCACGCGCAGTTCCGCCATCCCGGAGAAGCCGCTGCGGTTCACGACGACGTCGTTGAACGCGAGCGCGTGGTAGATCGGCTCGCGGTCGCGCATGATGCGCGCTTCGAGCAGCATGCGCTCCTCGCGCTCGAAGCTGCCGGCGAGCAGTTGCGGCACGACCTCCTGCATGTCCGAGAACGGGATGTCGGTGATGAAGCCGAGCCGGCCGTGATTGATGCCGATCAACGGCGTGCGGTACGGCGCGAGCTGGCGGCCGATGCCGAGCATCGTGCCGTCGCCGCCGAGCACGACGGCGACGTCGGCGCGCGCGCCGATCTCCGCGGGCCGCAGCGCCGGATAGTCGGTGACGCCGATTTCTTCGGCGGTCTGCGCTTCGAACACCACGTCGAAGCCGAGTTTCGAAATGCATCGCGCAAGGGCGAGCAGCGGCTCGCCGATGCCTTGTGTCTGGCTGCGTCCGACCAGCGCGACGGTCTTGAACTGGCTGTTGATCTGCATGCCGGCATTACACCATAGTCAGGTCGCGAAAAGAACCTGGCGACGCGCGTGCACGGGCGCCAGGCGCTGTCCGCGGTTGCCGGCAGGATCGGCGTGACACGGTGATGACCGGCGTGTCGCGACCGGCGGGATGGGCGGGATGAGCGGCCGTTTCGCTCCGTCGCCCGGCCGGACTCGCAGCGACTCCCCCGTTGAGCTAAAATTTGCCGTCATGCTAGATCCTCGCGCACAAACCCTCCTCAAAACGCTGATCGAGCGCTACATCGCCGAAGGTCAGCCGGTGGGCTCGCGCACGCTGTCGCGTTACTCGGGGCTGGAGTTGAGCCCGGCGACGATCCGCAACGTGATGTCGGACCTGGAGGAACTCGGGCTCGTGTCCAGTCCGCATACGTCGGCTGGCCGGGTGCCGACGCCGCGCGGGTACCGGCTGTTCGTCGACACGATGCTGACCGTCGAGCCGTCGCCCGACGAGGAAGCGGTGATGCGCACCGTGAAGACCAGGCTGCACGCGGGCGAGCCGCAGAAGGTCGTGGCCGCCGCCGCGAGCGTGCTGTCCAATCTGTCCCAGTTCGCGGGCGTCGTGCTGACGCCGCGCCGCAGCCACGTGTTCAAGCAAATCGAGTTCATGCGCCTGTCGGACAAGCGCATCCTGCTGATCATCGTGACGCCCGAAGGCGACGTGCAGAACCGGATCATGGCGACGCAGCGCGATTTCTCGCCGTCCGAGCTGATCGAGGCGTCCAACTACATCAACGCCCACTTCGCGGGCCTGTCGTTCGACGAGGTGCGCCGCCGGCTGCGCGAGGAAATCGACGCGCTGCGCGGCGACATGACCGCGCTGATGCACGCGGCCGTGACCGCGAGCACCGACGAGACCGACGCGGGCGAGACGGTGCTGATCTCCGGCGAGCGCAACCTGCTCGAAGTGGCTGATCTGTCGTCGGACATGGCGCGGCTGCGCAAGCTGTTCGACGTGTTCGACCAGAAAACCAGCCTGCTGCAACTGCTCGACGTGTCGAGCCACGCGCAAGGCGTGCAGATCTTCATCGGCGGCGAATCGAACCTCGTGCCGATCGAGGAGATGAGCGTGGTGACCGCGCCGTACGAGGTGAACGGCAAGATCGTCGGCACGCTCGGCGTGATCGGCCCGACGCGGATGGCGTATAACCGCGTGATCCCGATCGTCGACATCACCGCGCGGCTCCTGTCGCTCGCGCTCAGCCAGAACTGACCTCCCGTCTTTCGCTTTCCGCCCGCCTGACGCCGATCATCCGCGAAACGCGCGCGCCGCGCCATCGGCCGGATGGCCAGTCGGGCGCGTTCGGGGCGCCCGTTATAATGAATTCCCTGTGCAACGATGCTGCGCCTTGGCGCGGCGCCTCCCATCGCCTATGCGTTTCGATCTGGAGCGGCCCCTGCAGTCCGCGGTCGCGCATCGCGTCGCGGTCCTGCTGATCAATCTCGGCACGCCGGACGCGCCGACGCCCGCCGCCGTGCGCCGTTATCTGGCGCAGTTCCTGTCCGATCCGCGCGTCGTCGAGATTCCGGCCGCCGTGTGGCAGCCGGTGCTGCGCACGTTGATCCTGCCGTCGCGCGGGCGCTCGTCCGCGAAGAAATACGCGGCGGTGTGGACGCCGGAAGGCTCGCCGCTGCGGGTTCATACGCAAAAGCAGACGGATGGGCTACGGCAACTGCTGCACGCGAACGACTATACGGTGCTGGTCGATCACGCGATGCGCTACGGCACGCCGGACATTCCGGCGATGCTGAACCAGTTGAAACTGTCGGGCGCGGAGCGGGTGCTGCTGATGCCGATGTACCCGCAGTATTCGGCGTCGACGACGGCGACCGCGTTCGACGCCGCGTTCGCGGCGCTTGCGCGGATGCGCAACCAGCCCGAAGTCCGCACGGTGCGCTCGTATCACGATCATCCGTCATATATCGCGGCGCTGGTCGCGCAGGTGCGGCATTACTGGGATGCGCACGGCCGGCCCGACTTCGCGGCCGGCGACCGCGTCGTGTTGAGTTTCCACGGCGTGCCGCGCCGGACGCTCGACCTCGGCGATCCGTACCACGACCAGTGCCAGCAGACGGCCGCGTTGCTGATGCACGCGCTGGAACTGACGCCGGTCGAGTGCCGGGTCACGTTCCAGTCGCGCTTCGGGCGTGCGCAGTGGCTGCAGCCGTACACCGCGCCGACGCTGAAGGAACTCGGCGGCGCGGGCGTGCGGCGTGTTGACGTGTTCTGTCCGGGTTTCACCGCGGATTGCCTCGAAACGATCGAGGAAATCGGGATGGAAGTGCGCGACGAATTCGTGCGCGCGGGCGGCAAGGAGTTTCACCGGATCCCGTGCCTGAATGCGGCGCCCGCGTGGATCGCGGCGCTCGGCGAGATCGTCGCGCAGAACCTGCAGGGCTGGCCGGTGCAGGCGGCCGCGCCGACCGGCGCGACGGCATGACGGACCCAGTGGCCCCGTGCGGCCGCGTACCATGTTGAAAGAATCCGTATGAACTACAAGATTTCGACCGAACCGTCTGCGCGGTTGCGCATCGACAAGTGGCTATGGGCGGCGCGATTCTTCAAGACCCGGTCGCTGGCGGCCGACGCCGTCGAGAAGGGCCGCGTGCGGATCGGCGGCGAGCCGGTGAAGGCGTCGAAGGACGTGCGCGTCGGCGATCTCGTCGAGATCGACATCGAGCGGGTGGTCTGGCAGGTGAAAGTGCTGGGGCTGTGCGACGTGCGCGGCCCGGCGAGCGTCGCGCAGACGCTTTATGCGGAAACAGATGAAGGCCGGGTGCGGCGTCTGGCGGAACTGGAGCGGCGGCGGACGTTCCGCGAGCCTGCGGCGACGTTGCACGGCCGCCCGACGAAGCGCGACCGCCGCACTATCGACAAACTTTCGCGTGAGGGTTGAACAGCGATTCCATCGTCGCGTGTACGACACCGTATTCCGTGGTGTTGTCCGTGACGGCTCCGGACATGCAGATGGTCGTGGTTCCGGCGATGAGTACCAGCGCGACCACCGATATTGCAAAGGTCAGTTTCACGGTACTCCCCCCGGGGGATTCGACTGAAACGGCCAACTCGGTGCGGCGCCCCGATCAGGGTATACGTGTCCTTTGCGACGCCTGAAACGAAGTGTAGGTCAGCCGCGCGGCGCACTCAATTTCAATCTCGGCAAGCGGGGGTAATGGTTGTAACGGCGGGTTTCGGGCGCACGGCGGCGGTGCAAAAAACCGTCGCAAGCCCCTTGAAATCGTCGATTGCGCCCTTATGTGGGCAAACGATGCGTACTGCGGTGTCGCGTCTGCGCAACGGCCGCGCCGGCTGGCGCAGCGCGTCATCACGGCTTCTTTTTTCTCTCATCAATCACGTTCAGCGACATGGAAAACACGCAAGACAACCCGACGAGCCAGAACCCGACGCCCGCGGACGAGCCGTCGCGTGAACCGGCGGCCGCAGCGGCCGCCCAGCAGCCGGAGGCGCAGGCCGAAGCCGGCGCGCCGCAGGCCGCCGCCGCGCTCGAAGAGGCGCAGGCGAAGATCGTCGAACTGCAGGAAGCGTTTCTGCGCGCGAAGGCCGAAACCGAGAACGTGCGCCGTCGCGCGCAGGAAGACGTGTCGAAGGCGCACAAGTTTGCGATCGAGAGCTTTGCGGAGCATCTGCTGCCGGTCGTCGACAGCCTCGAAGCGGCAATCGCGCACAACTCGGACGACCTCGCGAAAGTCCGCGAAGGCGTCGAGCTGACGCTGCGGCAGTTGAACGGCGCCCTTGAGAAGGGGCGCGTCGTCGCCGTTAACCCGGTCGGCGAGAAGTTCGACCCGCACCGTCATCAGGCGATTTCGATGGTGCCGGCCGAGCAGGAGCCGAACACGGTCGTCACCGTGCTGCAAAAGGGCTATGTGATTGCCGACCGCGTGCTGCGTCCGGCGCTCGTTACCGTCGCGCAGCCGAAGTAAGCGGGCGTTTCGCGCAGCGGTGGTTGGGCGCTGCCGTGCTGTGGTGGCCGCTGGCTGGTTCGATGTGGAATCGCCGCGGCATGGAGTGGCGACCGTCGGTTCGTGTCTGCCGGTGAGTCGCCAGGCCAGGCGAATCGTCGCTCCAACGCCCGACTGGATTACCCCGCGCGCCGACAAACCCGGCGCAGGCGATTAAAAAAATTAAAGACCGCATAGCGTCGAGGGTCTTGAAAACGATGCAGCGGCACTTATTTTGGCAACAGTTCCGAATTGAAGCGGACGGCCGGGCGGGCAATGGCCCGCCAGCGCGATCCGCGCAGCGATCAAAATCTGGAGATTAACTGAACATGGGCAAAATCATCGGCATCGACCTCGGCACCACCAACTCGTGCGTGGCGGTGATGGAGGGTAACCAGGTCAAGGTGATCGAGAACTCCGAGGGCGCCCGGACGACGCCGTCGATCATCGCCTACATGGACGACAACGAAGTGCTCGTCGGCGCGCCGGCGAAGCGTCAGTCGGTCACCAACCCGAAGAACACGCTGTACGCGGTCAAGCGTCTGATCGGCCGCCGCTTCGACGAGAAGGAAGTGCAGAAGGACATCAACCTGATGCCCTATCAGATCGTCAAGCACGACAACGGCGACGCGTGGGTCGCGGCGCACGGCCAGAATCTCGCGCCGTCGCAGGTTTCCGCCGAAGTGCTGCGCAAGATGAAGAAGACCGCTGAAGACTACCTCGGCGAGCCGGTCACCGAAGCGGTGATCACGGTTCCCGCGTACTTCAACGACAGCCAGCGTCAGGCGACCAAGGACGCCGGCCGCATCGCCGGCCTCGAAGTGAAGCGGATCATCAACGAGCCGACCGCGGCTGCGCTCGCGTTCGGTCTCGACAAGGCCGAAAAGGGCGACCGCAAGATCGCGGTGTTCGACCTCGGCGGCGGCACGTTCGACATCTCGATCATCGAGATCGCGGACGTCGACGGCGAAATGCAGTTCGAAGTGCTGTCCACGAACGGTGACACGTTCCTTGGCGGCGAGGACTTCGACCAGCGGATCATCGACTACATCATCGGCGAGTTCAAGAAGGAGCAGGGCGTCGACCTGTCGAAGGACGTGCTCGCGCTGCAACGCCTGAAGGAAGCCGCTGAAAAGGCGAAGATCGAGCTGTCGTCGGGCCAGCAGACCGAAATCAACCTGCCGTACATCACGGCTGATGCGTCGGGTCCGAAGCACTTGAACCTGAAGATCACTCGCGCGAAGCTGGAGGCGCTGGTCGAAGAACTGATCGAGCGCACGATCGAGCCGTGCCGCGTCGCGATCAAGGACGCCGGCGTGAAGGTGGGCGACATCGACGACGTGATTCTGGTCGGCGGTCAGACCCGCATGCCGAAGGTGCAGGAGAAGGTGAAGGAGTTCTTCGGCAAGGAACCTCGCCGTGACGTGAACCCGGACGAAGCGGTCGCTGTCGGCGCCGCGATCCAGGGCCAGGTGCTGTCGGGTGAGCGCAAGGACGTGCTGCTGCTCGACGTGACCCCGCTGTCGCTCGGCATCGAAACGCTCGGCGGCGTGATGACGAAGATGATCAACAAGAACACCACGATCCCGACGAAGCACTCGCAGGTGTATTCGACGGCGGACGACAGCCAGTCGGCCGTGACGATCAAGGTGTTCCAGGGCGAGCGCGAGATGGCGGCCGGCAACAAGCTGCTCGGCGAGTTCAACCTGGAAGGCATCCCGCCGGCGCCGCGCGGCGTGCCGCAGATCGAAGTGACCTTCGACATCGACGCGAACGGCATCCTGCACGTCGGCGCGAAGGACAAGGCGACCGGCAAGGAAAACAAGATCACCATCAAGGCGAACTCGGGCCTGTCGGAAGCCGAGATCGAGAAGATGGTGAAGGACGCCGAAGCCAACGCGGAAGAAGATCACCGTCTGCGCGAACTGGCCGACGTGCGCAATCAGGGCGACGCGCTCGTGCACAGCACGAAGAAGGCGGTGACCGAGTACGGCGAGAAGCTCGACGCGGGCGAGAAGGAAAAGATCGAGGCGGCGCTGAAGGACCTCGAAGACACGCTGAAGAACACGTCGGCCGACAAGGCGGCGATCGAAGGCAAGATCGAGGTGCTGGCCACGGCTTCGCAGAAGCTCGGCGAGAAGATGTACGCCGACATGCAGGCGAGCCAGGGCGCGGCGGCAGCAGCAGGCGCTGCGGGTGCGGCAGGCGCGGCTGAAGGCGCGCAGCAGGCCGACGACGTCGTCGACGCCGAGTTCAAGGAAGTCAAGAAGGACTAAGCAGCATGTGGCAGCCGCACACCGCAAGGTGTGCGGCTTCTGCCGAAACCTGGCGCATCGGTTACGATGCGCGTGCATTGAAGCGCCTGGCGAGTCTTTCGGCTCTCCGGGCACATTTGTTTTTTGGAGGCCGCTCTCGACAGGGGCCGCCGGGCGCGTCGCAGACGGGCGTGCCGGCGTTCAACGGGACGGCAGGACGGGTCGCGAGACTCCAGCATTCAAGAGGAGCCGCCGTGCGTCGCGCGACGCGTGGCCGGCGTTGAACCGATATGGCGAAACGGGATTACTACGAGGTTCTGGGCGTCGCGAAGAACGCAAGCGACGACGAAATCAAGAAGGCGTATCGCAAGCTGGCGATGAAGTACCACCCCGACCGCAATCCGGATAACAAGGACGCGGAAGAGCATTTCAAGGAAGTGAAGGAAGCCTATGAAATGCTGTCGGACTCGCAGAAGCGCGCCGCTTACGACCAGTACGGCCATGCCGGCGTCGATCCGAACATGGGCGGCGCGGGCGCGCAGGGCTTCGGCGGTTTTGCCGATGCGTTCGGCGACATCTTCGGCGACATCTTCGGCCAGGCGGCTGCCGGCGCGCGCGGCGGCCGGGCCGGCCCGCAGGTGTACCGTGGCGCGGACCTGCGCTACAGCATGGAGATCACGCTCGAACAGGCCGCGCACGGCTACGAGACGCAGATCCGCGTACCCGGCTGGACGCCGTGCGACGTGTGCCACGGCTCCGGCGCGAAACCCGGCACGAAGCCGGAAACCTGCCCGACCTGCAACGGCTCCGGCGCGGTGCGCATGTCGCAGGGTTTCTTCAGCATCCAGCAGACGTGTCCGAAGTGCCACGGCACCGGCACGTGGATTCCCGAGCCGTGCGTACATTGCCACGGCGCGGGCAAGGTGAAGGAAACCAAGACGCTCGAAGTGAAGATTCCGGCCGGCATCGACGACGGCATGCGGATCCGTTCGGCCGGCAACGGCGAGCCGGGCATCAACGGCGGGCCGTCGGGCGATCTGTACGTCGAGATTCACATCAAGTCGCATCCGGTGTTCGAGCGCGACGGCGACGACCTGCACTGCCAGATGCCGATTCCGTTCACGACGGCGGCGCTCGGCGGCGAGATCGAAGTGCCGACGCTCGCGGGCCGCGCGACGTTCCCGGTGCCGGAAGGCACGCAGTCGGGCAAGACGTTCCGTCTGCGCGGCAAGGGCATCAAGGGGCTGCGTTCGAGCATCGCTGGCGATCTGTACGTGCACGTGCAGGTCGAAACGCCGGTCAAGCTCACCGACAATCAGCGCGAACTGCTGCAGCAGTTCGAGAAGTCGCTGGTCGAGGGCGGCGCGCGGCACAGCCCGCAGAGCAAGAGCTGGTTCGACCGGGTGAAGAGCTTCTTCGATTGACGCAGTCCGAACCGGGTAATGGCGGGTGACGGCTATGGCGGTTGACGACGGCGGCGCGATCTTCGCGCTGCTCGACGACAGCGATTCGACGGATGCGGGCCGTTCGAGTCGTCTGTACACCGGCTTCGTGCGCGAGCGCGCGGCGAGCGATCCGGCGGATCTCGACGCGTTATGCGCCGCGGTCGACGCGGACTTGCGCGGCGGGCTCTTCGCGGTCGTGCTCGGCGACTACGAGTTCGGACGCAATCTGCAGTTCGGTACGCACGGCACCGACACCGCACACACGACGCAGCGCGGCGATGCCGCGCTGCGTTTTTTATTGTTCTCGCGCTGCGAGAAGCTGTCGCGCGACGAGGCGAGCGCATGGCTCGCGCAACGCGACGGCGGTGCAGGCGGGGCCGCGCCCGCGCCTGCCGGCATCGCGCAGTTGCAGGCCGGCGTCGATCGCGCGCAGTTCGAGCACGCGATCGACGCGGTGCACGACGCGCTGCGCGCCGGCGAGTCGTATCAGATCAATTACACGTACCGGCTTTATTTCGACGTGTTCGGCACGCCGCTCGCGCTGTACCGGCGGCTGCGCGAGCGTCAGCGCGTCCGTTATGGCGCGCTGATCGCGCTGCCCGGCGACCGTTGGGTCCTGTCCTGTTCGCCGGAGCTGTTCGTCGAAAAACACGGCGACACGCTGCGCGCGCGCCCGATGAAAGGCACCGCCGCGCGCTCGGCCGATCCGGCCGACGATCGCGGCGCGGCGGATTTCCTCGCGCATGATCCGAAGAACCGCGCGGAAAACGTGATGATCGTCGACCTGCTGCGCAACGATCTGTCGCGGATCGCGCGGACCGGCTCGGTGCACGTGCCGGCGCTGTTCAGCATCGAGCCGTATGCGTCGGTGTGGCAGATGACGTCGACGATCGAGGCGACGTTGCGCGCACGCGCGTCGTTCGCGGACGTGATGCGCGCGCTGTTTCCGTGCGGGTCGATCACCGGCGCGCCGAAGCACCGGACGATGCAGTTGATCGACGCACTGGAGCATGGGCCGCGCGGGCTCTATACCGGCGCGATCGGCTGGCTCGATGCGGCGGCCGAGGGCGACGCGGCCTGCGGCGACTTCTGCCTGTCGGTGGCGATCCGCACGCTGACGCTCGACGCGGCCGACGCCGGTTCAATGCGGCGCGGCGTGATGGGGATCGGCGCGGGGATCGTGCTCGACAGCGTCGCGGCCGACGAATACGACGAGTGCCGGCTGAAGGCGCGTTTTCTGACCGAGGCCGATCCCGGCGTTGAACTGTTCGAGACGATGTACGCCACGCGCGCGGACGGTGTTCGGCACCTGGAGCGGCATCTCGCGCGGCTTGCGGCCGGCGCTGCGTGGTTCGGTTTCCGCTACGACGATGCGGCGCTGCGTGCGCGCATCGCCGCGCAATGCGACGAACTGCCGGACGGCGCGCCGAGCCGGCTGCGCGTCGCGCTCGCAAAAAACGGTGAGGTTCAATTGACCGCGGCGCCGCTCGCGCCGCTGGCCGAAGGCCCGGTCGGCGTGCTGCTCGCGCCTGACCATGGTTTCGCGAACGTCCATTCGGCTGACGCGCTGCTGCTGCGCAAGACGACGCGCCGCGCGGAGTTCGACCGCGCATGGCGCGAAGCCGAAGCGCAACGCGGTTTCGACATGCTGTTCTTCAACGAGCGCGGCGAACTGACCGAAGGAGGGCGCTCGAACGTGTTCGTGAAGATCGAGGGCCGGTGGTGGACGCCGCCGCTGTCGTCGGGGCTGCTGCCTGGCGTGATGCGCGGCGTGCTGCTCGACGATGCGGCGTTTGCCGCCGGGGAACGCGTGCTGGCGCGCGCCGACGTGCTGAATGCCGAGGCGCTGTTGATCTGCAACGCGCTGCGCGGCGCGTTGCCGGCGCGGCTGATCTGAACGAAGCACCGGGTCGCCCGCAACAGACCTGCGGCGACCCCACACGAACCGGTTACTGGAACCCGTGCTCCGGGCCGGGGAACGAGCCTTCCTTCACGGCCTGCACATAGGCGGCGACGCCGCTCTCGATGTCCGGCTGCCCCTGCATGAAATCCTTCACGAAACGCGGCCGCTTGCCGGGGAAGATCCCGAGCATGTCGTGCAGCACGAGCACCTGGCCCGAGCAGTCGAGACCCGCGCCGATCCCGATCGTCGGGATGCGCACCTGCTTCGTCACTTCCGCGCCGAGCGTCGACGGCACCGCCTCGATCACGATCAACTGCGCGCCCGCGTCCTGCATCGCGCTTGCGTCGCGCAGCAGCTGGCTCGCGCCGCTCTCGGTCTTGCCCTGCACCTTGAAGCCGCCGAACGCGTGCACCGACTGCGGCGTGAGTCCGATATGCGCGCACACCGGCACCGCGCGCTCGACCAGCATCTTCACCGTCGGCGCGAGCCATTCGCCGCCTTCGAGCTTCACCATCTGCGCGCCCGCGCGCATCAGCTTCACCGAACTCGCGAACGCGTCTTCCGGCGTGCCGTACGTGCCGAACGGCAGGTCCGCGACGATCAGCGCCGACGGCTTCGCGCGCGCGACACAGGCGGTGTGATACGCGATGTCGTCGAGCGTGACCGGCAGCGTCGTCGAGTGGCCTTGCAGCACGTTGCCGAGCGAATCGCCGATCAGCAGCGAATCGACGCCCGCGCGGTCGAGCAGCGCCGCGAAGCTCGCGTCGTAGCAGGTCAGCATCGCGATCTTCTCGCCGGCGTCGCGCATCGCCTGAAGCTTGGGTACGGTCACGGCGCTGCGGCTCGTTTCCTGCAGATAGGTCATGGGGGCAGTCCGTCCTGGAAAGGGAGGGGAGGCGGTGGCCGCTTACAGCGACGTGCCTTTGACGAAAAATTCCTTGCGGCCGCGCATCGTCTCGATGCGTCCGGCGATCAGCGCCAGGTCGTCGTCGGAGTCTTGCGGGTTCAGGTGTTCCGCGCCGACGGTCAGGACCGGCGCGTCGTCGTAATGATAGAAAAACTCGTTATAGCTGTCGCACAGCGCGCGCAGGTACGCATCCGGGATCTGCAGCTCGACCGGGTTCGCGCGCTTCTGGATGCGCGCGAACAGCACTTCCGGCGTCGCCTGCAGATAAACGACGAGGTCCGGCGGCGGGGCGGCCGCATCGAGCCGCGCGGCCAGCGCGCGATACAGCGGTAGTTCGTCCGCGCCGAGCGTCAGGCGCGCCAACAGGTCGCTCTTCTGCGCGAGGACGTCGGTGACGAGCGGCACGTCGTCCGCGCGCAGCGCCGCGACACGCCTTGCATGCGACTCGCGCTGCAACGCGAAATGCAGTTGCGCGGACAACGCATGGCGCGTGGTGTCGCGATAGAAGCGTTCGAGAAACGGGTTGTCGGCGCTCGTGTCGAACAGCGTCTGCATCGACCAGCGTTGCGCAAGGCGCGTCGCGAGCGCCGTCTTGCCGACGCCGATTGGACCTTCGATCGCGATGTAACGCAGCGGAGGCCGCGTGTCCGGTGCGGTGACGGTGAGCGGCGGCGTGGTCATCGGCATTCGCCCGCCGTCGGGTCGCCCGGCGGCGCGCCTGCGCCGAGGCACTGGCACGGCGGCTTCACCTTCTCGATGCGTTGTCCGGCGACGGCCGGCAGGAACGCGCTCGCGGGGCCGAGACGCGGAATCACGAGTTCCGCGTCGATCTCGACGAGCGGCACGAGCGCGAACGCGCGGCCGGTCATGCGCGGATGCGGGACGACCAGGTCGGGTTCGTCGATCTCGTGATCGCCGAACAGCAGGATGTCGATGTCGAGTGTGCGGGGCGCGTTGCGAAAGGGACGCTCCCGGCCGAAATGATGCTCGATGCGCTGGCACAGCGCGAGCAACTGGCGCACGGAAAGCGGCGTGTCGAGCTTGACGGCGCAGTTGTAATAGTCGTCGCCGCCCGCGTCGATCGGCGCGGTGCGGTACAGGCTCGATTTGGCGAGCACGGTGAGGGGGTGCTGCTGCGCGAGACACACCACCGCGTCTTTCAGGGTTTGGCGCGCATCCCCCAGGTTGGCGCCGAGGCCGAGATAGGCAACCGTCATGGCATCACTTCCTGCGACTTTCGTTCGACGGGCCGCCGCGCGGCCTCACCAGGTCAGTCGTCGTGCGGGCCGTCGTGGTCCGCATCGTCCGCTGCGCGTGGGCCGGCGTCTGCGCCGCCCTCCGTTGCGTCGCCCGTCCTGCGGCTTCTCGCGCCACCGCGCCGCCGTCGTTTTCTGGGCGATCGATCCTTCCCGCCTTGCGTGAGCAGCGCCTCGCGCGCGGCGGCGTCTCCGTTGATGAAATCCGTCCACCACTGGCCGATGGCTGCGTCCAGTTCTCCGGACTCGCAGCGCAACAGGAGGAAATCATACCCTGCTCTAAATCTTTGGTGTTCCAGCAGCTTCAGCGCACCGCGGCCCGAATGTTTTTCGAGCCGCAGCTGCAGGCCCCAGATCTCGCGCATGTCCGACGAGTAGCGGCGGTGGATCGCGAGTTTCTCGGTCTGCGCGTCGATCACGTCGTCCATCGCGCGGTGCAGCGCTGGCACCGGATATTCGTTGGCCGCCGTGTACTGCTGGTAGCGCTGCTGCACGTCGTGCCACAGCAGCGTCGCGAACAGGAAACCCGGCGACACGGTCTTGCCCGCGCGCACGCGCGCGTCGGTGTTCGACAGCGCGAGCGTGATGAAGCGCTCGCCCTGCGGCTGCTCCAGCACCACGTCGAGGAGCGGCAGCAGGCCGTGATGCAGCCCTTCCTTGCGCAGCCATTGCAGGCACGCGAGCGCCTGGCCCGACAGCAGCAGCTTCAGCATCTCGTCGAACAGGCGCGCGGCCGGCACGTTGTTGATCAGGTCGGCCAGTTCGCTGATCGGCGTGCGCGTGCGCTCCTCGATCTCGAACCCGAGCTTCGCCGCAAAGCGCACGACGCGCAGCATGCGCACCGGGTCCTCGCGATAACGCGTCACCGGGTCGCCGATCATCCGCAGCAGGTGCGCGCGCATGTCGGCCATCCCGTTGTGATAGTCGAGCACCGTCTGCGTCGCCGGGTCGTAGTACATCGCGTTGATCGTGAAGTCGCGCCGCGTCGCGTCCTCGTGCTGCTCGCCCCAGACGTTGTCGCGCAGCACGCGGCCGCTCGCGTCGACCGCGTGCGTGCGGCGGTCGAGTTCGTCGCGGCGCAGCCGCTTCGGCGGCGCGGCCGGTTCGGCGGACGGCGCGGCCGCGGGCGGCGCCGACGCGGGCGGCGAGTCCTGCGGCGCGTCGACGAGCGCGCGGAACGTCGAGACCTCGATGATTTCCTGGCCGAACTGCACGTGCACGATCTGGAAGCGCCGGCCGATGATCCGCGCGCGGCGGAACAGCTTCTGCACCTGGTCGGGCGTCGCGTCGGTCGCGACGTCGAAGTCCTTCGGCGCGACGCCGAGCAGCAGGTCGCGCACCGCGCCGCCGACGATGAACGCGCGGAAGCCCGCCTGCTGGAGTCCCTCGGTCACGCGGACCGCGTTGCGGGAGATCAGCGCCGGATCGATGCCGTGCACGTCGGCCGGCAGGATGACCGGCGTCGTCGGGTCGGGGACGGCCGTGGGTTTCTTCGACGACGGGCGGGACGCGCCGGATGCCGGCTGGCGCGGCGCGCGGCGCGGTTTCGCGGCGGGGGTGTCCGGATCGGACGGTGCCGGCGCGGCGGCCATGCCGGCGGCGCCGGTGTCGTCGGTTTCGGCGGCCGTGTCCTGGCCTAGTAGCTTGCGGATGAGTTTCTTGATCACGACGGTTGGAACAGGTCGAGGATGCGCCAGCCGGCCTTCTGCGCGTAATCGCGCAGCGTGGCGTCCGGGTTGGTCGCGATCGGGTCGGTGACTTTTTCGAGCAGCGGAATGTCGTTGTGCGAGTCGCTGTAGAAATAGCTGCGCTCGAAGTCCGACCACGTTTTGCCGAGCGACGCGAGCCATTGCTCGGTGCGCACGATCTTGCCTTCGCGGTAGCTGGGCGTGCCGGTCGGCCGGCCGGTGTACGGCGAGTCCGGATGACCGTCGACGGTCTCGACCTCGCACGCGATCAGCTTGTCGACGCCGAACACGTCGGCGATCGGCCCGGTGATGAATTCGTTCGTCGCGGTGACCACGCAGCACAGGTCGCCCGCGTCCTTGTGGCGGCGCACGAGTTCGAGCGCCGCCGGCACGATCGCCGGGCGGATCACCTCGTGCATGTACTGGTCATGCCACGCTTTCAGTTGCGCGCGCGAATATTTCGCGAGCGGCGTCAGCATCGCGACGAGGTAGGCGTGGATGTCGAGCACGCCGGCCTTGTAGTCGGCGTAGAAGCGGTCGTTCTGCTGCGCGAAGCGCTCGGCGTCGACGATGCCGAGCTTCACCATGAAGCGGCCCCATTCGTGGTCGCTGTCGGTGGGAATCAGCGTGTGATCCAGATCGAAAAGTGCAAGATTAGCCATGGGCGCTCATTCTACTTGAAGCGGGTGGAGCCGTTGCCCGCGCCCGTGTCGCCGCCCGCCGCGGCCGCGGCGCTGTCCGGCGTCGCGAGCATCGTGCGCAGCAGCGGCAGCGTGACCGCGCGCTTCTGTTCGAGCGAGAAGCGGTCCAGCGCGTCGAGCAGCGCCATCAGGCTCGGCATGTCGCGGCGGAAGTGGGTCAGCAGGTACGCGGGCACGTCGTCGGCGAGCGCGATGCCGCGCTCGTGCGCCGCGCGCTTCAGCACCGCGGCCTTGCCGTCGTCCGACAGCGGCGCGAGGTGGAACACGAGCCCCCAGCCGAGCCGCGTGCGCAGGTCCTCGCGGACCGCGAGCCCGATCGGCGGCGCGTTGCCGGTCGCGACGAGCGCGCTCACCGGATGCGCGCGCACCTCGTTGAACAGGTTGAACAGCGCGATCTGCTGCGCGCCGGACAGCGCGTCGCAGTCGTCGATCGCATAGATCGCGACGCGCGGGTCGAACGCGAACGCGGCGAGGCCGCTCTGCGGCCCGAGGTAGCGCGCGTGGCCGGCGGGCGTGTCGTGCACGAGCGCGTGCAGCAGATGGCTGCGCCCGCTGCCCGGCTCGCCCCATACGTAGAACGTGCGGTCCGCGAGCGGGCCGGCCGCGAGCGCCGCGTCGAGCCCGGAAAGGCGCGCGACCAGCTCGGCGTTGGAGCCGGCGAAGAAATTGTCGAAAGTCGATGGCGGCGGAGTGCCGAGATCGAGCGTGAGCTGTCGAAGCACGGTAGTCAGGCGGAAATCAGTTCTTGTAAAGCGTGCTCGCGAGGTAGCTGCGGCGCAGCTCGCGCAGCGCGATCGACAGGATCGCGCTCGCGGGCAGCGCGATCAGCACGCCGAAGAAGCCAAATAGCTGGCCGAACGCGAGCAGCGCGAAGATCACCGCGAGCGGATGCAGGCCGATGCGCTCGCCGACGAGCCGCGGCGTCAGGAAAAAGCCTTCGAGAATCTGGCCGACGCCGTACACGAGCGCGACCGCGCCGAAGCCGTACAGGTTGCCGAACTGCAGCAGCGCGGCGACCAGCGCGAGCACGAGCCCGGTCGCATAACCGAGGTACGGGATCAGCACCGCGAGGCCGGTGAACACGCCGACCGGCAGCGCGACTTCGAAGCCCGCGATCGACAGCGCGATCGCGTAATACGCGGCGAGCACCGCCATCACGAGCAACTGGCCGCGCAGATACTGCGCGAGCATCCGGTCCATCTCGCGCGCCAGCTCCATCGTGCGCGCGAACCAGCGGCGCGGTACGAAGGTCTGCACGCGCGCGAGCATCGAGTTCCAGTCGTACAGCAGGTAGAACAGCACGAGCGGCACCATCACGACGTTGCTGACGATGGTGATCATCACGTTGCCGCTCGTGCGGACCGACGCCCACACCGCGACGCCGATCTGCTGCGCGCTGTCTTCGAGGCGCGACGTGACCATGTCGCGCAGGCTCTGGAAGTCGAGCGAATCGCCGAGGCCGAGGAACGCGAGTTTCGGCTGCAGCCAGTCGTGCAGGTGCGTGAACATCTGCGGCACCTGCTGCTTCAGCTGCGGCCCCTCCTTCTCGATGACGACCGCGAGCAGCACGACCAGCATCGTGACGACGAGCGCGAACAGCAGCATCATCAGCAGCGCGGCGAGCGCGCGCGGCACGCGGTGGCGCACCAGCGCGGCGACGCCCGGCTGCAGGATGTACGCGAGGATCGCGCCGAGCAGGAACGGCGTGAGCACCGGCCGCAGCAGCCACAGCACGATGCCGAAGGCGAGGGCGAGCGCGGTCCAGATGAAGGCCTGGCGCTGATACGGCGTGAAGATCGGTGTATTGGGCGACAAAGCGGTGTGTTCCGTGGATCCCGGAGTCCGGCGGGCCGGTCGGACCTCGCCGGCGGCGGCGAGGCGGCGTCAATCGGTTAAAATCGCATTTTACCGACCTTCTCGCACTTCCCCATGAATCAACCGAAATCCGCGCCGGGATCGGCGAACCAGGCCAGCCCGGCGTCCAATCCGGACCAGGGCCTGTCGTACCGCGACGCCGGCGTCGACATCGACGCGGGCGATGCGCTCGTCGACGCGATCAAGCCCTTTGCGAAGAAAACGCTGCGCGACGGCGTGCTCGGCGGCATCGGCGGCTTCGGGGCGCTGTTCGAGGTGCCGAAAAAGTACCGCGAGCCGGTGCTGGTGTCCGGCACCGACGGCGTCGGCACGAAGCTGAAGCTCGCGTTCCAGTTGAACCGGCACGACACGGTCGGCCAGGATCTGGTCGCGATGAGCGTGAACGACATCCTCGTGCAGGGCGCGGAGCCGCTGTTCTTCCTCGACTACTTCGCGTGCGGCAAGCTGGAAGTCGGCACCGCGGCGACGGTCGTGAAGGGGATCGCCACGGGTTGCGAGCTGGCCGGCTGCGCGCTGATCGGCGGCGAGACGGCCGAGATGCCGGGCATGTACCCGGACGGCGAGTACGACCTCGCGGGTTTCGCGGTGGGCGCGGTCGAGAAGAGCAGGATCATCGACGGCAGCACGATCGTGCCGGGCGACGTGGTGCTGGGCCTCGCGTCGAGCGGCGTGCATTCGAACGGTTATTCGCTGGTGCGCAAGATCATCGAGCGCGCGCAGCCTGACCTCGCGGCCGACTTCGACGGCCGCCCGCTCGCGGACGCGCTGATGGCGCCGACCCGCATCTACGTGAAGCCGCTGCTCGCGCTGATGGAGCAGATCGCGGTGAAGGGGATGGCGCACATCACCGGCGGCGGCCTCGTCGAGAACATTCCGCGCGTGCTGCGCGACGGGCTGACGGCCGAACTGGACCACCGCGCGTGGCCGTTGCCGCCGCTGTTCCAGTGGCTGCAAAAGCACGGCGGCGTCGCCGACGACGAAATGCACCGCGTGTTCAACTGCGGGATCGGGATGGCGGTGATCGTGTCCGCGGCGGACGCGGATCAGGCGGCGGGCCTGCTGGCCGCGGCCGGCGAGCAGGTGTGGAAGATCGGCGTCGTGCGCGACAGCCGCGCGGGCGAAGCGCAGACCGTGGTGGTCTGACGGTCGCGGCGTCTCGTTCGGAGACGCAATGGCCAGCCGGAAGGCTGGCCATTTTTTTTGCACCTCGCCCGGCTCCGCCCGCCTACAGCACCGTCCTCACGTGCCAAAGCTCCGGAAACAGCACCACGTCGAGCATCCGGCGCAGATACGGCGCGCCGCTCGTCCCGCCCGTGCCCTGCTTGAAGCCGATGATCCGCTCGACGGTCGTCACGTGCCGGAAGCGCCACTGGCGGAACGCATCCTCCAGATCGACCAGTTCCTCGGCCATCTCGTACAGGTCCCAGTGCTGGGTCGGGTTCCGGTACACCGCGAGCCACGCGGCCTCGACGGTCGCGTCGTGCTCCGTCGGCTGCGTCCAGTCGCGCGCGAGCCGCTCCGGCGCGATCGGAAAACCGCGCTTCGCGAGCAGGCGGACCACCTCGTCGTAGAACGACGGCGCTTCCAGCGTCGCCTGCACCTGCGCGAGCACTTCGGGCCGGTGCGCGTGCGGCTTCAGCATCTGCGCGTTCTTGTTGCCGAGCAGGAACTCGATTTGCCGGTACTGGTACGACTGGAAGCCGGACGAACTGCCGAGGTACGGCCGCATCGCGGTGTATTCGGACGGCGTCAGCGTCGACAGGACGCTCCACGCCTGCACCAGCTGCTCCAGAATCCGCGACACCCGCGCGAGCTGCTTGAACGCGGGCGGCAGGTCGTCGTCGTGCACGTTCGCGAGCGCCGCGCGCAGTTCGTACAGCGCGAGCTTCATCCACAACTCGCTCGTCTGGTGCTGCACGATGAACAGCATCTCGTTGTGGTCCGGCGAGCGCGGATGCTGCGCGTTCAGCACCGCGTCCAGCGCGAGATAGTCGCCGTAGCTCATCGAAGCCGAAAAATCGAGCTGCGCGCCGTGCCAGCCGGCCGGGTCCGTCGGGGTTCCCGCGCTGGCGGGCTGACGCTCGCGGGCTGGGCCGCTTGTCCCGCTTGCCCCGCCTGCATCGGCGCTGCCGGCCGCCGTGCCGTGGCCCGCGGAGAACGGGCAGCCGCCGCCCGCGTTTTCCGCTCCCGCGCCGCGGCTTTCGCTGGGTTTTTCGCCGCCGCTTGCGTCGTTATCGCGGTTAACCGGCGTCCCCGGCCCCTGCGTGTGATCGGTCATCGGGCTGTTCCTCAGGTCACCGCGCCGCGCGCCGCGAATTCCGGCGCCCGCCACTGCTCGTTCGCCAGCACGTCGCGCAGCATCTCGACGGCGTCCCACACGTCCGCGTAGCGCAGATAGAGCGGCGTGAAGCCGAACCGCAGCACGTGCGGCTCGCGGTAGTCGCCGATCACGTGGCGCGCGATCAGCGCCTGCATCACCGCGTAGCCGTGCGGATGCGCGAAGCTCACGTGCGAGCCGCGCTGCGCGTGTCCGCGCGGCGTCGCCAGTTCCAGCCCGAGGCCCGCGCAGCGCGTTTCGACGAGTTCGATGAACAGGTCGGTCAGCGCGAGCGACTTGCGGCGGATCGCCTGCATGTCGGTCTGCAGGAACACGTCGAGCCCGCAGTCGACGAGCGCCATCGACACGATCGGCTGCGTGCCGCACAGGAAGCGGCCGATATCGTCGGCGGGGCGGTAGTCGGGGCTCATCGCGAACGGCGCGCTATGGCCCCACCAGCCGGACAGCGGCTGCGAGAACGCGCGCTGGTGCCGTTGCGGCACCCAGACGAACGCCGGCGAGCCGGGGCCGCCGTTCAGGTACTTGTACGTGCAGCCGACCGCGAAGTCCGCGCCGACGCCGTTCAGGTCGACCGGCACCGCGCCGGCCGAGTGCGCGAGGTCCCACAGCGCGAGTGCGCCGCACGCGTGGATCTGCCGCGTCAGCGTCTGCATGTCGTGCATGCGGCCGGTCCGGTAGTTCACGTGCGTGAGCATCGAGATCGCGACGTCGTCGCCGAGCGCGGCCGGCAGGTCGGCCGGATCGTCGATCAGGCGCAGTTCGTAACCGCGGTCCAGTTGCTCGATCAGCCCCTGCGCGATGTACAGGTCGGTCGGGAAGTTCGAGCGTTCGGACACGATCACGCGCCGCTGCGGGTCGCGCATCTGCTGCATCCGCAGGCCGGCCGACAGGACCTTGAACAGGTTCACCGAGATCGTGTCGGTGACGACGACCTCGTTGTCGGCCGCGCCGATCAGCGGCGCGAGTTTGTTGCCGAGCCGGCGCGGCAGCGCGAACCAGCCGGCGGAATTCCAGCTGCGGATCAGGTCGTCGCCCCATTCGGCGGCGATCACCTGCTGCGCGCGCGCGGCGGCGGCTTTCGGCGCGACGCCGAGCGAGTTGCCGTCGAGATAGATCGTGCCGGACGGCAGCGCGAACTGGTCGCGCAGCGCGGCGAGCGGGTCGGCGCGGTCGAGGGCCAGCGCTTCGTTGCGGTCTTTCATGGGTCTCCGGTTCAATGGGGATCGACAGGGTGGATTTCGGCGCGCGCCTTCAGGCGGACGCGGCGGGCAGTGCGCGCAGCACCGCGCGCACCGGGCTTGCGTCGAGTGTCGCGAACTTCAGCGGCAGCGCGATCAGTTCGTAATCGCCGGGTTCGACCGCGTCGAGCACGAGGCCTTCGAGAATCGCCATCCGGTGCGCGCGGATTCGCAGGTGCGCGTCCATCGTCTTCGATTCCTGCGGATCGAGCGACGGCGTGTCGATGCCGATCAGCCGGACGCCGCGCGCGGCGAGCAGGTCGATGGTTTCCGGCGCGACGGCGCAAAACCCGCTGTCCCACGTTTCGACGGGCGCCCGCCGCCAGGTGCGCAGCAGCACGCGCGGCGGCACGCCGTCGAGCGCCGCGGCGACCATCGCGGGCGTGACGACCGGCGTCGCGCCGACGCAATGAATCACGCGGCACGGCCCGAGGTACGCGTCGAGCGGCACCGCGCCGATCGGCGCGCCGTGGGCGTCGTAGTGCAACGGCGCGTCGGCGTGCGAGCCGGTGTGCGGCGACAGCGTCACGCGGGCGACGTTGACCGGCGAGCCAGCCTCGATGCGCCACACGCGCTCGATGCCGACCGGCGTGTCGCCCGGCCAGACGGGCGTGGCAGGGTCGATGGCGGGCGAAATGTCCCAGATTCCGTTCATGATGGGCGGGCGTCGGATGGTCGTGCTTCGAATGATAGGCAAGCTGCATTGAAATGTGCTTGCGAAAAAAACGCCGCAGACGACGCTTGTTGGCACATAATTTGAGGCAAGACGGAAACGGAGACCAAATATGAATGCAATCTCGCTCGACGCTACCGATTGCCGTATTCTCGCGGTTCTCCAGAACGAGGGCAGGATCAGCAACCTGGACCTCGCGGAGCGCATTTCGCTGTCACCGTCCGCGTGCCTGAGGCGGTTGCGGCTGCTGGAGGAGCAGGGCGTCGTCGAACATTACCGCGCCTGCCTGAACCGGGAAATCCTCGGTTTCGAGATGGAAGCGTTCGTGCAGGTGTCGATGCGCAACGACCAGGAGAACTGGCACGAGCAGTTCGCGGGCGCGCTGCGCGACTGGCCGGAGGTGGTCGGCGCTTACGTGGTCACGGGCGAGACGCACTATCTGCTGCGGGTGCTCGCGCACAACCTCAAGCACTATTCGGACTTCGTGCTGAACAAGCTGTACAAGGCGCCCGGCGTGATGGACATCCGCTCGAACATCGTGCTGCAGACGCTGAAGGTCGAGGCGGGGGTGCCGGTGGATCTGCTGTCGCAGAAGGCGGGGAAGAGTCTGGCGGTGTAGCGGACGGAAAGCGCGCCGCGTTCGGGGTTGCCCCGTTTCCGGCCGACGCGCCGGGCGGCGAAACCCGCCGCCGCGTCAGAGCGGCTCTATCCGGTGGAATCCGCCGTTGTGGAACACGAGCGGCCCGTCGTCCGGCTGGTTCTCGCGGATTCCGCAGCGCTCGACCTCGCCGACGAAGATCACGTGGTCGCCTTCGTCGTAGCGGCTGCGGTTGTGGCACTCGAACCACGCGAGCGCGCCGTCGAGCACCGGCATGCCGGTGTCGCCGGCCGCGTGCGACACGCCTTCGAAGCGGTCGCCCTTCACCGTCGCGAAGCGCCGGCACAGGTCGAGCTGCGACGCGGCGAGCACATTCACCACATAATGGCTGTTGGTCCGGAACACCGGCATCGACGCGGAGCGCGTCGCGAGACTCCACAGCACGAGCGGCGGATTCAGCGACACCGAGTTGAACGAACTGGCGGTGATGCCGATCAGCTGGCCGTCCGGCGCGCGCGTCGTGATCACCGTGACGCCGGTCGCGAACTGGCCGAGCGCGCGGCGGAACGCGGCGCCGTCGAAGTTGGGCGGGCTGGCGCGGCGGGTCATCGGCGCGGCGCTCCGCAGCCGGAGCGCGCGCGCGGCGCGCTGAGAGCCGGCGACGGGGCCGGTGAAACGGCAAATTCGGAAGGTTCGAACGTCATGTGGAAAACGGGGCAAGTTGTCCCAATTTTAGCGGAACCCGTCCGGCCGGGCGAACCGCCCCGGCTGCGGCAACGAATGGAGTGACCAGCATGAGTCAGACAGTGGAATTTGCGACGCTCGGCGGCGGCTGTTTCTGGTGCCTCGAAGCGGTGTATCTGCGGGTGGACGGCGTGGTGAGCGTCGAGTCGGGTTACGCGGGCGGCCACGTCGCGCAGCCGACGTACGAGCAGGTCGGCGACGGCGACACCGGCCACGCGGAAGTGGTCAACGTGATGTTCGATCCGGCGAAGATCAGCTATCGCGAGATTCTCGACATCTTCTTCACGATCCACGATCCGACCCAGTTGAACCGGCAGGGCAACGACGTCGGCACGCAATACCGGTCGGTGATCTTCACACATTCGGACGCGCAGCGCGACGTCGCGTTGCAGGCGATCCGCGAACTGGAGGCGGAGGACGTGTACGACGGCCGGATCGTCACGCAGGTCGAGCCGCTCGACAACAACTACTGGCCCGCCGAGGCGTATCACCAGGACTACTTCGCGCAGCATCCGAACCAGGGGTATTGCGCGTTCGTCGTCGCGCCGAAGGTCGCGAAGTTCCGGCAGAAGTTCGCGCACCGCTTCAAGGCCGTGTGAGCGGCGCGCGGCGGCGGATGCCGCCGCGTCGTCACGGGGCCGGCGGCGCTTCGGCCGGCCCGTCCCGATTCTCTTGCTGTTGCCGCATGCCATCGGCGTCTGCGGCGTCCCGCCGGTCCCCGCCTTCCTTCCGACGCAGCATTTCATCGGCGATCGCCTGCGCGAGTGTCGCGCATGACAGCGGCGCCGACCCTTCCGCCTTGTTGTTCGTCGTGATCAGCACCGGCTGGCCGGCGATCGCGTAGCGCGCGGCCAGTTCGGCGAGCGCGTCGCGGGTGCGCGGGTCCGGATCGACGATCCGGTCGAACGGCTCGTAACGCGCTTTCGCCTGCTCGTAGCGAAAGCCGCTGTGCAGGCTCCAGCGGACGATCAGCGGACCAGCCGGCTCGCCGCCGTCCATCAGCGCGAGCGCCGCCGCCTGCCGCAGCGGGTGGGGCATCCGCGCGTGCAGCCCGACGCAGTAGCGCACGTTCGCCGCGCGCAGCGCGCGCACGAAACGCGGCGTCAACAGGCTCGCGTCGCGGATCTCGACCGCGTAACACGGACCGTCCGGCTCCGGCGGCAGCGGCGGCAGCGCCGCGAGAAAGGCCCCGAGCCGCTCGACGAACGCGGCCGGGTCCGCGAGCATCGCGTCCGGCAGCGGCGGGAACTGGAACACGAGCGCGCCGGCTTTCCGGCCGAGCCCTTCGAGACACGGCGTCACGAATTCGCTGACCGCGAGTTCGGCGTTCAGGAAACACGGATTCGCGGACACCGGCTCGCCGCGGTCGCCGCGCACCGACGCGTCGGTGACCAGCGCGGGCGCTTTCACGATGAAGCGGAACGTGTCGGGCACCTGCTGCGCGTAACGCAGATAGTCGGCGATCGTCAGCGGCGCGTAGAACGACCGGTCGATGCTGACCGTGCGCAGCAGCGGATGCGCGCCGTATGCGGCGAGGCCGTCGCGCGCGAGCTTCGAGTTGCTGTAGTCGTCGCCGTAGACGATCCCGCGCCAGCCCGGAAACGACCACGACGACGTGCCGAGCCGCAGCGTCGCCGGCAGGTGGGCCGCGAGGTCGAGCACCTGCTGCGACGGTTCGGCCGGCAGCACGCCGCGCGCGCGGCGTTTCGGTTTCGGCGCGGAGTCGGCGGCGGGCGGCGTGTCGGGCTGTGCATCGGATGCCGCGGCGGCCGGATCGGCGTCGGGTTGCGAGGCCGCCGGTTTTGCCCGGCTCGCGCGCAGGGAGGGCTTCGGCGCGGGTTTCGGCGGCGCTGCGTCGAAGCCGAACAGATCGGTTTGCGCCGGTTCTGCGGACGAATCGTCGCCGTGGCTCTCGCCGTTCGTGCCGGCCGCTTTGTCGCCGGATTCGCGGTCGTTCAGCGGATCATCGGAAGCGGGGTCGGGCGCGGCGTCGCGGTCGTTCATTCGTTGCGTTACGGTGTTGAAGTGAAGCGTGGCCCCCTCCGCCTCGATCGCGGCGCGCGGCACGGGCCGCGCGCCGCGCGGATCACGCGAGCGCGAGCGGCTTCTCGTACATGTAGCGGCGCGACCACGGCAGCGTTTTCGCGCTGCGGCCCGCCTTGCGGCAGACGATCTGGTAGATCGACACGTCGTCGTTCTCGAACGCGTATGCGCAGCCCGCCAGGTACACGCGCCAGATGCGGAACTTCTCGTCGTCGACGAGCTTCTTCGCCTCTTCCGCGTGTGCCTCGAACGCCTCCGCCCACAGGTCGAGCGTGTGCGCATAGTGACGGCGCAGGCTCTCGACGTCAACCGCCTCCAGCCCGCCGCGCTGCGCGGCTTCGAGCGCGAGGCCGATGTGCGGCAGCTCGCCGTCCGGGAACACGTAGCGGTCGATGAACTCGCCGCCGCCGAGCGCCGTTTCGCCGCTGTCCGCGTCCGACGACGTGATGCCGTGGTTCATCGCGATGCCGTCGTCCGCGAGCAGGTCGTGCACCTTGCGGAAGTAGGCCGGCAGGTTCTTGCGGCCGACGTGCTCGAACATCCCGACGCTCGTGATGCGGTCGAACTGGCCGGTCACGTCGCGGTAGTCCTGCAGGCGGATCTCGATGCGGTCGGCGAGGCCGGCCGCTTTCACGCGCGCGGTCGCGAGGTCGAACTGGTTCTGCGACAGCGTCACGCCGACACAGCGCGCGCCGAACTTCTGCGCGGCGCGCAGCACCAGCGCGCCCCAGCCGCAGCCGATGTCGAGCAGTTGCTGGCCCGGCTGAAGCTGGATCTTCGTCAGGATGTGGTCGATCTTCTTCAATTGCGCGGTCGCGAGGTCCTCGTCGCCGTTCTCGAAATACGCGCACGAATAGACCATGTTCTCGTCGAGCCACAGCCGGTAGAACTCGTTCGACACGTCGTAGTGGTACTGGATCGCCTTCTTGTCCGACGCCTTCGAGTGCGTGAAGTAGCGGCGCACGCGCGACAGCTTGCTCGCGCTCGTCACCGTGTTGCGCGCGAGCGCGTAGCTGATGTCGATGATGTCCGACAGCCGGCCATCGATGTCGATCTTGCCCTTCACGTACGCTTCGCCGAGGTTGTCGAGGCTCGGTTCGAGCAGCAGCGGCAGCGCGGCCGCGCTGTTCACCTTCAGCGTGACCTGCGGCGTCGCGAACGTGCCGAAGTCGTATTGCTCGCCGCTCCACAGCACGAGACGCGCCGGCAGGTTCGCGCTGTTGCGCACGCCATCGACCCACTGCGCAAGCTTCTTTTCCCAGAACATGTGTTTCTCTCCGTATTCAATGAACGACAAATCCAGAAATAGCACTGCAACGCGTTTCGCGGCGCACGACCGCCGCGACGCAGCCGCCGGTTCCGCTGGCCGTCGTGTCGCACGCAAGCGGCCGGAGGCCGGTGCTGCGCGACGGGTTTGCTGCCGGGCCTGGTCGGGAGGCGGGGCGGCGCCGACGGTGAGTGGGAAGGGCGGCCAGGCGGCCGCCGCTGGGGCGGCCGCGGTGAATCGCGACGCTTACGGCGCCAGCCGGTCGATCTGCCAGCCGCTGCCGGCGCGCGTGTAGCGGATCCGGTCGTGCAGCCGCGACGGGCGGCCCTGCCAGAATTCGAGCGTGTCCGGCACGACCCGGTAGCCGCCCCAGTGCGGCGGACGCGGCGGGTTGTCGCCGTATTTCGCGCGGACTTCGGCCTCGCGCGCTTCCAGCGTCGCGCGGCTGTCGATCACCTCGCTCTGCTCGGACGCCCATGCGCCGATCCGCGAGCCGGGCGGCCGCGACGCGAAATACGCATCGCTTTCCTCGGCGCTGGTTTTTTCGACCCGGCCTTCGATCCGCACCTGGCGCTCCAGCTCGATCCAGTGGAACAGCAGGCTAGCGTGCGGATTGACCGCGAGTTCATGGCCCTTGCGGCTTTCGTAGTTCGTGAAGAACACGAAGCCGCGTTCGTCGACGACCTTGATCAGCAGGATCCGCGCCGCCGGACGGCCCGCGGCGTCGACCGTCGCCACCGTCATCGCGTTCGGCTCGGGCAGCTTCGCGTCGAGCGCCTGTGCAAACCAGGTGTGGAACTGCTGGATCGGGTCCGGCGCGACGTCGGCCACGTCGAGCGAGCCCAGCGAGTAGTTTTTGCGAAGATCGGCGAGAGTCGTCATGTTTTATGCAACCGCTTCAATGGCGGACAAGTATAGCGAAGAAGGGAATCTCCGCGCATTGCGCCGTGCTCCGACGCGCCGCGCGCGATCAGGCAAAATACGGGTCTCGCGGAGCCAGGCTGTTCGGGCCGGTCCGCGTTCGACCGACCCGCCGCAACTCGATTCCCACCATGTCCACTATCCCGATTTCACCGCAAGCCGATCTTACCGCCGTCCCCGACCCGGTTGAAGCCGACCGGGCGCGACGTTTTGGCGGCGTCGCGCGGCTTTACGGCGCACCCGCGCTCGCCGCGTTCGAACGTGCGCACGTCGCGGTGATCGGCATCGGCGGCGTCGGCTCGTGGGCGGCCGAGGCGCTCGCGCGCAGCGCGATCGGCACGCTGACGCTGATCGACCTCGACAACGTCGCGGAAAGCAACACGAACCGGCAGATCCACGCGCTCGACGGCAACTACGGCAAGCCGAAGGTCGATGCGATGGCGGAGCGCATCGCGCTGATCGATCCCGCCTGCGACGTGCGGCTCGTCGAGGACTTCGTCGAGCCGGGCAATTTCGACGCGCTGCTCGGCGGCGGCTTCGATTTCGTGGTCGACGCGATCGACAGCGTGCGCACGAAGACCGCGCTGATCGCGTGGTGCGTCGAGCGCGGCCAGCCGCTTATCACGGCCGGCGGCGCGGGCGGGCAGCTGGACCCGACGCGCATCCGCATCGACGACCTGGCGCTGACGATCCAGGACCCGCTGCTGTCGAAGGTGCGCGGGCAGTTGCGCAAGCAGCACGGTTTTCCGCGCGGGCCGAAGGCGAAGTTCAAGGTGAGCGCGGTGTACTCCGACGAGCCGCTGATCTATCCGGAAGCGGCGGTGTGCGACGTCGATCCCGAGGCCGGTCACGTGGAGACGTCGCCGGGCCACCATGGGCCGGTCGGGTTGAACTGCGCGGGTTTCGGGTCGAGCGTGTGCGTGACCGCGAGCTTCGGGTTCGCGGCGGCGTCATACGTGCTGCGCGCGATTGCGCGGAAAGCGGCGTAACGTCGCCGTGTGTCTGATGCGGACATAAAAAAACGCGGCCCGAGGGCCGCGTTTTTTTATTCGGCGGAGGTGCGCGTGTCAGTTCAGCGCCGCGCCCAGCTTGCGTCGCCATTCGCCGACGAGTTGCGGCTGATGGGCGGCGAGGTCGAACACCGACAGCATCGTCTTACGGCCGATGTCGTCGCGGAACGAGCGGTCGCGCTTCACGATCTCCAGCAGATGTTCGAGCGCGCCCGCGTACTTGCGCCGCGCGATCAGCGCGCTCGCGAGGTCGAAGCGCGCTTCGAGATCGTCCGGATGCGCGGCGACCCGGTCTTCTAGCGCGTCGGTCGGCGGCAGGTCCGCGGCGGCGTCGAGCGCATCGAGGCGGGTCTTCAGCGCGTTGAAGCGCGCGTCGATGCCCTGCGTCGTTTTCGGCGACAGCAGGTCGACTTCGTTGTGCGCCTCGTCCACGCGGTTGTCCGCGAGCAGCAGTTCGATCAGGTCCATCCGCGCGTCGTCGAAGCCGGGATCGTAGGCGAGCGCGGCCTTCAGCGCGTCATACGCCTCGTCGCGGCGGCCTTCGGCGAGCGCCTCGTGCGCGGCGCGCCGCTCGCCTTCGGCCGCATCCGGAATCAGCCGGTCGATGAACTCGCGCAGTTGCCCTTCGGGCAGCACGCCGATGAACTGGTCGACCGGCTGGCCGTCCGCGAACGCGATCACGTGCGGAATGCTGCGCACCTGGAAGTGCATCGCGAGTTCCTGGTTCTCGTCGACGTTCACCTTCACGAGCTTCCAGCGGCCCGCGTATTCCGCTTCGAGCTTTTCGAGCATCGGCCCCAGCGTCTTGCACGGGCCGCACCACGGCGCCCAGAAATCGATCAGCACCGGCGCGAGCGCCGACGCTTCGATCACGTCCTTTTCGAAAGTGGCCAGGGTGGTGTCCATTGCACATCCTCTTCTGAAAACAGTTCGATTGCAGTTGGGGCCGAAACCGGCCGGTTCAACGCGGCGCCGCGGGCGTTTGCCTCGGCCGGATTTCGCGCCGCGTCAGCGCGGTTTCTTTTCCGGCAGCGGAATCCACTCCGTCTCGCCGGGCACCTGCCCCATCTCCTGACGCGTCCATGCGGCCTTCGCATGCTCGATCTTCTCGCGCGAACTCGCGACGAAGTTCCATTCGATGAAGCGTTCGCCTTCGAGCCGCTCGCCGCCGAGCAGCATCACGCGCGCGCCGCCAACGCTCGCGAGCGTCGCGGTCTCGCCGGGCACGAGCACGGCCATCGTCTGCGGCTTCAGCGGCTCGCCGTCGATCGACAGGTCGCCGTCCACCAGATACACGCCGCGCTCCTCGTGCTCCGGTTCAAGCGCGAATGCGCTGCCCGGCGCGAACTGCGCGGCGACGTACAGCGTGCCGGAGAACGTCGCGACCGGCGACGCATGGCCGAACGCGGTGCCGGCGATCACGCGCATCGTCACGCCATTGCGCTCGAACTCGGGCAGCGTGTCGGCCGCATGATGATGAAACGAAGGCTCGGCGTCCTCGTGATCGAGCGGCAGCGCGACCCACGTCTGGATGCCGTGCATCGTCAGTCCGCGCGGGCGGTCCTCGTCGGGCGTGCGCTCCGAATGGACGATGCCGCGCCCGGCCGTCATCCAGTTCACGTCGCCGGGGACGATCTTCTGCTGCGAGCCGAGGCTGTCGCGATGCATCAGCGCGCCGTCGTACAGATAGGTGACGGTTGCGAGCCCGATGTGCGGATGCGGCCGCACGTCGACGCCGCTGCCCGGCGCGAGCGTCGCCGGCCCCATGTGATCGAAGAAGATGAACGGCCCGACGAGCCGCGCCGCGAGCGCGGGCAGCACGCGCCGCACGAGCAGGTTGCCGATGTCGCGCTGGTGCGGCGTGAGCACTGCCTTGATCGATGAGGACATGGATGCGTTCCTGGATGGCCGTGGGGGCAACGCGCCCGCCGCATCGGGTTCGTGCCTGTGCGGTCCGCGCGGCGAAGAACGCCCATTCTAGCGCCCGTGCCGCGGCCGCGCTGCGCTCCGGTACACTCGCGATTCGATAACGAGAAGACGGAGCGGTCGATGTCGCCGAGGGACCTGTTGCTCGCGCTGGTGGTCGTGCTGGCGTGGGGCGTGAATTTCGTCGTGATCAAGGTGGGACTGCACGGCGTGCCGCCGATGCTGCTCGGCGCGCTGCGCTTCCTGCTCGCGGCGTTCCCGGCGGTGCTGTTCGTGAAGCGCCCCAGGATGCCGCTGCGCTGGCTGCTCGCGTACGGCGCGACGATCTCGCTCGGCCAGTTCGCGTTTCTCTTTTCGGCGATGTACGTCGGGATGCCGGCAGGGCTCGCGTCGCTCGTGCTGCAGGCGCAGGCGTTTTTCACGCTCGGTTTCGCCGCGCTGTTCCTGCGCGAACGGCTGCGCGCGCAGAACGTTGCCGGACTGCTGATCGCGGCGGGCGGCCTCGCGCTGATCTCGATGCAGGCGTCGGCGGCGGGCGCGCATCCGATGACGCTCGCGGGCTTCGTGCTGACGCTGTGCGCGGCGGTGATGTGGGCGCTCGGCAACATCGTGACGAAGAAGGTCGGGCACGTCGATCTGGTCGGGCTCGTGGTGTGGGCGAGCCTCGTGCCGCCGCTGCCGTTCCTCGTGCTGTCGTACTTTTTCGAAGGCCCGCAGCAGATCGCCGGGGCGCTCGCGGGCATTGGCGCGTCGTCGGTGTTCGCCATCGTCTATCTCGCGTTCATCGCGACGCTGCTCGGTTATGGCTTGTGGAGCCGGCTGCTGTCGCGCTACCCGGCGAGCCAGGTCGCGCCGTTCTCGCTGCTCGTGCCGATCGTCGGGCTCGCGGCGGCCGCGCTGCTGCTCGACGAGCATCTGTCGGCCGCGCAGGTCGGCGGCGCGGCGCTCGTGATGGGCGGTCTGGCGGTGAACGTGTTCGGCGGCTGGGTGCGCCAGCGGTTCGCGGCGGCGCGCTGAACGAAGCGGACAACGACTGCGCGGCGCGGCGCGAACCCGCGCGCGCGTCGCCGCGTCGTCCATCGGATCGGCATCAGGTCATCCGGCTCTTCGCGAGCGGCGGGTTCGCCGCGAAATAACGCTTGATGCCCTTCATGATCGCGGCCGCCATCTGGTCGCGATACGCTTCGTCGTTGAGCCGGCGCTCTTCGTCCGGGTTGCTGATGAACGCGGTCTCGACGAGGATCGACGGGATGTCCGGCGCCTTCAGCACCGCGAATCCGGCCTGCTCGACCGAGCCCTTGTGCAGCTTGTTGATGTCGCCGATCTCGTTCAGCACGAAGTTGCCGTAGCGCATCGAGTCGCGGATCTGCGCGGTCGTCGACATGTCGAAGAGGGCGCGGTTCACCGCGGCGTCGGCGGTCTTCACGTTGATCCCGCCGATCTGGTCCGACGCGTTCTCCTTGTTCGCCATCCAGCGCGCGGCTGCGCTCGACGCGCCGTGCTCGGACAGCGCGAACACCGACGAGCCGCGCGCGCTCGGCGTCGTGAACGCGTCCGCGTGGATCGACACGAACAGGTCCGCGCCGACGCGGCGCGCCTTCTGCACGCGCACGTTCAGCGGCACGAAGAAGTCCGCGTCGCGCGTCATCATCGCGCGCATGTTGGGCTGGGCGTCGATCTTCGCGCGCAGCCGCTTCGCGATGTCGAGCGCGATGTGTTTCTCGTACGTGCCGCCGCCGCCGATCGCGCCCGGGTCCTCGCCGCCGTGGCCCGGATCGATCGCGACGGTCAGCAGCCGGACCGTGCCGTTCTTGCCGCTCTTCGGCGTGGTGAAGCCGTAGTTGTCGTTGTCGCCGCTGCTGTCGCCATCGTCCTGCGCGAGCGCGGGGGCGGACGGCGCGGCCGGCTTCGGCCGCTGCGCGAGCGTGGGCGGTGCCGATGGAGCGGGGCGCGCGGCGTTCGCGCGCGGCGCAGGCGACGGCGGCGTGCCCGCGTCGCCCTGCGCATAACGCTGGAAGAACGCGTCGCTGCTGTCGGACGGCGCAGGCGGCGGCGCGGTCGGGCCGGCGAGCGTCGAAGGCGGCACGTCGCGCAGGTTCTCGCGCGCATCGAACTGCTGCTGCTTGCGTTCGGTCTGCGCGAGCAGGTCCATCAGCGGATCGGGCGCGACCGCCGGATACAGGTCGAACACGAGCCGGTAGCGATACGAGCCGACCGGCTCCAGCGTGAACACCTGCGGTTTCACCGAGCCCTTCAGGTCGAACACCATCCGCACGACATGCGGCTGATACTGGCCGACGCGCACCGACTGGATCTGCGGATCGTTCGGCGTGATCTTCGAGACGAGGTTGCGCAGCGAGTCGTCGAGGTCGAGGCCGTTCAGGTCGACGACGAGGCGGTCCGGGCCTTGCAGCAGTTGCTGCGCGTTCTGCAGCGGCTGGTCCGATTCGATCGTCACGCGCGTGTAGTCGCGCGCGGGCCACACGCGCACGCCGATCACCGAGGTCGCCCACGCGGCGCGCGGCGCGGCGAGGCCGAGCACCAGCGTCGACGCACCCGCCTTCAGGATCTGCCTGCGCCGCCAGTTGTGCGTGGCGGTGGCGGCGGATTCGATCGAGCGGAACGGTTTGATTAACATCTTTCTAGACATGCCTTTCCTGATGCGCTGAATGCCTGCGCGGTGAGCACGCGGCCGTCGCCGCGCTCGCCGGGTTCGAGCGTGAACACGAGGTCCGGCACGCCCAGCAGCGCGCCCGCACGTTGAGGCCATTCGACGAGGCAGACCGCGCCGCTGTCGAAGTATTCGCGAAAGCCCGCGTCGGCCCACTCGGCCGGATCGCTGAAACGGTACAGATCGAAGTGATAGAGCGGGAGTTCCCCGCCGGCCGTCGCCACCGTGTACGGTTCGACGAGCGTGTAGGTCGGGCTGCGCACGCGTCCGGCGTGGCCGAGCGCGCGCAGCGTCGCGCGCACGAGCGAGGTCTTGCCCGCGCCGAGGTCGCCGATCAGTTGAACCTGAAGGCCGCTGAAGGCGTTGTGGTCCGGCTCGCCGGCCGCCGTTCGTGCCGCGTATTCCGCTTCGATTGCCTTCGCGAAGCGCGCGCCGAATGCGTCGGTCGCGGCTTCGTCCGCAAGCTCGAAGCGGCGTTCGAGCAACGCGGGGGCGAAAGACTGAGGCGCGTGGTCGTGACCGGGCGTAACGGGCATTCTCGTAAAATGGCGTGATGAACCGCAGTCCGTTGCCTCCCACATCGCAGGCCGCCTTGCAGGCGCCTTCGGACGCGCACGTTTGCGCAGCCGGCGACGCGCGGCCGCCGCGCGAAGCGCCGGCGCCCGGCGTCCATCCTCTCGACGAAGCGGCGCTGGCCGCGCTCGCGGCGCGCATCCGCGCATGGGGGCGCGAACTGGGGTTCGGGGCGATCGGCATCAGCGACACCGATCTGTCCGATGCCGAGGCGGGGCTCGCCGCATGGCTCGAAGCGGGCAACCACGGCGAGATGGATTATATGGCCAAACATGGGATGAAACGCGCACGTCCCGCCGAGCTTGTGGCCGGAACGCGACGCGTGATTACCGCGCGGATGGCCTATCTGCCCGCATCGACGCTCGCGCCGCACGCCGATGGAAAGGCTCGCGAAAGTCTTGCGCCATCCGTCTCTGACAGTGGCGCTGCCGATGAACGCGTGCTTCGCGACGACGAGTCCGCGCTCGACTGGCGCGCGCGCGAGCAGGCGCGGCTTGCCGATCCGCAGGCCGCGGTCGTGTCGATCTATGCGCGCGGCCGCGACTATCACAAGGTATTGCGCGCGCGATTGCAGCAGCTTGCGACGCGGATCGAAGCAGAAGTCGGCGCGTATGGCTACCGCGTGTTCACCGATTCCGCGCCGGTGCTCGAAGTCGAACTCGCGCAGAAGGCGGGCATCGGCTGGCGCGGCAAGCACACGCTGCTGTTGCAGCGGGATGCCGGGTCGCTGTTCTTTCTCGGCGAAATCTACGTGGACCTGCCGCTGCCGGCCGACGCCGACGAGCCGTCGTCCGCCGCGCCCGAGACGCCGGGCGCGCATTGCGGCAGCTGCGCGCGCTGCATCGGCGCGTGTCCGACCGGCGCGATCACCGGACCCTACCGCGTCGATGCGCGGCGCTGCATCTCGTATCTGACGATCGAACTGGCGGGCAGCATCCCCGAGGAGCTGCGGCCGTTGATCGGCAATCGCGTGTACGGCTGCGACGACTGCCAGCTCGTGTGCCCATGGAACAAGTTCGCGCAGGCCGCGCCGGTCGCGGATTTCGACGTGCGCCACGGGCTCGATCGCGCGACGCTCGCCGAACTGTTCGGCTGGACCGATGCGCAGTTCGACGAACGGATGCAGGGCAGCGCGATCCGGCGCATCGGCTACGAACGCTGGTTGCGCAACGTCGCGGTCGCGATCGGCAATGCGCTGCGCAGCGGCGGCGGCGCGCTGCCCGCCGCGGCGCGCGCGGAACTCGTCGCCGCGTTGCGGGCGCGCGAGCACGACGCGTCCGCGCTGGTTCGCGAGCACGTGCAATGGGCGCTCGCCGCAGCGTAAAGTAGCGGGCACGGTAGCGGGCAGGCGGGCGCGACCGGCCGCCGTCTCGGGCGGCGATTGCGATCAGGAGGCAAACCATCATGTTCAACGCAGTGATCGACGCGCCGTTCGGCAAGGTCGGCATCCGCACGTCGGCCGACGCGGTGCGCGAGATCGTCTATCTGCCCGCATCGACGGCGTCCGCCGCGCCGGACTGCGCGCTGGCCGAACGCGCGGCCGCGCAGATCGCGCGCTACTTCGACTGCGCGACGGCCGGCTTCGACCTGCCGCTCGCGGCGCTCGGCACGCCGTTCCAGCGGCGCGTGTGGGACGGCATCAACACGATCGGCGCGGGCACGGTGCTCACCTACGGGCAACTCGCGCAGCGCATCGGCGGCGTGCCGCGCGCGGTCGGGCAGGCGTGCGGGTCGAACCTCTTTCCGCTCGTGATCCCGTGCCATCGCGTGGTGTCCGCGAGCGGCATCGGCGGCTTCGCGCATCACGGCGGCGACGGCTTCTTTCGCGACGTGAAGCGCTGGCTGCTCGCGCACGAAGGCGTGCGGATTCCATGACGAACGGCGCGATGAACACGACGAACACCGCAGGCGAGCCGCCGGCAACCGCATCGGACGACGCGACGCAGACCCCGGCCGGCGACGGCGCGGCGAACGCGACGCCAGCCACGGGCGGCGCGCGCGCGAAACGGGGCGCTCGCGCGGCGGCCGGGCGAGACGCGACGGCTGCCGCCGCGAAGCCACCGCGCCGCGCGTCGGCGGCCGACGCAACGCCGGTCGATGGAAACGATAACGACGGCGACGACCCGCCGCCCTCCGCGTCGCTCGCCGAAAGCCTGCTGTGCATCGACCAGTTCTGCGACGGGCTGTGGCTCGAACACGGGCTGTCGCGCAATACGCTCGATGCGTATCGCCGCGACCTGTGCCTGTTCGCGTCGTGGCTCGCAGGTGCGCGCGACGGCACGCTCGACCGCGCGGAAGAACGCGATCTGCTCGCCTACGCGGCGCTGCGCAAGGACGACAAGGCGACCTCCGCGAACCGCCGGCTGTCGGTGTTTCGCCGCTACTACGGCTGGGCGCTGCGCGAGCGCCGCGTGAGCGCGGACCCGACCGTGCGCATCCGCTCCGCGAAGCAGCCGCCGCGTTTTCCATCGACGCTGACCGAAGCGCAGGTCGAATCGCTGCTCGGCGCGCCGGACGTCGCGACGCCGCTCGGCCTGCGCGACCGCACGATGCTCGAACTGATGTACGCGAGCGGGCTGCGCGTGACCGAACTCGTCACGCTGAAGACCGTCGAGGTCGGGCTGAACGAGGGCGTCGTGCGCGTGCTCGGCAAGGGCTCGAAGGAGCGGCTGATTCCGTTCGGCGAGGAGGCGCACGCGTGGATCGAGCGTTATCTGCGCGAGTCGCGGCCCGCGCTGCTCGGCGCACGCACGACCGACGCGCTGTTCGTCACCGCGCGCGCGGAAGGGATGACGCGCCAGCAGTTCTGGCACATCATCAAGCGCCACGCGGCGGCGGCCGGCGTGCATGCGCCGCTGTCGCCGCACACGCTGCGCCACGCGTTCGCGACGCACCTGCTGAACCACGGCGCGGACCTGCGCGTCGTGCAGCTGCTGCTCGGCCACAGCGACATCTCGACCACGCAGATCTACACGCACGTCGCGCGCGAGCGGCTGCGGGTGCTGCATGCGAAGCACCATCCGCGCGGATAACGGGCGGTCCGCGTTTTACAATGCGCCGATGAGCAAATCGAAACACGTATCCGAAACGCCGGCGACGCAGATGCTGCGCCGTCACGGCGTTGCGTTCGGCGAACATCCTTATGACTACGTCGAGCATGGCGGCACCGAGGAGTCCGCGCGGCAGCTCGGCGTCGACGAGCATCGCGTGATCAAGACGCTGGTGATGGAGGACGAGCACGCGAAGCCGTTGATCGTGCTGATGCACGGCGACCGTAAGGTGTCCACCAGGAACCTCGCGCGGCAGATCGGCGCGAAGCGCGTCGAGCCGTGCAAGCCCGAGGTCGCGAACCGGCATTCGGGGTATCTGGTCGGCGGCACGTCGCCGTTCGGCACGCGCAAGGCGATGCCGGTCTATGTCGAGGCGTCGATCCTCGATCTCGACGAAATCTGGTTGAACGGCGGGCGGCGCGGCTTTCTCGTGAGCCTGTCGCCGTCGGTGCTGCAACCGCTGCTCGGCGCGAAGCCGGTGAACTGCGCGAGCGTGGACTGACGCGGGCCTGCGAAGTGCGCCTGTGCAGCATGCCTGCAAAGCGGGCATCGTTACGCGCCGCGCTTCGGTAGAATGAGCGCCTTCGCGCGCGGCGGCTCGTCCATCGCGGCATCCGCCGGCGCGCCTTTCCGCTTCTGTCCACACGGGTTTCGCGCATGTACAACCTGATCGTCGCCGTTCTCGCCTATCTGATCGGCTCCGTTTCGTTCGCCGTGATCGTCAGCGCCACGATGGGGCTCGACGACCCCCGCTCGTACGGCTCCGGCAACCCTGGCGCGACGAACGTGCTGCGCAGCGGCAACAAGAAGGCCGCGGTGCTGACGCTGATCGGCGACGCGTTCAAGGGCTGGCTGGCGGTATGGCTCGTCGTGCGCTTCGGCCCGGGCTTCGGGCTCGGCAACGATGCGATCGCGCTTGCCGCGATCGCCGTGTTCCTCGGTCACCTGTATCCGCTCTTCTTCCGCTTCAAGGGCGGCAAGGGCGTCGCGACCGCGGCCGGCGTGCTGCTCGCGATCCATCCGGTGCTCGGCATCGCGACGGTGCTGACGTGGCTCATCATCGCGTTTTTCTTCCGCTATTCGTCGCTTGCCGCGCTCGCGGCCGCGGTGTTCGCGCCGGTGTTCGACGTGTTCCTGTTCGGGCCGAGCACGATCGCGCTCGCGATCCTCGCAATGAGCGTGCTGCTGTTCTGGCGGCATCGGTCGAACATCTCGAAGCTGATTGCCGGGACGGAAAGCCGGATCGGCGGCAAGAAGAACGCGCAGCGGGAATCGCAGTCTTGAGCGTCGCGGGGGCGGCGTTCGGGCAAGCGGGTTCGGTTCGAGGTTTCGCTTCGTTGTCGGCTTCGACCGGAGGTTCGGGGTGCCATCTTCACGGTGTCGACGAGTTGCGATTCCAGGACGCAACGTCGCCCATCCGCTCCCCGTTCCCGGCACGCACATCGGGTCGCGTCGGCCTCGATCCTCCCTCCTTCATTGGCGACCGGGCCTGAGCCATTCGCGAAGCACAGCCAGCTACGCTGATCCTGTTCGCGATCCTTACCGAAACACTACAGCCTCGGTGAAACGCTGAAGTCCCCGGCAGCGCGGACGCGCCGGCACCTGCGCCCGGCCGTTTCGCGCGCCCGCGGGGACAATTGCTAGCATCCGCTCGCCAGCCGCGCGGGACGCGGTTGTCGCACTGCTATGCTCGGTGGACCTTTAGCCCGATCTCCGCGCGATGGCGACCACGCACTTTCCGTTGTGGGCCGGCTGGGTCGCGACCGGCGCCGCGTTCGCGGCCGCGGCGCTGGCCGCGCGCCGCATCGATTTCTTTCGCGACGCGATTGGCGCCGCCGACGGCGCGCGGTTCGGCCACCTCGACGGCCTGCGCGGTTATCTCGCGTTCGCGGTGTTCGTCACGCACGCGGCGTCGAGCGTCGGCTGGTACCGCACCGGCGTCTGGGCGTGGCCCGACTCGGTCGCGTTCATGCTGTGCGGCCGCGTGCCGGTCGCGCTGTTCTTCATGATCACCGGGTTCCTGTTCACGCGGAAAGTCGTCACGACGCGCGGGCGGCTCGACTGGAAGCGGCTCTATGCCGGACGACTGCGCCGGCTCGCGCCGCTGTATCTGCTCGTGACGGCGGCGATCTTCGTCGTCGTCGGCCAGAAGACCGGCTGGGTGCTGCGCGAGCCGCCGGCGACGCTGTTCGTCGGCGCGTTCAAGTGGCTCGGCCTCGGCGTGCTCGGGCACGGCAACCTGAACGGTCTGAAAGCGACCGCGCTGATCGATCCGGCGATGTGGACGCTGCGCTACGAATGGATCTTCTATGCGGCGCTGCCGGCCGTCGCGTGTTTCGCGACGCCGCGCCGCGCGCCGCTGCTCGTCGGGCTCACGCTGCTGCTCGTGTACGCGTTCGGCGTCGATGCGGTCGTCGTCAATTTCCTGTTCGGCGCGTTCGCCGCGCTGCTTCACGTGCGCCGGCCGCTCGCGCCACGGTTATGCCAGCCGGCGGCCGGCGCGGTCGCGCTCGTTGCGTTGGGCGCGACCGCGCTGCCGTTCGCGCGCGACTACGGTTTCGCGCAGTCGCTGCTGCTGTCGCCGTTGTTCGCGTGCGCGCTGTACGGCAACGCGTTGTTCGGCGCACTGACGATGCCGGCCGCGCGCGTGCTCGGACTCGTCAGCTACAGCGTGTACCTGACGCATGGCGTGCTGCTTTACGCGGGCCTGCAATGGCTCGATGCGGTCGCACCGGTCGCCGGCATCGGCGACGTCGCGTATGCGGGCGTGATTGCGGCGATCGGCGTGACGACGGTCGGCGTATCGCTCGCGACGTTCCGCTTCGTCGAGTATCCGTTCATGAAAGACGGCCGCGCCGCGCAGCCGGCCGCCGTCGCCGCCGCGCAGTGAGCACGGTTCGGTTGACGGCGGTGTCAGGTGCCGTTTTTCATACGGCTGTCATTTGGTTTCCTGCGCAAACGTTTAATTGACGCGCGCAAGAAATAACGCTCGTATTCCGCGGGCATTCGCCTGCCGCAAGCTCAAGTGGCCATCGCGCGATGCCGTTAACCCGCATAACGACGTGACGCCGCGAGAAGGCGGATTTCGTCGTCGAATCTCAATCCGCGGGAGTTCCATGTTCTCTACCATTCGCGCGCGTATCGTCGCGCTGTGCGTCGTCATCGTCGTCGTCGCGCTGGCGGCGAACGCCGCGCTGAACTATGTCGTGTCCAGCGCCGATCAGGCGAAGTCGATCAACGAAATGCTGCGCGCGGTCGAGGACAGCCACGCGGCCGGCATCGCCGACTGGGTCGCGTCGCACGGCCGGATGATCGACTCGGTGCAGGACGCCGCGCTGTCGCCGGACCCGACCGCCGCGCTGAAGCAGGTCGCGTCCGCCGGCGATTTCACGAACGTGTACGTCGGTTACGCGGACCGCACCGCGAAGTTCTCGGACCCGACCGGCATCCCGGCCGACTACGATCCGACCGGCCGCCCGTGGTACAGGCAGGCGGTCGCGGCGGGCAAGGGCGTCGTCACGCCGCCGTACGTCGACGCCGGCACCGGCAAGCTGGTCGTCACGTTCGCCGCGCCGATCGTGCGCGACGGCGCGGTGAAGGGCGTGGTCGCCGGCGACGTGACGATGGACACCGTGATCGCGAACGTGAAGTCGATCCATCCGACGCCGGCCAGCTTCGGGATGCTGATCGACAGCACCGGCCAGATCGTCGCGCATCCGGACGCGAAGCTGACGCTCAAGCCGCTGTCCGACCTCGCGCCGGCGCTCGGCGCGGACCGCCTGCCGGCGCTGCTGGGCGCGGACGAGCCGCTGCCGGTCGGGGTCGGCGGCAGCACGAAGCTGATGCGCGCGGAGCCGATCGCCGGCACCGACTGGCGCGTGATCGTCGCGCTCGACAAGACCGACGCGACGGCCGGGATGCGCTCGCTGCTGACCGTGTCGCTGATCGCGCTCGTCGTGATCGCGGCCATCGCGGCGGCGCTCGTCGCGGCGGCGACCGCCGTGTCGTTCCGCCGGCTGTCGCAGGTGCGCGACGCGATGGATGCGGTCGGCGCGGGCGAAAGCGATTTGACGCTGCGCCTGCCGGTGGCCGGCAACGACGAGGTCGCGCAGATTGCGCGTTCGTTCAACGCGTTCATGGACAAGCTGCGCAACGTGATGCGCCATCTGCGCGACACGAGCCACTCGGTGCGCACCGCGACCGACGAGATCGCGGCCGGCAACGTCGACCTGTCGGGCCGCACCGAGGCGGCCGCCGCGAGCCTGCAGCAGACGGCCGCGTCGATGGAGCAGATCACCGCGACGGTCGGGCAGTCCGCGAACGCCGCGCGCCAGGCCGATGCGACGGCTGCGTCCGCGTCGGCCGTCGCGTCGCGCGGCGGCGTCGTGATCGCGGACGTCGTGACGACGATGGGCACGATCGAGAACGCGTCGGTGAAGATCGCCGACATCATCGGCGTGATCGACGGCATCGCGTTCCAGACCAACATCCTCGCGCTGAACGCGGCGGTCGAAGCGGCGCGCGCGGGCGAGCAGGGGCGCGGTTTCGCGGTGGTCGCGTCCGAGGTGCGCAGCCTCGCGCAGCGCAGCGCGCAGGCAGCGAAGGAGATCAAGGAACTGATCGAATCGACGGTCGCGAGCGTCAGCTCCGGCTCGCAGCAGGTGCGCCACGCCGGCGACACGATGGCCGAGATCGTCAGCAACGTGTCGAACGTGACGACGATCATTTCCGAAGTCACGCAGGCCGCCGACGAGCAGACGCGCGGCATCCAGGAAGTGAACCGCGCGGTGAGCCAGCTGGACGAGATGGTTCAGCAGAACGCGGCGCTCGTCGAGGAATCGACGGCCGCGGCCACCGCGCTGCGCGCGCAGGCGGCGGATCTCGCGGAAGTGGTGGGGCAGTTCAGGCTCGAATGAGCCTGAGGTGACAGGGCGCGGGCAGGGCGTCGCCCGCGCGGTCGAGCGTCAGTCGCGGAAGTTGTTGAAGTCGAGCGGCGTGTCGGTCACGTCCTTGCGCAGCAGCGCGATCACGCTTTGCAGGTCGTCGCGCTTCGTGCCGGACACGCGCACCGCGTCGCCCTGGATGCTCGCCTGCACCTTGATCTTGCTGTCCTTCACGAGCTTCACGATCTTCTTCGCGAGGTCGCCGGACACGCCCTTCTTCACGGTGATGACCTGCTTTACCTTGTCGCCGCCGATCTTCTCGATCTTGCCGTAGTCGAGGAAGCGCACGTCGACGTTGCGCTTCGCCATTTTGGACAGCAGCACGTCCTTCACCTGGCCGAGCTTGAAGTCGTCGTCCGCGAATGCGGTCAGTTCGTGCTCCTTGTGCTCGACCCGCGCGTCCGAACCCTTGAAGTCGAAGCGCGTGGAAATTTCCTTGTTCGACTGCTCGATCGCGTTCTTCACCTCGATCATGTTGGCTTCGCAGACGACGTCAAACGATGGCATTGCGTTCTCCCAGTAGTGCGATGTCGGGCCGGAGCCGTTCGCCGGCGCGGGCCGCGCACTCGCTATAATCACGGACCGACGCCATTTTACCGGCGCGGTTCGGGTTTGCCCAAGGCCGCCGGATGGCCGGCTTGAGGGACCGCGTGAGGGTTGGCCCGACGGCCGCGGTTACGCCGGCTCGTCGTTCCGGCGCGCGGGCATGCAAATTCCGCCGGCGTTTGCCGCTTCGTTTCGCTGCTTTCCGCGTTTTCCGTTTCGTACCCGCTTCAGATCCGCTTCGTTCCGATGCCCGTTTCCGCTTCGTCTGCCGCGTCGTCCGGCGTGCCGCCCGCCTGGTTTTCCGCCGGTTATCCGCTGCGCGCGCACAACACGTTCGGTTTCGACGTGCGTGCGCACCTCGCGTGCCACATCGCGAGCGAGGCCGATCTTGACGCTGCCGTGCGCGACCCGCGCGCGGCCGGGCTGCGGCGGCTGGTGCTCGGCGGCGGCAGCAACGTCGTGCTGACGCGCGACTTCGACGGGCTCGTGCTGCTGGTCGGGCTGCGCGGCCGGCGCGTCGTGCGCGACGACGCCGCTGCGTGGTACGTCGAGGCGGCGGCCGGCGAGAACTGGCACGATTTCGTCGGCTGGACGCTCGACGAGCGGATGCCGGGCCTCGAAAACCTCGCGCTGATTCCCGGCACCGTCGGCGCCGCGCCGATCCAGAACATCGGCGCATACGGCCTCGAAATGGCGGAACGCTGCGCGTCGGTGCGCGCGGTCGAGCTGGAAACCGGCGACGTCGTCGAATTCGACGCGGCGGCATGCGGGTTCGGCTACCGCGACAGCTTTTTCAAGCGCGAAGGCCGCGACCGGTTCGTGGTCACGTCGGTCACGTTCCGGCTGCCGAAGCAGTGGGCGCCGCACGCGGACTACGCGGACCTCGCGCGCGCGCTCGAAGCGCGCGGCCGCGCGGCGTCGCCGACCGCGCGCGACGTGTTCGACGCGGTGGTCGCGGTGCGGCGCGCGAAGCTGCCGGACCCGCTGCAACTCGGCAACGCGGGGAGCTTCTTCAAGAATCCGGTGATCGATGCGCAGCAGTTCGGCGCGCTGGCCGCGCGCGAGCCGGGCATCGTGTCGTATCCGCAGCCGGACGGCCGCGTGAAGCTCGCGGCGGGCTGGCTGATCGACCAGTGCGGATGGAAGGGCCGCGCGCTGCGCGCGGCGGCGGTGCACGACCGCCAGGCGCTGGTGCTGGTGAACCGCGGCGGCGCGACCGGCGCGGACATTCTCGAACTCGCGCACGCGATCCGGCATGACGTGCGCGCGCGCTTCGGCGTCGAACTGGAGCAGGAGCCGGTCAGCCTCTGACGGCGGCCGGCTTCGTTGCCGCCCGCCGCCGTCCGGTTGCGGCGGCTTTCCCGTCGAGTTACGACTTCTTGTCCTTGTGCTCGGGTTTCGACGCGTGCTCGGGACGGTTCGGCGCCGGTGCATGACCGGGGCCGGGGCCGCCGGGCATCGGACGGTTCGGCGCGCCCGCGAACGCGTGGTCGTTGCGCTCGCCGTGCTCGGGGCCGCCCGCGCCCGGATGGCCCGGTGCGCCGAACGGATGCTCGGGACCGCCCGGATGGCCGGGGCCGCCCGCGAACGGATGTTCCGGACCGCCCGGGCGGCCGATCGGACGGTCGGGCAGACGGCCGCCGTGATGCGCCATCACCGAATGCAGTTCCTCGCGGCGATGGAACACCTCCGCGCGGTGGTCGCCGTGCGCATAGAACTCGCGGCGGCGCACGCCGTCCGGGCCGGTGACCCACAGATACGTGTTGCCGCCCACGACGACCACGTCGCGATCGACGATCGTCGACACGTACACGTCGGTCGGCATCGGCTGATACACCTCTTCGTAGGCCGGCTGTGCGCCGACCGCGACCGTTGCATTGATGCGGTTCGGGTCGAACGCGAGCCCGCCCCGTCCATCGGCTACGCAACCCGCGAGCGCCGCCGTGCAGGCGACCGCCGCGACGACGGCCTTGATTGTTGTTCTCAAACTGAATCCCCGTTTGTTTCAGGTTTTGGGTGGACGACTCCGTTTGCTAACGGCAGATGGGCGTCCGTTCTTGATAGCCGCGCGTGTCGGGATCGTTTTCGGCGATGGTTTTCGCGCGGTGCCTTGCGGCTTTGCGCACGGCGGGCGGGCGACAGACGGTCGGCAGACGGATGGCTGGCGGGGAGCGATCAGATAACCGGCGGATAACCGGCGCGCGACTGCGGGACGGACATTCCCGAGCCGTTCAGACGATCTTGTCCTGCGCGGCGAACAGCGGCCCCTGCACGAACCGCACGTCGTACTGTTGCAGCAGGTCGAACTGCGCGGCGTCCGCGACGCGGCTGAAGATCAGCGGGATGCGCAGCCGCGCCGCATAGCTGACGAGCGGCTTCACCATCGAGTCGCGCAGCGCGATGCCCGCATCCATCTTCACGAAGTCGAGCCGCGCCATGTCGGACACCGACAGGATCTGTCCGGCGTTCGGCAGGTTGCCGGCGACCTTGAAGCCGTAACGCTGGTAACTCTTCGTCAGGTAGCCGACGAAGGTCCGGTGTGCGACCGCGGCGGCCGGCAGTTCGATCACGATGCGCCCCGGGTTCAGCCCGAACGACACGAGGATATTCGAGAAGTGCCGGCCGTGGTCGTACTTCACGCTCTTCAGCAGCCGTTCGTGCACGCGCAGGAACAGCAGCCCGTGCTGCTTCGCGCCGAGGAAGTTGATCGCGTGCAGCGCGCGCGCCATCCGGTCGAGCGCGACCAGTTCCGGGTCGTCGAGCGTGTCGCCGAACGGGTCGCACGGCACCGCCTGCGGGCCGTCCGCGCGCAGCGTGACCGCCTGGAAGCCGAGTTCGTCGCCGAAGCGCTCGGCGCTCGCGGGCTCCGCCGACAGCGACTGTTCGAGGCCGTGCACGGTCACGTCGTAGATCGGCTCGTACGCGCTGCACAGTTCGATGCCGCCGCGCCGCGCGACGGCCTGTGCGGCGCGCGCGCCGGTGCCCATCGCGAGGTGCTCGCCGAGGAACGGATGCTCGGCTGCGCGGGCGACGAGTTCGGGAATGGTGGGTGGAATCATCGTGATCGGAAAGACGGCGGGCGGCGGCGTGGGCCATGCCGGACGCGGTTCGCGGCGGGGGGCGCCGATCACAGGATGGTAGCAGCCTGCGGCGCGCCGGCATGCACTAAATGGTCATATCGTTATCGGCACGGTTCCGCGCGAAGTAAAGCGGATCAGGGTTTACGTGGAATTTCACTATACGTAATTCGTTTTACCATTCGTAAATCGCGCGGCGGCTGCGCGGCGGAACGGCGTGCGCGCCGGCCCCGTCGCGGGCCGCGCCAGACCCGACGACCGCCGTGCGGCGCGCCCGCCGCGCCCGGCGCAGCAACGTGGAGACTCCGCTGATGAACGCACCCTTGCGCCCCCCCCTCGACGCCGGCTACCTGAGCGGCTTCGCCAACGAATTCGCGACCGAGGCGCTGCCCGGCGCGCTGCCGGAAGGCCGCAACTCGCCGCAGCGCGCCGCGTACGGCCTGTACGCGGAACAGCTTTCGGGCACCGCGTTCACCGCGCCGCGCTCGCACAACCGCCGCTCGTGGCTGTACCGGATCCGTCCGGGCGCGATGCATCAGCCGTTCACGCCGCTCGCGTCCGGCACGATCGGCGGCGCAATGCGGCTCGTCGCCGACTTCGCGGACGTGCCGCCGACCCCGCCGAACCAGTTGCGCTGGAACCCGCTGCCGATGCCGGCCGCGCCGACCGACTTCATCGACGGCTGGGTCACGATGGCCGGCAACGGCTCGGCCGCGTCGATGAACGGCTGCGCGATTCATCTGTACGCGGCGAACCGGCCGATGGTCGACCGCTTCTTCTACGACAGCGACGGCGAACTGCTGATCGTGCCGCAGCACGGCCGGCTGTCGATCGCGACCGAGATGGGGCGGCTCGACGTCGAGCCGTTCGAGATCGCCGTGATTCCGCGCGGCGTGCGCTTCGCGGTCGATCTGCCGGACGGCGACGCGCGCGGCTACCTCTGCGAGAACTTCGGTGCGCTGCTGCGGCTGCCGGACCTCGGGCCGATCGGCTCGAACGGCCTCGCGAATCCGCGCGACTTCCTGACGCCGCGCGCCGCCTACGAGGACCGCGAAGGCGATTTCGAACTGGTGACCAAGCTGAACGGCCAGTTGTGGCGCGCGGACATCGGCCATTCGCCGCTCGACGTCGTCGCGTGGCACGGCAACTACGCGCCGTACAAATACGACCTGCGCCGCTTCAACACGATCGGCTCGATCAGCTACGACCACCCGGACCCGTCGATCTTCCTCGTGCTGCACGCGCCGACCGACACGCCGGGCGTCGATTCGATCGACTTCGTGATCTTCCCGCCGCGCTGGCTCGCGGCCGAGGACACGTTCCGCCCGCCCTGGTTCCACCGCAACGTCGCGAGCGAATTCATGGGCCTCGTGCACGGCGCGTACGACGCGAAGGCCGAGGGTTTCGTGCCGGGCGGCGCGAGCCTGCACAACTGCATGGCGGGCCACGGGCCGGACGCGGACACCTTCGAGAAGGCGTCGAACGCCGACACGACGAAGCCGCACAAGGTCGACAACACGATGGCGTTCATGTTCGAGACGCGCACGCTGATCCGGCCGACGCGTTTCGCGCTCGAAACGCCGCAGCGTCAGGCGAACTACTACGAGTGCTGGCAAGGCCTCGCGAAACACTTCAACCCGGAGCAACGATGAGCCGCACCCTTCCGAGCGATCTTCAGGCGACGCTCGATCCGTCGCGCAAGAGCTGGATCGACAGCGCGAACGATCCGCACGGCGACTTCCCGATCCAGAACCTGCCGTTCGGCGTGTTCAGCGACGCGCGCGATGCGGCTACGCGCGTCGGCGTCGCGATCGGCGACTTCGTTGTCGATCTGTCCGCGCTCGCCGGCGCCGGCCTGCTGACGCTGCCGGCCGGCGCGCCGGCCGACCTGTTCGCGCAGCCCGCGCTGAACGGTTTCATCGCGCTCGGCCGCGCTGCGTGGCGCAGCGTGCGCGTGCAACTGAGCGCGCTGCTCGCGCGCGATACCGCGACGCTGCGCGACGACGCGGCGCTGCGCGAACGCGCGCTCGTGGCGCTCAAGGATGCGACGCTGCATCTGCCGGTCGAGATTCCGGGCTACACCGACTTCTATTCGTCGAAGGAGCACGCGACCAACGTCGGCTCGATGTTCCGCGATCCGAAGAACGCGCTGCTGCCGAACTGGTCCGAGATGCCGATCGGCTACAACGGCCGGGCGTCGTCGGTGGTGGTCAGCGGCACGCCGGTGCGGCGGCCGAACGGGCAACTGAAGCTGCCGGACCACGAGCGCCCGGTGTTCGGCGCATGCCGCAAGCTCGACATCGAACTGGAGACCGGCTTCGTCATCGGGCGCGGCAACGCGCTCGGCGAGCCGGTCGCGTGCGCCCACGCCGAGGATCACATCTTCGGGATGGTGCTGCTGAACGACTGGAGCGCGCGCGACATCCAGCAGTGGGAATACGTGCCGCTCGGGCCGTTCAACGCGAAGACGTTCGCGACGTCGATTTCGCCGTGGATCGTCACGCTCGACGCGCTGGAGCCGTTCCGCGTCGCGCAGCCGGCGCAGGAGCCGCAGCCGCTCGCGTATCTGCGACACGACGGCGACCACGCGTTCGACATCGCGCTCGAAGTGCGGCTGCGCGCCGAAGGCGCGAACGAAGCGACGACGATCGCGCGCACGAATTTCCGCCACATGTACTGGACGATGGCGCAGCAACTGGCGCATCACACGGTGTCCGGCTGCAACACGCGGGTCGGCGACCTGATGGGCTCGGGCACGATCTCGGGGCCGACGGAGGATTCGTTCGGCAGCCTGCTCGAACTGACGTGGAACGGCAAGAAGCCGCTCGAACTGAACGGCGGCGGCGCGCGGTCGTTCATCGAGGACGGCGACGAGCTGACGCTCGCCGGGTGGTGCCAGGGCGACGGCTATCGGGTCGGGTTCGGTACGTGCGTCGGGAAGATTTTGCCGGCGGCGAAGTGATTCGATCGTGTATGGCCGGTTGACCGGTCGATGAAGCCGGTGTCCTTCGATGGACGCCGGCTTTTTTCATGGCGGCTGCGGCGCGCGAAGCTTCAGCGTGGCGTGACGCTGCGGCGGACTGTCTCCTTCGCCCGCTGCGTGTCGTGGCTCTTATGTCCGCGCGCGTTCTCCCAGCGCAGCGCGACGAGAAACGCGAGCACCGCCGCGAGCAGCACCCACAGCATCGAGTCCGCGCCCGCGCGCTCCATCAGCGCGCCCGCGACGAGCGGGCCGCCGAAGCTCGCCGCGCTCCACGACGCGCTGACGAGCGCGCTCGCGGACACCAGCGCGACGCCTTCGAACCGCTCGCCGCACGCGACGATCGCGAGCGTGTAGATCGAGCCGGCCGCCGCGCCGAGCGCGAGCAGCACCGGCCAGTACAGCCACTGCGTCGCCATCGCGAACGGCAGCAACGGCAGCAGCGCCGCGACGACGACCCCCGCGCCCGCATGCACGCGGGCGCGGCCGAGACGGTCCGCGAGCCAGCCGATCGGCACCTGCATCACCGTGTCGCCGAACAGCACCGCCGACGCGAACAGCACCGCGACGTCCGCGCGAATCCCGTGGCCGATCGCGAACAGCGGCAGCAATGACAGCGCGAGCGTGTCGAACAGCGCGAAGAAGCCGGTCGCGATCACGAGCGCGGGCATCTTCGGCAGCACCGCGCGCCAGCCGCCGTGCGGACCGTGCGCGGCGGCGGCGTGCGGCGTCGTGCGGATCGCGGCGAGCACCGGCAGCGCGGCCACGAAGATCGCGCCGCAGATCGCGAAGCGCCATCCGGTGAAATCCGCGATCCGGTTCACCAGCACCGGGCCGGCCATCTGGAACAGCGTGAAGGTGGTCGCATAAACCGCGACGACGCGGCCGCGGCTCGCGTCGTTCGCGAGTTCGTTGACCCACGCCTCGCCGATCGTGAACAGCAGCATCAGCGCGGCGCCGCAGACGATCCGCAGCGCTGCCCAGACCCACAGGTTGGTGCCGGCCTGCATCAGCGCGGTCGCGGCGGCGACCGCGACGACCGAGCTGGCGATCACGCGGCGGTGGCCGAAGCGCGCCGCGATCCACGCGGCGAGCGGCACGACGACGAGGCCGCCGCCGGCCTGCGCGGCGGTGAGCAGCCCGACGATGCCGGCGCCGTGGCCGGCTTCGGACAACGCGAGTGCGGTAAGGGGAAGCGTGGCGCCGGACCCGAGGCCGACGACGGCGACGCTCAGGATCAGCGCGAGAAAATCGCGGGACAGGATGGCCTTCATCGGGCGAGATGCTACTACGGGTGAGGGGATCGGCCCGCCGGGGGCGGCAGCGGCGCGGGCGGTGTCGGGGCGGGGAGTGTGCCGTGCTTCCGGCGCGGACGCCATGTGGTCCGCGGCCGCGTTTCGGGTGCCGCGGCTGGGCGCACGCGATGGATTCAACCCGGCGGGTTATGACGCCCGACGTGCGGACAGCGACAGCCATGGCAATGCGATCGCGCAGGCCGCCATCGCCGCGACGCGGCCCAGGCGGCTCCGAACGCCGGCCGCACCGACCAGCGGCAGCGCACGTCAACCGCCCTTACCGCCGCATCACACACACGACGTACTTTCCCCGACCCCCATCCGCTGCCGCGCGCGTTTTTCCATCGACGCGGACACGAGCGTCAGCGCGAACGACGCGACCGCCATCGCCAGCCCGACCCACGGCAGCGTGGTGAGCGGCGCGCCCGCGCCGATCGCGACGCCGCCGAGCCACGCGCCGCCCGCGTTGCCGAGGTTGAACGCACCCTGGTTCAGCGTCGATGCGAGGTTCGGCGCGTCGCTCGCGCGATCGACGACCAGCATCTGCAACGGCGGCACGATCGCGAACGCGAGGATGCCCCACACGAAGATCGTCGCCATCGCGGCGGCCGGCTGATGCATCGCGGCCGCGAACACGGCGAGGATCACGCCGATCGCGAACAGGAAACCGAGCAGCGACGGCATCAGCCGCCAGTCCGCGAGCCGGCCGCCGAGCGTGCTGCCGACCGTCAACCCGAGTCCGAACAGCAGCAGCACGAGCGTGACCGCGTGCGGCGAGAAGCCGGTCACGTCTTCGAGGATCGGCGTGATGTAGGTGAATACCGAAAAGAGGCTCGCGGACGCGAGCGCGCTCGCGCCGAGCACCGCGAGCACCTGCGGGTTCTTCAACACGCCGAATTCGCGCACGAGGCTCGCCTTCTGCATCTCGATGTTCGACGGCAGGAACGCGGCGAGCGCGCCGGCCGCCAGCAGGCCGATCACCGTCACCGCCCAGAACGTCGCGCGCCAGCCGGCGAGCTGTCCGAGCGCGGTGCCGAGCGGCACGCCGAGCACGTTCGCGAGGGTGAGGCCGGTGAACATCAGCGCGATCGCCTGCGCACGGCGGTTCGGCGCGACGAGCCCCGCCGCGACCACCGAGCCGATCCCGAAGAACGCGCCGTGACAGAACGCGGTGACGATGCGCGCGGCCATCAGAACGGCATAGTTCGGCGCGAGCGCGCACAGCAGGTTGCCGATGATGAAGATGCCGACGAGCCGCATCAGCGCCTGCTTGCGCGGCATGTTCGCCACCGCGATCGCGACGATCGGCGCGCCGATCGTCACGCCGAGCGCATACGCGGACACCAGCATCCCGGCCGCCGGGATCGACACCGCGAGGTCGCGCGCGACGTCGGGCAACAGCCCCATGATGACGAACTCGGTGGTACCGATACCGAACGCGGCAACGGCAAGGGCAAGCAGGGGCAGAGGCATGATGGGCGACGCGTCGGAGAAGGGTCCGCGCGTCGGACGGCGCGCGGTTCGCGCACGGCGGCGGGCGGCGATGCGGTTAGGGATTGTACCGAACGCGCCATGCGGCCGCTCGGCGCGACCGGCACTGTTGCTTTTCCGGGATACACGGGCGGGCGTTCGGGTTGATTAGGGAGGATGACGTATCAAGCAACGTATCAAGCAACGTATCAAGCAACGTATCAAGCAACGTATCAAGCAACGTATCGAGCAACGTATCGAGCAACGTATCGAGCAACGCATCGGGCAACGCATCGGGCAACGTATCGAGCAACGCATCGGGCAACGTATCGAGCGACGTATCGGGCAACGCATCGAGCAACGCATCGAGCGACGCATCGGGCGATTCGCGGGCAGCGCAGCAAACCAGCGGATCGAGCACGCCCGCCGCCGCCCCGCCGCCCCGTCAGTCCGCCGGACCGTCGTTCGATCCGCTTCGTTCGATCGATCCGCCGTGCCGTCCCGCGCCTTCCGCGAAATGCGCCGCGCCCGCGAGCCCTTCGTCGAGCACCGCGCGATAACCGCTTTCGCCTTCGCGCCGCAGCGCGTCCGCAAGCTCGTCGAGCAGGCTGGGCTCCAGCGCCGAGCGGCCCGCGGGAACGCGGCCAGTTGCGCGGCGAGCGCCTCGGCCGCCGCGCGGCACGATGCGGTTCGCGAGGCCGAACGACCGCGCGTCGCGCGCATCGACCGCGCGTCCGGTCAGGATCAGGTCGAGCGCGCGCGACAGCCCGATCAGCCGCGGCAGCCGCACGGCGCCGCCGTCGATCAGCGGAATCCCGATGCGCCGGCGGAACACGCCGGGCACCGCATCTTCGTCGACGACGCGCGGGTCGCACATCAGCGCGAGTTCGAGGCCGCCCGCGACCGCATATCCGGACACCGCCGCGATCGTCGGTTTCGTCAGCGTCATCCGCGTCGGGCCGAGCGCGCCGGGGTCGTCCGCGCTCAGGTCGTTGCGCCGCTCGTCGTCGCCGTCCGCGCTCAGGTCCGCGCCCGCGCAGAAGTGTCCGCCCCCGCACCGAACAGCACGGCCACATGCCCGTCGGGCTTCGCTTCGAAGCGCGCGAACGCGTCGGTGAGCGCGTGCGCCGCCGGAGCGTCGAGCGCGTTGCGGCGCGTGGGCCGGTCGAGCACGATCGTCGCGACGCGGCCGTCCGGCTCGATGCGCTCGTGCTAGCCCCAGCTTTCGGTCATCATGTGTTAGTCTCCTGCGCCGCGCGCCATGGCCACGGTCGGCACGCGGCATGCTACCCGCGATGAATGGAACCGTTCGTCGTCATGGGGCATTCACAAATGAACCGTAGCTTAGGCCGCTTTTCGGCGTCGATCCTCGATCCCGCCTTTCTCCGGAGCCCCTTTCTGTCCATGCCGTCGTCTGTCCCGAGCGTCCTGCCGAATGGCGATCCGTCGTCCGGATCGTTGTGGATCGTGCCGTTGCCCGCCCATGCCGGGTACGACCACGTGCGTCTCGCGCGCGTGTTCGCGGACGAGGGCGCGCGCCACGAGGTCGTGGTCGTCGACGTGCGCAGGCTGCTGCAATGCGCGGACCGCGACGACACCGACTACGTGCTGAAGCCGGTTGACGAATGGCATGCGGGCAAGGTGCGCGGCATCCGCGAATTCCTCGATCCGTCGAACGAGCGGATCCCGCAGATGCCGTACGTGACCGTCAGCCGGCGTCGCGTCGCGAGCATTGCGGGCTGGTTCGGGCTGGCGCACGAAGGGGTCGTTGCGTTCCGCAACGGCCAGCATCGCGCGCGTTATCTCGCGTATGCGGGCGCGTTGTGGCTGCCGGTCGAGGCGCACGAGCGCGAGGCGCCGCTGCTGCGCGAACTGTGCGGCGTGGCGCTGATGCCCGAATACGGCGCCGACGCCGGCGCGGGCCTCGGCCCCGACGCGCTGCCGCGTCATTCCGGCAACTGAACCGCGTTGCGCGTCGCGCCGTCGCGCCACGCGGCGACGTTGCCAAGCGTCGTGCGCGCGATCTCGTTCATCGCCTCGCGCGTGAAGAACGCCTGGTGCGCGGTGACGATCACGTTCGGGAACATCAGCAGCCGCGCGAGCACGTCGTCCTGCAGCGGCAGATCCGAGTGATCCTCGAAGAAGAGGCCGCCTTCCTCCTCGTACACGTCGAGCCCCAGATGCCCTAGCTGGCCGGTCTTCAGCGCGCCGATCAGCGCATTGCTCTCGACGAGCCCGCCGCGCCCGGTGTTGATCAGCATCGCGCCGCGCTTCATCCGCGCGAGCGCGTCCGCGTCGATCAGGTGGTGCGTGGCCGGCACCAGCGGGCAATGCAGGCTCACGATGTCGGACTCCGCGAGCAGCGTGTCGAGCGGCACGTACTGCACGCCGAGCGCGATCAGTCCGGCGTCCGGCGTGCCCGGATCGAACGCGAGCACGCGCATGCCGAAACCCGCCATGATCCGCGCGAAGGTCCTGCCGATCATCCCGGTGCCGACCACGCCGACCGTGCGCCCGAACAGGTCGAAGCCGAGCAGCCCTTGCAGCGAGAAGTCGCCTTCGCGCGTGCGCGCCACCGCACGCGGCAGCCGCCGGTTCAGCGCGAGGATCATGCCGGCCGCGTGCTCGGCGATCGCGTGCGGGGAATACGCCGGCACGCGCACGACCGGCAGCGCGTGCCGCGCGGCCGCCGCGAGATCGACGTGATTGAAGCCGGCCGAGCGCAGCGCGACGAGCCGCACGCCGAGCGTCTGCAACTGTTGCAGCACCGCCGCGTCCACCGTGTCGTTGACGAACGGGCAGACCGCGTCCGCGCCGCGCGCGAGGATCGCGGTGTCGGGGTCGAGCCGCGTGTCGTGGAAGTGCAGATCGAAGCCGAACGACGCGTTCGCTTCGTTGAACGTGTCGACGTCGTACTGGCGGCTGCTGAACAGGTCGATCCGCATCGTTGCGCTCCGGTGCGCCGCCGTCTCGGCCGTGCGTACCGGGCGTCGGCTGGTTTCAGGTCATGGCCCGCCGACCGCGCGCAGCGCGGCGCCGGCATTCGCGGCAAGCGGACAGGGCGCCGCCGGCGGGCGGCCGTTCGCGAAGTGCTCGACCGCGTAATCGACGAAACGGCGCGTTTTCGCCGGCAGATGCTGGCGGCCCGGATAGACGATCGACAGCCGCGCGTCCGGGTCGTCGATCTCGTAGTCGGGCAACAGACGCTGCAACGTGCCGGCCGCGAAGTCGTCGGCGACGAGCGGCGCGGGCACGATCGCGACGCCCATCCCGGCCAGCGCGGCGAGCCGCACCATCAGCATGCTGTTCACAGCATACGCGGGTTGCAGCGTGACCGGCTGCGCGTGCTCGCCGGCCCGCGCGAAGCGCCACGTCGCGCTGTGCTGGTCCGGCGGCAGCGAAATCGCCGCGTGCAGCGTCAATTGCTCCGGCGTGCCGGGCTCTCCGTGTTCCTCCAGCCACGACGGCGCGGCGCACGGCACGAACGCCGAGGTGCCGAGCGTGCGCGTGATCAGCTCGCTGCCCGGCGCCGGCGAGGCGGTGAGGATGCCGACGTCGTAGCCGTCTTCGAGCAGATCGACGTTGCGCGCGTCCACGGTGAGCCGCACGTGCACGCGCGGATAGAGCCGCCGGTAGCCGTCGATCAGCGGCGTCAAGGTCGGCAGCGACAGCGCGCCGGACGCGACGACGCGCAGCGTGCCGCTCGGCTCGTGCTCGGTGTGCAGGACCGCATGTTCGAGATGGTCGAGTTCTTCGAGCACGCTGCGGCAGCCTTCGAGATAACGCAGGCCGGCGTCGGTGAGCGACACGTTGCGCGTCGTCCGGTTGATGAGCCGGGTGTGCAGATGGGCTTCGAGCGTGGCGATCGCGCGCGTGACGAGCGCGTTCGACACGTCGAGCTGCTGCGCGGCACGGCGAAAGCTCTGGCTTTCCGCCACCCGGACGAACACGCGCATGGCATGTATCTGGTTCATCGAAGTTCGCCTCGTATGCAAGGTACATGGACCGGTGAAGGGGCGTTGCAACTACACGAACGGCGCGGTGGTGTGCGGGCGAATGTCCCGTCGGACCTCCGATTGCTGAATAAGCAGGAAAATCATATTGACTGTCAGAGAAAATAACAACTTCCGGGCAAAAAACCCATCCTTTTTAAATGGCTACAGCAATCGCGAATGCACGACGACTCAAATGATGAATCCGCTTATCGGCGTGACTGTCACAATTCGATTTTGACTGTTCGGGCGCCAGCGCGGATTTATCCCGTAACGGGCTGTGGGCGGCCCTGTGGGGTGGCCTTCGGCGGGAATCGTCCGGATGCCGTAATTTCGCATGCGGAGAGTTAAACCCGGATAAAAAAAGAAGGCGGAAGTTTTTCATATCCGGCAGTCATCGCGCGAAAAATATTGGCAACGTGACTATTTGATTTTTTTTATGCCTTTCGGGTCCGGAAAAAGAAAACGTAAATCCGGCGACGGGCGGTTGTTGACCGTCGATGTTAACTTTGTTAACTCCGTCAATCGGCCCGGCCGGCCGCATCGAGGCGGCCGCGAGCGGCGCGTCGCGGTGAAACCGTTTTCCGCCCTCGCGCAACGGTTTCGCGGCGAATCCTTGCTGCTGCAACGATCGGTGCGGCGTGTCTAACCGGCGGTCCGTGCGCCGCCGGTTCGCACGCTGCGCCGGTACAGCGCGACCGACAGCGCGACCGCCGCCGCCGCCGCGAGCGCCGCGAACAGGAACACCGAGCCGTAGCCGAACAGGTTCGCGACGAACCCGGCGAGCGGCCCGGTGATGCCGAGCGACAGGTCGAGGAACACCGAGTACGCGGACAGCGCCGCGCCGCGGCTCGCCGGCGGCACGAGGCCGACCGCCTCGACGCCGAGCGCCGGGAACACCAGCGCGAAGCCGAAGCCGGTCAGCGCCGCGCCCGCGAGCGCGACCTGCGGCGCCGGCGCGAGCCACAGCAGCAGCAGGCCCGCGCATTCGCAGGAGAACGACGCGATCGCGACGCGGAAGCCGCCGTACTTGCGGATCGTGTTCGCGAACAGCAGCCGCGCGCCGATGAACATCGTGCCGAACACCGTCAGCGACAGCGCCGCGTTCGGCCAGTGCTTCGCCGCGTAGAACAGCGTGATGAACGTCGCGATCGAGCCGAAGCCGGCCGACCCGAGCGCGAGGCCGATGCCGTGCGGCAGGACGCGCGTGAACACGCTGCGGTACGACATCCGCTCGCCGTGCACCACCGGCACCGCCGCGATCGGCCGCGCGAGCCAGTAGCCGAGCGCGGCGAGCGCGATCACCGTGACGCCGAGAATCCAGAAGCCGCAGAAGCGCGCCAGCTCGACGCCGAGCGGCGCGCCGATCGCGAGCGCGCCGTAGGTCGCGATGCCGTTCCACGAGATCACGCGCGCGTTGTTCGCCGTGCCGACGCGGCCGATCCCCCACAGGATCGCGCCGGTGCCGCACAGGCTCTCGCCGAAACCGAGCACGAGCCGGCTCACCACCAGCAGCCCGAGGCTCAGCGACGGCCAGTGGCCGGCGAGCGTCGCGAGCAGCAGCAGCGTGCCGCTGACGCCGCAGCCGATCAGCCCGATCGTCACGGTTTTTTTCGGGCCGAGCGTGTCGGCCGAGCGGCCCGCGAGCGCGCGCGACGCAAGCGTCGCGAGGTACTGCACGCTGATCGCCGCGCCGGCGACGACCGTGCTGAAGCCGAGATCGCCGTGCACATAACCGGGCAGCACCGCGAGCGGGATGCCGATGGCGAGGTAGCAGAGGAACGTGAAAAAGACGACCGGAATGATCTGCAGGGTCGTCGCGAATTCGCTGCGCGGCGGCGCGAGGTCGGCGGACATGGGGGAAATGCGGGTTGAAGACGGCGGAAAAGCGTGATTTTCCCATGGAACCGGTTCTTCTGCAGTCACCAAAGAAGCGGCTTACGGGAACGAAAGGCGGGGCGGCCGTTTTCCGCGATTTTTCGCCGGCCGCCTCCGGCCTTCTTGCTGGCCGGTTCGCGGTGCAAAATGAACGGGTGCCGCCCGCGACCGGGGGGCGCGCGGGCCGGGACATATCGCCGTACCGATATGTCCGCCATGCTCGTGCGCCTATGGGTTGCGAATATTGGCGGTGATAGCTTTCAAACCATCCCCCGAGCGTGGCCCGTGCGGCCCGCCCCCCTCGACGAATCACCCGATCGATCCGATGAGCCAGCCGATCCGCTTCTATCACCGCCATGCGATCCGCGAAGTCAGCGACGCGCCGGTCACCCGCACCGTCCTCCAGTATCTGCGCGAGGACGCGCGCTGCACCGGCACGAAGGAAGGCTGCGCGGAAGGCGACTGCGGCGCGTGCACGGTCGTCGTCGGCGAGCGCGACGGGCAGGGCGGCGTCCGGTTCAAGGCCGTCAACGCGTGCATCCAGTTCCTGCCGACGCTCGACGGCAAGGCGCTCTTCACCGTCGAGGACCTGCGCCAGCCGGATGGCTCGCTGCATCCGGTCCAGCAGGCGATGGTGGACTGCCACGGCTCGCAGTGCGGCTTCTGCACGCCGGGTTTCGTGATGTCGATGTGGGCGCTGTACGAGAAGCACGGCCACGAGCAAGGCGCAGGCGCCGCGCACGCATCTACGGTGCCGTCGCGCGACGAGATCGCGAACGCGCTGACCGGCAACCTGTGCCGCTGCACCGGCTACCGGCCGATTCTCGACGCGGCCGAGCAGATGTTCGCTTCGTCCGCGCCGAAAGTCCCGCTCGACGTCGCGGCGCTCGCCCGCGCGCTCGCGGCGCTGGAGCGCGACGACACGTTCCGCTACGAATACGACGGCCGCCGCTTCGACGCGCCGCGCACCGTCGACGCGCTCGCCGCGCTCAAGGCCGAACGCCCGGCGACGCGCATCGTCGCCGGCAGCACCGACGTCGGGCTGTGGGTCACGAAGCAGATGCGCGACCTTGGCGACGTCGTGTATGTCGGCGGCATCGACGCGATGACGCGCATCGCCGTCGATCACGCGTGGATCGAGATCGGCGCGGCGGTCAGCGTCGAGCGCGCGTATGAGGAACTGGCGAAGCACTATCCGGAGCTGGTCGAGATGGGGCAGCGTTTCGCGTCGCTGCCGATCCGCAACGCGGGGACGCTCGGCGGCAACGTCGCGAACGGCTCGCCGATCGGCGACTCGATGCCGGGGCTGATCGCGCTCGGCGCGCGCGTCGTGCTGCGCGGCGGCGACGTTACGCGCGAACTGCCGCTCGAAGACCTGTATCTCGAGTACCAGAAAAAGGACATGGCCGACCACGAGTTCGTGCTCGCGGTGAAGGTGCCGGTGCGCGTGCCGAATCTGCGATTCCGCACCTACAAGCTGTCGAAGCGTTTCGACTCCGACATCTCGGCGGTCTGCGCGGCGTTCGCGTTCGTCGCGGACGGCGACGCGATCCGCGCGCCGCGCGTCGCGTTCGGCGGGATGGCCGCGACCCCGAAGCGCGCGGCGCGCACCGAGGCCGCGCTCGCCGACGCGCAGTGGCACGAGGCGACCGCGCAGGCCGCGATGCTCGCGCTCGGCGACGACTACGCGCCGCTCACGGACATGCGCGCGACCGGCGACTACCGGCTCGACGCCGCGCGAAACACGCTGTATCGCTTCTGGCTCGAAACGCGCCCGCGCGATCCGCTGCCGAAGGCCGCGCTCGACGTGCGCGCGGTGCAGGCCGAGACCGGCATCGAGGACGCCGCCGCATGAGCCGCACGCCGCAACGAAAGAACCGGAGAGCAACGTCATGAACCAGCAGGTCGAACCGTTCATCGAGGACGCGCAGCAGCGCGAGGCGTTCGCGCAGGTGCACGTGTCGCGCCCGCACGAATCCGCGCATCTGCACGTAAGCGGCCGCGCGACCTACACCGACGACATTCCGGTCGTCGCCGGCACGCTGCACGCGGCGCTCGGGCTGTCGTCGAAGGCGCACGCGCGGCTCGTGTCGCTCGGGCTCGACAAGGTCCACGCGACGCCCGGCGTCGTCGCGGTGCTGACGGCCAGCGACATTCCCGGCACCAACGACTGCGGGCCGATCGTCCACGACGACCCGGTGCTCGCGGACGGTCTCGTGCAGTACGTCGGCCAGCCGATGTTCATCGTCGTCGCGACGTCGCACGAAACGGCGCGGCGCGCCGCGCGCCGCGCGGAAGTCGTCTACGAGGAGCTGCCCGCCGTGCTCACCGCGCAGCAGGCGCGCGCGGCCGAACAGTACGTGATCCCGCCGCTGAAGCTCGCGCGCGGCGACGCGGCCGCGCGTCTCGCGCGCGCGCCGCATCGCGCGGCCGGCGAGATGACGCTCGGCGGCCAGGAGCAGTTCTATCTGGAAGGGCAGATCGCCTACGCGGTGCCGAAGGACGACGACGGCATGCACGTGTGGTGCTCGACGCAGCACCCGAGCGAGATGCAGCATCTGGTCGCGCACGTGCTCGGCGTCGCGTCGCACAACGTGCTGGTCGAATGCCGGCGGATGGGCGGCGGTTTCGGCGGCAAGGAATCGCAGTCCGGTCTGTTCGCGTGCTGCGCGGCGCTCGCCGCGTGGAAGCTGCTGTGTCCGGTGAAACTGCGGCCCGACCGCGACGACGACATGACGATCACCGGCAAGCGGCACGACTTCCACTACACCTACGAGGTCGGTTACGGCGACGACGGCGCGATCGACGGCGTAGCCGTCGACATGACGTCGCGCTGCGGTTTCTCCGCGGACCTGTCCGGCCCGGTGATGACGCGCGCCGTGTGTCACTTCGACAACGCGTACTGGCTGAAGGACGTGTCGATCGCGGGCCATTGCGGCAAGACCAACACGCAGTCGAACACCGCGTTTCGCGGCTTCGGCGGCCCGCAGGGCGCGTTCGCGATCGAGTACATCATCGACGACATTGCGCGCACGCTCGGCCTCGATCCGCTCGACGTGCGCCGCCGCAACCTGTACGGCAAGACCGACGACAACGTGACGCCGTACGGGCAGGCGATCGACGACAACGTGCTGCACGAGCTGATCGCCGAACTGGAGACGACGAGCGGTTATCGCGCGCGGCGCGCCGCCATCCGCGCGTTCAACGCGAACAACGACGTGCTGAAGAAGGGCATCGCGCTGACGCCGGTGAAGTTCGGCATTGCGTTCAACGTCACGCACTTCAACCAGGCGGGCGCGCTCGTCCACATCTACACCGACGGCTCGGTGCTCGTGAACCACGGCGGCACCGAGATGGGCCAGGGGCTGAACACGAAGGTCGCGCAGGTCGTCGCGCACGAACTCGGGATCGACTTCGCGCGCGTGCGGGTCAGCGCGACCGACACGAGCAAGGTCGCGAACACGTCCGCGACCGCCGCGTCGACCGGCTCGGACCTGAACGGCAAGGCCGCGCAGGACGCGGCGCGGCAACTGCGCGAGCGGCTCGCGGCGTTCGCCGCGAGCACGTGGGGCGATGACGGCGTCAGCGCATCGGACGTGCGTTTCGCGCACGACAGCGTGATCGTCGGCGGCAATGCGGTGCCGTTCGGCGAGGTCGTCGCAAAAGCGTATCTGGCGCGGGTGCAGTTGTGGTCGGACGGCTTCTACGCGACGCCGAAGCTGCACTGGAACCAGGCGGCGCTGCAAGGCCGGCCGTTTCACTACTACTCATACGGCGCGGCGGTCTCCGAAGTCGTGATCGACACGCTGACCGGCGAGATGCGCGTGCTGCGCGCGGACGCGCTGCACGACGTCGGCGCGTCGTTGAACCCGGCGCTCGACGTGGGCCAGGTCGAAGGCGCGTTCGTGCAGGGCATGGGCTGGCTCACGACCGAGGAACTGTGGTGGAACAAGGACGGCCGTCTGATGACGCACGCGCCGTCCACGTACAAGATCCCGACCGTCAACGACATGCCGGCCGACTTCCGCGTGAGGCTCTACGAGAACCGCAACGCGGAGGACAGCATCCACCGTTCGAAGGCGGTGGGCGAGCCGCCGCTGCTGCTGCCGTTCTCGGTGTTCTTCGCGATCCGCGACGCGGTGGCGAGCGTCGCCGACTATCGCGTGAATCCGCCGCTGAACGGGCCGGCGACCGCCGAGGAAATCCTGCGCAGCGTGCGCGCGGTGCGCGCCGCGGCGGCGCCGGGTTGAAGCGAGGAGCGCGGCAATGCAGGCGATGGAACCCCCATCGACGGGACCGGTGATCGGGCGGCGCGTGACCGGCGCGCCGCAGGCTGCGCCGATGCACGTCGTGCTGTTCGGCGCGGGTCACGTCGGCCATGCGCTCGCGCGGCTGCTCGGCACGTTGCCGTGCGTCGTGCAGTGGGTGGACGAGCGCGACGAACTCTTTCCGGACGAGACGCCCGCGAACGTGCAGGTCGAGGCGACCGACACGCCGGCCGCGCTCGTCGACCGCGCGCCGCCCGGCGCGTATTTCCTCGTGATGACGCACAACCATGCGCTCGATTTCGAGTTGACCGAGCGGATCATGCGCCGCCGCGACGTGTCGTGGTTCGGGCTGATCGGCTCGCAGACGAAGCGCGTGAAGTTCGAGCGCCGGCTCGTCGCGCGCGGCGTCGAACCGGCGCGGCTGACGGAGATCGTCTGCCCGATCGGCGTGCCGGGCATCGTGGACAAGGCGCCCGCGTCGATCGCGCTCGCGGTCGCCGCGCAACTGATGCAGGTCCGCACCGCCGCGGTACGCGCGGCGCAGCCCGAGGCGGTGATGCGCTGACCCGCGGCGGCGGTTCGCGCCGCATCGCCCGCGCAATCCGCGCAATCCGTGCCAAATCGTCATCCGGTTCAACGTGCCGCACGGCGTTCACGGCATCGACGCGGAAACGTTGATTACCCTGCAGGCTTCTTTGTCCTCGTTGCTTCCGTGCCTTCATGCGGCCGTTCGCGCGAGATGCACGGAGGATCTGCCTGTTGAAACCAGTCGTCGCAGTGGCGCGCCTGCTGACGTGCGTGACGTTCGCGGCCGTCGCCCCGGTCGCGGGGCCGGCCTGCGCGCAGGAAGTGGCGCTGTTCATGGGGCCGCTGCATGCGCACGACGAATCGCATTGGGTCAGGGCGTGGGGTGTCGAGTATCAGCACGCGCTGACTGAACACGATGCGCTCGCGTTCGAATGGATCAACGAAGGCGCGGTGCGCGACAACCATCGCGACGGCCTCGCGTTCCAGTACTGGCGGCGCGCGCAGTTCTTCGACCGCAGGCTGTCGATTGCCGCCGGCATCGGGCCGTACGGCTTCTTCAACACGACGTCCGGCGGTTATCGCGACGACCACGGCTGGGGTGCGCTGATGAGCGTCGCGGCGACGTGGTACACGGCAAGCCGCGTGTTCTACCAGCTACGGTTGAACCAGGTGGTCGCCGCGAGCAGCTTCGACAGCACGTCGCTGATGTTCGGGATCGGCTATCAGCTCGATGCGCCGCGCGGACGCGGCCCGCTCGCGGGCGGCACCGCGGCCAGCGTGCCGTCCGGCGACCAGTTGGCCGCGCTGGTCGGGCTGGCGACGGTGAACAACCGCGGCACGCCGAGTGCGTTCGCATGGTCCGTCGAATACCGGCACGGCCTGAACCGCTACTTCGACGCGACGCTGAGCTGGCTCGACGAAGGTTCGACCTCGCTCAGCAAGCGGCGCGGCGTCGCCGGGCAACTGTGGCTGCGGCGCGGTTTCGCGGACGACCGGCTGAGCCTCGGCGTCGGCGCGGGGCCGTATTACGCGGTCGGGCGCGACACGCCATCCGGCAATGGCCGCCCGGTGTCGCTGCTGTTCACGATGACGGCCGCGTACAACCTGAGCCGCCACTGGTTCGCGCGCGTCGCATGGCACCGCGTGATGACCCCCTACGACAAGGACAGCGACGTTTTTCTCGGCGGCTTCGGCTACCGGTTCCAGGCCGCGCCGTGGCGCCCCGCGCCGCGCCGGCCGCCGCCGGCGGTCAGCGCGCGCGACGCGTCCGCGAACAGCCCGCGCAGCCACGCGACGTCGCCGGGACGGTCCGGCTGCGGATGCCACAACTGATAGCAGCGGATGCGCGGAAACGCGAACGGCGGCTCGACGACCGCGAGCGGCAGCAGGTTCGCGTAGTGCGTCGCGAAGCGGCGCGTCGTCGTGAAGATCAGATCGGATTGCAGCAGCACCTGCGGCACGAGGCCGAAATATGGCAGCGTCGCGACCACGCGCCGCTGCGCGCCGGCCTTCGCGAACCCGACGTCGATCGCGCTTGCCTTCGCGCCGCTATAGCGCGTCGGCGCGAGATGCGGCGCGTTCAGATACGCGTCGCGGGTCAGCGGCTCCCGCGCGAGCGGATGGTCCGCGCGCATCATGCAGACGACGGTGTCCGCGAACAGGTCGCTCTTCGCGAAGCGCGGCTCCGGTTTCGGCCAGTTGCCGATCACGAGATCGAGTTCGCCCGCGTCGAGCGCCGCGTGATGGTCGAGCGTCGGGCTGAGCGACAGGATTTCGAGCCGCGCGGCTGGCGCGGCGTCGCGAAAGCTCGCGATCAGCGTTGGCATGAAGAAGTCGTTCAGATAGTCCGGCGCGGCGACGCGGAACGTGCGCCGCGAGCGCGCCGGGTCGAAGTCGCCGTGCGGCGTCGCGACGAAATCGACGTCGCGCAGCACGCGCTGCGCATGTTGCAGCAGCGATTCGCCGTACTCGGTCGGCACCATGCCGGACTTGCCGCGCACGAGGATCGGGTCGCCGAGGATCTCGCGCAGACGCCGCAGCGCGGTGCTGATCGCCGGCTGCGTCTGGTTCAGCCGCAGCGCGGTCTGCGTGACGCTGCGCTCGACCAGCAGCGTGCGCAGCACGCGCACGAGCCAGATGTCGAGAGAGGCGGCGTGGTCGTCCATGTCGGCGCGAAGGAAGGGTCCGCATAACGCATAACGGCATAACCATAGGCCGGACGGACCCGCGCCGCCATAGGGCGCGCGGTATGGCGGGGATCAGCGTGCCGCGCGGGCCGTGACGATGCGCGTTGCGCGCCGCCGGTCAGTCGGCGGACGGCTTCGCGAGCCCGGACGGCAGCGCGCTGATGCGCTTCACCTCGCGCGAGTCGAGCCAGTGCGGAGTGCGCGCGCAGTACAGCACCATCGGCAGCGCGTCCTCGCCCCAGAACAGTTGCCGGTTCATCCAGAACGTCGGCACGCCGAACACGCCGAGCGCGGTCGCATCGGACGTATAGCGGCGCAGTTGCGCGCGCACGACTTCCTGCTCGATCAGCGACGCGCCGTGCGTGATGCCGACCCGCTCGCACAGTTCGTCGAACCCTTCGTCGCTCGACGGATCGCGGCCCTCGCGCCAGATGAAGCGGAAGATCTCGCGCACGCACGCGATGTCGCCGCCGGACGCGATCGCGAGCAGCATCGGCTTTACCGAATCGAACGGATGCGCGGGCGGCATCTTGAACGGGATGCCGAGCTGCTCCGCGCGAAAGAGCGCGTGCCGGTACGTGAACACGCGCTTCGGCGGGATGTTGTACGAACTCGTCTGCCCCCAGTGGCGGTACAGCTCGGAGAGCAGCACCGGCGTCGGCACGAAGTCGATCGCGGGCCACTTCTCGCGTTGTTCGAGCAGCAGGTACGAGAACGGCGACACGAAGTCGTAAAACCACATCGGCTTGCTGGTGTCGATGCCGCTGATCATGCTGTTCCTCCCGGTTTGCTTTATTTGTGCGGACCGCGCGGCGCGCGGTCAGTCCGACGGGTTCCGATGTTACGCGATGAAAGGTGCGTTTGTGATCGCGTTTATGGGTTCGATCCGTCAATCGTCGCGCGTTCGGCCCGGCGCCGGGCCGGCCGCGTGCGGTTCGGCGCTGTCGTCCGCGTTGCCCGCTTCGTCAGCTTCATCCGCTTCGTCGTCCCGCTTCGCATTCTCGCCGTCGTCCGCCGCCCGCGCCGCGTGCACGGCCGCGAGCCGCGAACGCACGAAGCCGACATGCTCGCGCAGCACGTAGAACTGATCCGCATACGCGAGCGGCATCTTCATCGCGTTCACCGCTTCCTCGATCGCGTCGAGCCGGCGCAACAGCCCGTCGCGTTCGGCGGCCGACGTATCGCTCATCGCGGCCCGCTCGATGCCGATCAGCGAGCCGTACCAGCGATAGATCCGCGATTTTACCCGCCACGCATACAGCGACGGCACGAGCCGCAGCCCCGGAATCAGCACGACGATGATCGGCACGAGCAGCACGATCATCCGGTCCGCGAGGCTCGCGAGCCAGAACGGCAGCACGCGGTACAGGAAGCTCTTGCCGGACTTGTAGTAGCGCGCGGCGTCGTCGCTGATCGGGAAATCCTGGGTGCGCGGCGCGGGGAATTCGCCCGCTCGCTGCAGCAGCGTCGCGCGGCCGTGCACTTCCTTCGCGGCCTCGATCAGCAGGTCGGACAGCGCCGGGTGCAGCGAGTCGCGCGCGACCAGCTCGGCGGTCGGCGCGATCATGTGGATCGTCGTCGCCGGCATGTTGCGGCCGAGGTCGAACGCGCCCATCGGCAGCGTGATCGCGTTCAGGAACGTGAAGCGCCGCGCATAGGCGTCCGCCTGCACGAAGTCGAAGAAGCGGATGCCGGGCGTCCGGTACAGCTTGCCCATCACCGGCGGCTGCGCGGAGTCGCCGGCGAGGAACGCGACGTCGATGTTGCCGTCGATCAGCGCCTGCGCGGCGGCGTCGCCGGACAGCGGCAGCAGCTTCGTCGCGCCGCCCGGCGCGATGCCGTTCGCCTTCAGCAGCATCTGCGCGAGTTCGCGGGTGCCGCTGCCCTCGCCGCCGATCGCGAGCCGCTGGCCGTCGAACTGCGACAGCTTCGTCGCGAGCGGCCCGCGATAGAACACCGCGAGCGGCACATAAGCGACGCTGCCGAGCGACACGAGTCCGTCCGGCACCTTGCCGGCGAGGCCGTCCTGCACGAACGCGACGTCGACGTTGCCGTTCGGGTCCGCGAGCCGCTGCAGGTTCTGCGCGGAGCCTTCCGATTCGAGCACGTTCACGGTGATGCCGTTGCGCGCGAGGATCTCGCGATACTGCTCGGCCGCGTTCCAGAACGTGCTGCCCTTCGGGCCGGCGCTCATCGTCAGCGTGCCCGGCGGCGCGGGCTGGATCAGCCGCACCGCGAGCCAGATCGCGGCGAGGCTGACGAGCAGGATCGGACCGAACGACACCGCGAGATCGCGCCACGAAATCGCGACGAAACGCGCGACGAGACGGGGAGGGGCGCGGCGGCCGGAGCGGGACTTCATCGGGAGCGGGTGGGCCTCGGGCGGTCGGGGGAAGGCGCGGCAGGCGGGCGGGCCGCCGCGCGCCCGTCGATGGTACATGAGATCGCCGTCCCGGCGGCGGTCCGGCGGTCCGGCGGGCGACCGTGGCGCGCGCGCCGCGCGGCATCGCCAAACCCTTTGCGCGTCGTGACGGACCAGGCTAAATTGTGGGTCGCCGCCGCGCGCCGATCCTGCGCATCAACGACCCGAAGCGTCACACAACAAACGGGCGCCCGTCACCGGGCACGCAGCACGCGGAACATGCAGCGGCGCACGGGCCGCGTTGCCGCCGCTTCACGTTTCGAAGCGGCGCCGCGCTCCGCGCGACCTCCTTGCCTCTCGCACGCCGTGTCAAAGACCCTGACCAGCCCGTTGCCGCCCGCCGTCGAGGCCGGGCGGGCCGGTCCGCGGTAGTCGTAACGAAGCCGTCCAACCGGCGCGGCCTCGCGGTTCATCGGACCGTGCGGCGGTGGGGGAGGCGGTCCAATCCGGAGCAACAAGGAGAAGAAAGCATGAAATCGGTCAATTTTCTGAAGGCGCTGGGCATGGCGGTGTGCGTGACGATCGCGTGCAGCGCGTATGCACAGGACGACGCGGGCACGAACGCCACCGGCGGCACCGCGGCGACGGCTTCCGCGAAGCCGACGAAGACGCAGCGCACCGCGAACCGCAAGCTCGGCTACGCGGTCCGCCGCGCGATCTCGAAGACGCAGGGCATCGACGTGTCGAACATCACCGTGCGCTCGCGCGACGGCGCGGTGACGCTGACCGGCAGCGTGCCGGACCAGGGGCAGATCGACAAGGCCGGCACGGTCGCGCAGGGCGTCGCCGGCGTGAAGTCGGTGTCGAACAAGCTGACCGTTCAGCAGCAGTAAGCGCGGCGCGCATCGCCGCCACGGCGCGGGCGGACTCCGGTGCGACGCCGGGTCCGCCCGCGCGCGTTTGGGCGGTCCGATTTCGATTGCGTCGCGCCGGTCTCGCGCGTTTGTCCGGGCCGCCTGTCCCGGCCCGTTTGTCCGATGAATCGACAAAAAGGCGCGTGCGGAACGTGCGCGGTGACACACAGGTTTCCCGCCGCCGGGTATACCGTGAGAAGTATGCGTACCGACGCGGGCCGCGCGCGGACCGACCGCCGCGGCCCGGCTCCGAGGGAAACCGTCATGACCATCCGGACCTACACCGACCTGCCGATCGTCGACCGCGCCGCGTTCGAGCTGGCCTGCGCGCGGCACGGCCTCGCGCCGCTCCATTTCGAGATTTCCGGCGAGCCGGACCCGGACGACCCGTCGCAGGACGGTTTCGTCGTCGTGCGGCGCGGCCGCTGGGCGCAGGCGTACCGGATCGATCCGCGCGGGCGCTGGCTGCGGCAGTTCGAAACCGATCTCAACTGCCGGTTCTTCCGCTAGCCGCGCCGTCTCTTCCGCCAGGCCGCCGTCGCGCGGCCGTTTGCCGTGTTTCGCCGGGGTTTGCGGGTCTCGCTGGACGTTACGCGATCAGCAGCCGCGCGCCGACGAGCGTCAGCGTCGCCGCGAGGAGGTGGCGCAGCAATGCGTCGGGCGCGCGCGACGACAGCAGGCTGCCGACCGCGATGCCCGGCAGCGACCCGCACAGCAGCGACAGCAGCATCGACCAGTCGATCGAGCCGAGCAGCCAGTGGCCCGCGCCCGCGAGCAGCGTGAGCGGCACGGCGTGCGCGATGTCCGAGCCGACGATCCGCGTGGTCGGCAGCAGCGGGTAGAGCAGCAGCAGCACGGTCACGCCGATCGCGCCCGCGCCAACCGACGTCAGCGACACCAGCGCGCCGAGCACCGCGCCCGTCACGATCGTCAGCAGCAGCGTGTTGGCCTCGCGCGGCGCACGGCGGCGGCGCGCGGCGAACGCGGCCAGTTGCGGCCGGAAGATCAGCGCGATCGCGGTAATCAGCAGCGCCGCGCCGAGCACTGCCTGGATCAGATGGCCGGCGCGCGGCGAGTCCATCCCGTAGCGGTGCAGCAGGATCAGCGTGACGGTGGCGGCCGGCACGCTGCCGGCCGCGAGCCGCAGCGTCACGCGCCAGTCCACCGAGCCCTTCAGGCCATGCACGAGCGTGCCGGCCGACTTCGTCGCGGCCGCGTACAGCAGGTCGGTGCCGACCGCCGTCGCCGGATGGACGTTGAACAGCAGCACGAGGATCGGCGTCATCAGCGAGCCGCCGCCGACGCCCGTCAGCCCGACGAGAAAGCCGACGAACAGGCCGGACAGCGAATAAAGCGGATCGATATGGGGGAGTGACATCGGGCGGGCCGGCGGCAAGCCGGGGTCAGGGGGCGGTCGCGTCGGTCTGCGCGGCGTCGGCATCCGGCGGGCGGCGCAAGCGGCCCGTCAGGCTGGACAGCGGCAGTCGTAAGCGGCGAAAATCCGCTATTGTCGCAAAACCGGCGATCCGGCGCTGGCCCGTCCGGCGATGCGTGCGAATGCGCGTCAAGCGCGGCGCGGGTTGCAAGGCCGCCTGCCTGCCCCGAGGCACGCGTTTCCCGCCGCGCCATAACAATCGAGACCATGAATCCCGGCATCCCGTACGCGCTGCTCGCCTTCGTTCTCTGGGGCCTCTTCCCCGTCTACTTCAAGACCCTGCACCAGATCCCGGCGCTCGAAATGCTCGCGCACCGGATGGCCTGGTCGCTGCTGTTCGTCGCCGTGGTGCTCGTCGTGCGCCGTCACTGGCGCTGGCTCGGCGCGGCGCTCGGCGACCGCCGCGTCGTCGGCCGCTTCACCGCGAGCGCCGCGCTGCTGTCCGCGAACTGGGGGATCTACATCTGGGCGGTCAACGCCGGCCACATCGTCGAGGCGAGCCTCGGCTACTTCATCAACCCGCTGTTCAACGTGCTGTTCGGCTACGCGTTCCTCGGCGAGCGGCTGCGGCCGCTGCAAGGCGGCGCGATCGCGCTCGCGGCGGCCGGCGTCGTGTACCTGACCTGGCAGAACGGCACGCTGCCGTGGATCAGCCTCGCGCTCGCGGCGACCTTCGGCGGCTACGGGCTGATGCGCAAGACCGCGCGGCTCGGCGCGCTCGAAGGGCTGACGATGGAAACGCTGCTGCTCTTTCCGGTCGCGCTGCTGTATCTCGCGGTGATCGGCTGGCGCGGTGAAAGCGCGTTCGCGGCCGCGCCGACGTCGCTGCAATTCCTGCTCGCGCTGGCCGGCCCGATCACCGCGGTGCCGCTGCTGCTGTTCGCGGCGGCCGCGCGGCGCATTTCGCTGTCGACGCTCGGCGTGATCCAGTACGTGACGCCGACGCTGCAACTGCTGACCGGCGTCCTCATTTATCGCGAGCCGTTCGGCCACGTGCAGATGCTCGGCTACGGTGCGATCTGGGTCGCGCTCGCGCTGTATTCGCTCGAAGGCATGCGCAACGCGGCCGCGCTGCGCGGCGCGCGGGCGGGTTGAACCGGGGCGGGCGAGCAGCCGTGTTGGTTCCGGAAGCCGGCGCGCGTTATGCGACGCGGCGCGCGGCCCGGCGCGGGGCTGGTCCGCGCGCGTGCGACACGGTACGATCACCGGACCGATTCATCCTGCGCCGCGCGGAGTCCGTCGCGGCGCGCATCAGCCGGAGTCCGATCCGATGACGTTTGCCCGCCGCTTCGCCGGCACGGTCGCGCATGCGGCCGTCGCCGTTTCGTTTTTCGCCGCTGCGTCGCTTGCGTATGCACACGCGTATCCGAAGGTCCGCACGCCCGCCGCCGACTCGACCGTCGCCGCGCCGCACGAAGTCGCGATCGAGTTCGACGACGCGCTTGAACCCGCGTTCAGCTCGATCACCGTCAGCGACGCGCAGGGCCATACGGTCAGCGCCGGCAAGTCGGCGGTCGATGCGCAGGACAAAAAGCACATGGCCGTCGCGGTCGGCGATCTCGGGCCGGGCGTCTACACCGTCAACTGGGTCGCGGTCGCCGCGGACGGCCATCGCACCCAGGGCCACTACGCGTTCAACGTGAAATGACGCGACGCGCGTGTCGCCGCGGCAGTCCCGGCGACGTCGCGCGCCGTCCGCCAACGGAGCGGTCTGCGCATGAACAGCGAAGCAGCACAGCGATTCGAGCATGAGTTTGCGCCGCGCATCGCCGCGTGGATCGCGAGCCATCTGGACCCGCAGATCCGCGTCGAGGTAGTGCCGCGCGAAGGACGCGGACACCCGACGCGCGTGCGCCTGTCCGGCGATCCGGGCGTGCTGCGGCATCCGTACGAGCATCCGCTGAACGTGTCGCTCACGTGGGATAGCGCGGAGATCGAGCGGCTGCTGGAGCCGGGCGGCGATACGCGCTTCGGGCATTACCTGGAATCGACGTCGCGCAAGCTGCATGCGTGGGAAGCCGCGCGGCCGATCGACTTCGCGACGCGCACGCAGGGCGAGCCGGAAATCCTGATCGGCGGGCTCGATTTCGAGGGCTGAAGCGGGAACGGGCCAAACGGTAAGCGGCCGGCGCGGCTCAGTGCGGAGCGACGCCCGTTGCGAGCAGCGCGTGCACGGCCTTCGCGGCCATCCCGAGCGCGACGAATCCGGCGAACAGCGCGAACGCCTGTTGCAGCCGCGCGCCGCTGACGTGCCGCGCGAGTCCGCGTCCGCCGAGCATCCCGACGAGCGCGCCGGCCGCGAACGGCAGCGCGGCGATCCACAGCATGTGCCCGGACGCGGCCGATGCGACGACGCCGGTCGTCGACACCAGCGCGATCACCGCGAGCGACGTCGCAACGATCTGCTGCATCGGGATGTCGGATGCGCGCCGCAGCGCCGGCACGATCACGAAGCCGCCGCCGACGCCGAGCAGCCCCGACAGGAAACCGGCCCCCGCGCCGGACAGCGCGAGCGCCCGCGCGCACGGCGCGGTCCAGTCGAGCTTGCCGCGCGCGAGGTCGAGGCGGCACGGCAGGCGGGTTTGCCGATGCGCCGCGCCGTCGTTGTCGTGGCCGGAAGCACCGCGCGCCGCGCGCAGCATCCGCCACGCGACCAGCGCGAGCACGCATGCGAATGCGAGCGTCAGCGGCGCGTCCGGCACCTGATGCGCGACCCACAGCCCGAGCGGCGACACGACCGAGCCGGTCGCAGCCATCAGCGCGGCGGCCTTGTAGCGGACGTGGCCTTCGCGCAGCGCGAGCAGCGCGCCGACGCCGGCCGACAACCCGACCGCGAGCAGTCCGATCGGCGCGGCGCGCGCGACTTCCAGCCCGAGGCCGAACACGAGCAGCGGCACCGCGACGATCGCGCCGCCCGCGCCGGTCAGCGCCAGAATCAGGCCGACCACCGAGCCGAGCAGCGCGCTCGTCAGCATCGCGGCGTCCGTCATCGCGTTCAGCCCCGCGACGCCCGCGTGAACCACTCGCGGCCCTTCAGCATGCCGGACCAGTAGAAGCGCGGCAGCACGCTCGCCTTCAGGAACCACATCAGGCGGCGCGGGCGCGTCGGATCGAGCGGGAACGTCGGCAGCAGCTTGCCGCCGTAGCCGAACTCCGCGAGCACGACCTTGCCGCGCTCGACCGTCAGCGGGCACGATCCGTAGCCGTCGTAGCGGTACGCGAGCGGCTGGCCCGCGCGCGCGGCGAGCAGGTTCTCCGCGACGATCACCGCCTGCTTGCGCGCCGCCGCGCCGGTTTTCGCGTTCGGCGCGGAGGCGACGTCGCCGAGCCCGAACACGTTCGGGTAGCGCGGATGCTGCAGCGTCGCGTGATCGACTTCGCACCAGCCTGCTTCGTCCGCGAGCTGGCTGTCGCGGATGAAGTCCGGCGCGACCTGCGGCGGCACCACGTGGATCATGTCGAAGTGCTTCGCGACCCGCGTCGCGTTGCCGTTCGCATCCTTCACCTCGAACGTCGCGGTGCGCGACGGACCGTCGATCGCGACGAGGTTCGACGAGAACACGAGGTTCGCGCCGTAACGCTTCACGTACTCCATCAGCGGCGGCACGAACGTCGCGACGCCGAACAGCACCGCGCCGGCCAGATCGAATTCGACGTTTACGTTCGACAGCACGCCGCTGCGCCGCCAGTGATCGCACGCGAGATACATCGCCTTTTGCGGCGCGCCCGCGCATTTGATCGGCATCGGCGGCTGCGTGAAAAGCGCGGTGCCGCCCTTCATCGACTGCACCAGTTCCCATGTGTACGGCGCGAGGTCGTAGCGGTAGTTCGACGTGACGCCGTTCTTGCCGAGCGTTTCCGTCAGGCCGGCGATCCGCTCCCACGCGAGCCGCAGCCCCGGCGCGACGATCAGGCTCTGGTAAGCGATCCGCTGGCCGTTGTCCAGATGGACGACGTTGGCCTGCGGCTCGATCCGCGACACGGCCGCGCGGATCCACTTCGCGCCCGGCGGGATCACGCTCGCCATCGGCCGGCGCGTTTTCTTCACGTCGTATGCGCCGCCGCCGACGAGCGTCCACGCGGGCTGGTAGTCGTGATGGCCGTTCGGCTCGACGATTGCGACGTTCAGATTCGGCTGGCGGCGCAGCAGGCTCGCGGTCACGGTGATGCCGGCGAGGCCGCCACCGATCACGACGACGTCGTAGGTCGTGTCGTCCCACGTGCACGCGGGCGCGACGGCCGGCGCGGGCGCGCTGGCGGCCGTCGCCGGCGAACGCGCGAGCTGGTACAGGCTCGTCGCGCGGGTGCCGCTGCGGCAGAACGCGAGCACCGGCGCGGGCAGATCGACGAGCAGTTGCGCGAACGCTTCGGCGTCCGCCGCGGTGATCTGGCCGGGTTTCACCGGCAGGTAAGCGAACTGGAGGCCGAGTTTCGCGGCCGCCGCGCGCAGTGCGTCGGACGTCGGCTGCGCCGCGCCGCCTTCGTGGTCGGGACGGTTGCAGACGATCGACCGGTAGCCGGCCTGCGCGAGCGCGGGCAGGTCGTCGGGCGTGATCTGGTCGGCGCTCGAAAAACGTTCGTCGTGCTGGACGAGTTGCATGAGTGTGGGACTCCTCGGAGAGTGGGTCGGGGCGGGTCGTCGCCGCCGCGTGGGCGAGCGGCGATCGACGCTGGATCCCGGGTCCGTGACGGCTCGCGTGCTGCGCGGGGCGGTTCGGCTGGACCGGCGGGAGTTTGTCACCGCGACCGGAGCGCCGATACGTGCCGCGGTCAAGCCTTCGCGGGATCGGGACGACGTCGGCTGGTGCGGCTACGGGCAGGTGGTGCCGGCGAGCAGGCGGCGGGCGGCGAGGGGATGGTGAAGCGTCGAGTGAAGAGCCAGGCGATGGAGCCGGCGCGGCCGGCCGGCCACGCGCGGGGGCGGCGAAGCGGGCTGATGGGCCGGGCTCACTTGAGCTGCGCCCTCAGCTTGCCGCAATAGAGGCTCGACAGCGTCTGCATCACCTGGATGACTTCGAAGCCCGCGAGACTGTAGTAGATGTACTTGCCTTCGCGGCGCGTCTGCACGAGGCCTTCTTCGCGCAGCACGCCGAGATGCTGCGACAGGCTCGGCTGATGCACGCCGACGAGTTCTTCGAGTTCGCCGACGTTGCGTTCGCCTTCGGTCAACTGGCACAGCAGCAGCAGACGGTCTTCGTGCGCGAGCGCCTTCAGCAGCGCGCACGCCTTCGCGGCCGATTCGCGCAGCGCGCCGAGGGCTTCGGGAGTGAGCGGTGAGTTCATAGGTCGTCGCGCAAAACCGCGCGCGTTGTGCTGGATCCGTGACGGGTCGGTCAATTCATTGACAAACATTATATCGATTCATAATATGTGTTTCAATAGATGATGACCTGGAGTTCCGCATGACGCTTCCGACCGCCGGCCGGCCCGACACATCGCCATCGCTCGTCGAGCCGTTTTTCGATCCCGTCACCGCGACGGTCACTTACGTCGTGCACAGCGGGCCGGGCTCGGTCTGCGCGATTGTCGATCCGGTGCTCGACTACGATCCGAAGTCCGGCCGCACGTCCACGGCCTCCGCCGACCGCGTGGTCGCGTTCGTCCGCGAACAGCGGCTCGCCGTCGACTGGCTGCTCGAAACGCACGCGCACGCGGACCATCTGTCGGCGGCGCCGTATCTGAAGGCGCAGGTCGGCGGGCGGATCGCGATCGGCGAGCACATCCGCACGGTGCAGCGGGTGTTCAGCGACGTGTTCAACCTCGGCCGCGAAGTCGCGACCGACGGCACGCAGTTCGATCACCTGTTCGCGGACGGCGACACGTTCGCCGTCGGCCCGCTCGCCGCGCGGGCGCTCCACGTGCCGGGCCACACGCCGGCCGATCTCGCCTACCAGATCGGCGACGCGGTGTTCGTCGGCGACACGCTGTTCATGCCGGACGTCGGCTCCGCGCGCTGCGACTTCCCGGGCGGCGACGCGCATACGCTGTACCGTTCGGCTCGCCGGCTGCTCGACCTGCCGCCGCAGACGCGCCTCTTCATGTGCCACGACTATCCGCCGGACGCGCGCGAGCCGCGCTTCGAGACGACCGTCGCCGCGCAGCGCCGCGACAACATCCATCTGCACGACGGCGTCAGCGAGGACGCGTTCGTCGCGATGCGCTCCGCGCGCGACCGCACGCTCGACATGCCGACGCTGATCCTGCCGTCGATCCAGGTGAACATCCGCGCGGGGCGGATGCCGGAGCCGGAGGACAACGGCGTCCGGTATCTGAAGATTCCGTTGAACGCGCTGTAACCCGCGCGCCGCCTTCCTTTGCCGATCACCGTTCGCGCCGCCGCGGGCGGTTTGCGCTTCGCGGGCGTGCGTCGTGATCGAAGCACCGTCCCGCGTTTGCGCGCTTCGCCCGCCAGGCTATGCTGTCGCGCATCGGCGTCGCCGCGCCACGCGCGGCGGGCCGCCTTCGTCATCACCATGCCCAAAGCCCTGCCGCCGGACCTGCGCGTCGGCCCCGATCACGGCCGCTCGCTCGCGCGGCACTACCCGCGCGGCCTGAAAATCGATCCGCATATGCACGACTGGGCGCAGGTGCTGTACGCGGTGTCCGGCGTGATGTGGGTCGAGACCGGCCGCGAGGCGCTCGTCGTGCCGCCGCAGCGCGCAGTGTGGCTGCCGCCCGGCACGCTGCACGGGATCACGATGATGAGCGCGGTCGAGATGCGCAACGTGTATCTGCACGGGCGCTACGTCGGCCACCTGAGCCGCGAGTGCGACGTGTTCGAGGTGAACGGCCTGCTGCGCGAGCTGATCGCGACGCTCGCCGAACGCGAGGCGGAACGCGACGAAGCGTGGCTGCAGACCGCGTACCGGCTGACCGTGATGGAACTCGCGCACGCGCGCCGCCACGTGCAGCGCATCCCGCTGCCCGGCGGCGCGGACCGGCGGCTCGCGATGCTGTGCGACGCGGTGATCGCCGCCCCGTCGCTCGACGTCAGCTTCGAGCAGCACGCGGCGTCGGTCGGGGCGAGTTCGCGCACGCTGTCGCGACTGTTTCGCCGTGAACTCGGCACCGGGTTCGCGGAGTGGCGGCGTCAGGTGCAACTGGCGGTCGCGGTGTCGCGGCTCGCGGAAGGCGAGCCGGTGAGCCGCGTCGCGCGTTCGCTCGGTTATCTGCCGAGCAGCTTCAGCGACATGTTCCGCCGCGAACTCGGCGCGCCGCCGACCGGCTTCCAGGCGACCCAGACGCTGAAAGCGCCCGCCGACGAAGCGTCCGCGCCAGCCGCGTGACGCCAACGCGTGCGGCGGGCCTGTCCGGTATTCGAAAGCATCTGTCCGCACGATCGTCTGCCGGCAAACTAGACTTCGCCTGAAATCGACGCGACGCGACGCGAACCGCGCGCCGTCGGTCCCCACCCAGCGGAGTCACGCCATGAAAGCCATCCAGTTCAAGACCTTCGGCACCCCGGACGTTCTCGAATACGTCGAACTGCCGACCCCGAAGCCCGCCGCCGGCCACGCGCTTATCCGCGTGAAAAGCGCGTCGGTGAATCCGAGCGACGTGAAGAACGTGTCGGGCCACTTCGGGCACACGCAACTGCCGCGCGTGCCGGGGCGCGACTTCAGCGGCACCGTTGTCGCCGGCCCCGACGAGTGGCTCGGCGCGGACGTATGGGGCACCGGCGGCGACATCGGCTTCACGCGCAACGGCACGCACGCCGAGTTCATCGAGGTGCCGGCCGCCGCGCTCGCGCGCAAGCCGGCTTCGCTCGACCACGCGCAGGCGGCGTCGATCGGCGTGAACTTCGTCGTCGCTTGGCTCGGCACGGTCGAGTACGCGCGCGTCGAGGCCGGCGAGACGATCGCGGTGATCGGCGTGTCGGGCGGCGTCGGCGGCGCGGTCACGCAGATCGCGAAGGCGCGCGGCGCGCGCGTGATCGGCATCGACCGCCACGAGCCGCATCCGGATTCGCCGGCCGCGCGGCTCGTCGACGAGTTCGTGCCGTTCGACGACCAGACCGCCGCGCGCGTGCGCGAACTGACGGGCGGCGCGGGCGCGGAAGTGGTGTACGACGCGGTCGGCGGCGTCGCGTTCGAACTCGCGCTGTCGCTGGCGAAGCGGCGCGGGCGCGTGGTCGAGATCAGCGCGACCGGGCGGCGGCGCGTCGAGTTCGACCTGATCGACTTCTATCACAACGAGACGCAACTGCTCGGCGCGGACAGCGCGAAGCTCGGCGTCGTGGAGTCCGCGCCGATCATGACGGCGATCGCGGAAGGGTTCGACGCGGGCCGCTTCGAGGCGCCGGTCGTCGCGCTGCGGTTCCCGCTCGAACGCGCGCGCGAAGCGTACGAGGCGGTCGCGGGCGGCACGCGCGGCCGCGTCGTGATCGACGCCGAATGAGGCGCGCCGCGCACCGGGACAAGGAACTGCGATGAAGGCGTATCTCGTTTCGCTCGCGGTCGGCGTGGTCGTCGGCCTGCTTTATAACGTCGTCGACGTGAAGTCGCCCGCGCCGCCGACGATCGCGCTCGTCGGGCTGCTCGGCATGCTGGCCGGCGAGAATGCGATTCCGTTCATCCGGCATTGCATCGCGTATTTCGCCAGTTGAGCGGGTAGGCCGGGGCGAGGTGGTTTTGCGTGGTGAACGGCGACGGCCTGGCGTTTGCGGTCGAGGCTTGCCGCATGGCTGACGGATTTTGCTTGCGCCGCCCGCTAGCGCGGCGGACGGCCCGCGCCGTTACGCCTCGTGCCGAACCAGCCGCTCCGGCAGGTACGCGCGCAGTTCGCGCGCGCCGAGGTGCGCGAGATCCTTGTCGAGTTCCAGCGTGACGAGGTTCTGCGTCTGCGCGTCCAGATGCTTGCGCAATTCGCCGAGGAACGCGGGCGGCGCGGCGACGATCAGCGTGCCGAACCGGTCCGTTTCGCGGCCCTTCGCGAGACACGCGGCGATTTCGGCCGCGAACACCGCCGCTTCGTGATCGTGCTGCGCGGTGTCGGAGTCCGCGTGACGGCCGGTGCCGGCGCGGTCGTAGGTGCGGCCCGGCTTGTCGGTGACGAGACTCTGCTCCGGCGCGCGGCCGGCCGGATGAATGAGCGTTTCGATTTCGTCGAGCGCGCCGAGCGGACTGTCCGCCGTGAAGATGCGTGCGGTCGCCCGGTTGGCGACGGCGATCCAGATGGTCTTCGTCATGTTGTCCTCGCTGCGCTGGCTTTGGCGAACCGTTGCGGCGCAGAAGCGGCCGCACGGTGCCGAAGCGATCGGTGGACTCGCGGGCGCCGAGCGCGCCGCGAGCTTCAAGGGTAGCGCGATCCCGACAGCCGGGCGGTGCGAATGCGCGGGTTTCGTTGTGCGAAGCGGCCTTGTCCGGGCGGGGTGCGCGAGGACTGCGGCAGCGATATTCGTTCCCGGGAACCGGAGCGGGGTTTTTCGGAGGCCGGTAAAGGGCAAACGCATCGGTAGTGCGCGCGCCGATGCCCAAGCCGCTCAATCTCCGGATAACACAATCCGCGCGCGCCTGTTCCTGATCGACTATGCGCATCGAGTTGTGGGGCCGCGCGCTGATCGCGATGCCGATGCAGCCCAATGGCGCGGCGCGTGCCGGGCGTGCGATCGAGCGCGGTCGAGATCGACGCGTGGGACGTCAACTGTCCGAAGCATATCCGCAGCGTTTCGAAACCGCCGACGTCAAAGCAGCGCGCTCAGCAGGGCGTGCGCATTCGCGACCGGGAGAACAAGTGGCACACCTGAACGGGCGAGCGACGGCCGTGCCGGCAGAACCGGTCGAGCGGCGATGAAGCGGAGCGGAGACGGAGTTTCGCAGGCTGGATGAGCCGGTTTGGTGCGGCGGGGTGCGCCGAGGGTGGCGCAGGCGCCCGCCGCGCCGCGCGTTGCGCGGCCAGCAACGGATGGCGGAAGTCCGCGGCGGGTCGCCGCTTATTTCGCCTTTTCCGCGCTGTTCGTGATTGCCTGGCCGCCTCGCGACAGGTCTTCGCCCGCGCCGGCGATGGTGTTGCACGCGGCGAGCGTGACCGAGAAGAGGGCGAGCGCAAACGCGATGTATCGAGTCATGACGGTTCTCCTTTTAATGTCGGCGCCGACGTTGCGGCAGGCCCGATTGTACGCGGTAAGAGGGCCATATGCGTTGAGCGCGCACGCCGCTTGCTACGTACGGCGACTTTTGCGCACCACCAGCCATTTCGGCGAGCGGAACCGCACGATGCTGACGTACAGCCACACGTAGGTCGCCGCGAACAGCACGACGAAGCAGAACAGGTGGACCGTGTGACGCCAGAACAGCGTCGCCGGGATCACTGCGAGCAGGCACAGCAGCCACAGGTACGGCGACGTCAGCGAGTTGCGGTGCGTCAGTTCGCGCGCGGTGCGCGCGCCGACCGCCCAGCGCATCAGCCGCTTGTACACGAGCATGTGCAGGTGCACGCCGTCCGGAATCCCCGGCGACATCCCGCGCACGAACTTCTTCCGGTAGATCGAGAAGCACGTCTCGAAGATCGGGTACATGAACAGCAGCACCGGATACCACGCGGACACGTCGCGGTTGCGCATCACGAGCAGGATCGACAGTTCCGCGAGCATGAAGCCGATGAAATACGCGCCGCCGTCGCCGAGGAAGATCAGCCCGGCCGGGAAATTCCAGATGAAGAAGCCCATCACCGCGCCCATCATGACCAGCGACGCCGACAGCACGACCGCGTCGTGCACCTGGAACGCGACGTAGCCGAGCGACGCGAACATCATGAACGCGACCATCGACGCGAGGCCGTTGAAGCCGTCGATGATATTGATCGCGTTCGCGAGCGCGGCGACCGCGAGCACGGTGATCGCGAACGAGATCGCCGGGTACGACAGCAGGAAGTCGAGCGGCGGCACGCTGATCCGCGTGACCGCGATGCCGAGCGCGAAATACGCGATCGCGGCGGCCGCCATCGTGCAGACGAGCCGCGCGAGCGGCGACACGCGTTTCGTCAGGTCCTCGGTCAGCCCCGAGCCGAACGCGGGCAACCCGCAGGCGGCCAGGCCGAGAATGCCGCCGGACACCGCCGGATACGCGCCGTGCAGTTGCGCGGCGGACACGACGAGCCCCGCGAGGATCCCCACGCCGCCGATGCGCGGCACCGGCCGCGCGTGGAATTTCTGCACGCCCGCGAGATCCGCATCGGTCGAGAACTTTTCATGCAGATGCGCGTAACGCACGATCAACAGCGTAACCAGCAGTGAGACGATGAAGCCAAGCGCGAAACTGAGCATGAAAGCGGGACCGGGGAGTGGATGCGCGATTATACAAAGGCCGCGCGACGCCTTTGCCGCAGCCGGCGGCGGCATCCGCGCGCGCGCCAGACCGCCGTTTATTTCACCCCGATCAATACGGGGTGGAAACCGTCTGCCGATAATCTCGCGGATCATGCGAGACAAGTCCCTATCCCATCCGGACGACGCCGAGCCGCGCGTCGACAGCGGCGGCGCTGCCGCCATGCCGCTGCGAGGCGCGCCGGACGGCGTGTCGCGCGCCGACTTCGTCTACGCGCGGCTGCGCGAGGACATCTTCGAACTGCGCCTGTTGCCCGGCGACCGGCTGACCGAGACCGGCATCGCGTCGCGCTTCGAGGTGTCGCGCACGCCCGCGCGCGAGGCGCTGCAGCGGCTGCAGGGCGACGGATTGATGCGCGGCTACGTGCGCGGCGGCTGGGAGGTCGCGCCGATCGACTTCAGCCGTTTCGACGACCTGTACGAAATGCGCGAACTGATCGAGACGTTCGCGATCCGCCGTGTCTGCGACCGCTACGCGCGACGCCTGCCGGACGTCGTCGAGACGCTCGACGCGCTCGATGCGCTGTGGAACGTGCCGCCCGCGCAGCGGATGACCGACGGCCGGCGCGTCGCGGAGCACGACGAAGCGTTCCATCTCGCGCTCGTCGATGCGGCCGGCAACGAGGAAGTGTCCGCCGCGCTGCGGCGCGTGACCGACCGCATCCACGTCGTGCACCGGCTCGGCTTCATCTACGGCGACCGTGTCGGCGACACCTACGACGAACACGCGGCGCTGCTCGCCGCGATCCGCGGCGGCCACTGCGACGAAGCCGCCGCGCTCGCGTCGCGGCACGTGTACCGCTGCCGCGCGGAAGTCTGCAAGCTCGGCGCGCAGCGGCTCGAAGGCGTGCGTTTCGCGGCCGGCTGAGCGGGCGCGGCACACGCGCCGCGCCGCAGATTTTCCGCTTCAACGTCGAAATACTGACGATCGTGTCGCCGAGTGTAAGATGACGTCCGTTCAACGCGGGGGCCGCCGGTTTCCGCGTGTCCGTCATCGTTACTGCAAGGATGCCGATGCCCCATTCCGCCTGGACGCGCGATGCGATCCGCAAGATCGACGCCGACTTCAACCGTTCCGCCGACACCCACCTGATACCGCTCGACCTGCCCGGTTATCCAGCGCTGCGCTTCTATCTGAAGGACGAATCGAGCCATCCGACCGGCAGCCTCAAGCACCGGCTCGCGCGCTCGCTGTTCCTCTACGCGTTGTGCAACGGCTGGCTGCACGAGGGCAGCACGGTGGTCGAGGCGTCGAGCGGATCGACCGCGATCTCGGAAGCGTATTTCGCGCGGCTGCTCGGGCTGCCGTTCGTCGCGGTGATTCCGGCGAGCACGTCGCGCGCGAAGATCGACGCGATCGGGTTCTACGGCGGGCGCTGCCACCTGGTCGCGAATCCGGCCGACATCTACACCGAGTCGCACCGGATCGCGACGGAGTCGGGCGGCCATTTCATGGACCAGTTCACGTACGCGGAGCGCGCGACCGACTGGCGCGCGAACAACAACATCGCCGAGTCGATCTTCAGGCAGATGGCCGACGAGGAGCATCCGGTGCCCGCGTGGATCGTATCGAGCGGCGGCACCGGCGGCACGATCGCGACGCTCGGGCGGTATGTCGCGTATCGCCGGCATACGACGCGCGTGCTGTGCGCCGACCCGGAGAACTCGGTGTTCTTCGACTACTACGCGAGCGTGCTCGACGGGCGGCCGGACCGCGGGATGACGCTCGGCGTCGGTTCGCGGATCGAAGGGATCGGGCGGCCGCGCGTCGAGAGTTCGTTCATCCCGACCTGCATCGACGCGATGGCGAAGGTGCCGGACGCGCTGTCGTTCGCGGCGATGCGCTATCTGGCGGAACGGCTCGGGCGGCGCGTCGGGGGGTCGACCGGGACCAACTTCGTCGGGATGCTGTATCTGGCGGAACGGATGAAGGCGGCCGGCGAGGCGGGGGCGATCGTCGGGCTGCTGTGCGACAGCGGCGAGCGGTATCGGAGCACGTATTACGACGACGCGTGGTACGACGCGCAGGGGATTCCGGTCGACGAACCGGACCGGGTGATTGCGCGGGCGGCGGCGGGGGAGCGGGTGTTTGGGGACGCGGGGGTGGGGGTCAGGACGGCGGGGGTGACGGCCTGATGGCCGTCGTGCCTGCGAACGCGGAATTCAGCCGGGTAATGAGCGACGTCGAACAGGGGCGTGCTTATTACCCGGCCGGAATCGATTTGCGGCAGCCGCAGGCCGGTTCCTGGTTTCGTGCGTATCATCCTGCCGCTTCGGCGCTCCCCGAACGCTGGGCGGCCAGCGCCCGCCACGTTTCGAACAGCGGGTGGAGCGTGATGTCGTCCGCGTAGTGCTCGAACGCGCGATCGATCGCGGCGATGAAGCGCGCATGCCACGTTTGATCGTCCCACGATTGCGTTTCTATGATGCGCGCCGCCAGTTCGTCGACGTTCGCATAGGCGGTGCCGGTCTTGTCGACGTACTCGATCAGCGCGGGATCGCCCGGCACGACCGGAATGGCGCCGCACGCCATGGCCGCCGCAATCGGCGTCGGCATGCCGAGCGTCGAATTCTCCGGGGGTTCTCCGCGATCGGGCAGATGCAGATAGATGCCCGCCTGCGCCATCAGGCTCGCCAGTTCGGCTTGCGACTGGATCGGATGGACTTCGATCGCCGCATGGCTGCCTGCGATCTGTGCGAGCCTGGCGTCGAGCGGGTCTTTTTGCCCGGCGGCTACGGCAAGCACGAACCGGTGTTCGGGGAGGCGACGCGCCGCTTCGACGAGCAGTTCGATCTGTTCGGCCGACGCGGCGGTGACCGCATGCAGTATCGTGCGACGGTCTTTCGCGAGGCTGCCGTCGCCCGGCGGGACGAACAGTTCGGTGTCGAATACGGCGTGCGTCATGTGCACCCACGGACACGGCGGCACCGTCACGGCTTGGTACGGGTACAGGTCTGCGCGTGCGACCTGCGAGGCCGGGTCTGTCACCGCACTCACGTCCTGAGCCCCTTCGCTGCTGTCTGCACGAACGGTGACGGCGATGCCGCGCGTATTCGCGACGTTCAGTGTGGCGGGGAGCGCGCCGATGCGATGGACGTGTATCAGGTCGGGCGTCGATCGTTCGATGGCCGCATCGAGAGCGCCGCGATGTAGCGGCACGTCGGGGAGCAGGGATGGGGCGACGTCTTGCGCGAGCCAGACCTCGACCTTGACTCCTGCACGCAGCGCCGCGCGGACCTCGGTCCACAGGCAGGCCCAGTCGAGTTCGGGTCCGGGCTGGATCGCATAGAGCACGCGAGGATTGACGCTCGCGCGGGGAAGCCACTTTCGCTGGATCAGGAAGCGGTTGCGGCCGATATCGGCGCGCCGCGACACGCGGTCTTCGCCGCGCGTGTTGTAGCTGACTCCCGCGATCAGCAGCCGGGTCGGCGGCCGGTCTTCGGTATAGCGCAGCACGAGATCCCAGTCCACGAGCCGCGTGAGCCCTTCGTCGAATCCGCCGAGGCGTTCGTACACGCTTCTCCGATGGGAGAAGACATTCAGGTCGATGAAGTTGGCGGCGAGCAGCATGTCGCGGTTCCATTCGCGACACAGAATCCGCTTGCCGTCGACGTACGGGCCGTCGCTGACGAGCGCGGCATAGACGCAATGCGTCGCTGCGGACGCATCGAATGCGGACACGACTTCCGCGAGGTAGTCGGGGAACGCGCGGTTGTCCGAATCCAGGTATGCGACGATGTCCCCGCGTGCATGCGCGAGGCCATGATTGCGGGCGGCGCAGACACCCGACGCGGGCAATTGCAGCAGCTTGATGCGCGGATCGGATGCGGCAAGTGTTTCGACCGTCGCGACCGTGCCGTCAGTGGAGCCGTCGGATACGACCACCGCTTCCCAATCCCGCATGGTCTGCGACTGAAGGCTGGCCAGCGCGCGGCGCACCGGCCCGGCCCGGTCGCGGACCGGCATGATGACGCTGACCCGCGGCGCGGACGACGAAGGCGCATAGTGCGGCAGCGCATTCGCGAGCAGCGAATCGAGCATGCTTGCCAGCAGTCCGTCCACCAGCCGACCTTCGCGGGCCACTAATTGCCCCTCGTGCGCGAGGCGGGCATCCATCGACTGCACATGGGCTGCGATCGCGCCTTCCCGTGCGCCGGCTTCCGCGGCGAGTGCTTCGGCCACCGCTGCTTTGTCGGCATAGCGCGATTCGGCGTCGGCGCGCAGACGCTGATCTTCTGTCTGCCGGGCCTCGGTTTCGTCGGTGATCGCCTGCCGCAACTGCGCAGACTGCCGCAAACGCTCGTCGATCTCGGCATTGAGCGTCGCGGCAAGCGAATCGATGGCCTGCCGGCGTGCCTCGGCTTCATCCGACAACTGCTGTACGAGGGGAGCCGTGATCCGGTCGCGGATCCGACGCAAGAGCGGGCGCAGATCCACGCCCAGTGCTGCGAGTTGTGCGAGACGTCCTTCTGAGCGTCGGGGAAATGGCATGGGTTTTCAGTGAGTGCGGAGTTCTCGATGTGGGGTTGCTGGTCGACCCAGCGCCAGATTCGTGCCTGACGCCTGTGCATGCTGGACGTGCGCGGAGCAGCGTCCAGGCATGGCTTGACGATCCGCACGAGGGCGCATGGAAACCGCAAGCGAGGCCGTTGCCTGCCGCGCTGGAACGTGGGCCGAACCGATGCGGCCGGCACCGCGTCTACGACAGGGGTGTTACGCCGATTGGCTTTCGGACCGGATCAAGTCGTCGGAGGGAAGCCGTACTGCATGATCATCGCGGCAATCTGCGCGTCGTTGCCGCCGTTCCAGTTGTAATGCATCAGCGATGACGCTTCCGCGCCCGGCCACATGACATTCTGCCAGTGACGCCCGACGCGGCGCACCTTGCTGCCCGCCAGTCGCCCCATCCAGAACAACCATATATCGTCGGCGCGCGGCGCGAGGCGTTTGAACTGTTCGTCGTCGAGCACCTGGGGAGCCAGCGACTTCGGCGGATATAGAACACCACAAACGCCGGTCGCGAACAAGTCGGGACTCTCCTCGTCGTCCTGGTATTCGTGCTGCCACTGCATGTATGGCAGCGGTTTTCCGTCGGCATCGAACCTGATCCGGTGCGCGCGCCGGCACAGGATTTCCGAGGGCGAGCGGTAGCAGGCGACCAGCGGCTCGATCACGTCGAGCGGATAGATCTGGTCGTCGTCCAGCGTCAGGATAAAACTGTCTGGATAGCGTTTTAGCGCCGGAATGATCTTCTTGTACGAGCCGATGTCGCTCGTAATCTGGATCGAGAGTCCGTTGCGCTGCAACTGGACAACGCCGTCCGGAAGATGCTCGCTGTCCTTCGCCGAAATCCACAGCACGGTTTCGTCGGGCGTGACGCTCTGCTGCAGGATGCGGCGAAGCGTCAGTTCGAGCGTCGGAAAGCGCTTTTCGTACGAGGTGAGCGATACGACTAGATGTCCGGGCAACGAGTGTCTTCGGGAAGGGCGCTTCTCGAAGATATAGAAGTCCGCAAAGGACTCGTTCTGCGGATCGTCGACGAGGGGATACCGGTTCGGGATGTGCCGGATCAACTGGAAGTTGGCGTGGTATTGCTCTACCCAGTCGGTGAATTTGCGATGCTTGACGTGTTCCGCGGGCCAGTCGCCGTCGTAGTTCGACGAATAGATGATGACGTAGCGTCCGGCCGAGAAGAACAGGCGGCGCATGTATTCGTGGAACACGTCATCCTCGATCAGATGAAAGATGACGTCGAGCGACAAGGTCAGATCGGCCCGTTCGTGCCGGTACTGCCCGGCATGGCGGAACGCGCGCGTCTCGTTTTCTCCGATTGCGTTGCGGCAAAGCGCGACGCTTTCTTCGGCTACGTCGAAGCCCAGATACGACGGATAACGCGCCAGCCTGAGCTGGGCGCCATCGCCACAGCCGAATTCGATGACCGAATCGACGTGGTGTTCTTCGACGAAGGCATTGAGGATTTCCGCCTTGAACTCGGCCAGTCGGCCATATGAGCCAGCGCCGGAATTGCCGCCCGCGCGGTAACGCCCGGACCAGTAAGCGGCGCTGTCGAATGGCTTCGGCTGTTCGGGCTGGGGCTGTTCGATCGGGGTGCGTCGTTGCCAGATTTTCATCGCGTTAATCCAACTCTCCCGTGCCACGTTACGAGCGAACCGTAAGATGCCGGACGATGTTATCAGATTAATCTGACGGAGAACGACTCGGCCGGATGACCCGTCTGTATGACTGGCGTGGAGGAGCGACGGAGCAGGATCGCAGCGCCATGTGAATTACGCGGCCCATTTTTTTGACCGGACCTTCGAATGGAAACGAATTCTGCGATTGTTGATTAATGGCTGTCGAGCCTGAATATTCTATTCATTTAAAGAAATAAAAAATGGCATCATCCGCAATGGCAAATCATTCCATCCGTCTGGTGAAATCTGTCTGGAATTCTTCAGGGCGGCGGAGCGTAGCACGTGAAGTTTCGTCAAATCAATCTATTCCTGACAACAATCAAATTCTCGCAATGAACGGCTACGTGGCGTACAGGCAACAGCGTCGCGCCGCGCGGCCTTCCGGACTGCGACACGATATCGCTTTATATACAGATAATTAACCCCGCCTGTCCGCGATATTTCCAGATTTCACAAATGTCTGTTCCAGGCCGGATCAACGGCCATTCATTCGCGTGCCACGTAGACTTCGCCCGGAACTGCCGGAGCGGTTTCAACGAGTGAAGCCATTCCGGGCGGTTTGCATGTCAAATGGGAAAGTCATGAAGAAAACTCTGATTATCGCCGGCGTTCTCGGCGCATTCGCCGCCTCGGCTCACGCACAAAGCAGCGTCACGCTGTACGGCTCGCTCGACGCGGGCATCGTCTACGCAAACAACGCCGGCGGCCACAGCAACTGGCAGCAAGGCAGCGGCTCGGTCTCCGATACGTACTTCGGCCTGCGCGGCAGCGAAGACCTCGGCGCCGGCCTGCACGCGATCTTCACGTTGGAAAACGGCTTCGACCTGAACAACGGCAAGTTCGCCGAGAGCAGCACGATGTTCAACCGCCAGGCGTTCGTCGGCCTGCAAAGCGACCGCTTCGGCGCCGTGACGCTCGGCCGTCAATACGACTCCGTCGTCGACTACCTCGCGCCGATCGCCGCCGTCGGCAACACGTACGGCAACAACCTGGCCGCCCATCCGTTCGACAACGACAACCTCGACCACTCGTTCTCGGTCAAGAACGCGGTCAAGTTCCAGAGCGCGAACTACGCGGGCTTCAAGTTCGGCGGCCTGTACGGCTTCAGCAACGACGCCGGCCAGTTCTCGAATAACCGCGCATGGAGCGTCGGCGCATCGTACGGCAACGGCCCGCTGAACTTCGCTGCCGCCTACCTGCAACTGAACAATTCGCCGACCTCCGCGAACGCGGGCGGCGCGGTGTCCTCGGGTCAGGGCAACAACTTCAACCTGACGGCCGAAACGCAGCGCACGTTCGGCGCGGGCGTCAACTACGCATACGGTCCGGCGACGGTCGGTTTCGTGTGGACGCACACGCAGTATGAAAACCTGCTCGGCGGCTCGCAGGGCGGCGACGCGTTCGTGATCCCGACCGGCACGAACCTGCACCTCGACAACTTCGAACTGAACGGCCGCTACGCGCTGACGCCGGCGCTGGCTCTCGACGCCGCGTACACGTACACGGACGGCAAGGTGAAGGGCTCGAACGGCACCGGCGATCCGAAGTGGCACACGGTTTCGCTGAAGGCGGACTACTCGCTGTCGCGCCGCACCGACGTGTACGTCGAAGGCGTGTATCAGCATGCGTCGGGCGAACTGGGCAACGCCGGCGCGAACGTCGCGATGATCAACACGCTGACGCCGTCGACCGGCCAGAACCAGGTTGCCGCCGCAGTGGGTCTGCGCCACCGGTTCTGAACGATGCCATGAAGCGCGGCGCGGATCGGCCGGTCCGCGCAGCGCTTCGCATCCAGGCATGATGGGTCCCGCAGGCCCGGCGCGCTCACGAGGCGTGCCGGGCCTGCGGGCTTTTTAAGCGCCTGTTGCAGCAAACCCGCGAGGGCCGTGAACGAACCTGGAAAGGCTACATTTCCCTTTCGGTTTGCGCCGCGTATGCGGTACATTCGCCGAGCCTCGTTGTCGGGAGCATGCGAAGTCTTGATAGGGGTTTACGCTATGGAGCGTCCGCGACCTGGCCTCATCATCCGCAACTCTGTCGCGATCCCGGCCGTTTCCTGCAAGATCGCGTCAATTTCGCTGCGGTTGCCGGTCTGCCGCTCTTCACCAGCTTCTCCCACCCCCGTTCTTGAATTTGTCACTGCCCCTCCATATAATTAGCACTCACCGCACGAGAGTGCTAACAACATTTCCCGCCCGGGTTCTCCGAGGCGGGTTTTCTTGAGTGTCCTTCAAGTCCCAATCAAGAGAGAGGATCTATCCATGAACCTTCGTCCTTTGCATGACCGCGTGATCGTCAAGCGCCTCGATCAGGAAACCAAGACCGCCTCGGGCATCGTGATCCCGGATGCGGCCGCAGAAAAGCCGGACCAGGGTGAAGTGCTGGCCATCGGCCCGGGCAAGCGCGACGACAAGGGCGCGCACATCGTGCTCGACGTGAAGGTCGGCGACCGCGTGCTGTTCGGCAAGTATGCCGGCCAGACCGTCAAGGTCGACGGGCAGGAACTGCTCGTGATGCGCGAAGAAGACATCATGGCCGTGGTGAACAAGTAAGTTCGCATCGCTACCTATCCCAAAGAATTCAAGGAGTTAGAAGATGGCAGCTAAAGACGTCGTATTCGGCGATTCCGCTCGTGCCAAGATGGTCGAAGGCGTGAACATTCTCGCCAACGCAGTGAAGGTCACGCTGGGTCCGAAGGGCCGCAACGTGGTGCTGGAGCGCAGCTTCGGCGGCCCGACCGTCACGAAGGACGGTGTGTCGGTCGCGAAGGAAATCGAGCTGAAGGACAAGCTCCAGAACATGGGCGCGCAGATGGTCAAGGAAGTCGCGTCCAAGACCAGCGACAACGCCGGCGACGGCACGACGACGGCGACGGTGCTCGCCCAGTCGATCGTCCGCGAAGGCATGAAGTACGTCGCATCGGGCATGAACCCGATGGACCTGAAGCGCGGCATCGACAAGGCCGTGACGGCCGCGATCGAAGAACTGCGCAAGATCAGCAAGCCGTGCACGACGAACAAGGAAATCGCGCAGGTCGGCTCGATCTCGGCGAACAGCGACTCGTCGATCGGCGATCGCATCGCTGAAGCGATGGACAAGGTCGGCAAGGAAGGCGTGATCACCGTCGAAGACGGCAAGTCGCTGTCGGACGAGCTGGACGTGGTCGAGGGCATGCAGTTCGACCGCGGCTACCTGTCGCCGTACTTCATCAACAACCCGGACAAGCAGGTCGCCGTCCTCGAAAACCCGTTCGTGCTGCTGCACGACAAGAAGGTGTCGAACATCCGTGATCTGCTGCCGGTGCTGGAGCAGGTCGCGAAGGCTGGCCGTCCGCTGCTGATCATCGCTGAAGACGTCGAAGGCGAAGCGCTCGCGACGCTGGTCGTCAACAACATCCGCGGCATCCTGAAGACCGTTGCCGTGAAGGCGCCGGGCTTCGGCGACCGTCGCAAGGCGATGCTGGAAGACATCGCGATCCTGACCGGCGGCCAGGTGATCGCGGAAGAAACCGGCCTGACGCTCGAAAAGGCGACGCTGCAAGAACTGGGTCAAGCCAAGCGCATCGAAGTGGGCAAGGAAAACACGACGATCATCGACGGCGCCGGCGAAGCGGCGAGCATCGAAGCGCGCGTGAAGCAGATCCGCACGCAGATCGAAGAAGCGACGTCGGACTACGACCGCGAAAAGCTGCAGGAACGTGTCGCGAAGCTGGCGGGCGGCGTTGCGGTGATCAAGGTCGGTGCCGCGACCGAAGTCGAAATGAAGGAAAAGAAGGCACGCGTCGAAGACGCGCTGCACGCCACGCGCGCAGCCGTTGAAGAAGGCATCGTGCCGGGCGGCGGCGTCGCGCTGATCCGCGCGCGTCTGGCGATCGCCAGCGTGAAGGGCGACAACGCCGACCAGGACGCAGGCATCAAGATCGTGCTGCGCGCGATGGAAGAGCCGCTGCGCCAGATCGTGACGAACGGCGGCGAAGAAGCCAGCGTCGTAGTCGCGGCAGTCGCGGCCGGCACCGGCAACTACGGCTACAACGCGGCGACCGGCGAGTACGGCGACCTGGTTGAAGCCGGCGTCGTCGATCCGACGAAGGTCACGCGCACCGCGCTGCAAAACGCGGCATCGGTCGCCGGCCTGCTGCTGACGACGGACGCAGCGGTTGCCGAACTGCCGAAGGAAGATGCTCCGATGGCGGGCGGCATGCCCGGCGGCATGGGCGGCATGGGCATGGACATGTAATAGCGGCTCGCGCCTCTATTGCATCGAAGTGCAGGGAACGCGTCGCGAGACGCGTTCCCGCCAAGAAAAAACCCGCAGCGATGCGGGTTTTTTCTTTGGTGCCTGGGGCGGCGCGGCGTAGTCAGCGCGACGTCAGTGCCTCGCCTCGCCGGACGGTGCGCCCTTCTTGTCGCCGGCCGGCGTGTCGTCGTCGTTGCTGCGCGCCCAGAAAAAGCGGTCCGGCAGCCACGCGCCCATGCCCGGACGGAACGCGTTGCGCACCGCCTGATACACGTACTCCTGCGCTTCGCGCACCGCCTCGGCCGGCTCCTGGCCGTTCGCGAGCAACGCCGCGATCGCCGCGCCGAGCGTGTCGGCCAGGCCCATCATCGGCTGCATCGCGCGATCCCACAGGTCCTGGCGCAACTGGCCGTCCTCGCTGAACAGCGTGTTCACGATGCGATGCGTGCCGGTCTCGGTGGACAGCACGTATTCGCACCCTTGCGACAGCAGATGCGAGATCGCCGCGTCGATGCTCGGCGCTTCCGCGTCGCCGTCCGGCTGCGCGAGCGCGAGCAGCGTCGATGCGTCCGCGACGAGCAGCGTCGTCTGCGGCGCGAGCAGGTCGGCGATCGTCTCGCGCAACTCGTCCGCGGCGAGCACGTGCTCGTCGTCGAGCGTGAAGTCCGGCACGAGGATCAGCGGGATGTCGTCGTAGTCGGCGACCACTTCGGCGATCGCGCTGACCACTTCCGCGCGCGCCGCCGCGCCGACCTTGAACGCGGCGATCGGCATGTCTTCCAGCAGCATCCGCGCCTGGGTCGCGACCGTGTCCGGATCGAGGCCGGTGACCTCTTCGCAGCCTGCCGAGTCGCGCACCGTGTAGCCGGTGAGCACGCTGACGCCGTGGCAGCCCATGCTCGCGAGCGTCAGCAGGTCGGCTTGCAGGCCGCCGCCGCCGGTCGGGTCGGACAGGCCGAAGGTGAGGACGATGGGAGGGGTGTCGCTGGACATGAACGTGGCGGCCATGAGTAGGTATCGCGGTGCGACGCGCGGGTGCGCGGCGAGTTCTCAATTATGCGGCTTTATCGGCGCGGCCGTGCATGAAAGCCGGTCCGCGCGACGGGTATTCGCGCGAACCCGCCGGCTTGCGCGGCGCGGGCTGCGTCGTCGCAGTTTGCTAGGCACCGGAACGGCAACACGGTACCATCATGGCTCCGATTTCCCCGATTACCTGGACTTTTCGACGCGGCATAAGAATGGAATACAGAAGCTGGATGTGCCTGATCTGTGGCTGGATCTACGACGAAGAAGCCGGTTTGCCCGAAGAAGGTATTGCGCCCGGCACCCGCTGGGAGGACGTGCCGATCAACTGGACGTGTCCCGAGTGCGGCGCGCGCAAGGAAGACTTCGAGATGGTCCAGATCTGAGGCTTCGCGCGCCGGCGCGCGGCGTTGCCGCGAGTCTCGTGCGATGAACGCTGTCCTGCGCCGGTTCCGGGCCGCAGGAAAGTCCGTCACCCGTGTTGTTGCGGGCCGCTGCGCGATGCAGTGACCGCGCCGCCTTCGCGCTGCCCGTGCCGCGCGAAGGCGGTTCGGCGATCCCCGCTCCGCAATCGTTTTCGTCATCGCCCATGACCGTTCGCCTTACGTCAGCATCCAGTCTCGAAGCGTTGCCCAATCCGCGCGGCGGCCATGTGCCGGCCGCGCAGTCGGCGCTCGCCGAGGCCGCGCGCGCGCTCGAACAGCACGGCGACGTGGCGACGCCGCTGCAGCACGCGGTGCATGCGCTGCACGACGCCGGCTGGTTCGCGGCCGCGCGTTTCGCGGACACGCTGCTGATCGCGTCGCCGCTCGCGGTCGCGGGCGCCGCGCCTTCGCAGGCCGGAGCGCCGGCTCGCGCATCGGCCGGCGCACACGCGGCGGATGCTGCCACCGCGCCTGATCGCGACCACGCCGGTGATGCGCGCACGCGTTTCGTCGCCGCGTTGCACGACCTGAGCGCCGCGCTCGACCGCCACAGCCTGAGCGAGATCGCATGCTCGCCGACGCTGTTCGCACATCAGCAGGCGCTGTGCGAGGTGCTCGCGCCGCATGCGCCGGGATTCGCGCTGGCGTTCGAGGACGTCGCGCTGGCCGGGCGGCCGGTGCCGCCCGCGCAACTGCGTCCGCAGCCGGGACAGCGTCTCGCGCAACTGCGCGCGCGTTTCGAGGCGGCGCTGCTGCCTGCGTTGAGAGCGCAGGACAACGGCAGCCGCGCGGCGGCCGCGTGGGCCGATGCCGCGTTCGGCGAAATGGACGCGTGCCTGACCGACCTAGCCGGTCCCGACCCATACGATTTCTGGCGCCTTGCGGCCGCGTGCGGCCGCGCGCTTCGGCGCGGCGCGCAGACGTCGGGCGAAACCGAAGCGCGGCGCTTCTATGCACGCTGCAATCTCGCGCTCGCGGATCACGCACGCGGGCTGCGGGTTGCGCCGCAATCGCTGGTGCGCTCGACGCTTGCCCTGCTTTGGCGCGACTACGCGCTGTTCGGCGCGTCGGCCGACGACACCGCCGACGTCGAACTGCTGCGCGACTACGGGCTCACCGTCGAGTGGCACGTCGCGGGCTCGCAGGATTCCGACGCGCTGTGGGAAGCCGGCTCGATGGAAGCGGATCAGGTTGCATCGCGGGTTGCGCCGACGCGCGAACTCGGCGCGCTCGCGGTCAATGCGAACGCGTATGAGGATTTCCTGCAGACCGCGGATGCGTCGATGGCCGCGCTGAACGAAACGCCCGGCGAAGCCGGCACGCCGGAGCGGGCGAGCGCCGCGCTGCTGAAGGCGGACGCCGCGTACCGGCTCGGCGCGAACGCATGGGCGCTCGGCCTCGGCCACGTCGCGCTGCTGGCCGACGCGCTCGGGCTCGCATGGCGGCGCGTCGCGCATGCGGCGGCCGGCGCGGCGTCGTCCGCGAGCGCGTCCGCGGCCACACCCGCGTTCGTCGAGCCGGATGCCGCGTCGCTCGAACACGCGGGCGAAGCATTGCGCGCGACGCTGCTGAAGGTGGCGGCGGGCGTCGCCCAGCCGGACGTGACCGCCGCCGTCGACGCGCTCGGCCGTGCAATCGGTCACCCAGTCGGCCTCTCAGCCGGCCACCCAGCCGGCCACGCCGGCGCGCGCTGAACGGAGACTTCGCCGCCGTTCGCGCGGACGAGGCCGCGCATTCCGACCGTCCTCTCGTCCCGTGCCTTTTCCCGCCTCCGTTCACGCTCGCCCGACGCAGCGCCGGAGCGGGTATCGGTCTTGCGCGGGCGCAGCGTGCCGGACTCCTTTCGCACACCGCGAGGCACCCACGGTCGCGTGTTAGAGTGAGCGCATTTCCCGCGCTGCACGGGGGTGCAGCGGAACGCACGGCCGGCCACGGCCGCGCGCTGCCGCGGCGTCAGCGACGTCCGCCTTGCCGGCCCGTTCCGGTGCCGTCACGCCGCCGCCATTCCGCATCGTCTTTGCTAGAATTCGAACCATGTCCAAGAGTAACGATCGCATCAACCTGACCAACCAGTTCCTGATCGCCATGCCGAACATGGCGGACCCCACGTTTTCAGGGACGGTGGTGTACCTGTGCGATCACAGCGAGCGCGGCGCGCTCGGTCTCGTTATCAATCGTCCGACCGACATCGACCTGCAGGCGCTCTTCAGCCGCATCGACCTCAAGCTCGAAATCGAACCGCTGATGCACGTGCCCGTCTATTTCGGCGGCCCGGTGCAGACCGAGCGCGGCTTCGTGCTGCACGCGGCCGCGGAGGGCACGAGCTACACGTCGTCGATGTCGGTGCCCGGCGGCCTCGAAATGACCACGTCGAAGGACGTGCTCGAAGCCGTCGCGAACGGCAACGGCCCCGAACGCTTCCTGCTGACGCTCGGTCACGCGGGCTGGGGCGCCGGCCAACTGGAAGACGAAATCTCGAAGAACGGCTGGCTCACCGTCGAGGCCGACCCGAAGATCGTGTTCGAGGTGCCCGCCGAGGAACGCTTCGAGGCGGCGCTCGCGCTGCTCGGCATCTCGTCGACGATGCTGTCGGGCGAAGCGGGTCACGCATGAGCGTCGCCGCCGGGCGTGAGGCGACGCTGCTCGCGTTCGACTACGGCGAAAGACGCATCGGCGTCGCGCTCGGCAACGCGCTCACGCGCAGCGCGCGGCCGCTGACCGTGATTCCCAACCGCAGCCGCGACTACCGTTTCGATGCGATCGCCGCGCTGCTGCGCGAGTGGCAGCCGGACCATCTGATCGTCGGTCTGCCGACGCATCCGGACGGCGCGCCTCACGCGATGACGCAGCACGCGAAACGCTTCGGCAACCAGCTTAACGGCCGCTTCAACCTGCCTGTGACCTGGGTCGACGAACGTTATTCGTCGGTCGACGCCGAGGCGCGGCTGCGCGAGCGCGGCGAGGACCTGGACCAGCTCGACGCCGAAGCCGCGTGCGTGATCCTTCAGCAGTATCTGGACGAACTTTCCGATTCGCCGACATGAGCAACCTGACCGACGTTCCCGCCGTCCCCGACGCCGAGGCGCTGTATCGCGCCGTCCTCGAACAACTGCGCGCCGCGCACGGCGACGCGTTCGGCCGCGCCGGCGGCGTCGCGCTCGCCGGGATTTACAGCGGCGGCGCATGGCTCGCCGGCCGGCTCGCGCGCGACCTCGGCGCGAGCGAGTGGGGCGTCGTGAACGTCGCGCTGCATCGCGACGACTACGCGAAGAAAGGTTTGCATACGCAGGCGAGCCCGACGTCGCTGCCGTTCGACGTGAACGGCAGCCGCATCGTGCTCGTCGACGACGTGCTGTACACCGGCCGCACCGTGCGCGCCGCGTTGAACGAGCTGTACGACTACGGCCGGCCCGCGTCGGTCGAACTCGCGGTGCTCGCCGATCGCGGCGGACGCGAACTGCCGGTCGCCGCGCGCTTCGTCGGCGGCGTCGTCGACGTGCCGCGCGGCGCGACGCTCGTGCTCGCACACGGCGACGACGACCGCTTCGCGTTCCACGTCGAGCCGCAGGACGCGTGACCACGTCACCACACCGAGCCCGACGCCGCGCCGCACGCGCCCCCCGTACTACCCGAATCCGGTCCTGACGGACGAACTTCCAGCGATGAACACCGACCGATGAACACTCAGCCCACTCCGGACACGGCTGCCGGGCCATTCCGCTACGGCTTCCTGAAGGGCAATCCGCAGCTCACGAAGAACGGCGAACTGAAGCACCTGCTGACGATCGAGGGCCTGCCGCGCGCGATCGTCACGCACATCCTCGACACCGCCGCGCAGTTCGTCAGCGTGACGGACCGCGAGGTGAAGAAGGTGCCGCTGCTGCGCGGCAAGTCCGTGTTCAACCTGTTCTTCGAGAACTCGACGCGCACCCGCACCACGTTCGAGATCGCCGCGACGCGGCTGTCGGCCGACGTGCTGAACCTGAACATCAACGCGTCGTCGACGAGCAAGGGCGAATCGCTGCTCGACACGATCGGCAACCTGTCGGCGATGCACGCGGACATGTTCGTCGTGCGCCACGCGTCGAGCGGCGCGCCGTACCTGATCGCGCAGCACTGCGCGCCGCACGTGCACGTGATCAACGCTGGCGACGGTCGGCACGCGCACCCGACGCAGGGGCTGCTCGACATGTACACGATCCGCCATTACAAGCGCGACTTCACGAACCTGCGCGTCGCGATCGTCGGCGACATCCTGCACTCGCGCGTCGCGCGCTCGGACATCCACGCGCTGACCACGCTCGGCGTGCCGGAAGTGCGCGCGATCGGCCCGCGCACGCTGCTGCCGGGCGGCCTCGAACAGATGGGCGTGCGCGTGTTCCACAACCTCGACGAAGGGCTGAAGGACGTCGACGTGATCATCATGCTCCGGCTCCAGAACGAGCGGATGAGCGGCGCGCTGCTGCCGTCCGCGCAGGAGTATTTCAAGAGCTGGGGCCTCACGCCGGAGCGGCTCGCGCTCGCGAAGCCCGATGCGATCGTGATGCACCCGGGGCCGATGAACCGCGGCGTCGAGATCGACTCGCAGGTCGCGGACGGCCCGCAGTCGGTGATCCTGAACCAGGTGACCTTCGGGATCGCGGTGCGGATGGCGGTGATGGGCATCGTCGCCGGCAACAGCGACTGAGCCGGCATCGAACGTAACGAGCGTAGTGAGCGTTTAAGCAGCGAACCACAAAGGCAGCGCATGAAGATTCATATCCACGGCGGCACGCTGATCGACCCGGCGAGCGGCACCGAACAGCAGCAGGACGTGTACGTCGCGGCGGGCAAGATTGTCGCGCTCGGCCGCGCGCCGGACGGCTTCCAGGCCGCGAAGACGATCGACGCGACCGGGCTCGTCGTCGCGCCGGGCCTCGTCGACCTGAGCGCGCGGCTGCGCGAGCCGGGTTACGAGCACAAGGCGACGCTCGAATCGGAGATGGCCGCGGCGGTGGCCGGCGGCGTCACGAGCCTCGTGTGCCTGCCGGACACCGACCCGGTGCTCGACGAACCCGGTCTCGTCGAGATGCTGAAGTTCCGCGCGCGCAATCTCGACCAGGCGCACGTGTACCCGCTCGGCGCGCTGACCGTCGGGCTGAAGGGGCAGGTCATCACCGAGATGGTCGAGTTGACCGAGGCCGGTTGCGTCGCGTTCGCGCAGGCGGACGTGCCGATCGTCGACACCCAGGTGATGCTGCGCGCGCTGCAGTACGCGAGCACGTATGGCTACGTCGCATGGCTGCGGCCGCAGGATGCGTATCTCGCGAAGGGCGTCGCCGCGAGCGGCGCGGTCGCGTCGCGGCTCGGGCTGTCCGGCGTGCCGGTCAGCGCGGAGACGATCGCGCTGCACACGCTGTTCGAACTCGTGCGCGTGACCGGCGCGCGCGTGCACATCGCGCATCTGTCGTCGGCGGCCGGCGTCGAGCTGATGCGCGCGGCGAAGGCCGAACGGCTGCCTGTTACGTGCGACGTGACCGCGAACCACGTGCATCTGATCGACAACGACATCGGCTACTTCGACGCGCAGTTCCGGCTCGATCCGCCGCTGCGCCAGCAGCGCGATCGCGACGCGATCCGCGCGGGCCTCGCGGACGGCACGATCGACGCGATCTGCTCCGACCACACGCCGGTCGACGACGACGAAAAGCTGCTGCCGTTCGGCGAGGCGACGCCGGGTTCGACCGGGCTCGAACTGTTCCTGTCGCTGACGACGAAGTGGGCCGACGAGGCGGGTCTGCCGCTCGCGAAGGCGCTCGCGCGCGTGACGTCCGCGCCGGCCGACGTGCTGAAGCTGCCTGCCGGGCGCATCGCGCCGGGCGCGGTCGCGGACCTGTGCGTGTTCGATCCGCGCGCGCACTGGCGCGTCGAGCCGCGCGCGCTGAAGAGCCAGGGGCACAATACGCCGTTCCTCGGCTACGAACTGCCGGCCGTCGTGCACCATACGCTCGTGGCCGGACGCGTCGCGTTCGAGCGGCGCTGACGCCCGCGCGCGGCGGCGAAGTAGTCACGCGGTTTTTGCCTATCCGATCATGATTCTGCTCATTCGCAAGCTCCGGCTCCTTACGCATCTGATGCGCGGCGTGGTGACCGTCGCCGTGCGCTTTCCGCGCGCGACCCCCCAGCAGCGCATGGAACTGAACCGCGCGTGGTCGCTGAAGATGCTGCGGCTGTGCGGGCTGAACCTCGTCGTGCACAACGACGGCGCGCGGCTCGACGCGGGCGCGCTCGTCGTCAGCAATCACGTGTCGTGGATCGACATCTACGTGATCAACGCGTGGCGACCGACGCCGTTCGTGTCGAAGGCGGAGATCCGGCAGTGGCCGGTGGTCGGTTATCTCGCGCATCAACTGGACACCGTGTTCATCGAGCGCGAGAAGCGCAGCGACGCGAAGCGCATCATGCACGAACTGGCCGCGCGGCTCGAACGCGGCGAGCTGATGTGCGTGTTCCCGGAAGGCACGACGTCGGACGGGCTCGCGCTGAAGCCGTTCCACTCGAACATGTTCCAGGCGGCGGTGTCGGCCGGCAAGCCGGTGCAGCCGATCTGCCTGATGTACGAGGACGCGCTCGGGCGGCAGTCGGTGGCGCCCGCTTATATCGACGACATTTCGCTCGGACAGTCGCTCGACGCGCTGCTGAGGGCCGGGCCGATCACCGCGCACGTTTATGTCGGCGAGGCGCTGGAGCCTGGCGCGGACCGGCGGAGTCTCGCGGCGCGGGCGGAGGAGACGGTGAGGGGGGCGCTGGAGGGGATGCGGGGGGAAGCGGGGGATGCGGCGAGCGAGATCGGGCGCACCGTCGCACAATTGCACTAGCGCGGCAGCCGCCTCGCCGGAAGCCGCGCTCACTGCCCGTATCGCCTGTCGTCGTCCGGAATTGCGCGTGCGCCGGAGCCGGCATCAACGACGGAGTCGCTCTCTATCATGGATCGCAACGTATTCGGCGCACTGATCGCGCGACGTCTCGAAGCGGAGTTTGCCCGCCTGCGCGAGCAATGGGCATCGACGGCGCCGATTCCCTATTTCTTTGTCGACGACCTGTTGCCCGACGATTTGGCGATGGAGATTCGCGCCGCGTTTCCGGACCCGTCGCAAATGATGTTGCGCCGGAGCCTGCGCGAACTGAAGTACGTGTCGGCGCAGATGAACGCTCACGCGCCGATTCTCGAAGAGATCATCTTCGGTTTTCAGATGCCCGAGGTTGTCGAGCGGGTCAAGGAAGCCACCGGGCTGCGCTCGCTTTATCCGGACGAGCATCTGTACGCGGGCGGCATATCGATGATGGGACCCGGCCACTTCCTGAACCCGCATCTCGACAACTCGCACGACAAGGATCGCGCGCGCTATCGCGTGCTGAACCTGCTCTATTACGTGTCGCCCGGCTGGCGGCTGGAAAACGGCGCGAACCTCGAAGTGTGGCCGGACGGCACGAAGGCGGAACCGGCCACGATCGTCAGCCGCTTCAACCGCCTTGCGGTGATGGTCACGAACCAGCATTCGTGGCATTCGGTGTCGAAGAACGTCAGCGGCGAAGCGCGCTGCTGCGTATCGAACTACTACTTTTCAGATCATCCGGCCGGCGACGACGATTACTTTCATCCGACGTCGTTCCGTGGTCGCCCGGAGCAGCCGGTGCGCGACGTCGTGCTGCAGGCCGACGCCGCCGCGCGTGCGGTGGTGCGCCGCGTGTTTCCGAAAGGGATGAAAGCGACGGCGCACGTGTACCGCAAGCGCTGATCCGTGCGTAGCGGGCTATTCGCTGACCGCGCGACAGCTAGTGCATTGCACCTGCGTGACGACGCGCTGATCGGCGCTCGCCGCCAGTCGCACGGCCGACAGCTGGTTGCCCCAGACGCAGCCGGAGTCGAGGCCGATCAGGTTGTCGCGCAGCGTGAGGCCCAATGCGGCCCAGTGCCCGAATACGACGGTGACGTCGCGGGTCTTGCGGCCCGGCACGTCGAACCACGGCATGAAGCCGGGCGGCGCTGAATCGAGTCCGCCGCTCGCGCTGAAATCCATCAGACCGTCGCGATTGCAGAAACGCATCCGCGTCAGCGCGCTGCACGTGATGCGTAGCCGCTCGATGCCTTTGAGGTCCTTCGACCAGCGATTCGGCTCGTTGCCGTAGAGTCCGGCGAGCGTTTCTTTCCAGTTGTCGCTGCGCAGCGCCTTTTCCAGATCGTGTGCGAGTTCGAGCGTCAACGCGACGTCCCACTGCGGCAGCACACCCGCGTGCACGAGCAGCATGCCGTTGTCGAAGTGGGCGATCGGCCGGTGGCGGACCCAGTGCAGCAGGTCGTCGACGTCCGGCGCGGACAGGATGTCGTCGATCGTGTCGCCTTTCTTCGACTTGCGGATGCCGGCGGATACCGACAGCAGATGCAGGTCGTGATTGCCGAGCACCGCGACTGCGCGATCGCCGAGCGCGATCACGTCGCGCAGCGTGGCGAGCGAGTCGGGGCCGCGATTGATCAGGTCGCCGGCGAACCATAGCGGCGTGTCTTCGGCGGGAGCGGCTTTCGCCAGCAGTTCACGAAACGGAGTGCGGCAACCTTGCAGGTCGCCGAAAGCGAGTGGCACGGGATAATTCAGGTTGGAAGTCATCGGGTGTAACGAGATTGCAGTGCGGAGGTTGCAGTGCGGCAGCATTGCCGTGACGGTAACACATGCCCGCTCTCCGGGCGGTTGCGCGAACCCGTCGCGGGCATGCATGGGCGTCGGGTTTTCGCTTGCGTAATGTGCGCTACCGCAGATTTGTCAAGCTGTTTCAAGATGTTAGCGGTGTAGCTTTCGGACAGGCTCGCCGTATAATTAGCCCATTCGAAAACGGCGCCGGAGCATTCGGCGTGGACGAACCCACGGCCTCGTCGGTCAATATTCTTCTCATTCTCGACGATCCGGCCAGACAACTTCGTGCGGGGCTCACTCCCGATTTTGTTAAAGGAAATCCATGATCCTGGTAACGGGCGGCGCGGGCTTCATCGGCGCCAACTTTGTGCTTGACTGGTTGCGGCAATCCGACGAGTCGGTCCTGAACGTGGACAAGCTCACGTACGCGGGCAACCTCGGCACGTTACGCTCGCTGCATGGCAATCCGAAACACGTGTTCGCGCGTGTGGACATCTGCGACCGCGTGGCGCTGGACGAACTGTTCGCGACGCATCGGCCGCGCGCCGTCCTGCATTTCGCGGCCGAAAGCCACGTCGACCGCTCGATTCACGGGCCTGCCGATTTCGTGCAGACCAACGTGGTCGGCACGTTCACGCTGCTCGAAGCCGCGCGCCAGTTCTGGAGCGCGCTCGGCGCCGAAGAAAAGGCCGCGTTCCGCTTCCTGCACGTGTCGACCGACGAGGTGTTCGGCTCGCTGTCGGCCGCCGATCCCCAGTTCTCCGAAATCACGCCGTATGCGCCGAACAGTCCTTATTCGGCGACGAAGGCCGGCTCCGACCATCTGGTGCGCGCGTATCACCACACCTATGGCCTGCCGACGCTGACGACGAACTGCTCGAACAACTACGGCCCGTACCAGTTCCCCGAGAAGCTGATCCCGCTGATGATCGCGAACGCGCTCGGCGGCAAGCCGTTGCCCGTGTACGGCGACGGTCAGAACGTGCGCGACTGGCTGTACGTCGGCGATCATTGCAGCGCGATCCGCGAAGTGCTCGCGCGCGGCACGAGCGGCGACACGTACAACGTCGGCGGCTGGAACGAGAAGAAGAATCTCGATGTCGTGCATACGCTGTGCGATCTGCTCGACGGATTGCGGCCGAAGGCGGCCGGCTCCTATCGCGACCAGATCACCTACGTGAAGGATCGGCCGGGTCATGACCGGCGCTACGCGATCGACGCGCGCAAGCTCGAACGCGAACTCGGCTGGAAACCCGCCGAAACGTTCGAGACCGGCCTCGCGAAGACCGTGCAGTGGTATCTGGACAACCAGCAGTGGGTCGACGAAGTGGCGTCGGGCGATTACCGCAAGTGGGTCGAGACCAACTACGCGCAACGCGCGTAAAGGCGTAAAACATGGCGCGCAAAGGCATCATCCTCGCCGGCGGCTCCGGCACGCGGCTCTATCCGATCACGCATGCGGTCTCGAAGCAGCTGCTGCCGGTGTACGACAAGCCGATGATCTACTATCCGCTGTCCACGCTGATGGTCGCGGGCATTCGCGAAGTGCTGGTCATCTCGACGCCGCAGGACACGCCGCGCTTCGAATCGATGCTCGGCGACGGCAGCCAGTGGGGAATGAACTTCCATTATGCGGTCCAGCCGTCGCCCGACGGTCTCGCGCAGGCGTTCATCATCGGCCGCGAGTTCGTCGGCAACGATCCGTCCGCGCTGATTCTCGGCGACAACATCTTCTACGGTCACGATCTCGCGAAACAGCTAGAAAGCGCGAATGCGCGAGAGAGCGGCGCGACGGTGTTCGCGTATCACGTGCAGGATCCGGAACGCTATGGCGTCGTGGAGTTCGACAAGGGTTTTCGCGCGCTGTCGATCGAGGAGAAGCCGGAGCGGCCGCGTTCCAACTACGCGGTGACGGGCCTCTACTTCTACGACAACCGCGTGTGCGACATCGCGGCCGACATCGAGCCGTCCGCGCGCGGCGAACTGGAAATCACCGACGTGAATTCGCGTTATCTCGCGGACGGGACGCTCAACGTCGAGATCATGGGGCGCGGTTATGCATGGCTCGACACCGGCACGCACGATTCGCTGATCGACGCGGCGACGTTCATCGCGACGCTGCAGAAGCGGCAAGGGCTCGTCGTTGCATGTCCCGAGGAAATCGCTTTTCGCCGGCGCTGGATCGATGCGGGTCAGCTCGAAAAGCTCGCGTCGCCGCTCGCGAAGAACGCGTATGGGAAATATCTGCTGAACATTCTTACGGATCAGGTTGCATGGCCATCACGGTAACTGCCACGGCGCTGCCCGAAGTCAAGATCATCGAGCCGAAGGTGTTCGGCGATGCGCGCGGCTTCTTCTTCGAAAGCTTCAATGCGCGCGATTTCGCGGAGCAGGTGGAGCCGGGCGTCGAATTCCTGCAGGACAACCACTCGCGTTCCGCGAAGGGCGTGCTGCGCGGACTGCACTATCAGATCGAGCACGCGCAGGGCAAGCTGGTGCGCGCGGTCGAAGGCGAGGTGTTCGACGTCGCGGTCGATATCCGCCGGAATTCTCCGAACTTCGGCAAGTGGGTCGGCGTGCACCTGTCCGCCGACAATCACCGGCAACTGTGGGTGCCGCCGGGTTTCGCGCACGGCTTCGTCGTGCTGTCGGAGTCCGCGCAGTTCCTGTACAAGACGACTGACTACTGGTTCCCGGAGCACGAGCGCAGCATCGTATGGAACGACCCGGAGATCGGCATTGAATGGCCGATCGATTTCGAGCCCGTGCTTGCGGCGAAGGACGCGGCAGGCAAGCGGCTCGGAGAAGCCGAACTCTTCGCGTGAGGGCATCGTGAGCGGACAGGCCACGATACTGGTGACCGGCGTGAACGGTCAGGTCGGCTTCGAACTGTTGCGTTCGCTGCAGGGGCTGGGGCGTGTGATCGCCGCGGATCGCGCGGTGCTCGATCTTGCGGACCCCGCACGGCTGCGCGACATCGTGCGCGAACTCAAGCCGGCGATCATCGTCAACCCGGCTGCCTACACCGCGGTGGACAAGGCCGAGACGGACGAGGCCGCGGCGCGGGCGATCAACGCCGACGCGCCGCGCGTGCTGGCCGAGGAGGCGGCGCGCAGCGGCGCGACGTTGATCCACTATTCGACCGACTACGTGTTCGACGGCACGAAGGCTGCGCCGTACGTCGAAGGCGACGCGACCAACCCGCAGAACGTGTATGGGCGCACGAAGCTGGAGGGCGAGCAGGCGATCGCGGCGGCGGGATGCGCGCATCTGATCCTGCGGACGAGCTGGGTGTATGGGCGTCGCGGCAAGAACTTCCTGCTGACGATGCTGAAGCTCGGCGCCGAGCGGCCGGAGCTGCGCGTGGTGGCCGATCAGGTCGGCGCGCCGACCTGGTCCCGCACGATTGCGGCGGCGACCACGCACATCGTCGCGCAAGGCGTCGGCTCGCGCGATGCGGACTGGTGGCGAACCCGTTCCGGTGTCTATCACCTGACGGCCGCGGGCGAAACCTCGTGGCACGGTTTTGCCGAAGCGATTTTCGGCATCGCGCTTCCCGCAGGCGCGCCGAAGGTGGTGCCGATTCGCGCCAGCGAATATCCGGTGCCTGCCGCACGACCAGCGAATTCGAGGATGTCTCATCAAAAGCTGGCCGATACGTTCGGATTGCATCTACCCGCCTGGGACCACGCGTTGCGGCTTTGCCTCGGTGATTGAATTGCAGGTGACCTCGGTCGGGGCGCCCGTGACAGGAACCGTCGTTGTCTTCTACCGGCCGGATCGCGCGTGTTTCGAGCGCGCGAACAGACTGGCCGCAATCGGGCCGTGCGTCGTCGTAGACAACACCGAAGGACTGGACGGTCCGAGTGCCGGCGTGCTCGATGCGCGCATCGAGTATGTCCGCAACGGCAGGAACCTTGGTATCGCGACGGCCATCAATCAGGGCATCGACGCATTGATCCGGCGCGGCTGCGCGTCGGCGATGATTTTCGATCAGGATAGCGAGCCGTCCATGGTGCTGCTCGATGCGCTGCCGCGTTCGCTGGAGCGCGAATTGAAAGCCAATCCGCGCATCGCGCTGGTCGGGCCGGCCTACGAGGACGCGAGGCTGGGCGGCGTCGTGCCGTTCGTGCGCTTCGGCTATTTCAGGCTGCGTCGCGTCGCGCCGGCGGGAACGGCTCCCGTCGAGGTCGATTTCCTCATCAGTTCCGGCTCGTGCATCAATCTGGCGGTCTGGCGCGAGATGGGGCCGATGGACGATGCGCTGTTCATCGACTTCGTGGATCTCGAATGGTGCGCGCGGGCGCGAGCCAAAGGTTATTCGGTGCTCGGCCTTCCCGCGCTGCGCATGCGCCATTCGCTGGGTGGCGAACCGGTGCGCATATTCGGTCGCGCGTATCCGGGCCATAGCGCATTGCGCCATTACTATATGTTCCGGAATGCCGTCGCGCTGATCCGGCGGAACTATCTGCCGTGGAGCTGGAAGTCGACCGAATTGGTGAAATTGCCGTTTCGCCTCGTTATTTATGGCCTTTTCATGCCGCAGGGAATCGAGCACGTCCGGATGTCGTTGCTCGGGTTGTGGCATGGCGTGACAGGGCGTATGGGGCCTTTGTCGCGTGGCCCGTCGGACGGGATCCGGGCTCGGGGTTGATCTTATAAAGGTGGCAGGGAATCGATATGTTCAGTCTTGCGTTTGACGATCTGAAACAGAGCATCGTGTCGTGGCGGCTCTGGACATTGCTGGGATGGCTGGAGGTTCGCCAGCGCTATGCGCGCTCCAAGGTCGGGCCGTTCTGGCTGACGATCAGCATGGGCGTGATGATCGCGTCCATCGGCATGGTGTACGGCACGCTGTTCGGTCAGAAGATGAGCGACTACCTGCCGTTCCTGTCCGTCAGTCTGGTGATGTGGAATTCGTTCGCACAGATGGTCCAGGAGGGCAGCGTTGCGTACATCAACAGCGGCACGTACATCCGGCAGGCATCCACCGCAAAACTGATCTACATGTTGCAGGTCGTCTGGCGCAACCTTGTCGTGCTTGCACACAATTTCGTCATCGTCATCGTGCTGTTCTTGATCTTCGGCGTGAAGAACTGGGAATCGCTGCTGCTGTTCATCCCGGGGCTGGTGATCTACGTGATGAATGCGCTGTGGATCGCAATGGTCGCCGGGTTGCTGTCCGCGCGTTATCGCGACCTGCCGCAGATCATCGGTGCACTGATCCAGATCGCGTTCTATGTGACGCCGATCATCTACCGGCCCGATGCCCTTACCCGCTTTTCGTTCATCGTCGAATGGAATCCGCTTGCGTATCTCGTGGATATCGTCCGGGCGCCGCTGACCGGCACGATGCCGGGTGCGCTGACGTGGACTGTCACGGTCGGCATGCTCGTGATCGGGTGGCCGCTGGCGCTTGCGCTGACGGGGCGCTACCTGAAACGCATTCCGTATTGGGTCTGAGGAACGACATGGCGTATATAGAACTGAAAGGCGCGACGCTCGATCTGCCGATTTACGACGTTCACGGCCGATCGCTGAAACGGCAGGTGCTGCGTATGGGCCGCCGCAACGCGATCGCGGAGGACAACCAGGGCATTGTCGTGGTGCGGGCGCTGGACAACGTCGATCTGCGGCTCGAAAGCGGCGACCGTGTCGGGCTGATCGGCCATAACGGCGCGGGCAAGTCGACGCTGCTGCGAACCATCGCAGGCATTTATTCTCCTACCACCGGCATGGTGGAGCGCGACGGCAAGGTGGTTCCGCTCCTTGATATCAGCCTGGGCATGGACGAGAATTCGACCGGAATACAGAACATCCGGTTGCGAGGGTTGCTGCTTGGCATGTCCGACTCGGAAATCAGGGCGAAACAGCAGGAAATTGCGGAGTTTTCGGAACTGGGCGATTACCTCGACCTGCCGATCCGCACGTATTCGAGCGGGATGCGCGTCAGGCTGGCGTTTGCCGTATCGACGGCCGTCGACGCGGAAATCCTGCTGCTCGACGAAGTCATGGGGGTCGGCGATGCGTCGTTCATGCACAAGGCGAAGGAGCGGCTGGCCGATCTTCATAGCCGCGCCGAAATCGTCGTGCTGGCGATGCATTCGAACCCGGAAATACGGCGTGTCTGCAACAAGGCGCTCTGGCTGGAGCGTGGACGTGTGAAAGCGTTTGGTTCCGTCGAGGAAGTCGTATCGGCTTACGAGCAATACGTCGGTTGATCCTTGTCGGCCTTGCATCGCGTTTTACCAGACTCCAGGATCTAGCTGTGACAACTCAATTGGACTTCGAGCGTGATACTCGCGCGAACCAGGATCGGCTCGGCGCGGTTCTGTCTCCCGCGTCGTTCTGGTGGCCCGAGCGTATCGTCCGATCGGCATGGCTTGAGCACGCGCCGTTCGCATTCTGGCTGACGGAGGCGGTGAGGCCGGCCGTGCTCGTCGAACTCGGCACCGGCGATGGGTTTTCGTATACGACCTGGTGCCAGGCCGTCGAGCGGCTGGGGCTGGCGACGCGGTGCTGCGCGGTCGTGCATCGGGCCAGCGAAGGCCCGTACGTTCGCGAGAGCGCGGAGGACGACTATCGGGCCTTGAGCGCGTACAACGACGAACACTATGCGTCGTTCTCCACGCTGATCCAGTCAACGTTCGACGAAGCGCGCGAACATTTTTCCGACGGCACGATCGATCTGCTGCACATCGACGGAGTGGGCGATTACGAAGGCGCGGGTCGCGTGTTCGAAGGCTGGCTGCCGAAGCTGTCGCCGGCGGGAGTCGTGTTGCTGCACGGATGCAACGTCCGGGACCAGGGTTCCGGTGTCTGGCGGCTTTGGGAAGAGGTGTCGGTGCGGTATCCGTCGTTCTGCTTTCTGCATGGGCGAGGCCTCGGCATTGTCGCGGTCGGTCCGGCGGTGCCGGACGCGTTGCGTGCATTGCTGCACGCGCCGGCCGCCGATGCGGCCACAATCCGGGACGCCTACGCGCGGCTTGGCCGTTGTGTCGCAATCCGGCAGTCGCACGACGATCTGGCGACGGTGTCGGGCGAGCGCGAACAAACGATTCAGGAGTTGCAGCACGTGATGTCGTCGAAGGACCGTGAACAGGAGAACACCGCCCGCAAGCTCGCAAACGTGATGGGCGAACTGGCCGAAGCGAAGGGCGAACTGGAGCAGGCGAAGCAGCGGCTTAAAGAGGTCGGAGCGGATAACGCCGCCTGCCGCACGCGCATTGCCGCGTTGAGCGACGACATCGAGCGCGAGAGCGCGACGTTGAGGGCCGTGACCGAGCAACTGCACCGCGCAAACCATGACGTGCATGCGTTGCGCACGTCCACATCGTGGCGGATCACTGCGCCGGTGCGCGCGCTCGTTACGTCGGTTCCGGTGTCCCGGGGCGCGGTGTCGAGAGCGAGGAATCTGTCGACGATCGTGCGGAACTCGGTGCGGACCGACGGCTGGGGCGTCACGCTGCGGAAGATTGCGGCGGCGCCGAAGCGGCACGGGCTGCGCAAGCTGCTCGGTGCCGCTGCGGGCGGTCGGGCGGCGCTGAGCCCGACGTTCAGGTTGCCGTCTGCGTCGCCGGCGCTCGAAACGCTGGTCCCCAGGGTGCTCATCATCGCGGAAACCAGCATCCCGCAGTGCCTCAAGTATCGGGTGACCCAGAAGCAGCAGATGATCAAGGATCTGGGCGTCGATTGCACGGTCGTCAGTTGGGCTGACATCCAGGCATGTCGCGATCTGCTGCCGTCCCATTCGATTGCGTTTTTCTACCGCGTTCCCGGATTTCCCGAACCGCTCGAAATCATCGCCGAAGCGAAGGCGCAGGGATTGGTGACGTTTTGGGAAGTCGATGACCTGATCTTCGACGCGGAAAAGTACATCCTGAACTCGAACTTGACCGATTTGAGCCTGGACGTGAAAAAGGGCGTGCTTTCGGGCGTGCCGTTATATCGTGCGGCAATGCTCGCCTGCGATTACGCGATAGCGTCCACGACCGGTCTCGCGGAAGCGATGCTGGATGCGGGCGTCAAGCAGGCGTTCGTTGTCGAAAACGCGCTGGACGGTGAGACGATGCGCATTGCCAGCCGCATCAACGAGCGGCGGCGGGCGTCCGATGGCATCGTGCGGATAGGCTATGGATCGGGTACCAAGACGCACGACGCCGACTTCCGGGTAGCTGCCGCGGCGATCAAGCGGGTGTTGCGCGCACGGCCGGACGTGCGGCTGACGGTCATCGGCGAACTGAATCTCCCGGCTGACTATGCCGAAGTCCGCACTCAGGTTGAACGTTTGCCATTGTCGGATTACCCGACATATCTGAAGCGACTGGCTGAGTGCGATATCAGCATCGCGCCGCTCGAAGACAGCATCTTCAACGATGCGAAGTCGAACATCAAATACCTGGAAGCGTCGGTCATCAGGCTACCATCGGTCTGCTCGCCGAGCGCGGCGTTCCGCACCGCCATCCGGGACGGAGAAACTGGCTATCTGGCCGAGGACCCGGACGCGTGGGAGCGGGCGCTGCTCGCGCTGATCGATGATGCGAGCCTGCGGGGGAGGATTGCGGCTCGGGCGTACGACCATGTGACGACGCACTATGCGCCGCACACGGTTGCGGTCGAACAGGTTGCGCCGATCCTTGAGCCTTATCGGCGCGCGCAATTGCGGCCGCGCGTGCTCGGCGTGAACGTCTACTTCGAGCCGCGCAGCTTTGGCGGTGCGACGGTGGTAGCTGAGGAGGTGGCTCGGCGTTTGAACCAGCGGGGTGACATCGAATATTTCATGTTCACGACATTGCCAACGACCGACGTTTCGTCGTACCGCCTTGTCCGCTACGCTGCTGAAGCGGCCGGCGTTTTCGCAATGGGGCTGCCGCACGAGAACGATCCGTCGATGGGGTTCGAAAACCCGCATTCCGTGAAGGCTTTTGCCGAAGCGGTGCACGCATTGCGGCCGGACGTCGTGCATCTGCACAGCATTCAGGGCATTGGCGCGCAGATTGCCGAGGTGTGCCGGACCGAACGGATACCGTTCGTCGTGACGCTGCACGACGCGTGGTGGATCTGCGGGCGGCAGTTCATGGTGACCGGCAAGAACCAGTACTGTGGCCAGACGAAAATCGACGTGAACGTCTGCGCGAGGTGCGTGGACGACGCCAGTCTGAACACGTACCGGCAGTTCCGGCTGCGCGAAATTCTGCTTTCCGCCGCGCTGCTGATCGCGCCGAGCGAGTTTTTCAGACGGTTGTATGTCGCGAACGGTTTTGACGCGGAGAAAATCGTCGTCAACAAGAACGGCATTTTGCCGCCCAGCGCACGGGTCGACCGGCCGCCGACGCGCGGCCGTCCGCTGCGGTTCGGTTATGTCGGCGGCGAAACGCCGATCAAGGGCGCGCACCTCATCAAGAAGGCATTCCGGAGTCTGCCGCAGAAGAACTACGAACTGCACGTCGTCGACAATGCGCTCAATCTCGGACTGTCCACGATTCACACGAGCGAGTGGCAGGTGCCGGGAACGCTCAAGATCGTGCCGGCCTATACACGGGATACGATCGACGATTTCTTCAACGGGCTGGACGTGCTGCTCTTTCCCACCCAATGGAAGGAAAGCTTTGGTCTGTCCGTGCGAGAGGCATTGATCCGGGACGTGTGGGTGATCACTACGGATGCGGGCGGCGTCATCGAAGACATCGTGCCTGGCGAGAACGGCGAGATCATTCCGCTCGACGATGACGGCACCGCGCTCGCGTCGGCGATAGGCCGCCTGCTCGACCAGCCGGCCCGGCTCGACGGCTACCGGAATCCCCATGCGGGACAGGTGCGTCTGTTCGACCAGCAGGCGGACGAGCTGGCGGCGATGCTCGCTGGCGTGATGTCTTCGGCCGCCGCAGACCGGAGCGATCAGCCGCTGCTCGCTGCCTCCTGATCCGATGCTGACCCGCCTGCGCGGCGCCATCGAGCGGCTTGCATCGAACGGTGGCGTCGTTCGATCCGTCGTGGCCGTGCGCGAACTGATTCGCCGCGAGGGATGGCGGGAGGCTTGCAGGAAAATTGTTCGCGTAGTCGATCGGCAAGACCGTTATCAACGGTGGATCGACGCGTATGAGCCGGAACGGGACGACGCTTTCCAGCCGCTACGCGACGAACTCGGCCAACTGGCGCGCCTGCCGCTGATTTCGGTCGTCGTTCCCGTATTCAATACGCCGGCGCATCTGCTGTCCGGCATGATCGAGTCGGTGCTCGGCCAGATCTATCCGCATTGGGAGCTTTGCATTGCGGACGACGCGTCGTCGGAGCCTCATGTGCGACGCCTGCTGGACGATTACGCGACGCGGGATGCGCGCATCAAGGTCGTGTTCCGCGAGCAGAACGGGCATATCTGTGCGGCGAGCAACAGTGCGCTGGAACTGGTTGGCGGAGACTACGTCGCACTGCTGGATCATGACGACCTGCTGCCGCGCCATGCGCTCGCGGTCGTGGCGAAATACATCGATGCCCATCCGGCGGGCCGCTTGTTCTATAGCGACGAGGACAAGATTTCCGGGCAGGGCGTTCGCAGCACGCCGTATTTCAAGCCGGACTGGGACCCCGAACTCATCGTTCAGCAGAATTTCTTTTCGCATCTTGGTGTCTACGAATCGCGGTTGATTCGCGAGGTTGGCGGGTTTCGCGCCGGACTCGAAGGCAGCCAGGATCACGACCTGCTGCTCAGGTGTGTGCAGGCCGCCGGCGATCGGGCGGTTGTCCATATTCCGCACGTGCTGTATCACTGGCGCGTGATCGAGGGCAGCACCGCGCTCGACATCGGCGAAAAGCCGTATGCGGTGCGAGCGGCGGTTCGGGCGGTTGCCGACTATCTGTCCGCGGACGAAACCGGTACGTCGGTCGAAGCGCCGTGTCGCGACTTTCCGTTCATTCGCGTGCGTCGGGCGCTTCCGAACCCGGTGCCGGGTGTGCGGATCGTCGTGCTGGCTCACGGCGACGACACGCGTCTGGATGCTTGTATTCGCAGTCTGTTCGAATATACCGACTACGCGCATTACCGCGTTTCGATCGTTGGGCCGTGCAGCGCGTCGATGGATTTTCTCTCCGCGGACGATGCGGCGCGCGTGACGCACGCCGGTCGCGCCGACGATGAGCATCATGCGCTCGACGAGGTCATCGAGGCGGGCGACGAAGACTACCTATGCATTTGCGATGACGCGGTTCGCCTGTTCGATCGCCGGTGGCTCGCGGAGTTGATGGCGCAAGCCGTGCGGCCGTCGGTAGGCATCGTGGGGCCGGCGATTCACGGGCCGGACGGACGGATTCATGCGGTCGGTTTGATCACGCTGCCGGATGGGACTGCGTTGCGGGCGCATGCTGGTGTCGGCAGTCTCGGAATCGGCTATTTCGGGCAGGCGGTATTGACGCATACGGTTTCCGCATTGCCCGGTGCGTGTATGGTGTTCAGACGCGAGGTGTGGCGGGAAACTGGCGGCATCGATACCGCCGCATCGCAGGGATTCGCACGCGATGTCGATCTGTCCCGGCGGGTCATCGCCACGGGCCGATCCAGCGTGGTCGTACCGGCTGCGAAAGTCATGATCGATGCGGATGACGGCCATCGCACAACCGCTTGCCCTTCAGCCGGCCAGGAGAGGGACGAGTCGTGCCGCGACCGCTACTACAACCCGAATCTGGCGATCACGCGATCGGGCGCCACGTTCGAACCGGCTTTTCCGCCACGCATCGGCAGATTCGAATAGGGCGGTCCTGGTCGTAAGCGTGTCGACGGCGTGTTTTCAGTGCCGAAAGACCCAGTGTCTTGCGATCAGGAAATTGACGAACATTCCCGCAATCGAGCCGACGGCAACGGCGGCGAGCGGAGTAAGCGGCGCGGCGGGCAGCAGCTTTATCGCGGCGACGTATGCGGCATAGTTGCATGCGCCGCCGCAGATCATCGCAGCCAGGTATTCGTTCCATTCGCGCCATATCGATCGGGACGTCGGCCGATCGAACGTGTAGCGGCGGTTGATCTGCCATGTCGCGAATACGGCGCAGAGAAACGACACGACGCGGCCCGCATAGGGGCCGAGTCCGAGTTTCAGCATCAGGTAGAGGATGCCCGTATCGACGACGAAACCCGCGGCGCCGGCGATCGCAAAACGAAAGAACTGTCGATTCATCTTATGTGCCACTTCCGGCGTCGTTGGTCCGAGGCATTGAACGATACGCGAACTGCTTCATTTCGTGACCGGCATATCCGGCAAGCTGCCGCATGAGACAACAGCGATTCGCGCAGTGATCCCGTGCGCTGTGCGCGTATCGCAAAGGTATCGGCGCGCTGGCCGGGAAATGCCGCACTACCGACGAAATCGTTGCCGCCGCGTTGTGGTGCGAGACGGCGGCTGCTATTTTAGTGACGGCATCCGGACTCGTCATCGACCGGTTCATGTCGCGTGGGCTGTGGAAGGCCATGCGTGGTGCGTGCTGCCGGAAATCGCCGATCATTGTAGTACGGTGGTTTGTCGCGACGCTTTACCATGTCGCGAAAACGCGTCGGCAAGCCGCCGCGAAGCAGTCTGTCGCCAGGGGCGTCCATGGGAGCACGGATGCTCTGGGAGATGCAGCGGGGCGCGGCGTGCGAATGAATGCCACGGCGCCGGGCTGTACCCGGCGCATCCTGCAGTTGCCGTATAAAACGAGCGAGAACCAGCGGATATGTCGATATTCAGGGAATTTCTCAGACTCATTTCGCTGCGGCGCTTTTCCGTGCTTTATCTTTGTTATGCGTTGCCTTCGGGCCTGTTTCTCGCAATCGCCACGCCGCCGTTTCAGACGCCCGATGCGCTGAATCACTTCTATCGCGCAGTGCAGATTTCCGAGGGGCATCTCGTCGGTCAGCGGGTCGGCCGCTTCGCGGGGGGCGCCGTCGATCAGGGTGTGTCGACGCTCGGCGCACTAGTCAATCCGATGCGTTTTCACCCCGACGTGAAATTCACGTCGCAAATGCGGTCGGTGGCCGATGCGACGCATTGGTCCAACGTTCAGATCGACGCAGCGTTTCCGAATACCGTCTTTTACCCCGCCTACGCGTATCTCCCCCAGGCCGTCGCCATCGGAACCGGCCGGATGTTCAATGCGACCATCGCTCGCACGTATCTGCTGACCTGTGTGGTGGATCTGCTGATCAGCATCGGGCTGACCTGCTGGGCGCTGATCGTGAGCCGGCGAACCTCGTTGATCCTGTTCGCGACGGCCTTGCTGCCCAGCACGCTGATGCTCTTCTCGTCCGTCAGCCAGGAGGCGCTGGTGATCCCGGTGGCGTTCGTCCTGATCGCCCATCTGGATCGCTTCCTTCACGACGGCCGGAGACTGTCGTGGCGGCACCTGCTGCTTGCGGGCCTTGCGTTGCTGTTATGCATTTCGGCTCGACCGCCGTATGTCGGCGTGCTGCTTGTCCTGCTGTGTCCGGGCCTTCGCGTCGGCGGCACCGAAAGCGCTTACGGATTCTGGCGCCGCGTGGTCTGGATCGTTGCGGTAGGTGTCGTCGCGGTTGCGATTGTTGAGATATTCAGCCATGGGTTGTGGGTGCCTATGTCTTCGCCGATCTCTGCGCCGGGGCAGATCGCCTACCTGCTTCACCATCCGGTCGACGTTTTTCCCATTGCGGTTGCGACGTTGAAACAGAACGCCGGGTTCTACTTCGAGAGTTTCGTCGGCATCCTGGGCTGGCTCGACACGCGGATGAGCCCTACCTACTATGCGGCCGCGCGCGCGATGTTCGTCGCCGTGTTCGTTGCTACGATGTTTCAGGGCCGCGTAAGCGAACGGGGACTGCTCGTGAACCGGCTGCTGATATTCGTGGCCGTTCTCCTGTGCGTCGCGATGATCTTTGCATCGCTCTATCTGACCTGGACGCCTGTCGGGCAACGGGTCGTCGAGGGCGTTCAGGGGCGCTATTTCCTTCCATTGTTCCCGTTGCTCGGGCTTTTGCTGCCTGCTTTCATCGAGCGCGGCAGGGTGCCTGCGATGGCGCTTCAGTTCATCGACTCCGTCTGCATCGCACTCGTCGTCGTGTTTCCGCTTTATACCTTCGTGGAACTGATCGAAACTATCGTCGTGCGGTTCTATGGATAAAAACAGAGGCGATGAATTTATCGATTCCTCTGGACATTTAACATTTTCTTTTCATTTTCCTCGCAATGAATTGCATGTTGAATGACTTCTGCTTAGGAGTTAGTTGATAGGGCAAGGTGTATCCGTTGCACGCGTGCCGCCGTTGCTTTAACGTTATGGATCGCGGAGATATCGATCGGCGGGTGGACTCGGTGTCCAGAAGATCGACATTGTGTTGCCGGGAGAGCGGTAACAAAGTGCAAGCCGGGTTGCGGCCTATCGGATTCTTGAGCACACTGGCTTCCTTCGCGGAAGTTGCGAGGGGAGGAGGCGGATTTCCAAGCATACGACGTTTGCCAGATGACCGTTCAGAGCACACTGGAATTCGCGCAGCAGGCGCTGTCTGTTTCCATCGTCCTATACCGGCCGGATCCGGTGTTGCTTGACCGCACGTTAACAAGCCTTCGGGATGCTGTCGTCGCGGCGCGCGCCGGCCGTCATCTGCCAGTGCATGTGTATCTCGTCGACAACGGCGGCGGTGACGACGCGGCCCGCACAGCCGGCGGCGTGTTCGGCGCGGACATCGAATGCAGCTTGATCGCGGGGCACGGCAACATCGGGTATGGGCGCGGACACAATCTCGCGATCGAGCGAGCGTCGAGCCGTTATCATCTCGTGCTGAACCCGGACGTGAAGCTGGCGGACGACACGCTGCTCAACGCTCTTTCCTTTCTGGACGGTCACCGCGAAGCCGGGTTGTTGACGCCGCAGATCGTCGGCGTTCATGGCGAAATTCAATACCTGTGCCGGCGTCGCCCGGCGCTGCTTGATCTGTTCGCTCGCGGATTCCTGCCGTCGAATTTGCGGAGGTTGTTCTCGCAGCGACTATCGCATTACGAGATGCGAGACCGGATCAACGGACGCGATGTCGTCTGGGATCCGCCGATCGTGACCGGCTGCTTCATGCTGTTTCGCACCGATGTATTGAAGCAGCTTGGTGGTTTTGACGCCCGCTATTTCCTCTATTTCGAGGACTATGATTTGAGCTTGCGGACGCATGATGTCGCACGAGTCGTTTATGTACCGGCAGTCAGCGTGCAACACTACGGCGGCGGTGCTTCGCGCAAGGGCTATTCGCACATTCGGATGTTTGCTGTATCGGCATGGAAGTTTTACCGTCGTTTCGGCTGGAAGTGGTTATGACACATGTCGTTGTTACCGGTGCGAACGGTTTTGTGGGTAGTGCGCTTTGCCGCGCGCTGATGGCTCGCGGCCATACGGTCACGGGGCTGGTGCGCAACGTGGGCAGTGCTCCCGATGGCGTGATGGAATGGGTGCATGCGCCGCGCGATTTCGCTGGCGTTGCGCAGGCGTGGCCGCGCGACCTGCGGCCCGACTGCGTGATTCATCTGGCGGCCCGTGTGCACGTGACGCACGACGAAGCCGCCGACCCCGACGCGGCATTTCGTACGACGAACGTAGACGGCACGCTTGCCGTCGCGGACGCGGCATCCCGAAACGGCGTGCGGCGATTCGTGTTCCTCAGCAGCATCAAGTCGGTGGCCGAGGTCGATGGCGGAAGTCCGCTGGTGGAAGACGCGCCGGCTTGTCCCGGCGACCCGTATGGCCGGTCGAAGCGGGACGCGGAGCGGGCGCTTGCTCATGTCAGGGAACAGACGGGGCTCGACGTCGTGATCGTCAGGCCGCCGCTCGTCTATGGGCCTGACGTGCGCGCGAACTTTCTTCGTCTGATGGATGCGGTCTGGCGGGGCGCGCCGCTGCCGCTGGGCTCGGCAACCGGTCGGCGCAGCCTGGTCTACGTCGGCAACCTGGTGGATGCGTTGATTCGCTGTGCGACCGACGTCCGCGCGGCCAACGGCTGCTTTCACGTCTGCGACGGCGAAGATCTGGCGGTGGCCGAACTGATCGAGCGCATCGGCCTTTATCTGCAGCGACGCGCCCGCCTGGTTCCCGTGCCGGCCGCGCTGTTGCGCATGGCGGGCCGGCTGACCGGACGCCAGGCGCAGATCAGCCGGCTTACCGACGATCTGCGGATGGATGCTGCGCATATCCGCGCCTGTCTCGACTGGCGGCCGCCGTATTCGCTCGACGAAGGTCTTGCTGCGACGGCGCAGTGGTACCGGTCGATTCAGGGCGTGCCGAATAGGGGAGGCGTCGTTCGTGCGGGCTGACTTCGTTTCCACGTCGATCGCGGCGGCGGCCGTGGCGCTGGCCGGAGCGGTCGTCTGCGCGGCGTTGCTCGCCGTGCTGCTCAAGACCGGCTGGGCGTGGCGCCTCGCGACGGATGTGCCGAACGATCGCTCGCTCCATGTGAGTCCGACGCCGCGAGTCGGCGGCTGGGGAACCGTGCCGGTTGCGGTGCTCGCCATCGTGCTGCTGGCGCCTTCGTTGTGGCTCGTTGCGGTCGCGGCTGTCTGCCTCGCCGCGATCTCGCAGATCGACGACCGGCGTGGATTGCCGGCGCGCGTGCGGTTTGCCGCCCATCTGCTGGCGGTTGTAGCAATCGTCGTCGTCTATCCGGCCGCTGTGCCGTGGTGGGCGCTCGCGATCGTCGCGTTCCTGATGCTGTGGCTCGTTAATCTGTACAACTTCATGGACGGAGCCGACGGTCTTGCGGGAGGAATGATGCTGTTCGGCTTTGGCGGTTATGCGTTTGGCGCGTTGTTCGCACCGACGCCGTCGATCGAGCTTGCATGGGTCAGTGCCGCGGTGGCAGGCGCGGCGGCCGGCTTCCTGGTTTTCAATTTTCATCCCGCGCGGATCTTCCTCGGCGATGCCGGTTCGATTCCCGCTGGCTTCCTTGCCGGTGCGCTTGGCTATTGGGGCTGGCGCGAAACCGTCTGGCCGCTGTGGTTTCCCGCGATGGTCTTTGCGCCGTTCATCGGCGACGCGTCGGTCACGCTGCTGCGCCGGCTGTTGCGCGGCGAAAAGTTCTGGCTTGCACATCGCGAGCACTATTATCAACGCATGGTGCGGTGTGGCTTCGGGCATGCCGGGACTGCGCTGATCTGGTATGCGGTGATGCTGTCGGGCGTGGTAATTGCTCTCGTAGCGCTGAACTGCCCCGCCGGGGTCCAGTGGGCGCTTGTCGTCATATGGATGGGAACGCTATTGCTGATTGGTACCGGTATTGACGTCCGCTGGCGCCGTTTCGCGGCCGGCAACACTTCCTGGAACCATGGAGGGTAATGCTGATGCTCAAGAGAAGAGCGAACTGGCTGTCCTTCAGTGCTTTCCTGTTCGACATGCTCGCGGTCGTGGCCACATGGCTGTCCGCCTATCTGATCCGCTTCAACGCAAGCGTACCCTTCGAGTTCTGGGGCAGCGCGCTGTATTCGCTCGTCTGGGTTTTGCCTGTTTATGCGCTGGCGTTCCGGGTGTTCGGCCTCTATCGCGGCATGTGGGTGTTCGCGAGCCTGCCGGACCTGATGCGGATTTCGAAGGCGGTTGCATCGGGCGCGCTGGTCGTGATGATCGGGGCGGTGATGTTTCAGCCGTATCCGATCATTCCGCGTTCCGTGCTGGTGGTATCGCCGTTGTTGCTGTTTCTTGCGATGGGCGGTTCGCGTGCGCTGTATCGCGCGACGAAGGAGTTCTATCTGTATGGCGGGCTCGTGGCGCAAGGCAAGCCCGTCATCGTGCTTGGCGCGGGGTCGGCCGGCGCCAGCCTTGCCCGCGAGTTGTCCCGCTCCAGCGAATGGCGTCTCGTCGGTCTGCTCGACGACGACCCCGCGAAGCAGGGGCGCGAAATCTACGGCTACAAGGTGCTGGGTCCGATCGGGGAGTTGCCGCGCTGGGCCGAATCGCTGAAGGCGGATCACGCGATCATCGCGATTCCGTCCGCCGGCACCGACGTGCAGCGGCGGGTCGCGACGCTGTGTGTGCGCGCCGGGGTCCGGGCGATGGTCCTGCCCGTCCTTACCGCGCTGACGCCCGGACAGGCGTTCCTGTCACAGGTCCGGCACATCGATCTGGAGGATCTGCTCGGCCGCGAGCCGGTAAAGATCGATACGCCTCACGTCGAAGCGCTGCTGCGCGAGCGCGTGGTGATGGTGACCGGCGCCGGCGGTTCGATCGGTTCGGAACTGTGCCGGCAGATCATGCGGTTTGCTCCCGCGCAACTAGTCGCGCTCGACGTGTCCGAATACGCGATGTACCGGCTTGCGGAGGAGTTCCGCGAGCGTTTTCCCGACATATCGATCATTCCGATCGTCGGCGACATCAGGGACTCGCTACTGCTGGATCAGGTCATGTCGCGCTATGCGCCGCACGTCGTATTCCATGCGGCAGCATACAAGCACGTGCCGTTGATGGAGGAACTGAATTCGTGGCAGGCCGTGCGCAACAACGTGCTGGGCACGTACCGGCTGGCGCGCGCGTCCATCCGGCACGACGTGCGGCGTTTCGTGCTGATCTCGACCGACAAGGCGGTCAATCCGACCAACGTGATGGGCGCGTCCAAGCGGCTTGCGGAAATGGCCTGTCAGGCGCTGCAGCAGACGAGCTCGGGCACCCAGTTCGAGACGGTGCGCTTCGGCAACGTGCTCGGCAGCGCGGGCAGCGTGATTCCGAAGTTTCAGCAGCAGATTGCGAAGGGCGGTCCTGTCACGGTCACGCACCCCGAGATCACGCGGTTTTTCATGACGATTCCGGAGGCGACGCAACTGGTGCTGCAGGCGTCCAGCATGGGGAGCGGCGGCGAAATCTTCATACTCGACATGGGCAAGCCGGTGCGGATCGTCGATCTTGCCCGCGACCTGATCCATCTGTACGGGTTTACCGAAGACCAGATCCGCATCGTGTTTACCGGCCTGCGGCTCGGCGAAAAGCTCTACGAGGAATTGCTGGCGGACGACGAGGCAACGACCCGCACGCCGCATCCGAAGCTGCGCATCGCGCGTGCGCGCGGCGTGCCGGACAATCTGCTCGACGAACTGCTGCCGTGGTTGATGCAACATCGCGTGCCGGGCGACGACGAGGTGCGCCGTGATCTGAGGCGCTGGGTGCCGGAGTATCAGCCGGTCGTTCTGCCGACGATTCACAGCGTGCCGGCTGGCCAGAACGCCATGCAGCAGAGCCATCAGGCGGGGTGAACTGCCCTCGATTCGTGACTCTTGGGCCTTTGGCGACTAGACCCGGTTTCGCTGGCCGTTGAACGTGCGCCGGACGGCCGTGATCGTTCGGCGCAGCGGCGCGGTGATTTTCCAGCTACGCGATTCGCGTACCGCCTGCAATTGCGAGCGAAGTTGTTCCGCGAGCGATTCTGTCACTCTGGATTCCTTCCGGAGCGAACTGACCGAGTTTTCTCGCTGTTTCAGTTCATCGAGCAACCGGTGAACCGTTGCGGTGTTGAAGGCGAGATCTTCACCGACCTGGCGCAGCAATTCGGTTTTGCGCGCGTAATGCTGCATGTCGGTCAGTTCCGGCCGCCAGTCCGCGCCCATGTTCTCCAGCGACACTGCGAACTCGCACCCGACCGTAGGCGAAATCTTGACCACCTTCAGGTGAACGAGGCCGAGCATGTTCAGGTCCAGCAGCAGAAGTTCGAAGAGTGTGGGCGTGAGTATCGAGCAGTGCGCATCGATGTAGGACGTGTCGCCGGATTCGACATAACTCTTCCATGCCGCGTAACCGTCCCGGATCGGCGAATAATTCAGCGAGACCTGGGACGAGTCCTCGGCGAGGCTGAACACACCCGATCCGTTGTGGTTCGCCATCATCTGGAAGCCGTCGAATACGTGGCGGTAGGCCGGCCGCTCGTGCTGATAAAGATAGGCCTCCAGCCACATGCCGAGCGAGGTCGGGGGCTTGAAATAATCGAAGCAGGTCCGCTTGTCGGGAATGATCATGTTCAGATGACCGCCCAGCTTTAGCGTTTTCTCGCAACCCTGAAAGAACTTCACCGGGTTAGGGATATGCTCGAAATTGTGCGACGAGACGATGTAATCGACCCGGCCTGCGCATCCGTGCCGGTCGGCCAACTCGCCTATCTCGACGGTGGAACCCACGATGTCGACCTCTTCGAGTTGATCCACCTTCGAAGCCACATGCGGGTCCCCGAGCGCACGCTGGCGCATCTTCTCGGTATCGAAGATGTCCAGGCTGAGACAGTGGTAGCCCTCTCGCTTCGGCGTCATCGGATTGAACCACGGACCGATTTCGATGCCGAGGTCACTCTTCGCGATCGTCTTCAGGAATTCAGCTCTCAGGTTCATGTCGGGGCAGGCTACGTAAGAAGAGCCGCGGCGGCTGTAACTTCTGATTCGTGCACTCAGCCGCGCGTGGCGGTGAACCGAAATGCTTCGGTCGCCTGCACGGCGTGCAGGCGAGGTGTTCCCGGCAGTCTCGGAGCGGAAAGACGGAGGAGACGGCCGTAGCCGAGGATACCATTATCGACAGTCGTCGACAGGCCGGAGGCGGGAAATCCTGGGGCGCCTCCGTTCTACGGAACACCGAGGCTCGTTGAGGTCAGGAGGCTGGAGGACGCCTGCCCGCGGCGTGTTCTGGCACGCGAAACGTTGCGCGCCTCCCTTAGACAAACCCCCGCGGATTCCTCTCCTGCCACCGCCAGTGATCCGCGCACATCCGCTCGATGCCGAGCCCGGCCTTCCATCCGAGCAGCGCCTCGGCCGCCGCGGGATTCGCAAAACACTGCGCGATGTCGCCGGGCCGGCGGTCCACGAGTTCGTAAGGCACCGGACGCCCCGACGCCGTCTCGAACGCCTTCACGACTTCGAGCACGCTATACCCGCGGCCGGTTCCTAGATTGACGACGAACCCCGCATCCTGCTTCGCGAGCGCGTCGAGCGCCGCGAGGTGTCCGCGCGCGAGATCGACCACGTGGATGTAATCGCGCACGCCGGTCCCGTCGGGCGTGTCGTAGTCGCTGCCGAACACGCGCAGCTTCTCCAGCTTGCCGACCGCCACCTGCGCGACGTACGGCATCAGGTTGTTCGGCACGCCGGCGGGGTCCTCGCCGATCAGCCCGCTTTCGTGCGCGCCGACCGGATTGAAATAACGCAGCACGGCGATGCGCCACGACGGGTCCGCGATCTGCACGTCGCGCAGGATCTGCTCGGCGATCAGCTTCGACTGTCCGTACGGATTCGTCGCGGACAGCGGAAACGACTCGTCGATCGGCGAGCGTTCCGGCACGCCGTACACGGTCGCCGACGAGCTGAACACGAACTGCTTCACGCCGTGCCCGCGCATCGCGTCGAGCACGACGAGCAGTCCGTCGACGTTGTTGCGGTAATACTCGATCGGCTTCGCGACCGATTCGCCGACTGCCTTCAGCGCCGCGAAGTGGATCACGCCGGTAACCGGATGCGCGTCGAAGATGCGCTTGAGCGCGGCTTCGTCGCGCACGTCGGCTTCGTAGAACGTCACCGGCTTGCCGGCGATGCGCTCGACGCGCGCGAGCGATTCGCGGCGGCTGTTCACGAGGTTGTCGACCGCGACGACGTCGTAGCCGCCTTCGAGCAGTTCGACGCAGGTATGCGTGCCGATATAACCGGCGCCGCCGGTAACGAGGATCGTGCCTTTGCTGTGCGGAGCTGTCATGCTGCCTGTCCGTTTCCCTGATTTCCGAATCAAAACGTCGCGCCGGTCAGTTGCCGGACGAGTTCCCGATAGCGTTGTACCACAGCCCGCTCATCGAATTCTTTTTCGATTTTTTTCCGGCCGCGCTCACCCATCGCGCGTCGCGCGCCGGCATCCATGTCGAGCATTTTTTTCAGCGCGGCTGCGAGCGAGGCGGCGTTGCGCGCCTCGCACAGCAGACCGTTGTCGCGGTCGGCGACGACTTCGCGGCAGCCCGGCACGTCGGTCGCGACGACCGGGCGGCCCATCGCGCCGGCTTCCATCAGCGTGCGCGGCACGCCTTCGCGATACGACGGCAGCACTACGCAGTCGGCGTCGGCGATGTACGGGCGCACGTCGGCCGTCTCGCCCGCATACTCGATCACGCCTTCGCGTTCCCACGCGGCGACTTCGTCGCGCGTGATCGCGCTCGGGTTGTCGACGCCGGTCGGCCCGAGCAGCCGGAAGCGAGCGTGCGGATAATGCGCGCGCAACTGGCGCGCGGCGTCCACGTATTCGGCGACGCCCTTGTCCCACAGCAGCCGGCCGATCAGCACGAACACGAACGTCTCGCGCGCGGGCGGCGGCGTGTACGGAAACTGGTCGACGTCGACGCCTTCGCCGTGCAGCAGCCGCGCGCGGTCCGGATGCGCGAGCAACCGCTCGGCGGTGAACGCATCGAGATCGTCGCGATTGAGAAACCATACTTCGCGCGGAAAGCGGAACGCAAAACGGTACAGGCGCTTCGCGACCTGCGCGGCGCGGCTCGACTGGATGAACACGTAACCGAGCCCGGTCGTCACCGCGACCGACGGCACGCGAGCGAGCCACGCGGCGACGGACCCGTAGATGTTCGGTTTGATCGTGTAATGGAAAACGACGTCGGGGCGGACCGCGCGATAGTGCCGGTACAGCGCGGCGAGCGTGCGCAGGTCGTCGAGCGGGTTCGTGCCTTTCGACGCGACCGGCAGGTCGATGCAGCGGCAGCCCATCGCGGCGAGCGGTTCGAACGTGCGGTCGCGCGGCGCGATCACGACGATTTCGGCGCCGGCGTCGGCGAGCGCGCGCAGCAGCCCCTGGCGATACGTGTAGATCGCCCATGCGGTGTTGCACACGAGCGCGACGCGCAGCGACGACGCGGAACGGCTCGGGGTCGGGAGTTCGGTGGCGGCGGATTTCACGAAGGGCGGGAAGCTCTGATGCGGGGTAGATCCGGCCGGCGCGGGGACGTCGCGGCCGGAATAGGTCCGGCGACCTGGCGTCCGGGCGTTGGCCTGCCGGGCACGCCATTCTAGCGGAGCGCGTTGCCGACCCGGCAGTCGGCGTGGTGCCGCGCGACGTTCTCGTATCAACTGAACTAGCGGACGGATTCGCTGTTCGGGCGGCGCGTCCGCCGTCAGCGCGTTTTCAGTAAACAGTTCATAATCGCCGCTTCGGTCGCGATGCCGGGGACCCGTCCCCGATGCGGCAGGCGTGATCCGCCGCCGCGAACGGCCGCGCGCCGCCCGCGGACCCCGCACGCGGCGCTGCCGCTTTTCCGGTCGGCACGGCATCCGCGCAGTCCGCACGATTTCTACAAGCTCCCCATGTCACCCCATCCGAAAACTTCGCGCCCGCTCGTCGTGGCGTCCGTGATGGCCGCGATGGCGATGGTCGCGATCGAAGCGACCATCGTCTCGACGGCAATGCCGCAGATCGTCACCCAGCTCGGCGGCCTGCGTCTCTATAGCTGGGTCTTCTCGTCGTTCCTGCTCGCGCAGACCGCGATGACGGTCGTGTTCGGCAAGCTCGCGGACCTGTACGGCCGCAAGCCGGTGATGCTCGCCGGCATCGCGATCTTCCTCGTCGGCTCGGTGCTCGCGGGCTACGCGTGGTCGATGCCCGCGATGATCGTGTTCCGGCTGATCCAGGGCGTCGGCGCGGGCGCGATCCAGCCGATCACGCTGACGATCGTCGGCGACCTGTATCCGGTGCACGAGCGCGGCAAGGTGCAGGGCTGGCTCGCGAGCGTATGGGCGTTGTCCGCGGTGCTCGGGCCGATGGCGGGCGGCTTCATCATCCGCGACCTGTCGTGGTCGTGGATCTTCTGGATCAACGTGCCGATCGGCATCCTGTCCGCGGCGGGCTTCATCCTGTACCTGCACGAGAACGAGCGCCATGCGCGGCCGGCGATCGACATCGGCGGCGCGGCGCTCTTCACGATCGCGATCGGCGCGCTGATGATGGCGCTGACCGACGCGGGCTCCGCCGACGACTCGCGCGCGGCGCTCGAACTCGCGCTGTTCGTGGTGTGCGCGCTGCTGTTCGTGTGGCAGGAGCGGCGCGCGGCCGACCCGATGATCTCGTTCTCGCTGTGGACGCACCGGCCGATCGCGGCCGCCAACGCGGCGACGGTGTTCTGCGGGATCGCGCTGATGGGCCTGACGACGTTCCTGCCGATGTACGTGCAGGGCGTGCTGCAACGCTCGGCGGTCGTCGCGGGTTTCGCGCTGACGATGATCATGGTCGGCTGGCCGTCCGGCGCGACGGTCGCCGCGCGCACCTTCAACCGGCTCGGGCTGCGCCGCGTGCTGATCGGCGGCAGCTTCTTCCTGCCGGTCGGCGCGATTCCGTTCGTGCTGCTGAATCCGGAAAGCTCGCCGGTGCTGGCCGGCATCGGCTCGCTCGTGATGGGGTTCGGCATGGGCACGTCGAGCGTGTGCGCGCTCGTGCTGATCCAGGAGATCGTGAGTCCGGCGGAGCGCGGCAGCGCGACCGCGTCGAACCTGTTCTCGCGCAATCTCGGCAGCACGCTCGGCGCGACGGTGTTCGGCGCGGTGCTGAACTTCGGGCTGCGCCATTCGCCGTATCTGCCGGCCGGCGGCGCGGACGAACTGCGCCGCGTGCTCGACGCGCCGGGCGGCCACGTGTCGGCCGACGCGTCGGTGCGGCTCGCGTTGCAGCAGTCGCTGCACCTGACGTTCCTCGCGCTGCTCGCGGTCGCGATCGCGGTCGTCGTGGCGATGCTGTTCGTGCCGCCGGTGAAGATCGGGCGCGTCGCGAAGGTGTCCGCGAGCGAGGCGATCTAGCCGTCCCGGCACGGCGCGCACGGCGGGGCGGCGCGGCTGCATCGGCTGGGCCGTTCGGCTAGAATCTCGCGCTTCGGCACGGCACGCGGCGAGCGGCGGCCGGCATGCGGCTCCCGGGCGGGCGTGCCGTGCGCCGCGGGGTCCGCTGCGTTCCGGACGCCCGTGTTCTCGTGAAAGTCCCATGCTTCGTTCTCTCGCCACGCTCCTCATCTTCCAGTGTCTCGGAGAGAGCGTTTCCTACGTATTTGCGCTGCCGGTCCCCGGACCGGTGATCGGCATGCTGCTGCTGTTCGCGTTCGTGATGATGCGGCCGGCCATTGCCGACGCGATCGAGCCGACCGCGCTCGAACTGCTGCGCCATCTGTCGCTGCTGTTCGTGCCGGCCGGCGTCGGCATCATGGTGTCCGCGCAGGCGGTGCGCGGCGAGGCGTTCGCGGTGATCGCGAGCCTCGTCGTCAGCACGACCGTCGGCATCGCGGTGACCGCGCTCGTCACGCGCGCGCTGCTGCGCCGCCAGCGCCGTCGGCTCGCCGGACCGGAGGGGCAGGCGTGAATCCGCTGCCGAAACTTGATGCGATCTGGGTGTATCTGGCCGCGAGCCCGCTGCTCGGCCTCACGCTGACGCTGGTCGCGTATCTGATCGCCATCAACGTCTATATGCGCGCGCGCTTCAACCCGCTCGCGAACCCGGTGCTGATCGCGGTCGCGATCGTCGTGCTCGCGCTGAAGGCCACCGGCACGCCGTATGGCACGTACTTCGAAGGCGCGCAGTTCGTGCATTTCCTGCTCGGCCCGGCGACCGTCGCGCTCGCGCTGCCGCTGTTCCGGCAATGGTCGAAGCTGAAGCGCACCGCGCTGCCGCTCGTCGGCGGCCTCGTCGCGGGCTCGCTTGCGGCGATCGTGTCGGCGGTCGGCATCGCGGCGCTGTTCGGCGCGTCGCGGCACACGCTCGCGTCGATCGCGCCGAAGTCCGCGACCACGCCGATCGCGATGGCGGTCGCGGACAAGATCGGCGGCATTCCTTCGCTGACCGCGGTGCTGGTGATCTCGACGGGCGTGTTCGGCGCGGTGACCGCGCGCGGCGTGCTGCGGACCCTGCGGGTCGACGAGATCGAGGTGCGCGGTTTCGCGATCGGCGTCGCATCGCACGGGATCGGCACCGCGCGCGCGTTTCAGGTCAGCGAGGAGATGGGCGCGTTCGCGGGGCTCGGGATGGGGCTGAACGGCGTGTTCACCGCGTTCGTCGTGCCGGTGCTGCTGCCGGTGTTGTTGCGCTGGTGGTAGGTCGCGCGCCGCCGCCGTTTACCGCGACGCGTACAGCACCCGCTTCACCTTCTGCAACGCGCGATACGGCGTCACGAAATGCAGCAGGTTCTTCGCGAGGCCGGCCCAGTCCCGCCAGTTCAGCGCATCGAAATAACGCATCTGCAAACGCAGCGTCGAAACGATCTGCTTCCTGCGCTTCGTCGCGCTGATCCCGCCTTCGTTCAGCTCGTAATACAGCCCCGGCTCGGGCAGGTTCGCGCAGTCGTAACGCTCCATCAGCCGCAAGAACAGGTCGAGGTCCTCGGCCGCCGGATACGCGACGCGATAGCCGCCCACCGCGCGCACCGCGTCGATGCGCAGCATCACCGACGGATGCACGAGCGGCGAGCGCAGGAAACGCGTGCGGCGCAGTTCGCGTGGATCGGCGGGCGGCGTCAGCATGAAGAGCGGCTCGCCGGCGCGGTTCACGACCTGGGTCCACGCGCCGAGCGCGGCGAGCGCCGGCGACGTCTCCATCCGCGCGCGCTGTTTCGCGAGCCGCTGCGGCACCGCGAGATCGCCCGCGTCGATGCGCGCCGCGTAGCGAAAGCCGCGCGCCGCGAGCGTTTCGATGCCGGCCTGCAACGCGCGCTCGATGCCGCCGTTCTTCGGCATCCGCAGCATCTCGACGTGCATCCCGTTCACCGCCGGCGCGACGATCGGCGGCGTGCTGCCGTCGTCGACGATCAGCGCGTACACCGGCGCGTCCTCGGCGAACGACGCGAGCGTGCGCTCGACGTCGGCCTGGCCGTTGTACGCCGGCAGCAGCACCGCGACGTCGGCGAGCGCGCCCGCGCGCGTATCGAAGGAAGCGGGAGAGAACGTCATGAAGCGAGCTTGAGGCGGATGTAATAGAAGTTCACGCACGCGGCCGCGACGTAACCGGCCGCGAGGCCGACGAGCGCGCCATACGAGCCGAGCCGCGGAATCGCGACGAGGTTCACCGCGAATGCGATCGCGAGCGCGAGCACCCATTTCGCGAGCAGCACGAACTTCGCCTGGTACTTCAGCACGACGAGGTTGCCGATCGCCTCGATGCCGGCCGGCACCGACAGCCACACGGCCCAGCGGAAGATGCCGGCCGCGCCCGCATAGGCCGGCCCGAACACGCGGCCGATGATGAAGCCCGCGAGCGCGTCGAGCACCAGCGCGCCGGCGATCATCAGCACGGCGGTCATCGCGAAGAGGCGCACGAGGTTGCGGCGCAGTTGCGCGGTCTGCTGCACGCGATAGACGAACGCGGGCGCGATGGTCTGCGCGAGCATCAGCGCGAGCGTGATCCAGTTCTCGTTCAGTTGCTGCGCGGCCGAATAGCGGCCGAGGTCCGCGAACGAGATCGTGCGTTCGAGCATCAGCCGGTCGAGTTTCAGGAACAGGTACATGCAGATGAGCCCGATCCAGAACACGGTGCCGGACGTCGCGAAATGGCGGAACAGCGCGCGGTCCACCTGCCAGCCGAGCGTCCCGCCATGCTTGCGCCGGTAGTACAGCACGAGCGCCGCGCCGATCGCCGCCGATTCGAGCGCCCACAGCCAGCCGAAGCTCGCCGGCGCGAACGCGGCGCGCGCGAGCGCGAACACGAGCAGCGCCTTCACGATCGCGGTCGCCATGCTCGCGATCAACTGCGGCTTGCTGAACGTCATGCTTTGCAGCCACGCGTTGATTACGCCGACGAACGGCTCGCGAAACACCAGCGTCACCGCGAGGCCCGCGAGCATCGCGCCGACGAGCGGATCGGCGAGACCGAGCGCGATGCCGGCCCACGTGAGCAGCAGCGCCGCCGCCGATACGCCGATGCGCAGCGCGAACGCGCTGCCGAGCACGGTGCCGAGTTCCTGCGGCGGCCGCCGCACGATGGTCGGCACGAGAATCTCCGCGCCGCATACCCATGTGATCGGCGCGAGCACGAGCAGCAGCGTGTTCGCGTATTGCCACTTGCCGAACACGTCGGGGCCGAAGTAGCGCGCGAGCACGCCGCTTATCGCGATCGCGACGACGATCTGCGTGACGCGCTCCAGCCCGAGCCAGACGATGTTCGCGAACGCGCGCGTGACGTCGGGGTTGGCGAAGCGTCGCAGCGTCAGCATCGCGACGCGGCGAAACGGCTGGCGGTCGCGGGGGCGTGGCGCTTGCCGACGGTCGCGTCGCGATGCGCGCCCGCGCGCGGATCGACCGGGCGCGGCGCGTGCTGGGGCGACTTTGTCGGAAAAAAGGAGCAGCGAGGCATTAAAATGGGTGCCCAACGACGGCCGAAAAACCGCAATTATAGTTTGTAACGGATACGACTTTTGGTAACGGGGCAACGGAACTGGCAGTCAGGTTGTGGTACGTATAGGTCCGACTTTCCATTGCACGGGTGAGCCTCTCATGATCTCCAAATCGATTTTCAAGGCATATGACATTCGCGGCGTGATCGGCAAGACGCTGGACGCCGACGCGGCCCGCTCGATCGGCCGCGCGTTCGGCAGCGAAGTGCGCGCGCAGGGCGGCGATGCGGTGGTGGTCGCGCGCGACGGCCGGCTGTCCGGGCCGGAACTGGTCGGCGCGTTGTCCGACGGCTTGCGCGCGGCGGGCGTCGACGTGGTCGACGTCGGCATGGTGCCGACGCCGGTCGGCTACTTCGCGGCGAGCGTGCCGCTCGCGCTCGAAGGCGGCGAGCGGCGCGTCGATTCGTGCATCGTCGTGACCGGCAGCCACAATCCGCCGGACTACAACGGCTTCAAGATGGTGCTGCGCGGCGCGGCGATCTACGGCGAGCAGATCCTCGGGCTGCATGACCGGATCGTGTCGAACCGCTTCGAGTCGGGCGCGGGCAGTTATACGCAGTACGACATCGCGGACGCGTATCTGCAACGCATCGTCAGCGACGTGAAACTCGCGCGGCCGATGAAGCTCGTCGTCGATACCGGCAACGGCGTTGCGGGCGGACTCGCACCGAAGCTCTTCAAGGCGCTCGGCTGCGAACTGGTCGAACTGTTCACCGAGATCGACGGCAACTTCCCGAACCATCACCCGGACCCCGCGCATCCGGAGAACCTTCAGGACGTGATCCGCGCGCTGAAGCAAACCGATGCGGAGATCGGCTTCGCGTTCGACGGCGACGGCGACCGGCTCGGCGTCGTCACCAAGGACGGCCAGATCATCTATCCGGACCGGCAACTGATGCTGTTCGCGGAGGACGTGCTGACGCGCAATCCGGGCAAGGAAATCATCTACGACGTGAAGTGCACGCGCAATCTCGCGAAGTGGGTGAAGGACAAGGGCGGCGTGCCGCTGATGTGGAAGACCGGCCACTCGCTCGTGAAGGCGAAGCTGCGCGAGACCGGCGCGCCGCTCGCGGGTGAGATGAGCGGCCACGTGTTCTTCAAGGACCGCTGGTACGGGTTCGACGACGGCTTGTACACCGGCGCGCGGCTGCTCGAAATCCTCGCGCGCACGCAGGACCCGAGCGCGCTGCTGAACGGCCTGCCGAACTCGCGCGCGACGCCGGAACTGCAACTGAAGCTCGAAGAAGGCGAGAACTTCGAACTGATCGCGCGGCTGCAGAAGAACGCGAAATTCACCGGCGCGGACGACGTGATCACGATCGACGGCCTGCGCGTCGAGTACCCGGACGGCTTTGGCCTCGCGCGTTCGTCGAATACGACGCCGGTTGTCGTGATGCGTTTCGAGGCCGATAGCGACGAAGCATTGAAGCGCATCCAGGAAGACTTCCGCCGCGTGATCGTCGCGGAGAAGCCGGACGCGAAACTGCCGTTCTGAACGTCGGTTGGACCGGATGGGAGCGCACGGTGCGTTGAACGTCGCCGCGCGTTTGCCGACCAGCGCCCAGGCGAGCGATCGCTTGAGCGTAAATGGCGGAATCAGTGGCGGAATCAATCGCGGGTCCGGGTCGCAGATGCCGTCCGCCACCACGATGCCGGACGGGCGTCCGCGCCGGTTTCGCTATCGCGGCTGTTGCGGCCGTCGGTCGCCAGCCGCCGTCTCCCACGCTCTGACGGACGCATGGCACAGCCCCGAACGGCGGGCGTGCCGTGCATCGCCGGCCCTGTTCCTCGACACGGGCCGAATCCGTCTGCATCCCCGTCGGAAAATTCGTCTTTGGCTGCCGCCGCGCTAGAATTGCGGACCTTGTCCATCCGGACGGGGCTGGCGCAGCGTGCCGGTCCGTCCCGTTAAGCGTGCAAAAGATCCTCATCGTACGCGTGTCGTCGCTCGGCGACGTCGTCCACAACATGCCCGCGATCGCCGACATCCTGCGGCGCTACCCGGACGCGCAGATCGACTGGCTGGTCGAAGAGAGTTTCAGGGATCTCGTCGAACTCGTGCACGGCGTGCGCCGCGCGATTCCGTTCTCGCTGCGCCGCTGGCGCAAACGGCTGCTGTCCGCATCGAGCTGGCGCGAGATCGGCGCGTTCCGGCGCGCGCTCGTGGCCGAGAAATACGACCTCGTGATCGACTGCCAGGGGCTCATCAAGACCGCGTGGGTCGCGAGCTGGGCGCGCGGGCCGCTCGTCGGCCTCGGCAACCGGACCGACGGCGCGGGTTACGAGTGGCCGGTGCGCTTTTTCTACGACCGGGCGATCCCGATCGAGCCGCGCACGCACGTGGTCGAGCGCACGCGGCAACTGGTGGCCGCCGCGCTCGGCGAACCGCGCCCGCAGCCGGCCGACGACATCGACTTCGGCATCGACACCGGCCGCGCGGCGCTCGCGCTCGCCGGCGTCGGGCTGAACCTGCCGGTGCCGTACGTCGTGTTCGTGCACGCGACGTCGCGCGCCGACAAGCAGTGGGCCGACGCGAACTGGATCGAGCTGGGCCAGGCGCTGGTGCGGCGCGGCGTGTCGCTGGTGCTGCCGTGGGGCAGCGACGCGGAGCGCGCCACGAGCGAGCGCCTCGCGCGCGAGTTCGGCGCGGCGGCGGTCGTGCCGCCGAGGCTGTCGCTGCCGGCCGTGGTCGGGCTGATCGACGGCGCGGCGGCGACCGTCGGCGTCGATACCGGGCTCGTGCACATCGCGGCCGCGCTGAAGCGGCCGACCGTCGAGTTGTACAATTTCGCGACCGCATGGCGGACCGGCGGCTACTGGTCGCCGAACGTGTCGAATCTCGGCACCGCCGGGCAGCCGCCGACGCTGCCACAGGTGAAGGCGGTGCTGGCCGGTTTCGGGCTTCTGTAGCGCGGCGATCGCTGCACGGACTGCGGCGAGTCAAGGCGCACGGCCGGGCCGGCGGGTATAAGGACGAGGGCGCGCGGGATGCGCGCCGTCAGATGCCTGCCGGGTTGGCGCACACACGGGCTGTTGCAATGGATACCGGACGCCGCGCGCCGCAACGCGGGTGGCGGGCCAGGTTCCGCGTCGCGCGGGACACGGGCGGCGCGGCCCGAATTTCGCCGCCGCGACGGCTGGAGCGGCCCGAACGACCCGAACCGCCGGCAGGCAACCGGATCCACAGCTTCATCGCTTCACAAGGGCGACCATGAACGAATCCCAGATCATCGAAGTCACTTCCGCCGACTGGCACGGCCAGAACCTGTCGCAGCCGCGCGAGTCGCTGCTGAACGGCGTCGAGCAGGGCAAGGTGCTGTATTTCCCGAACCTGCGCTTCGCGATCGAAGGCGGCGAGCGCGCGCTGCTCGACCCGGCGCTCGCGGACCCGAAGCGCAAGAACATCAGCCTCGACCCGGGCGGCGGCGCGCTGCACGGCGTGCTCGGCGATCCGGTCACGCAGTCCGCGGTGCGCGCGCTGGTCGCGCGTTACCAGGCCAACGCACGCACGCTGGTCGACGGCCTCTTTCCCGAATACGGCGGCAAGCTGCGCGTCGCGCCGACGAGCCTGCGGCTGCATCAGGTCGAGACGCGCCAGACCTCGTGGCGCAAGGACGACAGCCGGCTGCACGTCGACGCGTTCCCGTCGCGGCCGAACTACGGCGAGCGGATCCTGCGCGTGTTCACGAACGTGAACCCGAACGGCGCGCCGCGCGTGTGGCGCGTCGGCGAGCCGTTCGAGGACATGGCGAAGCGTTTCCTGCCGCGCATCAAGCCGCAGATGCCCGGCTCCGCGTGGCTTCAGCATCTGCTGCACATCACGAAGTCGCCGCGCAGCGAATACGACCATCTGATGCTGAACCTGCACGACAGCATGAAGGCCGACCTCGACTATCAGAAAACGAGCCCGCAGGAAACCATCGGTTTTCCGCCGGGCAGCGTGTGGGTGTGCTTCTCCGATCACGCGTCGCATGCGGTGATGTCCGGCCAGTTCATGCTGGAGCAGACGTTTTTCCTGCCGGTCAACGCGATGGTGCATCCGGACTGGGCGCCGCTCGGCATCCTCGAACGCCTGAAAGGCAAGGAACTCGTTTGAGCGCGCCCGCCAACGGCCGCGTCTGCGGGGTTTTCTGCGTGGCTTTCCGCGTCGTTTGCGGCGCGGCCTTCGACGCGGTTTCCGGCACGCATACGGGCAGGGCGCGATGCTGAGGGCGATCTATCGCGCCGCGTGGTGGCTGATCGCGCCGCTCGCCGTGCTGCGCCTGTTGATCCGCTCGCGGCGCGAGCACGGTTATCGCGAGCACATCGCCGAGCGTTTCGGACTGTCGGCGGGGCGCATGCCGGACGACGACGCGCCGCTGATCTGGGTGCATGCCGTGTCGGTCGGCGAGACGCGCGCCGCGCAGCCGCTGATCGACGCGCTCGCGGCCGCGCGGCCCGACGCGCGCATCCTGCTCACGCACATGACGCCGAGCGGCCGCGCGACCGGCGAGAAGCTGTTCGGCGACCGCGTGCTGCGCTGTTATCTGCCGTACGACATGCCGCATGCCGTGCGGCGCTTCCTGCATGCGTGGCGGCCGTCGCTCGGGCTCGTGATGGAGACCGAGGTGTGGCCGACGCTGATCGACGAATGCCGCCGCGCGGATGTGCCGCTCGTGCTGACGAACGCGCGGATGTCCGCGCGCTCGCACCGGCGCGCGGCGAAGTTCGGCCACGCGACGCGCGGCGTGTTCGGCGGCTTCGCGCGCGTGCTTGCGCAGAGCCCGTCCGACGCGGAGCGGCTGACGTCGCTCGGCGCGCGCAACGTGTCGGTGCTCGGCAACCTGAAGTTCGACATGGCGAGCCCGCCCGAACTGATCGCGCGCGGCCGCGAATGGCGGCGCGCGATCGGCGCGCGGCCGGTGTGGGTCGCCGCGAGCACGCGCGAGGGCGAGGAGGAACGGGTGCTCGACGCGTTCGCGGCGCTCGGCGTCGAGGACGCGTTGCTGATTCTCGTGCCGCGCCATCCGCAGCGGTTCGACGAAGTCGCCGCGCTGGCCGCGCGGCGCAACCTGAAAGTCGCGCGGCGCTCGGAATGGGCGCCCGGCGCGGTGGCCGCCGCCGCGCATGCGGGCATCCGCGCGTTGCCGCAGGACGTGAACGTGCTGCTCGGCGATTCGATGGGCGAGATGGGCGCGTATTACGCGGCGGCCGATCTCGCGTTCATCGGCGGCAGTCTGCTGCCGCTCGGCGGACAGAACCTGATCGAGGCGTGCGCGGTCGGCACGCCGGTGCTGATCGGCCCGCACGTGTTCAACTTCACGCAGGCGACCGCCGACGCGGTCGCGGCCGGCGCGGCGTTGCAGGTGCAGGACCCGGCGGACCTGGCGCGCGCGCTGCGCGAACTGTTCGCGGACAAGTCGCGGCGCGTCGCGATGGGCGCGTCGGCCGCCGCGTTCGCCGCGCGCCATCGCGGCGCGACCGCGCGCACGGTGGACGTGCTGACGACGCTGCTGCCCGCGCCGTCCGCCGAGCGGATGCCGGACGACGTGCGGTTGAGCCCGGTCTGATTCGCGGGCTGCCGGTTACGCCTGCCGCGGTTCGCGCGCTGTTCGCGCCGCGCGGTGTGGCCGACGCGGCGCGCTGCTTTTTCGCGCGATGCGTTCCTGCATCGCGCGATCGTTCACCCGACCAGCAACCCCTTCTTCTCGATGAACGCGATCACCTGATCGAGCCCGTCGAGCGCCTTCAGGTTGCACATCACGAACGGCCGCTCGCCGCGCATCTTCGTTGCGTCGGACGCCATCACGTCGAGGTTCGCGCCGACGAGCGGCGCGAGGTCCGTCTTGTTGATGACCAGCAGGTCCGACTTCGTGATGCCGGGGCCGCCCTTGCGCGGAATCTTCTCGCCGCCGGCGACGTCGATCACATAGATCGTCAGGTCCGACAGCTCCGGGCTGAACGTCGCCGCGAGGTTGTCGCCGCCGGACTCGATGAACACGATGTCCGCGTCCGGAAAGCGTGACAGCATCTGGTCGACCGCTTCGAGGTTGATCGACGCGTCCTCGCGGATCGCGGTGTGCGGACAGCCGCCGGTCTCGACGCCCATGATCCGCTCGGCCGGCAGCGCGCCCGCGACGGTCAGCAGACGCTGGTCTTCTTTCGTGTAGATGTCGTTCGTGATCGCGACGAGGTCGTAACGCTCGCGCATCGCCTTGCACAGCATTTCGAGCAGCGTGGTCTTGCCGGAGCCGACCGGGCCGCCGACGCCGACGCGCAGCGGCGGCAGTTTTTTCGTGCGCTTCGTGGTGTTTCGGGTCATGTTTCGGTGGTGCCTGTTGGTGCCTGCTGGTGCTTTTCGATGCGGGTCGAGGTGCCCGCGGCCTACGAGCGGAACAGCCGTGAATACTGCGATTCGTGCCGCGCGGACAGGATGCCGAGTTGCGGCGCGAACGTGTTGAGCGCGTCGGGCGGCGTCGCGAGCGCGCGTTCGACCGCGGTTTCGATTGCCGGCCGCAGCGCGACGACGATCCGCTGTCCGGCGAGCTGGCCGAGCGGCACGGCCTTCAGCGCGGCCGCGGTCTGGTTCTCGACCCAGCCGAACGCATACGCGGCGAGCGTCGCGTCCGGCGCGGCGTCGTGCGCATAGGCGGCGAACGCGAACGCGGTCGGCTGCGCGACCGGCGTCATCGCGTCGAGCGTCGCGCGGCGTCCGGCGTCGCCCCATTCGAGCTGCGAGCACAGTTGCCGCAGCGACCAGCCCATCTGCGCGGTTTCGCGGCGCAACTCGGACGACTCGCGGCTCGCGACGAATGCCTCGTTCGCGGCCGCGAGCGCGGCGGCGTCGTGCGTGCGCCAGCGTTCGAGCTGGTGCGCGACGAACGGCAGTTCGCCGGTCGCGAGCACGGTCGAAAGACCGTCTTCGATCCAGCGGCGCGCGTCGTCGGCGTCGCGGATCAACGCCGCGTCGATCGCCGCTTCGAGTCCCTGCGAATAACTGAACGCGCCGATCGGCAGCGCCGGCGACGCGAGATGCAGCAGCGCCGTGAGTTCAGCGATGCGCATGGCCGTGCGGGTGGTGCGGGTCGGCGTCGGATGCGTGATCGTGGCCGCAGTCCGGGCCATGCACGTGCGCTGCCTCGTCGTGCGAGTGGCCGTGGCTGTGCGCGTGATCGTGCTCGTGCTCGTGCGTATGGCCCTCGGCGTGCGAATGGTCGTGTCCGCAGCCAGGGCCGTGCACATGCTCGTCGCCGTGCGGGTCGTGCGCGTGTCCGTGCCCATGCGAATGGTCGCGCCCGCCGTGCGCGTGCCCATGATCGTGCCCATGGTCACGCGAATGCCCATGATGCTCGTCGAACACCTTCTGCGCGAGCGCGTAGTCGTCCGCGAAGGTGTCGTCGTGGCCGTGCCGGTGGCCGCCGCCATACGCGCCGGCTTCCGGCTGGAACGGTTGCGTCTCGCGCGCGACGCGCGCGCCGAGCCGCTTCAGCATGTCCTCCAGCACCGGGTCCGCTTCGAGCTTCAGGTAGTCGTCGCCGACCTCGACCGGCGTGTGCCGGTTGCCGAGGTGATATGCGGCGCGCGTCAGCGTGAGCCGGTCCGGCGCGCGCACCAGCAGCACGCTCTCGGCGGCCGCGACGACGCGCACCAGGCCGCCGTCGTCGGCGACCAGCACGTCGCCGTCGCGCAGCACCGTGCCGCGCGGCAGCACGACGCCGACTTCCTCGCCGGTGTCGAGCGTCGCCGCGAAGCGGCTCTTGCAGCGCGCGTCGTACGCGAGCGTGACGGTCGGCGCGCGGCGCACCAGCACCGGCGCGAGTTTCGCGGTCAGCCGCTTGTCGATCGTGCGCATGGTCAGAACAGGAAGTAGCGTTGCGCCATCGGCAGCACGGCCGCCGGCTCGCAGGTCAGCAACTGGCCGTCCGCGACGACCTGATAGGTCTCCGGATCGACGCTGATCGCGGGGCGCCACGCGTTGTGGATCATGTCGGCCTTCGTCACGTTGCGGCAGTTCCGGACCGCGACGATGCGCTTGCTCAACCCGTAGCGTTCCGCGACGCCGCGTTCCTGCGCGGCCTGCGAAACGAACGTCAGCGACGTCTGCGAAAGCGCCCGGCCGCGCGTCGCGAACATCTCGCGGTAGTGGACCGGCTGCGGCGTCGGGATCGACGCGTTCGGGTCGCCCATCTGCGCGAGCGCGATCATCCCGCCCTTCACGACGAGCGACGGTTTCACGCCGAAGAACGCCGGCTCCCAGAACACGAGGTCCGCCCACTTGCCCGGCTCGATCGAGCCGACTTCGTGCGCGATGCCGTGCGTGAGCGCCGGATTGATCGTGTACTTCGCGACGTAGCGCTTCACGCGGAAGTTGTCGTTGCGCGCGTTGTCCTCGGGCAGCGCGCCGCGCTGCACCTTCATCTTGTGCGCGGTCTGCCACGTGCGGATCACCACTTCGCCGACGCGCCCCATCGCCTGCGAATCCGACGACAGCATCGATAGCGCGCCCAGGTCGTGCAGGATGTCCTCGGCCGCGATCGTCTCGCGGCGGATGCGCGACTCCGCGAACGCGATGTCCTCCGCGATCGACGGGTCGAGGTGATGGCAGACCATCAGCATGTCGAGGTGCTCGTCGAGCGTGTTCACCGTGTACGGCCGCGTCGGGTTCGTCGACGACGGCAGCACGTTCATCTCGCCGCACACCTTGATGATGTCCGGCGCGTGGCCGCCGCCCGCGCCCTCGGTGTGATACGTGTGGATCGTGCGGCCCTTGAACGCGGCGACGGTCGCCTCGACGAAACCCGCCTCGTTCAGCGTGTCGGTGTGGATCGCGACCTGGGTGTCGGTGTCGTCGGCGACCGACAGGCAGTTGTCGATCGCGGCCGGCGTCGTGCCCCAGTCCTCGTGCAGCTTCAGGCCGATCGCGCCGGCCTCGATCTGCTCCAGCGCCGGCTGCGGCTGGCTCACGTTGCCCTTGCCGAGAAACCCGAGGTTCATCGGCCAGCCGTCGGCGGCCTGGAGCATCCGCTCGATGTGCCACGGACCCGGCGTGCAGGTCGTCGCGTTGGTGCCGGTCGCGGGGCCGGTGCCGCCGCCGAGCATCGTCGTCACGCCGGAGGCCAGCGCCTCGTCGATCTGCTGCGGGCTGATGAAGTGGATGTGGGTATCGACGCCGCCGGCCGTGACGATCAGCCCTTCGCCGGCGATCACCTCGGTCGCCGCGCCGATCGGGATCGTCACCGCGGGCTGCACGTCCGGATTGCCGGCCTTGCCGATCTTCCACACGCGGCCGTCCTTGATGCCGATGTCCGCCTTCACGATGCCCCAGTGATCGACGATCACCGCGTTCGTGACGACGGTGTCCGCGACGTCGGCGGCGACGAGCTGCGACTGGCCCATGCCGTCGCGGATCACCTTGCCGCCGCCGAACTTCACTTCGTCGCCGTAGACGGTGTAGTCGCGCTCGATTTCGATCACGAGTTCGGTGTCGGCGAGTCGCACGCGGTCGCCGGTCGTGGGGCCGAACATTTCCGCGTACGCGCGGCGGCCGATTTTCAGGGTCATGGGGTGGGTCCGGAAGCGAATAACGAAGGGCGGAGAAGGGGCGGCGTTACAGCGGCCCCATCACCTTGCCGTTGAAGCCATGGACGACGCGCGCGCCGGCGAGCGCGACCAGCTCGACCGTGCGTTCCTGGCCGGGCTCGAAGCGCACCGCGGTGCCGGCCGCGATGTTCAGCCGGAAGCCGCGCGCGGCCTCGCGGTCGAACGACAGCGCGTCGTTCACCTCGTAGAAATGGAAATGCGAGCCGACCTGCACCGGACGGTCGCCGGTGTTCGCGACCGTGACGGTCACGGTCGCGCGGCCCGCGTTCAGTTCGATCTCGCCGTCGTCGATCAGCAGTTCGCCGGGAATCATGATGCGCGCCCTTCGTTCAAGGAATCGGATGGTGGACGGTGACGAGCTTCGTGCCGTCCGGGAACGTCGCTTCGACCTGGATGTCGGGGATCATCTCGGGCACGCCTTCCATCACGTCGTCGCGCGTGAGCAGCGTCGTGCCGTAGTGCATTACCTCGGCGACCGTCTTGCCGTCGCGCGCGGCTTCCATCAGCGCGGCGGTGATGAACGCGACGGCTTCCGGATAGTTGAGCTTGAGGCCGCGCGCGCGGCGCCGTTCGGCGAGCAGCGCGGCGGTGAAGATCAGGAGCTTGTCTTTCTCGCGGGGTGTGAGCTTCATCGGTTGAGTGTCGGTTGGGGCGGTCGGCCGGAACGGGGACCGCGCGGTCCGCTGCCAGCGTCGAGCATACAGGAGCCAATTTTGTCGCGCAGCAGGTAAACGGGGTGGGAGCGTGCCGGGGCGGGGATTTGCGGGGTGGAGCGGGGGATTCGCGGTGGCGGCCGCGTAGCGCCGGAGAGGCTGGCGGGCTCGTGGTCCGACTGCCGACGACGGTTTCGCCTGCCGGTCGGCGTTTCCATTTTTCATGCGTGCGTGCATTGCTTCGATGGCCGGCCGTCTGCTTTATAGGCCGCGACGCCGAGGTCTCACGTCGTCCACAACCGCAGCGGCATCGCGTCGACGCCGTGAACGATGGGCCGCAGCCGTGTCCAGCATTGTGCGAGCAGATGCTGCAACGGCTCCATCGACCGTGCGAGCGCACGCACGACCAGCACGCCCGGCACGATGCAGCTTGCGCCGGCGCGCAACGCGCCGGTGAACGGCAGGTCGGCCGCGAGGGTCTGCGCGAGTTCGTCGTCGCAAGCCGGGCCGATCGCCCACAGCACGCCGTATGCCGGATAACCGGCGAGCCCTTGCGGCGAATCGCGCAGCGGGTCGGCCGCGTCGAGCATCGCGCGCTCGAACCACAGCAGTTCGCTCGCGTCGGCGGTGGTCCGCGCGACGCGCGTGAGCGCGCGCAGCGTGCCGGCCGACCAGCGTTCGCCGGCCGCCTGCCGGCCGAGCTGCGTCGCGTCCCAGCCGATCGCGGTCGCGCGCTCGCCGAGCGTCAGCGAGAAGTCGAGTTCCGCATGCGCGTGGTCGAACAGCAGGTTGTTCTGCGGCAGCCAGTCCAGCTTCGCATCCGCGCCGACCCGCACGTCGATCCGCTGCCGCGCGACCCGGCCGTTCGACTTGTACCACTTCGTGGCGCCTGGCGTCGTCAGCAGCGCGTGTGCGCCGGCACCGACGTCGATGTCGATGTCGAGCCGGTCGCCGCCCGCGATGCCCGCCGGCGGATGCACGATCACCGCGTGGCAGATCGCATCGCCTTCCGGATACAGCGGCCGCTGCACGCGCAGCGGGCCGAAATGGCGGCGATGCGCGAGCGTCGTGCGGGCGGGACGCTGCGAGTCTGTCTGCGAAGGGTCATGCGGAGCGCCATGCCGTACGAAGCCGAGTTCGAGGCGCGCGTGCCATTCGCGATGAGCGGATTGCGCGGCGGACGACGGCTGAACGAGGGCGGTGTGATCTTCGTGAACGGACATGCGGGAAAAAGCGGGAGAGGCAGGCGGGTTCATGTACGGTCACGTCCCGCCGGACGATGGCGACGAGCATAGCATGCGCAATCCGGCGCTACGCGATGCGAACGCGAAACGGCGGGCGCGAAGCGGTGTGAGAGCTATTCGATGGAAGGCGGATCAACATGCGATGCGACGAGCGCATCGCGATGCGGCCGGTTATGCGCAAACGAAACGCAACGCAACGCAACGCAACGCCCCGTTCGCGGACAAACACGGAAACGACGCCTGCGAAGCGACGCGCCGGCGCCACCGCACCGGTCAAACCGCGATCAACGCGCGAACCCCGTCGGCATCCATGTTCGCGCCTTCGCCGCCGGCGACGATCTCGCCGCGGCTCATCACCCAATACCGGTCCGCGATCGCCTTCGCGAAGTCGTAATACTGCTCGACGAGCAGCACGGTCATCTGCATCTCTTCGACCAGTTGCCGCAGCGTCCTGCCGATGTCCTGAATGATCGACGGCTGGATGCCTTCGGTCGGCTCGTCGAGGATCAGCAACTGCGGCTCGCTCATCAGCGCGCGGCCGATCGCAAGCTGCTGCTGCTGTCCGCCGGACAGGTCGCCGCCGCGCCGCGACTTCATGTCCTTCAGCACCGGAAAGAGGCGATAGATATGGTCCGGCACGCCGGCCGGCGCCTTGCGGCTCGCCGCGCCGACCAGCAGGTTTTCCTCGACGGTGAGGCGCGGAAAGATATCGCGCCCCTGCGGCACGTAAGCGAGCCCCTGCGCGACGCGCGCATAGGTCGGCAGCTTCGTCAGCGGCTGGTCGCGCCATGCGATGCTGCCGCTCTTCGTCGGCACGACGCCCATCAGACAGCGCAGCAGCGTCGTCTTGCCGACGCCGTTGCGCCCGAGCAGCACGGTCAGCTTAGCCGGAGGCACCGTCATCGACACGTTGCGCAGGATATGGCTGCCGCCGTAATACTGGTTCAGCGATTCGATAGTCAGCATGGGAATGCCTGGTTTTCCACTGTCGTTGTCAGCGGCCGAGATACGACTCGATCACCGCTTCGTCCCGCTTCACGTCGTCGAGGGTGCCGTCCGCGAGCACGTGGCCTTCCGCCATCACGGTCACGCGGCCGGTCTCGCCCGCGAGCGCGGCGACGAACTCCATGTCGTGCTCGACGACCATCATCGAGCAGCTGCCGCGCAGCCGGTTCAGCAGCGCGGCGAGTTCCATCGTCTCGTCGTCGGTCATGCCGGCCGCCGGCTCGTCGAGCAGCAGCAGCGCCGGCTGCTGCATCAGCAGCATGCCGATCTCCAGCCGCTGCTTCTGTCCGTGCGAAAGCTCGCCCGCGAGCCGCCGCGCGTCGCTCTCCAGGCGGATCACTTCGAGCGTCTCCTCGATCCTCGCCTGCGCGGCGCGGTCGAGCCGCGCGCGCAGCGACGCCCACCAGCCCTTGTCCGCCTTCATCGCGAGTTCGAGGTTCTCCCACACCGGATGCTGCTCGAACACGGTCGGCTTCTGGAACTTGCGGCCGATGCCCGCGCGCGCGATCGCCGGTTCGTTCATCCGCGTGAGGTCGATCGTCTGGCCGAGGAACACCTTGCCCGAGTCGGGCGAGGTCTTGCCGGTGATGACGTCCATCATCGTCGTCTTGCCCGCGCCGTTCGGGCCGATCACGCAGCGCAGCTCGTTCACGTCGATCGACAGCGTCAGCTGGTTCAGCGCGCGAAAGCCGTCGAAGCTGACCGTCACGTCCTCCAGGTACAGGATCGTGCCGTGCGACACGTCGATCGCGCCCGGCTCGACGACGTGCCCGAGGCCCGCGACGCCGGACAGCGTCGGCGTGTCGTCGTCGAACGGGTTGTGGTTCAGCGGGTCCGAAATCGTCGTGCCGTTCATCCGTGTTTCCTTTTGCGCGTGACGAGTTCGATCAGCCCCATGATGCCGTTCGGCAGCAGGAGCGGCACGAGCACGAAGATGAGGCCGAGAAAGAACAGCCAGTATTCGGCGAAATACGCGGTGAACACGCTCTTCGCGCCGTTCACCGCGAACGCGCCGATGATCGGGCCGATCAGCGTGCCGCGCCCGCCGACCGCGACCCAGATCGCCATCTCGATCGAGTTGCCCGGCGACATCTCGCTCGGGTTGATGATGCCGACCTGCGGCACGTACAGCGCGCCCGCGATCCCGCACAGCACGGCGGACACGGTCCACACGAACAGCTTGTAGCCGAGCGGGCTGTAGCCGAGGAACATCAGCCGGGTTTCGCCGTCGCGCACCGCCGTGACGACGCGGCCGAGCTTCGACGTGACGATCGCGCGCGCGCCGAGGAACGCGAGCACGAGCGTCGCGAACGTCATCAGAAACAGCACCGTGCGCGTGCCCGGATGGGTGATCGGGAAACTCGCGATCCGCTTGAAGTCGGTGAAGCCGTTGTTGCCGCCGAAGCCGGTCTCGTTGCGATAGAACAGCAGCATCGCGGCGAAGGTGGTCGCCTGCGTGATGATCGACAGGTACACGCCCTTCACGCGCGAGCGGAACGTGAAGAAGCCGAACACCCACGCGACGACGGCCGGCGCCAGCACGACCAGCAGCAGCGCGTACCACAGGTGCTGCGTGCCCTGCCAGTACCACGGCAGCGAATGCCAGTCGAGGAACACCATGAAGTCCGGCAGGTCGCTGCCGTATTTGCCGTCGTGGCCGATCTCGCGCATCAGGTACATGCCGATCGCGTAGCCGCCGAGCGCGAAAAAGAGGCCGTGGCCGAGGCTCAGGATTCCGCAGTAGCCCCACACGAGGTCGAGCGCAAGCGCGGCGATCGCATAGCACATCAGCTTGCCGGTGAGCGTCATCGCATACGCGGACAGATGGAACGCGCTCGACTGCGGCAGCACCAGCGCGCACAGCGGCACGCCGATGCCGATCGCGAGTATGAGTGCGATCAGCGCGATCCATGCGCCGCGCGTGAGCAGCGGCGGCCGCGCCGGCAAGCCGAGCGCGAACGTCTCGCCGGGGCCGCCCTGGCCGTGCTGCGGCGCGGGCGCGCCGTACGGAGCGGGGCGCGTCGAGGAAGCGGCGGTCGTCATTTCAAGCCTCCGCGCTGCGGCCCTTCAGGGCAAAGAGCCCCTGCGGCCGCTTCTGGATGAACAGCACGATCAGCACGAGCACCGCGATCTTCGCGAGCACCGCGCCCCAGAACGGCTCGATCGCCTTGCTGACGAGCCCGAGGCCGAAGCCGCCGATCACCGTGCCGGCGAGCTGGCCGACGCCGCCGAGCACGACCGCCATGAACGAGTCGATGATGTAGCTCTGGCCGAGGTCCGGGCCGACATTGCCGATCTGCGACAGCGCGCAGCCGCCGAGGCCCGCGATGCCCGCGCCGAACGCGAACGCATACGAGTCGACGCGCGCGGTCTTTACGCCGACGCACGCGGCCATCCGGCGGTTCTGCGTGACCGCGCGCACGAACAGGCCGAGCCGGGTTTTGGTCAGCACCGTCCACGCGATGCCGACGACGATCAGCGAGAACGCGAGGATCGCGATGCGGTTGTACGGCAGGATCAGGCTCGGCATCACCGTGACGCCGCCGCTCATCCACGACGGATTTTCGACCTGCACGTTCTGCGCGCCGAACAGCATCCGCGTCGCCTGGATCAGGATCAGGCTGATGCCGAACGTGGTCAGCAGCGTCTCCAGCGGGCGGCCGTACAGATGGCGGATCACGAGCCGCTCGATCACCATGCCGACCAGCGCGGCCGCGACGAACGACGCGGGGATCGCGGCGAGCGGATACCAGTCGAACGCGCGCGGCGCGTAGTGCTGCACGAGCGTCTGCACGACGTAGGTCGCATACGCGCCGATCATCAGGAATTCGCCGTGCGCCATGTTGATGACGCCGATCAGCCCGTACGTGATGGCGAGGCCGAGCGCCGCGAGCAGCAGCACGCTGCCGAGCGACAGCCCGGCGAACAGCGTGCCGGCGATCTGGCTGCGGCGCTGGAGGCTGTCGAGCGCGTCGATGCCCTGTTGCGCGGCCGCGCGGACCTGCGGGTCGGCTTCGTTCCATGCGCCGGTCGACGACTTCGCGACGAGCGGGCGCAGCAGTTCGTACATGTCGAGGTCGTGGCGCGCGGCGACGAGCTTCACCGCTTCGAGGCGCGTCGCGGCGTCCGGGTTGTGCAGCGCCGTCATCGCCCATAGCGTGTCGAGGCGTTTTTTCAGCGCGGGATCGGTTTCCTTCGCGCGCGCCGCGTCGATCATCGGCTTCATCGCCGGATCGGGATTTTTCAGCAGTGCCGCGACCGCCGCGCGGCGCATCTCGACGTCCGGCGACGACAGCTGCAGCCCCGACACCGCGCCGGCCACCTTCGAGCGCAGCAGGTTGTTCAGCGTGATCGGCTGCGCGCTCGCGGCGACGTCGGCGGCGACCGGCTTGCCGGTCGCCGCGTCGCGCGCGGCGTCGCCGTCCTGGATCAGCACTTCGCCCGCATCGGTCGCGGCGACGGTGTCGTCGGCGAGCGCCTTCAGCAGCGCGAGCGACGCGGCGTCGTGCGTCGCGATCAGATTGTCGATCGCGACGGACTTCGCATCGAAGTCGTCGCCCGCGAGCGGCGCGACGTCCGCGCTTTCGAGCGCGTGCGCGCCTGGCGCGAGCCCGCACAGCAGCGCGAATGCGCAGAGCGCGGCGCGGCTGCCGCGCGTCGCCAGGGTCGTCAGTGAGTGCACCATGATGTTCTTCATCGAGAGGACCGGAAGGCCTGGCGGGGCGGCGGCCCCGGGGAGGCGGGCGGGGCGCGGGGCGCGCACGGCGGTCGCAACGACTGCCGTGCGCGCCCCGCGCGTCCCGTCAGGCTACGCGCGAGCGGCGCAGGAACGCGGGAAGCACAGTCGAACTGACGACGTCCGGCTTGCTCTCGTTGCCCGGGATGAACGGGCTCCACGGCTGCGCGCGGATCGTCGTCTTGGTGCGCCACACGACGTTGAACTGGCCGTCCGCGCGCACTTCGCCGATCATCACCGGCTTGTGCAGGTGGTGGTTGCCGTCCATCTCCAGCGTGAAGCCCGACGGCGCGGCGAACTTCTGCCCGATCATCGCGACGCGCACCTTGTCGACGTCCGTGCTCTTCGCCTTCTCGACCGCCTGCTTCCACATGTGGATGCCGACGAACGTCGCCTCCATCGGATCGTTCGTCACGCGCTTCGATCCGCCCGGCAGGTTGTTCTTCTTCACCCAGTCCGCGAACATGGCCTTGAACTTCGTGTTCTCCGGATTGCGCAGCGACATGAAGTAGTTCCACGCGGCCAGGTTGCCGACCAGCGGCTTGGTGTCGATGCCGCGCAGTTCTTCCTCGCCGACCGAGAACGCGACCACCGGTACGTCGGTCGCCTTCAGCCCCTGGTTGCCGAGTTCCTTGTAGAACGGCACGTTCGAGTCGCCGTTGATTGTCGAGATCACGCAGGTCTTGCCGCTCTGCGAGAACGTCTTGATGTTCGCGACGATGGTCTGGTAGTCGCTGTGGCCGAACGGCGTGTAGACCTCCTGGATGTCGGCGTCCTGCACGCCCTTCGAGTGCAGGAACGAACGCAGGATCTTGTTGGTCGTGCGCGGATACACGTAGTCGGTGCCGAGCAGGAAGAAGCGCTTCGCGCCGCCGCCTTCGGCGCTCATCAGGTATTCGGTGGCGGGAATCGCCTGCTGGTTCGGCGCGGCGCCCGTGTAGAACACGTTGCGCGACATTTCTTCGCCTTCGTACTGCACCGGATAGAACAGCAGGCCGTTCAGTTCCTCGAACACGGGCAGCACCGACTTGCGCGACACCGACGTCCAGCAGCCGAACACGACCGCGACCTTGTCCTGCGAAATCAGCTGACGCGCCTTTTCGGCGAAGAGCGGCCAGTTCGATGCCGGGTCGACGACGACCGGTTCGAGCTGCCGGCCCATCACGCCGCCTGCCGCGTTGATCTGGGCAATCGTCATCAGCGCCGTGTCCTTCAGCGACGTCTCCGAAATGGCCATCGTGCCCGACAGGGAGTGCAGGATGCCAACCTTGATCGGCCCGCTGCCGGAATCGGCGGCGTGTGCGAACGGCACGCGGCCCGCGGCGGCCAGCGCACCGGACATGGTCCCCAGTTTCAGCAGACTACGACGTTTCATGTGTTTCCCCTTGACGATGGATGGGTGAACTCGCGGGCCTCATGCGTGCGTGTCGGTGTCGTTGGCGCGCCGCCCGTTTTTATGCCTGTCTTGCCGTGCCGTTACTGCAAGGCCTGTGCCAATCCGGCCCCTGTCTCGTAAATATGCGCGATGCGTGCGGGGAAGCGGCGCGGCGGCTGCGGCGTTCGCGCACGGCGGCGCGTCGCCGAAAACGGTTTCGCGCGAAAGTGGTGCATGCGGATGCAGCTTCGGGCGCATTGCCTCGCCGCAGTGCGTAAGCGGTTAGTGCGCTACCGCACGCACCGCAGCGGCCTGCGGCGAGGCTGCGGCGGGGTGCGTCCGACGTCGCCGCGATGCTTGCGGGTGCATCGGACGCGGCCGCGCTGCATCGTTGTGCATGCGCGCGCCGCTGCGCCTACACTGAAACGGCGGCGCCTACAGCGGCGCCTTCGTCCACCGTCAGTCACGATCGCCACGATCGTCACGATCCGCGAAGGAGATGCAGATGAGTGCCAGTCCCGCGAAGTCCGATGTGAACCTGCCCGACCTGTCCGCGTTCTGGATGCCGTTCACCGCGAACCGCCAGTTCAAGAGCGCGCCGCGCTTGCTCGTCAGCGCGAAGGGGATGTACTACACGTCGCACGACGGCCGCCGGATTCTCGACGGCACCGCGGGGCTGTGGTGCGTGAACGCCGGTCACTGCCGCGACGAGATCGTCGCCGCGGTGCAGGCGCAGGCCGCGGAGATGGATTTCGCGCCGACGTTCCAGATGGGCCACCCGAAGGCGTTCGAGGCCGCGACGAAGATCGCGAAGCACACGCCGGGCGACCTGAAGCACATCTTCTTCACGAACTCGGGCTCGGAGGCGGTCGATACCGCGCTGAAGATCGCGCTCGCGTATCACCGCGCGCGCGGCGAAGGCCAGCGCACGCGTCTGATCGGCCGCGAGCGCGGTTATCACGGCGTCGGTTTCGGCGGCATTTCGGTCGGCGGGATCGCGCCGAACCGCAAGGCGTTCTCGGGGCAACTGCTGCCGTCCGTCGATCATCTGCCGCATACGCTGAATCTGCGCGAGACCGCGTTCTCGAAAGGGCAGCCCGCGTGGGGCGCGCATCTGGCGGACGAACTGGAGCGGCTCGTCACGCTGCACGACGCGTCGACGATCGCGGCCGTGATCGTCGAGCCGGTCGCCGGCTCGACCGGCGTGCTGATCCCGCCGCAGGGTTATCTGCAACGGCTGCGCGAGATCTGCGACCGGCACGGCATCCTGCTGATCTTCGACGAGGTGATCACCGGCTGGGGGCGGCTCGGCGCGCCGTTCGCGGCGAACTACTTCGGCGTGACGCCGGACCTGCTGACGATGGCGAAAGGCACCAACAACGCCGCCGCGCCGCTCGGCGCGGTGGCTGCGAGCAGGCGCGTCCACGACACGATCGTCGACGGCGCGCCGGCCGGCATCGAACTGTTCCACGGCTATACGTACTCCGCGCATCCGGTCGCGGTCGCGGCCGCGTGCGCGACGATCGACCTGTATGAGCGCGAGGGACTGTTCGAGCGCGCGGCGCAGATGGCGCCGCTATTCGAGGAAGCGATTCACAAGCTGCGCGGCGAGCGGCACGTGATCGACGTGCGCAACCTCGGGCTGGTCGGCGGCGTCGAGTTGCAGTCGCGCGAAGGCGCGCCGGGCGCGCGTGCGTACGAGGTGTTCGTGCGCTGCTATCAGAAGGGCGTGCTGACGCGCTACACCGGCGACATTCTGGCGTTCTCGCCGCCGCTGATCGTCGACGAAGCGCAGCTTGGCGAGATCTTCTCGACCGTCGCGCAGGTGCTGAAGGAAGTGGAGTGACGAAAGGGGGCGAAGGACGCGGCGCAGCGCGGCGGCATGAGCCGCGCGCTGCGCCGGTGAAATGAAATCGCGCGAACCCTCGCGGGACTTCAGTACGTCGGGACGGCCGGATCGACCTGGCGCGACCACGCGTCGATCCCGCCTTGCAGGTTGAACACCTTCGTGAAGCCGCGCGATTCGAGGAACATCGCGACCTGCGCGCTGCGTGCGCCGTGATGGCACACGCAGACGATCTGCGCGTCGTCGTCCAGTTCCTCGCTGCGCGCGGGAATCTCGCGCATCGGGATCGACACGCAGCCGGCGATCTTCGCGGTTTCGATTTCCCACGGCTCGCGTACGTCGAGCAGCACGGGCGCGGCGCGCGATTGATCGGCGAGCCATTCGGCCAGGGCGGGAGCGGTCAGGTTCTGCATTCGGGAAACTCGGATGGGCAAACGGGGCGGCCGGCCGGGCGGAACCCGGCGCGGACGGGGGAGCGTCAGAAGGTCAGAAGCGGAAGCGCGGCGGCTGCAGCGCGTTCTGCAGCGGCTCGACGTAGGTTTCGAACACGACCGCGATCCGGTATTGCTTGTCGTCGATCCGCGTGATGATCTGCGCTTCCATCACCGGCGCGGTGCCGACGAATGCGGCGAGGCGGCCGCCGATCTTCAGCTGTTCCAGCAGTTCCTGCGGCACGACCGGCAGGCCGCCGGACACGCAGATCACGTCGTACGGCGCGCTCGCGGCCCAGCCGCGCGCGCCGTCGCCCTGTGCGACTTCCGCGTTCACGATGCCGTTCTTCGCCAGGTTCCGGCGCGCGAATTCGGCCAGTTCGATGTCGATCTCGACGGTCAGCACCTGCTGTGCGCGATGCGCGAGCAGCGCCGCCATGTAACCCGATCCCGCGCCGATCTCCAGCACGCTTTCGTGCTTCTTCACCGTCAGTTCCTGCAGCACGCGCGCCTCGACGCGCGGCGCGAGCATGTGCTGGCCGTTCGGCAGCGGAATTTCGAGGTCGGCGAACGCGAGGTCCGCATAGACCTCGGGGACGAATTGCTCACGCTTGACGATCGACAGCAGATTCAGCACGTCCTGGTCGAGCACTTCCCAGGGACGGATCTGCTGTTCGATCATGTTGAAACGCGCTTGTTCGATGTTCATGGTGACTCGGCGTGGTGGTTCGAAATCAGGTCGAAATCGGTTCGAATGCGTCGGGACGCGCTCCGGCCGCGGCGCGCGCGCCGCAGTCCGGCGCCGGCCGTGAAGGCTTCGCGCCGCCGCGATCTGCGTGCGGGCCGCGCGGACGGACGCCGCCTCGCGCGAACCGTGCGATTGTATCAAAGCGGTTCCGGATGGCGCGCCCCCGCGGGCAGCCGGACCGCGCAGGCGGATCAGTGTTTGTCCTGGCGTCGCGGGCCTTGAAGTTTCGGCTCGCGCCGACCAAAAATGTAATCGATTACATTCCGACGACGCCAAAACGCCGCGATTCCGCTCCCATGGCCGCTCAACCGCAACGCGGAGTATCCGCTTCCACGCCAGTCTCGCAGGCCGCTGACGCTGATGCTGTCACCGCCACGGCGGCGGGAGCGGCCCCCGCGCACGGCGGCTCGATCGCCGGCGTCGCGCAGCGCGCCGGCGTGTCGGTGGCGACGGTGTCGCGGGTGCTGAACGGCCACGCGAACGTGCGGCCGGCGACGCGCGAGCGCGTGCTCGCGGAGGTCGAGGCGAGCGGCTATCGCGTGAACGAACTCGCGCGCAACCTGCGCACCGCCGAGAGCCGCCTGCTGCTGACGATGGTGCCGGACTTCGGCAACCCGTTCTACGCGGAGATCGTGCGCGGGATCGACGCGCTCGCGCGGCAGCACGGCTACTTCATGCTGCTGTGCGACACCGGCGCGGACGAGGGCCGCGAGCGCAGTTATTTCGACCTGCTGCGGCGGCATCGCGCGGACGGCGCGATCTGCCTCGACCCGGCGACGGTCCAGCACGCGCTCGCCGCCGAATCGACGGCGCTGCCGTGGGTCGCCTGCTGCGAGTTCGATCCGGCCGTCGGCGTGCCGTACGTCGGCATCGACAACTACCGCGCGGCCGGCGATGCGGTGCGGCACCTGATCGCGCGCGGCCGCCGGCGGATCGCGCTGATCAACTCGGACGAGCATTACCTGTACGCGCAGCAGCGCCGCGACGGTTATCTGGACGCGCTGCGCGACGCGGGCCTCGATGCGCGCGACGCATGGCGCGTGGACGTCCATTGCCTCGACTACGACGCGGGCGCGAAGGCCGCCGCCGCGCTGGTGCGCGACGGCGAAGCGCCCGACGCGATCTTCGCGGTGTCGGACACGCTCGCGGTCGGCGTGATCAACGGCTTGCGCGGCGTCGGGCGGCGCGTGCCGGACGACGTCGCGGTGGTCGGCTTCGACGACCTCGCGCTGTCCGCGCAGATCGACCCGCCGCTGACGACGATCGCGCAGCCGATGCGCGAACTGGGCGAGACCGCCGCGCGGCTGTTGCTGCAACGGCTTGCCGATCCGCGCGCGAGCGTGCCGGGCGTGCTGCTGCCGCATCGGCTGGTCGTGCGCGGGAGCGGGTGATGAGCGGCGGCTTCGAAGCAAGGCGGTTACGCACGGATGGATCGGCAAAGACATAGGCAGGACGAACCGGTCGCCGTTAGCGGCGTTCATGGAAGCGACGAGACACGCAGCACGACGCGCGGGCGGCGGTTTGGAAGCGAAGCGGCCACGCGCGGGTATGTCGACAGAGACATAGGCAGGCCGACAGGCAACGAACGGTCGCCGCAGGCCGCACTCATCGCAGCAAGGAGGCTGGCAGCACGATGCGCTAGCGGCGGCTTCGAAGCGAAGCAGCCGCGCATAGACACATCGACAAAGACACAAGCAGGCCGACCGGCAACGAACCGGTCGCCGCCAGCAGCACCGCTCGCAGCAAGGAGACCCGCGGCACGATGCGCGGGCGGCGGCTTCGGCGTGAAGCCGCCGCCCGCCGTTCCCGCGCACGAACGACCCACCAGGAGGAGCGGCCGCCGATGAGCGTCGCCATCCGTTTCAACGACATCCGCAAGGACTTCGGCCCGGTGCGCGTGCTGCACGGCGTGAGCTTCGAGCTTGGGCCCGCGCGCATCCACGGGCTGCTCGGCGAGAACGGCGCGGGCAAGTCCACGCTGATGAAGATCCTCGCCGGCTACGAGCAAGCGAGCGGCGGCGAACTGATCGTCGACGGCCACGCGCGCCGCTTCGACGGCTCGCGCGACGCCGAGGCGGCCGGCATCGTGCTGATCCATCAGGAGTTCAATCTGGCCGAGCATCTGACGATCGCGCAGAACATCTTCCTCGGCCACGAAAAGCGGCGCGGCCTGCTGCTCGACGACACCGCGATGCGCCGCGACGCGCGGCAACTGCTCGCGTCGGTCGGCCTTTCGCGCGACCCGGATACGAAGGTGCGCGACCTGATCGTCGCGGAGAAGCAACTGGTCGAGATCGCGAAGGCGCTGTCGCGCCACGCGCGTCTGCTCATCATGGACGAGCCGACCGCGACGCTCACGCCGTCCGAGACCGAGCGGCTGTTCGCGCTGATGACGAAGCTGCGCGCGGACGGCGTGACGATCGTCTACATCTCGCACAAGCTCGACGAGGTCGAGCGGATCACCGACGACGTGGTCGTGATGCGCGACGGCCGCTTCGTCGCGGCGAGCGCGACCGCCGGCCTCGCGCGTCAGCAGATGGCGAACCTGATGGTCGGGCGCGACGTGTCGGACATGTTCCCGGAGAAAGGCGCCGCGCCGCCCGACGCGCCGGTCGCATTAAAAGTGACCGGCCTGTCGGTGCCGGGCTGGGTCGAGGACCTGAGCTTCGACGTGCGCGCGGGCGAGGTGCTCGGCTTCGCGGGCCTCGTCGGCGCGGGACGCACCGAGGCGTTCGAGGCGATCGTCGGGCTGCGCCGCCGCAGCGCGGGGACGATCGAGCTCGGCGGGCGCGCGCTGCGGCTCGCGCATCCGCGCGACGCGATGCGCGCAGGCCTCACGTACCTGAGCGAGGACCGCAAGGGCAAGGGGCTGCACATGAACCTGAGCCTGCAGGACAACCTGACGCTGATGACGCTCGAACGCTACGGCACGCCGCTGATCGACCTGAAGGCCGGCCGCCGCGCGCTGGAAACGGCGGTGCGCGAATTCGGCATCCGCACCGGCGACCTCGCGAGCCGCGCGCGGATGCTGTCCGGCGGCAACCAGCAGAAGCTCGCGCTCGCGAAGTTCCTGCAGCCGGACCCGCGCGTCATCGTGCTCGACGAACCGACGCGCGGCGTCGACGTCGGCGCGAAGCGCGACATCTATTTCCTGATCCACCGGCTCGCGGCGTCGGGCCGCGCGGTGATCGTGATCTCGTCCGAACTGATCGAACTGATCGGACTGTCGCATCGCGTCGCGGTGATGCGCGCGGGACGGCTCGTCGCGACGCCCGGCCGCGACCATCTGACCGAAGAGGAGCTGATCGCCCATGCAACCGGCACCCACTGAAGCGGGCGGCCGGCCGCGCCGCGTGCTCGTCGCTGTCCACCGGCTCGCGGGCATCGGGCCGCTCGCCGGCCTGATCGCGCTGTGCGTGCTCGGCACGCTGCTGAACCGCGACTTCGCGACCGTCGACAACCTGCTGAACGTGCTGACGCGCACGTCGTTCATCGGGATCATCGCGGTCGGGATGACCTTCGTGATCATCTCGGGCGGGATCGACCTGTCGGTCGGCTCGATGGCCGCGCTGATCGCCGGCACGATGATCTGGGCGATGAACGCACTCGCGGCCGGTCTCGGCGGCCATGGGTTCGCGCCGCTCACGATCGTCGCGCTCGGCATCGTGCTCGCACTGGCGCTCGGCGGGCTGTTCGGGCTCGCACACGGGCTGCTGATCACCAAAGGCCGCATCGAGCCGTTCATCGTGACGCTCGGCACGCTCGGCATCTTCCGCTCGGTGCTCACATGGCTCGCGGACGGCGGCGCGCTGACGCTGCAGAACGATCTGTCCGATCTGTATGGGCCGGTCTATTACGCGAGCCTGTTCGGCGTGCCGGTGCCGGTCTGGGTGTTCGCGGTCGTCGCGGCCGGCGGCGCGCTGATCCTGAATCGCACCGCGTTCGGCCGGCACGTGCAGGCGATCGGCTCGAACGAGCAGGTCGCGCGCTACGCGGCGATCCGCGTCGATCGCGTGAAGTGCGCGACCTACGTGCTGCTCGGCGTCTGCGTCGGCGTCGCAACGGTGCTGTACGTGCCCCGCCTCGGCTCCGCGACGCCGACCACCGGCCTGCTGTGGGAGCTGGAGGCGATCGCGGCGGTCGTGGTCGGCGGGACCGCGCTGAAGGGCGGCGAGGGGCGCGTGTCGGGGACGGTCGTCGGCGCGGTGCTGCTGTCGGTGATCGCGAACATCCTCAATCTCACCAGCATCATCAGCGTGTATCTGAACGCGGCCGTGCAGGGCGTCGCGATCATCGCGGTCGCGTTTTTGCAGCGCGGGCGGCGGTAGGCGCGCCTGCTTTGGCGGGGCCGCGCGCGGACGGATTGCAGCAATGCAGTGACGCAGTAGCAGGAGGAGACGACATCCACACCGGCGGGCGCGCCGCGCCCGCATCTCAGGAGACAGCACCATGAAGAAGAACTCGCGGACCACGGGATGGATCACGCGGATCGGCCAGGGCGCGCTGGCAGTCGGCGTCGCGGCGACGCTCGGCGCGGGCGTCGCGCACGCCGACGACAAGGTCACGCTCGGCGTCGCGATCCCGACCGCCGACCATGGCTTCACCGGCGGCATCGTCTGGTGGGCGAACCAGGCGAAGAGCGATCTGGAGAAAGCTCACCCGGACCTGAAGGTGATCGTGAAGACCGCCGCGAACGCGCCGGACCAGGCGAACCAGCTGCAGGATCTCGTGACGGTCAACCACATCAACGCGCTCGTGATCTTTCCGTACGAGTCCGCGTCGCTGACGCAGCCGGTCGCGCAGGTGAAGAAGAGGGGCGTCTACGTGACCGTCGTGGACCGCGGGCTTACCGACAAGAGCGCGCAGGACGCCTACGTCGCCGGCGACAACACCGCGTTCGGCCGGATCCCGGCCGAATATCTCGCGAAGACGCTGAACGGCAAGGGCGACATCGTCGCGCTGCGCGGCATTCCGACCACGCTCGACAACGAACGCTGGACCGCGTTCACGGCGGCGCTGAAGAACTATCCGGACATCCGGATTCTCGATGCGAAGTACGCGAACTGGAACCGCGACGACGCGTTCCGCACGATGCAGGACTACCTGACGCGCTTCAGGCACATCGACGCGGTGTGGGCCGCCGACGACGACATGGCGGTCGGCGTGCTGAAGGCGATCGACCAGGCGAAGCGCAGCGACGTGAAGGTGGTGTTCGGCGGCGCGGGGTCGAAGGAGATGGTCAAGCGCGTGATGGACGGCGACCCGCTGGTGCGCGCGGACGTGTCGTATTCGCCGAAGTTCATCTACGACGCGGTGAAGCTGACCGCCGAGGCGCGGCTGAAGGGACAGTCGCTGCCGGCGACGACGATCATCCCGTCGGTGCTCATCACGAAGGACAACGCGCAGCAGTTCTACTTCCCCGACTCTCCGTTCTGAATGCCGTAGCGGGCGGATGAACGGGCGCGGCGCGCGATAGAGGGGGCGCGCCTTCGTCAACCGGGCCGCGCGCCGCCAGCGCGCGCGGCGTTCACGAGAGGACTTCGTGCGATGAAAACGATCAAGGGGCCGGCGATCTTCCTCGCGCAGTTCGTCGGCGACGACGCGCCGTTCGACAGCTTCGCGCACCTTGCCGAATGGGCCGGGCGGCTCGGCTACGAGGGCGTGCAGTTGCCGGCCGATCCGCGGCTGATCGACCTCGAACAGGCGGCGTCGAGCGATGCGTATTGCGACGACCTGCGGCGCGTCGCCGACGACGCGGGTGTCGCGATCACCGAACTCGCGACGCATCTGCAAGGGCAGCTCGTCGCCGTGCATCCGGCCTACGACGCGCTGTTCGACGGTTTTGCCGCGCCGCACGTGCGTGGCGACCGCGACGCGCGCACCGCGTGGGCGGTCGCGCAGATGAAGCTGGCCGCGCGCGCGTCGCAGCGCCTCGGGCTGAGCGCGCACGCGACGTTTTCCGGCGCGCTCGCGTGGCCGTATCTGTATCCGTGGCCGCAGCGGCCGGCCGGGCTGATCGAGACCGCGTTCGACGAACTCGCGCGCCGCTGGCGGCCGATCCTCGATGCGTTCGACGCGGCAGGCGTCGACGTCTGCTACGAACTGCACCCGGGCGAGGACCTGCACGACGGCGTTACGTTCGAGCGGTTTCTCGCGGTCGTCGACGACCATCCGCGCGCGAACATCCTGTACGACCCGAGCCACTTCGTGCTGCAGCAGCTCGACTACCTCGCGTTCATCGACCGCTATCACGCGCGGATCAAGGCGTTCCATGTGAAGGACGCGGAGTTCCGGCCGGACGGCCGGCAGGGCGTGTATGGCGGGTACGGCGGCTGGGTGGAGCGCGCGGGGCGCTTCCGGTCGCTCGGGGACGGACAGGTCGATTTCGGCGCGATCTTCTCGAAGCTCGCGCAGTACGACTATCCGGGCTGGGCAGTGCTCGAATGGGAATGCGCGCTGAAGCATCCGCACGACGGCGCGCGCGAGGGCGTCGAGTTCATCCGGCGGCATCTCATTCGCGTGGCCGACCATGCGTTCGACGATTTCGCGGGCAGCGGCGTCGATCGCGCCAAGCTGCGCGGTCTGCTCGGGCTGTAATCGCGGCGCGCGAGGAGAACGGTCATGACACGAAGGCTCAGGCTCGGGATGGTCGGCGGCGGACAGGGCGCGTTCATCGGCGCGGTGCACCGGATCGCCGCGCGGCTCGACGACTGTTTCGAACTCGTCGCGGGCGCGCTGTCGTCCGATCCGGCGCGCGCGCAGGCGAGCGCCGAAGCGATCGGCCTCGAACGCAGTTATGCGGACTGGCGCGAGATGGCGCGCGTCGAGCGGGCGCGCGACGACGGGATCGACGCGGTCGCGATCGTCACGCCGAATCATCTGCATGCGCCGATCGCGCATGCGTTCCTGGACGCGGGTATCCACGTGATCTGCGACAAGCCGCTCGCGGTGTCGGTCGAGGAAGGCGAGGCGCTCGCGAAGCATGCGCGCGTCGCGCGTCGCGTGTTCGCGCTCACGCACACGTACTCCGGTTATCCGCTGGTGCGGCATGCGCGGCAGATAGTCGAGGCGGGCGAGATCGGCGACGTGCGGATCGTGCAGGTCGAATATGCACAGGACTGGCTCGCGACGCCGGTGGAGCGCGACGGCGCGAACCGGCAGGCGGGCTGGCGCACCGACCCGGCGCTCGCGGGGCCGGCGGGTTGTCTCGGCGATATCGGCACGCATGCGTATCAACTGGCGGCGTTCGTCAGCGGGCTCGCGCCGTCGGCGGTGTCGGCGGACGTGCATACGTTCGTCGCGGGGCGGCGCGTCGACGATCACGTGCACGCGATGCTGCGTTATCCGGGCGGCGCGCGCGGGATGCTGTGGGCGAGCCAGGTCGCGAGCGGCGCGGAGAACGCGCTGCGGCTCCGGGTGTTCGGCACGAAGGCGGCCATCGCGTTCGATCAGGAGCAGCCGAACGAACTGTGGTTCACGCCGCAGGGCGGCGCGGCGCAGCGGTTGACGCGCGGCCGCGTGCCGGGCGCCGAGGCGCTGCATGCGACGCGGGTGCCGGCGGGGCATCCGGAAGGGTATCTGGAGGCGTTCGCGCAGTTGTACCGCGACGCGGCATTGCAGATCCGCGCGTACGACGCGGGCCTTGAGCCGCCGCCGGAAAGCCGGCTGCTGACGACGGTCGACGACGGGGTGGACGGGTTGCGGTTCATCGCGGCGGTGCTGGCGAGCAGCGCCGCCGATGGAGCGTGGCAGCCGCTCCTTCAACCGCATCGTTAGCCGAAAGGGCGACTCAACAGCACGCGTGGCCCCGCGCACACTTCAGGTATCCCGATCAACATCCATGAGGGTCCTGAAGTCATGCAAATGAATTACAATATCGCCTCGTCCACGCACAGGAGCATGGTCATGGCGGCTAGCGCATTGGTACAGGTAAGAATCGATCCGGAACTGAAGGAGCGCGCGGCAGCCGTGCTCGACAGGATGGGGCTGACGGTGTCCGACGCGGTGCGGATTCTGCTCACGCGGGTGGCCAACGAGGGCGCGTTGCCGTTCGACTTCGCGGTCGATCCGCAGACTTACGACGCATGGTTCCGCGCGAAGGTGCAGGAAGCGCTGGACGATCCGCGTCCGGCGGTTCCTGCGGAGAACGTCGAAGTGCATTTCGCGGCGCGGCGCGCTGCGGCGCGGCGTGCGGCTGGCCGAAATGGCGATGATGCCGGCGGCGAGGAAAAGGCTTGAGGGTCGGCTGGTCGGCGCGCGCGCTGGCCGAGCGCGACGCCATCTTCGACTTCGCCGAGGCGGAGAGTCCGCGCGCGGCGGAGTTGATCGACGAGCGGATCGCCGATCAGATCCGGTTGCTGGCGCGGTTTCCGCAACTGGGCCGGCTCGGGCGGGTCGCCGGCACGCGGGAACTGGTGATCTGCGAGACGCCGTTCATCGTCGTCTACCGGATTGCGGCCGATGAGGTGCGCATACTGCGCATCCTGCACGGCGCGCAGCAGTGGCCCGGCGCGAAGGGCTGAACGCGCCGGGCGGGTGGACCACTTACTGGCTCAGATAAACGAACTTCCCGTCGCGGATCACGCCCATCACGCTCGCGCGCTGGTCGAGCCCGACGTGGTCCTTCGCCGTCGTGTTGACGACGCCGTTCGGCACGACGAGTTCGTGCGCGGTTTCCAGTTCGTTGCGCAGCGCGACGCGGAACGCTTCGGTTCCCGGCTGCGCGGTTTTTAGCGCGCGGGTCACCGCGTCCTGCAAGCGAGGATAGACGCCGGCCGCGTCGCCGGCGAACTGCGTGACCGAGCCGGCGCCGTACTTCGCCTCGTACGCATCGACGAACGCGAGCGCCGCGCGCTTCGACGGATGGTCGGCGGGCAGCGTCCGCGCGACGACCACCGGCTGGGTCGGGAACAGCGTGCCCTCGACGTCCTTGCCGCCGAGCTTGATGAATTCCGGCGTCGCGATTCCGTGCGTCTGATAGATCGGCCCCTTGAACCCGCGCTCGACCAGCGCGCGCTGCGGCAGCACGGTCGGCGTGCCGGCGCCCGCGATCAGCACCGCGTCCGGCTTCGCGGCGATCAGTTTCAGCACCTGGCCGGTCACGCTCGCGTCGGTCCGGTTGAACCGCTCGGCCGCGACGACCTGGATGTGCCGCAGCGCGGCGAACGTCGTGAACGCGTTCAGCCAGCTGTCGCCGTAGCTGTCCGCGAAGCCGATGAAGCCGACCGTCTTCACGTTGTGGTTCGCCATGTAGCGGGTCATCACCTCGGCCATCGCGTTGTCCGTCTGGGCCATCTTGAACGCCCACGTGCGCGCGCCCTGCTGCGGCTCGACCACCGACGCCGAGCCGACCAGCGTGATCATCGGCGTCTTGCTCTGCGCGACCGGGTCGAGCGCCGCGAGCGCGGCCGGCGTGATGTTCGGCCCGACGATCACGTCGACGTGGTCCTCGTTGATCAGCTTGTGGATGTTGCGCACCGCCGCGCCCGGGTCCGAACCGTCGTCGAGCACGATGTAGTCGGCTTTCTGCCCGGCGATCGTCGCGGGCCACATCAGCACGGCATTCTTGCTCGTGATGCCGATCGCGGCCGCGGGGCCGGTGCTCGACAGGTCGATGCCGACCTTCAGGTCGGCGTGCGCGACGGTGGCGACAACGAGCGCGGCCGCGGCGACGAGCGGGCGCAGGAACGGGTGGGGCGTCATCAAGGATCTCCGGCGAGAAGAAATAGCGGTGGTTGTGGGTATGGCTTTCCGGTCCGACGAGGTGTGGCGTTACGGCGTGGGGTGACGAGGTGCGGCGCTCAAAGCTCGTAGCTTTCGTGTTCGCCTTTGAGCGCCTGTTCGATCAGCTTGCGGTTCAGGCTCGGCGACAGCAGCTCGACCAGCGTGTACACGTAACTGCGCAGATACGCGCCCTGCTTCAGCGCGACCCGCGTCAGGTTGCTGCCGAACAGATGGCCGACCGGGATCGCGCGCAGGTGGCGGTCGCGTTCCGCGTTGAACGCGATGTCGGCCATGATGCCGACGCCCATCCCGAGTTCGACGTAGGTCTTGATCACGTCGGCGTCGATCGCTTCGAGCACGATGTCCGGCGAGAGTCCGCGCAGCCGGAACGCGTCGTTGATCTTCGTGCGGCCGGCGAATGCGTTGTCGTAGGTGATCAGCGGGTATTGCGCGAGGTCGTCGAGCGACAGCGGCTTGCGGTCCAGAAGCGGATGGTCGGCGGGCATCACCGCGACGTGGTGCCAGGTGAAGCACGGCAGCGACACCAGTTCCTTGTAGTTCGCGATCGCCTCGGTGGCGATCGCGAGGTCCGCCTGGTCATGGATTACCATTTCCGCGACCTGCGTGGGACTGCCCTGCAGGATCGAAAGATGCACCTTCGGAAAGCGCCGCTTGAATTCGGCGATCGCGGCGGGCAGCGAGTAGCGCGCCTGCGTGTGGGTGGCCGCGATAATCAGGTTGCCCTGGTCCTGCGCCGCGAAGTCCTTGCCGACGCGCTTCAGGCTTTCGACTTCCTGCAGGATCCGTTCGACGGACGCGAGTATGATGCGTCCCGGCTCGGTGAGGGACCGAACGCGCTTGCCATGGCGGGTGAAGATCTCGACCCCGAGTTCGTCTTCCAGTTCGATGATTGCCTTGGAGACGCCCGGCTGGCTCGTATGCAGCGCTTTGGCGGCTTCGGTGAGGTTGAAGTTCTGCCGCACGGCCTCCCGAACGAACCGGAATTGATGCAGGTTCATATATAACCCCTTGGCATATCAACAGAATTTTTAAGTCGTTTGAAATATAAAGGGAGTTTATTACGATTCCCCCAACTTTTCCAATATGGATATCTGTTTTCGTCATTAGCAAATGATCGCCTGGTCTAAGGTGGTCTTTCGCGATGGCGGAGGCTGTCGGAGCGTGGCGTAACCGGAACGCCGCGAGTGATAAAACCCTGGGGTCCCCGAATGTACCAATACGATCAGTACGACCAGACCATCGTCGACGAACGCGTCGCGCAATACCGCGACCAGGTCCGCCGCCGGCTGTCGGGCGAATTGAGCGAAGAAGAGTTCCGCCCGCTGCGCCTGCAGAACGGCCTGTACATGCAGCGCCACGCGTACATGCACCGCATCGCGATTCCGTACGGCAACCTGCGCAGCGACCAGATGCGCATGCTCGCCCACATCGCGCGCGAGCACGACCGCGGCTACGGCCATTTCTCGACGCGCACGAACATCCAGTACAACTGGATCAAGCTCGAAGAGACGCCCGAGATCCTCGAAAAGCTCGCGTCGGTGCAGATGCACGGCATCCAGACGTCGGGCAACTGCATCCGCAACATCACCGCCGACCAGTTCGCGGGCGTCGCGCCCGACGAGGTGATCGACCCGCGTCCGTGGTCCGAGATCCTGCGCCAGTGGTCGACGTTCCACCCGGAATTCGCGTGGCTGCCGCGCAAGTTCAAGATCGCCGTGTCCGGCTCGAAAGAGGACCGCGCGGCCGTGCAGATGCACGACCTCGGCGTCTATCTGGACCGCAACGCGCAGGGCGAAGTCGTCGCGTCGATCCTCGCGGGCGGCGGCCTCGGCCGCACGCCGATCGTCGGTTCGATCATCAAGCGCGACCTGCCGTGGCAGCATCTGCTGACCTACTGCGAAGCCGTGCTGCGCGTGTACAACCGCTACGGCCGCCGCGACAACCTGTACAAGGCGCGCATCAAGATTCTCGTGAAGGCGCTGTCGCCGGAGAAGTTTGCGCAGCAGGTCGAAGAGGAATGGCAGCACCTGAAGGACGGCCCGTCCACGCTGACCCAGGCGGAAGTCGATCGCGTCGCGCAGTTCTTCGCGCCGCCCGCGTACGACAAGCTGCCGGACACCGACGCGTCGTATGAAACGCATCTGCTCGAAAACCGCGCGTTCGCGCGCTGGGTCGAGCGCAACGTGCGTCCGCACCGCGTGCCGGGTTACGTGTCGGTGACGCTGTCGCTGAAGCCGACCGGCATCGCGCCGGGAGACGCGACCGACGCGCAGATGGAAGCCGTCGCCGATTGGGCAGACCGTTATTCGTTTGGCCAGATCCGCGTGTCGCACGAGCAGAACCTGATTCTCGCGGACGTGAAGAAGCGCGACCTGTTCGACCTGTGGGAAGCGGCGAAGCAGCAAGGTTTCGCGACCGCGAACATCGGCCTTTTGACCGACATCATCGCGTGCCCGGGCGGCGACTTCTGCTCGCTCGCGAACGCGAAGTCGATTCCGATCGCGCAGGCAATCCAGGAACGCTTCAGCGACCTCGACTACGTGTACGACCTCGGCGACGTGTCGCTGAACATTTCGGGCTGCATGAACTCGTGCGGTCACCACCACGTCGGCAACATCGGCGTGCTCGGCGTCGACAAGGACGGCTCCGAGTGGTACCAGGTGTCGCTCGGCGGCGAGCAGGGCACCGGCGCGAACGGCCTGCGCCTCGGCCGCGTGATCGGCCCGTCGTTCTCCGCGGGCGAAATGCCGGACGTCGTGCAGAACGTGATCGACACGTTCGTCGAGAACCGTCTCGACGGCGAGCGTTTCATCGACACGTACGACCGCATCGGCCTCGCGCCGTTCAAGGAGCGCGTGTACGCATCGCGCCAGCCGGCCCACGCCTGAACCGAGGATTCACAGTCATGACGTTGATTATCAAGAACCGCGCCGTCGTCGAGGATTCGTGGACGGTGGTGCGCGCCGCCGACGACGGCGCGCTGCCCGAAGTCGCCGCGCTGCCGGCCGGCAAGGTGATCGTGCCGCTCGCGCTGTGGCAGGGCTCGCGCGACGCGCTCGTCGCCGCGAAGGGCCGCGACGAACTCGGCGTGTGGCTCGCGCCGGACAGCGAACCGGCCGACCTCGCGAACGACTTCGATCGCCTCGCGCTGATCGGCGTGGACTTCCCGGTGTTCCGCGACGGCCGCGGTTATTCGATCGCGCGTCTGCTGCGCGAACGCTACGGCTACAACGGCGAACTGCGCGCGATCGGCGACGTGCTGCGCGACCAGTTGCTGTACCTCGAACGCTGCGGTTTCGACGCGTTCGCGGTGCGCGCGGACAAGGACATCCAGGACGCGCTGAACGCGTTCGGCGAGTTCACCATCAAGTATCAGGGCGCCGTCGACGATCCGACGCCGCTGTTCCGTCGCCGGGCCGCAGCATGAGCACCGAAGCGATCGCGCCGGAACTCGCCGCGAAGATCGGGCGTCTCGACGCGCTGCTCGACTCGATCGCCGCGCGCCACGCGAACGTGAAGCTCGCGAGCAGCCTCGCGGCCGAGGACATGCTGCTCACGCACGCGATCCTGTCGCGCGGCGTGAAAATAGGCATCTTCTCGCTGAACACCGGGCGGCTGCACGCGGAGACGGTCGGCATGATCGACCGTGTGCGCGAGCGTTACGGCTACGAGATCGAGCAGTTTCATCCGCAGACGGATGCGGTCGACGAATACGTGAAGGCGCACGGCCTGAACGCGTTCTACGAAAGCATCGACCTGCGCAAGCGCTGCTGCGAAATCCGCAAGGTCGAGCCGCTGAACCGCGCGCTTTCGGACGTCAGCGCGTGGGTGACCGGCCAGCGCCGCGAGCAGTCGGTGACGCGCGCGGAACTGCACGAGGAAGAGCACGACGGCGCGCGCAACATCGCGAAGTTCAATCCGCTCGCGGACTGGACCGAGGACGATGTGTGGGCGTATCTGCGCGCGTTCGACGTGCCGGTGAACCCGCTCCACGCGCGCGGTTATCCGAGTATCGGCTGCGAGCCGTGTACGCGCGCGGTGCGTCCCGGCGAGGACAGCCGCGCCGGCCGCTGGTGGTGGGAGTCCCGCGACACGAAGGAATGCGGCTTGCACATCACCGCGATCTCCGCGATTCCAGTCGTCGACGCATCGCAGGTCTCGCAGGCCAACTGAACCAGAACGGACGCGCGCACCGCGCGCGTCCCCGTAGAGCAAGCATCCCGTGCCGTTCCCATGCGGCGCAAATCCAGAGAAGGATCCGAACATGAGCACCCCGGTCGATTCCGTTGACAACGCGCCGCTTCACGTAACGGCGAGCCGGATGGACCATCTCGACTGGCTCGAAGCCGAGTCGATCCACATCCTGCGCGAACTGGTCGCCGAATGCAGCAAGCCCGCGCTGCTATTCTCGGGCGGCAAGGATTCGGTCGTCGTGCTGCATCTCGCGCTGAAGGCGTTCGGCCTCGGCGCGAACCGCAAAACGTCGCTGCCGTTCCCGCTCGTGCACATCGACACCGGCCACAACTACGACGAGGTGATCGACTTCCGCGACCGCCGCGCGGCCGAAATCGGCGCGCAGCTCGTGATCGGCCACGTCGAGGATTCGATCAGGCGCGGCACCGTGCGCCTGCGCCGCGAGACCGACTCGCGCAATGCCGCGCAGGCGGTCACGCTGCTGGAGACGATCGAGCAGCACGGCTACACCGCGATGATCGGCGGCGCGCGCCGCGACGAAGAGAAGGCGCGCGCGAAGGAGCGCATCTTCTCGTTCCGCGACGAGTTCGGCCAGTGGGACCCGAAGGCGCAGCGCCCGGAACTGTGGAGCCTGTACAACGCGCGCCTGCACAACGGCGAGCATCTGCGCGTGTTCCCGATCTCGAACTGGACCGAGCTGGACGTGTGGCAATACATCGAGCGCGAGAAGCTCGAACTGCCGTCGATCTACTACGCGCACCGGCGCGAGATCGTGCGCCGCAACGGCCTGCTCGTGCCGGTCACGCCGCTCACGCCGATGCGCGACGGCGAAACCAGCGAAACGGCGCTCGTGCGCTTCCGCACGGTCGGCGACATCAGCTGCACGTGCCCGGTCGACAGCGATGCGGACAGCATCGAGAAGATCATCGCGGAAACCGCGGTGACCGAGATCACGGAGCGCGGCGCGACGCGGATGGACGACCAGACGTCCGAGGCCGCGATGGAGCAGCGCAAGAAGCAAGGTTATTTCTGAAGAACGCCCACGAGGAACGATTCACATGAGCACCACCCTGCATCAACCTGAAGACCTCGGCGTGCTTCGCTTCATCACCGCAGGCAGCGTCGACGACGGCAAGAGCACGCTGATCGGCCGCCTGCTGTACGACAGCAAGGCGGTGCTGTCCGACCAGCTTTCGGCGCTGTCGCGCGCCAAGAACAAGCGCACCGTCGGCGACGAGATCGACCTGTCGCTGCTGACCGACGGCCTCGAAGCCGAGCGCGAGCAGGGCATCACGATCGACGTCGCGTACCGCTATTTCGCGACCGCGAAGCGCAAGTTCATCATTGCCGACACGCCGGGCCACGAGCAGTACACGCGCAACATGGTGACCGGCGCGTCGACCGCGCACGCGTCGATCATCCTGATCGACGCCACGCGCGTCACGTTCGACGACGGCGTCGCGCAACTGCTGCCGCAGACCAAGCGCCACAGCGCGATCGTGAAGCTGCTCGGCCTGCAGCACGTGATCGTCGCGATCAACAAGATGGACCTCGTCGAGTACAGCGAAGCGCGCTTCAACGAGATCCGCGACGCGTACGTCACGCTCGCGCGCCAGCTCGGCCTCGCGAACGTGCGGTTCGTGCCGGTGTCCGCGCTGAAGGGCGACAACATCGTGACCGCGAGCGAGCGGATGCCGTGGTACGCTGGCGAGCCGCTGCTCGACGTGCTGGAGGCGCTGCCGGTCGGGCAGGCGTCCGGCGACGCGCTGCGTTTCCCGGTGCAGTGGGTGGCGCGCCAGGACGGCGCGAGCGCGGACGACTTCCGCGGCTACATGGGCCGCGTCGAGTCGGGCGAGGTGAAGCTCGGCGACGCGATCACCGTGCTGCCGGCGGGCCGCAGCGCGACGGTCGCGGAAATCATCGCGCCGGTGCCGGGCGGCACCGCGCCGGTGGACCGCGCGTTCGCGGGCCAGACGGTGACGATCCGCCTTGCGGAAGACGTCGACGTGTCGCGCGGCGACACGTTCGTGCCGGCGACGGATGCTCCGCAGCCGGCGAAGAAGCTCGAAGCGGACCTGTGCTGGTTCGACGACGAGCCGTTGTCCACGCAGCGCAAGTATTTGCTGAAACAGACGACGAACACGGTGTTCGCGCGGATCGGCGCGATCAAGGAAGTGCTCGACGTGCATACGCTGTCGCACGCGACGGACCGCCAGGAACTCGCGATGAACGACATCGGCCGCGTCGCGCTCACGTTGCAGAAGCCGCTCGTCTGCGACGCGTACGATACGCATCCGGGCACCGGCGCGTTCGTGCTGATCGACGAGGCCACGCACCACACGGTTGCGGCCGGCATGATCCGCGCGTTCGCGGCCTGAGCGCGGCACGCAACGAAAGCAGCAGAGGCATATGGGCAAGGTGTATCTGATCGGCGCTGGGCCGGGTGCGGCGGACCTGATTACGGTCCGCGGCGCGCGGCTGCTCGGCGCCGCCGACGTGGTGCTGCACGACGCGCTGGTCGAGCCGGCAATGCTCGACTATGCGCCGAAGCACGCGAAGTTCATCGCGGTCGGCAAGCGGTGCGGGCAGCGTTCGACCGCCCAGCATTTCATCAACAAGCAACTGGTCGATGCGGCGCGCGAGCATGGCGTCGTCGTGCGTCTGAAGGGCGGCGACCCGATGCTGTTCGGCCGCGCGGACGAGGAAATGCGCGCGCTCGAAGCGGCCGGCATCGAGTACGAAGTGGTGCCGGGCATCACGGCCGCGCTCGCGAGCGCGGCCTCGCTGCGGCGGTCGCTGACGCTACGCGGCGTCGCGCGCAGCGTCGCGCTCGCGACGCATTCGCGCGCGGCCGACTCCGACGAAATTCGCGAGCAGGTGAACGCGGATTCGCTGGTGTTCTACATGGGCCGCGACAGCGCGCCGGAGATCGCGCAGCAACTGATCGACGCCGGTCGCCCGGGCGGCACGCCGGTCGCGATCGTCGAGGCGTGCAGCACGCCCCGCGAACGGATGTTGACGCTGACGCTCGCAGGCCTCGCGGCCGGCGACGCGCAGGCGTGGCTCGACCCGGCGCAGCCGAGTCTGCTGATGATCGGCGACGCGTTCGCGGAACGCGCGGGCGCGGAGTCGGAGCAGGAACAGGAAGAAGAGCAGAAGGGCAGGCGCGCGGCGGCTTGAGCCTGGCCGGTCAAGAGCGGGGCGGCGTCGCGAAGACGCCGCTGCCCGATTCAGCGTTACTCCTCCGATAGCCTTCGTTAGCGCCCAGCGGAAGCGGGCCGCAACGGCCCGCGTCGATCACGCCGCACCCGTCTCCAGGCAGTACCTCACCACCGCATCGAGCACCGCGTCGTCCTCGCCGACCGCGCCCGCGCAGCGTATCCGCACGCCCGGATGCGCGGTTTCGCACTGCGCGACGATCTGTGGAAGATCGCGCCGCACGTGGCCGCCCTGGCCGAAGAAAACCGGAATCACCGTGATCGTGTCGCAGCCGGCCGCGACCTGGGCGGCGACCGCCGCCGGCAGATCCGGTGTCATCAGTTCGAGGAACGCGAGCCCGACCGGGCCGCTGTCGCCGCGCGCGGCGGCGAGCTTCGCGGCGAGCCGTTCGAACGGCTCGGCCCAGCGCGCGTCGCGCGCGCCGTGGCCGAACAGGATCATGCCGTGCGCGCCCATCGTCGCCGTCTCCTCGTTCGTCGCGCGCCGCGGGTCGGTCGCGCGCACGCGCGGCCTCAATGCCGGTCGACCCACTTCAGGCCGATCAGCCCGAGCGCCAGATAGATCAGGCCCGGCGTCGCCGCGGTGAGCGGCGCGGGCCACGTGTTCAGTGTACCGATGTGCGAGAACAGCGTGTTCACGAGCTGGAAGCTCATCCCGAGCATGATCCCGCCGAACACCTTCACGCCGACGACGCCCGCGCGCGTATGCAGGTACGCGAACGGCAGCGACAGCACCAGCATCACGAACACCGCGAACGGATACAGCAGCTTGCGCCACAACGCGATCTCGTAGCGTTGCGTGTCCTGGTGGTTCTCGGTCAGGTGCTGGATGTAGCGGAACAGGTTGAACATCGACATCCGGTCCGGCGACACGAGCAGCACCGACAGGATCTGCGGCGTCAGTTCCGAGCGGAGCGAGTATTCGGGCAGCGTGACCTGCTGCGCGCGATAAACCGGGTTCAGCGCATCGACCGGCTGGCCCTGTGGCGGCGCGACGCCGATCAGTTGCGTCTCGGTGACGTCGCGCAGCAGCCAGTGGCCCGGCGGCTGATAAGCGCCGCTTTTCGCGATCCGCACGTTCGACAGCCGGAACTGCGAATCGAATTCGTAGATCCGCACGTTGCTGATCGTCGCATTCGGCTGCAGCTCGCCCACGTTCACGAAGCGCGTGACCTGCTCGCCGTCGGCGCGCGCGTTCAGCGTGTCCTTCACCCAGACGCCCGACTGGAAGTTCGTCGAGACCGCCGAGCCGAGCGCTTCGAGCCGCACGCGTTCGGACAACTGGTCCGTGTACGGGCCGACCACCTCGCCGATCAGGTACGTGACGAGCACGAGCGGAATGCCGATCTTCAGCAGCGAGCGCAGCGCCTGGCCGGTTGCGAGGCCGGATACGCGGAAGATCGTGTACTCCGAGTTCGCGGCCATCTGCGCGAACACGTAGATCGCGCTGATCAGCGCGGCGACCGGGATGATTTCGTAGAAGCGCGACGGCGTCTGCAGCGCGACGCGCAGCACCGCATACGTGAACTTGTAGTTGCCGTGCCCGACCGAATTCAGCTCGTTGATCAGGTCGAAGAAGAAGAACAGACCCGAGAACGCGAACAGGATGAAGATGAAGGTCAGATAGACCTGACGCGCGAAGTATCGTTCGTAGATCCGCATCCGTCAGCTCCGTTGCGACGCGCGGGAAAACATCGCGCGCGAAATGAGCGGCCGGTTGCGCACGCGCAGCCAGAAGATGAACACGACAAGCGCGAACACGACGACGTGCAGTCCGACGAGCCCGAGCCCGAACGACATCTTGCCCTGCTCGATCCACGACTGCACGACGTTCAGCAGGTTCGAGTACGTGAGGTAGATCAACACCGCCATCACGAGGTTGATCGTGCGGCTGCGGCGCGGGTTCTGGTATGCGAGCGGGATCGCGAGCAGCATCAGGTTGATCGCGATCAGCGGCAGGCCCGCGCGCCACGCGAGTTCGCCCAGGTTGTCCGGCGTCGGCGAGCGCAGCAGGCCGGGCGTCGACGTGCTGCTCGCGGTCTGCACCGGCACGACCGGCTGGCTCTGGATCTTCACGCCGTAGCGCTGGAATTCCATGATGCGGAAGTCCGGATGGCCCGGCTCGCCGTCGTAGCGGCGGCCGTTTTCGAGCACGACGAAGCGGTCGCCGTTGTCGCGCGTCTCGGTGTGGCCGGTCTTCGACACGATCACGTTGACCTTGCCGTTCTCGGTGCTCGTCACGAACACGTTCTCGACGCGCGACTGGTCGGGCGACATGCTCTCGATGAAGAACACGCGATGCGTGGTCGGCGACTCGCGGAACTGGCCCGGCGCGAGCAGCGAGACTTCGTCGCGCTGCTGGAAACGCTGGCGGATCAGCTTGCTCTGCGCGTTCGACCACGGCCAGCCGATGAATGCGAAAAAGAGGACGAGGATCAGGATCGGCGTCGTGAAAATCGCGATCGGCTTGATGAGGCGCGTCAGGCTCGCGCCGGACGCGAGCCACACCACCATTTCGGAATCCTTGTACCAGCGCGTGAGCACGAACAGGATCGACACGAACAGGGTGACGATCAGCATCACGGCCATGTAGCCGATCACGGTCAGGCCGATCAGGACCAGCACGTCGCGCGGGTCGATCTGGCCGGACGCAGCGAAGCCGACGATGCGGATCATCATCGTCGTCAGCATGATCGTGAGCAGAACCATGAACACGGCGCCGGCCGTGTACGCGAGTTCGCGCTGCAGGGAGCGTTCGAAGATCATTTATGGATGGGCTGGGCGGGCGGCTGCCGTCGTCGCGGTTCGCGCGGCGCGCATCGGGTGCCGCGCCCGTCGCACGATTGCCGGGGAGCCACCGCGGGAAAAATAGCGGATAATTGCGGCTTTCATCCTAAGCCCTGATTTTATCCGAGGACAAGCGCGATGGACTTTAGCATAAAAGCCTGTGATTGGAGCAAAGGCGGGGAAGGCCCGTTCCTGACCGGCAAATCGGACTGCATCGTGGTCGGCGTGTTCGAGGCGCAAACGCTGTCGGGCGCGGCTTTCGCGATCGACGCCGCGACGGGCGGCCTGATCTCGCGCATCGTCAAGGCCGGCGACATGGACGGCAAGGCGGGCTCCACGCTGTTCCTGCCGGAAGTGTCGGGCATCGGCGCGTCGCGCGTGCTGCTCGTCGGCCTCGGCAAGCAGGATGCGTTCGGCCAGAAGGCGTACGGCGACGCGGCGAAGGCCGCATGGCGCGCGATTCTCGGCACGAAGATCGCACAGGTGACCTTTGCGCTCGCGCAACTGCCCATCAAGGATCGCTCGGCCGACTGGGCGGTACGCACGGCGATTCTCGCGCTGCGCGAACTGACCTACCGCTTCACGCAGATGAAGAGCAAGCCGGAACCCGCGCCGCGCGCGCTGCGCCGCGTGGTGTTCAGCGTCGACGCGGGCGACGAGAAGGCGGTGAAACTCGCCGCGAAGCAGGGCGCGGCGATCGCGAACGGCATGGACCTGACGCGCGACCTCGGCAACCTGCCGGGCAACGTCTGCACGCCCACGTATCTCGCGAACACCGCGAAGAAGCTCGCGCGCGACTGGAAGCTGAAGGTCGAGGTGCTCGGCGACCGCCAGATCGAGGCGCTGAAGATGGGCGCATTCCTCGCGGTCACGAAGGGTTCGGTCGAGCCGCCGCAGTTCATCGTGCTGCAGTACCAGGGCGGCGCTGCGAAGGCCGCGCCGGTCGTGCTGGTCGGCAAGGGCATCACGTTCGATACCGGCGGCATCTCGCTGAAGCCCGGCGAGGGCATGGACGAGATGAAGTACGACATGTGCGGCGCGGGCTCGGTGCTCGGCACGATCCGCGCGATCGCCGAGATGGGGCTGAAGCTGAACGTGGTCGGCATCATCCCGACCTGCGAGAACATGCCGGCCGGCAACGCGACGAAGCCGGGCGACATCGTGACCAGCATGGCCGGCCTGACCATCGAGGTGCTGAACACGGACGCGGAAGGCCGCCTGATCCTGTGCGACGCGCTCACGTATGCGGCGCGCTTCAAGCCGGCCGCGGTCGTCGACATCGCGACGCTGACCGGCGCGTGCATCATCGCGCTCGGCCATCACAACAGCGGCCTGTTCTCGAAGGACGACGCGCTCGCGGGCGAACTGCTCGACGCGTCGCGCGAGGCGGGCGACCCGGCGTGGCGCCTGCCGCTCGACGACGAGTATCAGGACCAGCTGAAGTCGAACTTCGCGGACCTCGCGAATATCGGCGGCCGTCCGGCCGGCAGCGTGACCGCCGCGTGTTTCCTGTCGCGCTTCACCGACGCGTATCCGTGGGCGCACCTCGACATCGCGGGCACCGCATGGAAGAGCGGCGCGGCGAAGGGCGCAACGGGCCGTCCGGTGCCGCTCCTCACGCAGTTCCTGATCGACCGCGCGGGCCAATGACCGGACGCGTTTCCGGTCGCGCACGGAGCCGCACGCAATGACGCGGATCGACTTCCATACGAACGTCGGCGATTCGCTGCTGTATGCGTGCCGGCTCGTGCGCAAGGCCTATCAGGCGGGCACGCAGGCGGTGGTGCTCGCGGAGCCGCAGCGGCTGCGCGCGTTCGACGAGATGCTGTGGACGTTCTCGCCGCTCGACTTCGTGCCGCACTGCATGGCCGAAAACACGAACGCCGCGCAGACGCCGGTCGTGCTGGCGGCGGACCTCGAACGCGCGCCGCATCATGGCGTGCTGCTGAATCTCGGCGCGGCGGTGCCGCAGCAGTTCGCGCGCTTCGAGCGGCTGCTCGAAGTGGTCGGCAACGCGCCGGAAGAACTCGCCGCGGGCCGCGACCGCTACCGGTTCTACCGCGATCGCGGGTATACGCTCAACAACTACCGGCAGGGCGCGTGAGCGCCGGCCGCGCATGCCGTCCGTCAGATCGCGGATGGGTGCGGGGCGGCGGCGCGCGGCCGACGGGCCGGGATGATTCGATTGACGGAGGCTGACCGTGTCCGACGCGCAGGAACCTCACGACATGTACGACCCTTCGATTCCGCTGCTGACCGACATCCTCGTGTCGGGCGATCCGGCGCGCGCGCGCAGCGCGCCGCCGCTGGCGCTGTCGGTCGCGGAACAGCCGGCCGTCGCGGCGACGGCCGCGTTCATGGACTCCGGCGCCGGCGAGTACGAAGCCGATGCGCTCGTCGAGCGGCTGCGCGGCCGCTGCCTGACGTGGCTCGCGGGCGACGGGCGGTCGGTGGTCGAGTCGCGCTGCCGCGCGGCGTTGAACGAACATTCGGACTGGCTGGTCGGCCAGATCACGCGTGAAGTCGGCCTCGCGCTCGAAACCGAACTGGCCGGCTGGGTGCGCGATGCGATGCGCGACGAAGCGGCGTCGCGCGCGGGCCGTCCGCCGTCCACTGGCGTATAGCGCCGGGCGCTGCCGCGTCGCGCGACACACCTGACAACGCAGCACACGCATCACGTCCTTCACTTCAACGAAAGAACCCAGCTTGCGAGCGCGGCGGCCTGCGCGCCGCTCAACTGCGTGTTCGCGGGCATCTGCACCGGTCCCCAGACGCCGCTGCTGCCGTCCGTGATCTTGCGCGCGAGATAACTCTGCGCATCGGGCCGCGCCGCATATTTCGCGGCGACGTCGCGCAGCGCCGGTCCCATGAACGTGCGGCTCACCGAGTGGCAACTCATGCAGTTCTGCTGCTGTGCGAGCGCGAGGCCCTGCGGCCCCGATGACTGCGCGGCGGCCGCGCCGGCGCCGCCGAGCGCGAAGGCGGCGGCCAACGTCGCTATTGTCGTTTTCGCGTGCGACCCGAGATTCATGCTGGTCTCCACCGGCGTGGTCACCGGCTGTTGTGTGGTCGCATTATAAAAGCAAAGGGCGCGCGGCCTGGCCGCGCGCCCTTTGTCACTTGACCGCGCCGGACCGCCGCGGTCGTCCGCATCGAATCGCATCACGTCGCGAATCGAACGGACTGGCCCACGCGGCCAGGCGGCCGTCATCCACGCATCAGCCGGTCACTGCGCCGCGGTTCGCCGGCAGCGCGAGCGCCGCATACTTCGCGAGCACGCCGCGCGTGTAACGCGGGGCCGGCTGCTTCCAGGCGGCGCGGCGGCGCTCCAGTTCGGCGTCGTCGACGTTCAGTTGCAGCAGCAGCTTGTGCGCGTCGATCGTGATCGAATCGCCTTCGTGCACGAGCGCGATCGTGCCGCCCGCGAACGCTTCCGGCGCGACGTGGCCGACCACCATCCCCCACGTGCCGCCCGAGAAGCGGCCGTCGGTGATGAGGCCCACCGATTCGCCGAGCCCCTTGCCGATGATCGCCGACGTCGGCGCGAGCATCTCCGGCATACCCGGGCCGCCCTTCGGTCCGAGGTAACGCAGCACGACGACGTCGCCTGCCTTGATCTTGTCCGCGAGGATCGCTTCCATCGCGCTCTGCTCATCTTCGAACACGCGCGCCGGGCCGGTGATGACCGGGTTCTTCAGGCCGGTGATCTTCGCGACCGCGCCTTCCGTCGCGAGGTTGCCCTTCAGGATCGCGAGGTGGCCTTCGCTGTACAGCGCCTGGTCGATCGGGAAAATCACCTTCTGGTCCGCGCGCGGCGCCGACGGCACGTCCTTCAGTTCCTCGGCGATCGTCTTGCCGGTGACCGTCATGCAGTCGCCGTGCAGCAGGCCCGCGTCGAGCAGGATCTTCAGCACCTGCGGAATGCCGCCCGCGCGATGCAGGTCGGTCGCGACGAACTGGCCCGACGGCTTCAGGTCGCAGATCACCGGCACGCGCTTGCGGATACGCTCGAAGTCCTCGATCGTCCAGTCCACTTCGGCCGCGTGCGCGATCGCCAGGTAGTGCAGCACCGCGTTCGTCGAGCCGCCGGTCGCCATGATCAGCGACACCGCGTTCTCGATCGACTTCTTCGTGATGATGTCGCGCGGCTTCAGATCCTTTTTCACCGCCTCGACCAGCACGCGCGCCGACTCGGCCGCCGAGTCGACCTTCTCCTGGTCCGGGTTCGCCATCGTCGACGAGTACAGCAGCGACATGCCGAGCGCCTCGAACGACGAACTCATCGTGTTCGCGGTGTACATGCCGCCGCACGAACCCGTGGTCGGGCACGCGTTCTTTTCGACCCCTTCGAAATCTTCCTGCGACAGGCGGCCCGCGGTGAATTCGCCGACGGCCTCGAACGACGACACGATCGTCAGGTCCTTGCCCTTCCAGTTGCCCGGCTTGATGGTGCCGCCGTACACATACACGGCCGGCACGTTCGCGCGCGCGATGGCCATCATGCCGCCCGGCATGTTCTTGTCGCAGCCGCCGATCACGACGACGCCGTCCATCCACTGGCCCTGCACGCAGGTCTCGATGCAGTCGGCGATCACTTCGCGCGACACGAGCGAATACTTCATGCCCTCGGTGCCCATCGACATGCCGTCCGAGATCGTCGGCGTGCCGAAGGTCTGCGGGTTCGCGTCGGAGGCCTTGATCGCCTCGACGGCCGCGTCGGTCAGGCGTTGCAGGCCCGCGTTGCACGGCGTGATGGTCGAATGGCCGTTGGCGACGCCGATCATCGGCTTGTCGAAATCGCTCTTCTGATAGCCGAGCGCGTAATACATCGAACGGTTCGGCGAACGCGCGACGCCTTGCGTGATGTTTTTCGAACGACGGTTGTACGACATTGGGGGGCTCCATTGGTCTTTGTCTCTGATACCGGCTTGATGCGTATCGGGGGGACTGCCGGCACGTCGCGTGAAGAATGCAGTTTCGCGAGCCGAATGTCCAATATATTATTCTGGCTCTATTGGGTCGGAAAACATATCAGACGATGAATTCGACGGTTCCCGATCTGCGCCAGCTACGCTACTTCGTCGCGGTCGCCGAGGAGCAGCATTTCGGCCGCGCGGCGGCGCGGCTGTCGATGACGCAGCCGCCGCTGTCGCAGGCGATCCGCGCGCTGGAGGATACGCTCGGCGTCGAGCTGTTCGCGCGCACGCGGCGCTCGGTCGAGCTGACGCCGGTCGGCGCGGACCTGCTGCCCGAGGTGCGCCGGCTGCTCGCGGCCGCCGAGGCGCTGCGGCCGCTTGCGCAGAGCCTCGCGCGCGGCGAGGCGGGCGTGCTGTCGCTCGCGTTCGTGTCGACCGCCGACTACGGGCTGCTGCCGCTCCTGCTGCGCGACTTCGGCGCGCGCCATCCGCGCGTGCGGCTGCAACTCGCGGAGGCGACGAGCGACGTGCAGATCGAGGAACTGGTCGCGGGCCGCATCGACGCGGGCCTCGTGATCGCGCCGCTGCCGCCGCGCCACGCGGCGCAGCTATCGTATCTGCCGGTCGCGCGCGAGCCGCTGGTGATCGCGATGCCGGCCGAACTGGCCGCGCGCGCGGGCGCGGCGGCCGATCTCGACTGGTCCGACGTGCCGGTCAGTCTCGGCGATCTCGCGGATGCGCCGCTCGTCGTTTTCCCAAGACGTCTGGCGCCAGGCTTTTATGACATCATTATGGATTGCTACGGCGCGGCCGGGCTTGCGCCGCGCGTCGGCCAGGAGGCGATCCAGATGCAGACGATCGTGAGCCTCGTGTCCGCCGGGATGGGTGTCGCACTGGTGCCGCAATCGCTGCGTAACCTGCGGCGCACCGGCGTCGTCTACCGGCCGCTCGCGCAGCGCGCGACGACGATCGAGACGGGCCTCGTGTGGCGCACCGGCGAAGTGAGCCCGGTGCTCGCGGGTTTCATCGAGATCGTGCGCGCCCATGCGGCGAAGGCCGGCGCGGTGAAGGGCGATGCAGCGGCGAACCCGAATCCGGGCGGGCGATGAGCGCCGCGTTCGGGTTTGCGTTCATATCGCGGCCCGCGAACCTCGCGCGACGCAGCCCGTCCAACGCTCGCGACGCGCAGGCGCGTCTTTCCGAACCCTTACGCCCCCTTCACCGATAATCGCCGACCCCCGCCGATAACAACACGTCAACTGACTTCACGATGCTCATTCACCCGAATTTCGACCCCGTAGCCATTCACCTGGGGCCGCTCGCCGTGCGCTGGTACGGCCTGATGTATCTCGTCGGCTTCGTTCTCGCGATCGTCATCGGACGGCTGAGGCTGCGCCTGCCGCACGTCGCCGCGCAGGGCTGGACCGCGAAGGACATCGACGACATCCTGTTCTACGGCGTGCTCGGCACGATCCTCGGCGGCCGGCTCGGCTACGTGCTGTTCTACAAGGCGAGCTGGTACTTCGCGCATCCGCTCGACATCTTCAAGGTGTGGGAAGGCGGGATGTCGTTCCACGGCGGCTTCCTCGGCGTGACGTTCGCGATGGTGCTGTTCGCGTGGCAGCGCGGCCGCACCTGGCTGCAGGTGACCGACTTCATCGCGCCGATGGTGCCGACCGGGCTCGCGGCCGGGCGCCTCGGCAACTTCATCAACGGCGAGTTGTGGGGCCGCGTGACCGATCCGTCCGCGCCGTGGGCGATGCTGTTTCCGGGCGCGTCGAACGAGGACGGCGCGTGGCTCGCCGCGCATCCGCAGCAGGCCGCGCAATGGCATCTCGCGGACGTTTTCGCGCAGTACCACATGCTGCCGCGCCATCCTTCGCAGCTCTATGAAATCGCGCTCGAAGGGATCGTGCTGTTTCTCGTGCTGATCCTGTTCTCGCGCAAGCCGCGGCCGGTCGGCGCGGTGTCCGCGGTGTTCCTGATCGGCTATGGACTCGCGCGCTTCACCGTCGAGTTCGCGCGCGAGCCGGACGACTTCCTCGGCCTGCTCGCGCTCGGCCTGTCGATGGGGCAGTGGCTGTCGCTGCCGATGATCGTCGCCGGCGTGCTGATGCTGGTCTGGGCGTATCGCCGCGCGGGCCGCAACGGCGCGCAGACGGTCGGCGCAGGGGGCTGAACGCGCGGCTTTTCCGGCACCGCATAACAAAAACGCCACGCTCGCAAGCGTGGCGTTTTTGTTCGCGCCGCCGGTATGCGTGGGGTCGTTACTTCATCTGCACGGAGCCGGACACGTTGACCATCACCGTCGACGTGCCGCCTTCGAGCGACAGCGGCTGCGCCATCTTCGCGTCCGCGGACATCGCGCGCGCGCTCATCATCATCATCGGACGCGGCGCGGCGCCCGAGTGGCCGATGTTGACCTCGCGGATCGAATACCCGCTGTAGCCGAACGCGCGCGCGCCGGCCGCGGCCTGGTCGCGGAACGACGCGATCGCCTCGCCGGTCAGCTTCTGCTCGGCCGCGCGCTGCGCTTCCGGCGACAGCGAGAACTGCACGTTGCCGACCTGCATCGCCGACGACAGGTCGCCCGCGAGCTTCGATGCGGCCGCGAAGTCGCGCGATTCGAGCACGACCTCGGTGCGGCCGCGCCATGCGGAGATGCGGCCGTCGCGATCGGTCGACGGGAAGATCGAGAACTGCCCGGAGCGCGCGGTGACGCCGCTCACGCCTTTCGCGCGCTGCAACGCGGCGTCCGCCCGCTGGTTCAGCGTGGACGTCAGCGACGACGGATCGCTCGCTTCCTGCTCGTAGAACAGCGTGATCGTGACGACGTCCTGCGGGATTTCCGCGCTCGCCTGCGCGGCGAGCGACAGCACGCCGGACGGCTGATAACGCGCGTCGCTCTGCGCAAACGCGACGCGCGGCGCGAGTGACAGCGCAAGCGGCGCGGCCACGGCGAACGCGGCCGCGAGCGTCATCACGGTTTTTCGAGTCATGTATTCACTCCTTCCGGAACAGGTTGGCGCAGCATCCGCGCGGACCGCAGGGTATGACGACGCGTGCCCGCGCGTTTTCTGCGTGCCATTTAGTTGGGTGGGCGGTTGCGATGGTTCCCGCCGGCGCGGGGCGTCGATGCCGCGACTGCGTGGGCGGGCATCGCGCGTGCCGTCACATCAGCCGCTTCGTGATGAAGTTCCACTCGTGTGCGGTCACCGGCGTGATCGACAGCCGGTTGCCCTTCGCGAGCACGCGCATGCCGGCGAGTTCGTCGTGCTCGCGTAGCGCGGCGAGCGGAATCAGCGGCGTCTTCTTCGCGAACACGACGTCGACGAGCAGCCAGCGCGGTGTCTCCTGCGTCGATTTCGGATCGAAGTACGGACTCTTCGGATCGAACTGGGTCGGGTCCGGATACGCGGTGGACGACACCTTCGCGAGCCCCGCGATGCCGGGCTCCGGACAGCTTGAGTGATAGAACAGCACGCCGTCGCCGACCTGCATCGAATCGCGCATGAAGTTGCGCGCCTGATAGTTGCGCACGCCGGTCCACGGCAACGTGCGATGCGGCGCATCCGCGAGGTCGTCGATGCTTGCTTCGTCGGGTTCGGACTTCATCAGCCAGTAGCGCATGAGCAGTCGGAGGTCACGTCGAAAGGGAGAACGGCGCGCGGCGCGCCATGCACCGGCGAATCCGCATGATGCCGCGGGCCGATGCAATGCGGACGCTGCAAAGAGAAACGGCATCGGACTTGCGTCCGATGCCGTTGGAAAAGGTCCCCGCCTTAGCCGCTAGGCCGGCATCCTGAACCTGAGGTTCAGAATTGGTCGCAGTTAGCAGCACTTCGGGTACATCAGACAGAGTGACGCGCACACCCGTGCTACAAATTTCCGCAACCGTGCACATGGCATTGGTTCAAGGAATATATGACCTTGGCGAACCAGGCAGGGAAGCTGACTAAACCTGTTGAAGCGAGACCTTTTAAAACCTGTGAATGCTGCTGCCGAAGCTCGCGCCGTGATGCGCTTACTGCACGCCGTACTGCTGGATCACCGTGCCGAGCTGCTCATTCATTTGCCGCATTGTACGACGGATTTCGTCCGCGGGGAATGCCTCCCCATGACGCACGCTCGTCTGCAGCTTCAGCAGTTCCGATGCGAGCGACAGCGCGGCCATCACCGCGATGCGATCGATGCCGCGCACGTTGCTGTGCGAGCGGATCTTCGACATCTCCGCGTCGACGCGCGCGACCGCTTCGAGCAGCGCCGCTTCGGTCTCGGGCGAACACACGAGACGATAGGTCTGGTCGAGAATCGTCGCTTCGATCTGCTTGGTCGTCATGCATTTTCTCCGTGGCGGGCCGCGTTGCTGTCTTCACCGTCGTCGGACTGACGCGCCGGGTCGAGCAGATCGAGCTGGTTGTCCGGCTCGGACTGCGAGCGGGCGCGCGGCAGCTTTTCGAGGATCGCGTTCAGGCGCACCTGCGCGTCGTCGATCTTCGCCGACAACGCATCGCGTTCCGCCTGCAATCCATTACGTTCCTCGCGCACCTGTTCGAGTTCCGCACGCGTCGCATCACATTGCGCGCGCAGTTGCGCGAGTTGCTCTTCGAGCGCGAGGCGCGCCTCATGGTGGCGCTGATTGATTTCAATCAGCCGCCCGATGTTCTGTGAGAGTGTTTCGAGTTCGTTGAGCATGTGCTGCGTCCTCTAAAGACAGGCATTCTAGCGCGGATTAATGCGTATTCCGATAACTGCGTCGTTTCCAGACGTAACAACCTCGCTTCATGCCGGTAACGGTCCGTAGCTCGCGACGCGGGAACGCATCTTGCCGGTCCGCGCGGCCGTTCGGCAACGGTGTCTGAAGGTTTCTTGACGGTGTTGGAGTCCGCTCCTACACTTGCCGCACTCTGGTGCCCGCGCCGAAAAATGCGCGCGGTTAAACGGGAAACAGGGAGCGAAGTCCGGCCCCGGACGCGCCATCCTGTGCTGCTCTCCGCAACGGTACAACGATCGCATGCGCACACGCCGCGCATGCCCGTCGATCCAGCACGCGTCGTGCGATGCCGCTTCTGCATCGCGCAACGCGTCCCCGGCCACTGCGCTTCGCGCGGGAAGGCGGATCGATGCACATCGTCAGCCCGGATACCGGCCAGACTGCGGACGCGCCGCCGCGTGCCGCGCCGGCCGATGTCTTCAAGACGGCCGGCCGCCCGGCGACGCGCCTGATCGCGCAGGGTTCCGCGGAGAGCGGAATCGCGCCCGTCACCACAGGAATCTTCATTCGATGAACACGCCCCTCGGCCCGCGCGCCGCGCGTATTGCGCTGCTTGCGCTCGGCGTGCCGCTCGCGGCGTTCGCGCAGTCGTCCGCGCCCGTTGCGCCGGATACCGGCGCGGCGTCCGCGTCAGCCGCTTCGTCTGCACAATCCGCTTCGTCCGCATCGGCGATCGCGGCTTCGATACCCGCAGGCGATTCGATTTCACCCGGCGATCCGCGCACGCTCGCGCCGATCGTCGTCACCGCGCAGCGCGGCCCGCAGCCGCTCGCGGACGCGATCCCGCAAACCACGCAGTTCGACGCGCAGGACATCGCCGACACCACCGCGCGCGATCTGCCCGGTCTGCTGCAACTCGCGCCCGGCGCGCAGATCCTGCGCAACGGCGGGCCGGGCGCGTCGGCGAGCCTCTATCTGCGCGGCTCGAATGCCGACCAGTCGCTCGTGCTGATCGACGGCGTGCGGGTCGATTCGGTGAGCCTCGGCAGCGCGCAGATCGAGCAGATTCCGCTCGACCAGATCGACCGCGTGGAAGTCGTGAACGGCAACGTGTCCGCGCTGTATGGGTCCGGCGCGATCGGCGGCATCGTGCAGATCTTCACGAAGGACGGCGGCGATCATCCGCCGCGCTTCAACTTCGAGGTCGAGTACGGCAGTTATCACACGCAGCGGCAGCAGGCGGGCGTGTCCGGCGCGCTCGACGCGGACGGCAGCACGACCTTCAGCGTGTCGCTCGCACGCGCGAAGGACGACGGCTTCTCCGCGATCGATCCGGCGCGCGCGCCGGTCAATCCGAACCCGAACGGTTATCTGAACGAGAGCGTGTCCGCGTCGTTGCGGCACCGCTTCAACGATCGCTGGGACGCGGGCGTGCGCTATTTCCAGGTGTACGGCTACAGCAGCTACGACAATCCGTACGGGATGCCAACCGATCTGAACGACGTGTACAGCCGCGTGCAGCAGGCGTCCGTGTTCGCGAACGGCAGGCTGACCGACTGGTGGACGACGCACTTCACGGCGGCGATGGGCAACGACCGCAACCAGAACGCGCTGAACGGCGTTTATACGGACCGCTACGACACGGACAATCGCCAGTACACGTGGCAGAACGACATCGCGTTCGCGCCGCAACAGAAACTGCAGGTCGGCTACGAGCATCTGGACCAGACGCTCGATTCGAACAGCTACGCGGCGCCCGACCGTCACGTCGATTCGGGTTTCGTCGGCTACACGGGCCGCTTCGGCGCGAGCCAGATCCAGGCGAACCTGCGGCACGACCAGTATTCGGATTTCGGCGGCGCGAACAGTTACTACGTCGGTTACGGTTTCGACTTCGACCGTCACTGGAAGGCGACGGCGAGCTGGTCCGATTCGTTTCGCGCGCCGTCGTTCAACGACCTGTTTTATCCGATGTACGGCAATCCGCTGCTGCGTCCCGAGCGCAGCCATTCGGTCGAGGCCGCGTTGCAGTACGCGTCCGATGCGCTCGGCGTGGTCCGCGTGAACCTGTTCCAGACGCGCTATACGAACCTGATCGAATCGGTCGCGCAGCCGACGCCGGGCATCTACATGGCGGAGAACGTCGGCAACGCGAAGGTGCAGGGCGTCGAGGGCGCGTGGCGCGGCCGCGTCGGCAAGACCGACGTGCGGGCGTCGGTCACGTTCCAGAATCCGGTCGACGAGGACAACCACACCGACCTCGACCGGCGCGCGCGGCGCTTCGCGTCGTTCGCGGCGAACCGCAACGTCGGCGGCTGGCGCGTCGGCGGCGAATGGCTCGTCAGCGGGCCGCGCAACGACGGCGGCGCCGAACTCGGCGGCTTCGGCATCGTGAACCTGTCCGCGCGATATAACATCACGAAGTCGTGGTACGTCGCCGCGCAAATCCAGAACCTCTTCGACAAGGACTATGAGCTGGTCTACACGTACAACACGCCGCGTCGCGGCGCGTATCTCACGCTCGGCTGGCAGCAGCAGTGATGCCGGCCTTCGTGCGCGATCCGCGTGAGCCATGACGCGCCGATGAACCGTTCGATCGTGCGTGCGCCGCTCGCGATGAACGCGCGCCGCGCGGCCGCGATCTGGGCCGTGCTCGCGCTCGCCGCGCTCGCGGTGTTCGGCGCGTCGCTCGTCGCGGGCAGCGTGCCGGTTACGCTCGCGCAGGCGGTCGGCGCGTTGACGCCCGCGCACGGCGGCGCGGACCTCGCCGCGGAGATCGTCCGCACGCTGCGTCTGCCGCGCGCGCTCGGCGGCTTCGCGTGCGGCGCGCTGCTCGGACTCGCGGGCGCGCTGCTTCAGGTGCTGCTGCGCAATCCGCTCGCGGAGCCTTATGTGCTCGGCGTGTCCGGCGGCGCGGCCGCGTTCGCGCTGGTCGCGATGATCGCCGGCGCCGCGTGGTGGATCGTGCAGGCGAGCGCGTGCGCGGGCGCGTTCGTATCGATCCTGCTGGTACTCGGCCTCGCGCGCCGCGAACTGTGGCGCGGCGAGCCGCAGGACAGTTCTCCACGGCTATTGCTGACCGGCGCGGTGATCGCGGCGGGCTGGGGCGCGACGATCACGCTGCTGCTGACGCTCGCGCCGGACGCGCGTCTGCGCGGGATGCTGTTCTGGCTGACCGGCGACCTGAACGGCGTTGCGCCGCCGTGGCCCGCGCTCGCCGCGCTCGCGATCGTGCTGGTCGGCATCGTGCCGGCCGCGCCGCAACTGAACGTGCTGCTGCGCGGCGACGCGACCGCGCAGGCGCTCGGCGTGCCGGTCATGCGGCTGCGGCTCGGCGTGTACGTCGCCGCGTCGCTCGCGGCCGCGGCCGCGGTGACGACCGGCGGCACGATCGGTTTCGTCGGGCTGGTCGTGCCGCACATGCTGCGGCTCGCGTTCGGCAACGACCAGCGGATGCTGCTGCCGGCCGCCGCGCTTGCGGGCGGCGTCGCGGTGATGGGCGCGGACCTCGTCGCGCGCACGGTCGTCGCGCCGACGCAGTTGCCGGTCGGCGTCGTCACCGCGCTCGCGGGCGTGCCGGTGTTCCTGTGGATGCTGCTGCGCAGGCGGCCGCGATGACCGGCCGCACGAACCTGACCGCGACCGTTGGACCGGGCGTCAAGGCGCTCGCCGCTGCGCGTTCGCTGACGCTGCGCGCCGGCACGCGCACGCTTGTCGAAGGACTGGCGCAGACGTTCCGCGCGGGCGAACTCTGGTGCGTCGCCGGCGCGAACGGCGCGGGCAAGACGACGCTGATCTCGACGCTCGCGGGGCTGACGAAACCCGCCGACGGCCACGTCGAGATAGACGGAACCGCGCTCGCGGACTGGCCGCCCGCGACGCTCGCGCAGCGGCGCGCATTGATGCCGCAGGACATTCGCGATGCGTTCAGCGCGAGCGTGCTCGACATCGTGCTGCTGAACCGCTACCCGCATCTGACCGGCTGGGGCTGGGAGCGCGCAGATGATCGCGCGGCCGCGCGGACGGCGCTCGCGATGCTCGGCCTCGAACGGCTCGCCGCGCGCGATGTGCTGTCGCTGTCCGGCGGCGAACGGCAGCGCGTCGCGCTCGCGGCAGTGCTGTGCCAGGGCGCGCCGCTGCTGCTGCTCGACGAGCCGCTGTCGCATCTCGACCTGCATCACCAGATCGCGTGCCTCGAAGCGTTGACCCGCTGGGTCCACGCGGACGCGCGTGCGATCGTTTTTTCCTGTCACGATCTGAACCTTGCGCGGCGGTTCGCGACCCATGCGCTGCTGCTCGACGGACGCGGCGGTTTTCACGCGGGACCGGTGCGGGACGTGCTGACGCCCGAACGCGCGAGCGACGCGTTCGGCCATCCGCTCGTGCTGATCCGCGACGGCGCGCACGAGGCGCTGGTGCCCGCGCTGCATCGCGACGCATGAAAACGGCCCTGCCATGCCTTCAACGAACGAAACGAACATGACTTCCACCCTGCACGATCTGATCGCCGTCGAGCCGCTCGACACGTCGCTGCGCGACACGCTTCAACACCTGATCGACACGAAGACGAAACCGCCCGGCAGCCTCGGCCGCCTCGAAGGGCTCGCGCTGCAACTCGGGATGATCCAGCGCACCACGCGGCCGCGCATCGAGCGGCCCGCGATGATCGTGTTCGCCGGCGACCACGGCATCGCGGAGGAGGGCGTGAGCCCGTATCCGCAGGCGGTCACCGTGCAGATGGTCGCGAACTTCGTCGCGGGCGGCGCGGCGATCAACGCGTTCAGCGGCGTCGCGGGCCTGACGCTGGAGATCGTCGATGCGGGCGTCGCGACGCCGCTGCCCGCGTCGCCGACGTTGATCGACGCGCACATCGGACGCGGCACGCGCAACTTCGCGCGCGAGCCGGCGATGTCGCGCGACGAGGCGATTGCCGCGCTCGCGGCCGGCGCCGCGCGCGTGCGCCATCACGCGGCGCTCGGCACCAACGTGATCGGCTTCGGCGAGATGGGCATCGCGAACACGTCGTCGGCCGCGTGTCTGATGAGCCGGTTGTGCGGCGTGCCGGTCGCGGAATGCGTCGGGCGCGGCACCGGCCTCGACGACGCGGGCGTCGCGAAGAAACGCGACGTGCTCGCGGCGGCGCTCGAACGCCATGCGGACGCGCGCGACCCGCTCGACGTGCTCGCGACGTTCGGCGGCTTCGAGATCGCGATGATGGCCGGCGCGTTGCTCGCGGCGGCGCAGGCGCGGATGGTCATTCTCGTCGACGGTTTCATCGCGACGTCGGCGCTCGTCGTCGCCGATGCGCTCGCGCGCAACGTGCGCGACTACTGCGTGTTCGCGCATGCGTCGAACGAAGCCGGGCATCGGCGGATGCTCGACTACTTCGGCGCGCGCGAACTGCTCGCGCTCGATCTGCGGCTCGGCGAAGGGACCGGCGCGGCGCTCGCGGTGCCGCTGCTGCGCGCGGCGGCGGCATTCGTCAACGAGATGGCGAGCTTCGAATCGGCGGGCGTCGCGGATCGCAGCGACCGCGATGAATGACGACGTACACCGCGTCGTGATGAACGGGGCCGCGCGATGAATCCGCTCGCGGAACTGCGTTATTTCTTCACCGCGCTCGGTTACTTCACGCGCGTGCCGGTGCCGCGCTGGGTCGGTTACGAACCGCAGTGGCTGAACGCGGCCGCGCGTTATTTTCCGCTTGTCGGCGTGCTCGTCGGCGCGCTCGGCGCGCTCGTGTATCTCGCCGCGCAGCGCGTGCTGCCGGCGGGCGTCGCGGTGCTGCTGTCGATGGTCGCGACGCTCGTCGCGACCGGCGCATTCCACGAGGACGGACTGGCCGACTGCTGCGACGCGTTCGGCGGCGCGTATCGACGCGACGACGTGCTGCGGATCATGCACGACTCGCGGATCGGCGCGTTCGGCGCGATCGGCCTCGTCGTCGCGCTCGCGCTGAAGTGGCAGACGCTTGCCGCGCTGCCGCCGCTGCGGGCCGCGACGCTGATGATCGCCGCGCACGCGGCGAGCCGCGCGTGCGCGATCAGTTATCTGATGACGCTCGACTACGTGCGCGACGAAGGCAAGGCGAAGCCGGTCGCGCAGCGGATGCGCGTGGGCGCATGGCTCGTCGCGTGCGCGTTCGGGCTGCCGTGGCTGTTCTGGCCGGCGTGGCCGGACTGGCGCGCGGGTCTCGCGACGCTCGTCGTGCTGGGCGGGCTGCGCTGGGCGCTCGGCCGTTACTTCGTGCGGCGCATCGGCGGTTATACCGGCGACTGCCTCGGCTTCGCGCAGCAGGTGTTCGAAATCGCCATCTATCTGATGGGGCTCGCGTGGATCTCGTTCTGATCCGGCATCCGGCGGTCGCCGTCGAGGCGGGCGTCTGTTATGGGCGCAGCGATGTGCCGCTCGCCGGCGATGCGGATGCGGGCGCTGTGGAGATTGCGCGGCGGCTGGCTGCGATCGGTGCGGCGGCAGCGGCCGGTGACGTGTCGCCTGCCGGCTGCGGGGACATCGCGCAGGCGTTGACTACCGGCGACCTGGCGTCGCCGTTGCGTATCGTCACGAGTCCGCTCGCGCGCTGCTCGTCGGTTGCCGAACGGCTCGCGTCGATGCACGGACTCGCGGCGCAGTATGACGACCGTTTCGCGGAGATCGACTTCGGCGCGTGGGAACTGTGCGCATGGGAGGCGATCGCGCGCGGACAGGTCGACGCGTGGGCCGCCGATTTTCTGCATGCGCGCGAGCATGGCGGCGAGAGTGTTGTGCAATTCGATGCGCGGGTGCAGGCGGGGCTCGATGCGTGGGTCGGCGTTCCCGGTGCGCCGTCGATGACGTGGATCGTCACGCATGCGGGCGTGATTCGCGCGATGACGGCGCGCGCGCTCGGCGTGCCGCTGTCGAACTGCATGCGCTGGACGCTGGAGATGGCGGCGATTGTGTGGCTGCGGCGCGAGGCGGTGGGTGGCGAGTGGCGGCTCGTGCGGTGGAATGTTTGAACACGCTTTGCGAGCGTTATGCGGTGTGCGGTGGTCGGCCGCAGTCGGTGGCGATGCGTGTATCGCGCCCTGGGTATTCGCGACGCCACGCTGCGTGACGGCAACGGCACGGCATGGGAACGAGCGCGTAAGCGATCCACCGGATCGGAGCGGCAAAGCAAACCGAGCGTCCGGTTTCGCGACACGCCCCGGCAGCCGCCTCAACGCGCACCCCCCTCCGGCCGCCGGCCTCGCGCGATTTCGAGGTCCTTGCACAGCAGCGCCGCCCCTTGCGCGATCCTCGGCGCGGGCCGGCTCAACAGATCGCCATCGATCGCGAACAGGTTGCCGCGCGCGACCGCCGTCAGCGTCGGCCACGCGCGCCAGCGGTCGAGGCCCGGCAGCGGACGGTCCGGGGCGGTCGCGCCCTGCGACGCGGTCACGATCGCTTCCGGATTCGCGGCCAGCACCGCTTCGGTCGAGACGGTCGGCGCGAGCGGCTGCAACGCGGCGAACACGTTGCGCCCGCCGCATAACGCGATCACGTCGCTGATCATCTGCGAGCCGTTGATCGTCATCAGCGGCTGGTCCCAGACCTGATAAAACACGTCGACGGCGGGATGCGTCGCGTACTGCGCGCGCAGTTGCGCGATGTCGCGCCGATACGCATCGGCGGCCGGCTGCGCGGCGGCCTGCGTGCCGAGCAATGCGCCGAGCCGCGTCAGGTCGGTCGCGACGTCGTCGAGGCGGCGCGGCTCGCTGAAGAACAGCGGGATGCCGAGGTCGCGCAGCCGGTCGATCTGCTGCTGCGCGTTGCCGTGCCGCCAGACGACGATCAGGTCCGGCCGCAGCGCGGCGATCCGTTCGAGGTCGAGCGAGCGGTTGTCGCCGACGCGCGGCACGTCCTTCGCCTGCGGCGGGTAATCGCTGTACGCGACCGCGCCGACGAGCTTCGCGCCGCCGCCGGCCGCGTAGATCAGTTCGGTCGCGTGCGGCGCGAGGCTGATGACGCGCGCCGCGGGGGCGGTGAGCGTGACGGTCGCGCCGGTGTCGTCGGTGACGGTCACTGCTGCGTGCGCGCCGACGGAAGCGGCCAGAACGGCGGCCGCAGCCAGCGCCGCGCGCGCGCTTGTCGATCCGCGCGACGTCATCGAACGGCTCCCGGATCGAGCGATCGCATCGCGTCCGCGAGCGCCGCGCCGAACCGGAGCCACTCGTCGTCCGACGCCGGCAGGCCGAAACGCACGCTCGCGGGCGATGCAAAGAGGCGCGTCCACACGCCGCGTCGCGCCAGCCCTTCGTGCAGGGCCTGCGCGCGCGGGTCGGCGACCCATGCGAACAGCGGCGTCGTCCGCGGCGCGAGCCCATGTGCTTGCAGCAGCGCCGCGAGCCGCGCGCTGTCGGCCGCCAGTTGCCCGCGCATCTGCGTCTGCCATGCCGTGTCCGCGAACGCATGCCGGACCGCATGCCGCGCCGGGCCGCCGACCGTCCATGCGCCGAGTGCGGCGCGCAGCGCGTGCAGCCGGTCCGGCTGCGCGAGCGCAAAGCCGCAGCGCGCGCCGGCGATTCCGAAGAACTTGCCCGGCGAGCGCAGCACGACGAGCCCCGGCAGCGCGGCGCTCGCGGCGAGCGATGACGATTGCTTCGGCGCGAACGCATCCGCGAACGCCTCGTCGACGATCAGCGTGCCGCCGCGCGCCGCCAGTTGCTCGCGCCAGCGCAAGAGGCGGGCCGTCGGCACGCGCGTCGCGGTCGGGTTGTCCGGATTGACGACGACCGCGTGCATCGCGCCGTCCGGCAGCGTGTCGGCCGTCGCGTCGAGCATCAGCGCCGCATGGCCGGCGCGCGCGAACGCCGGCGCGTATTCGCCGTAGGTGAGCGGCGCGATCGCGGCCGCCCCGCGCGGCAGCAGCGCGGGCAGCGCGCGGATCGCCGCCTGGCTGCCGGCGACCGGCAGCACGTGCCGTTCGTCCGGCGCGCCGTAGTAGCGCGCGGCGCACGCGGCGAAGCCGTCGCCGTCGTCGGGCAGCCGCCGCCATGCGGAGGCCGGCACCGGCGGCACCGGGTACCCATGCGGATTGATGCCGGTGGACAGGTCGATCCACGCGTCGTATGGGATGCCGTAGCGTTCGGCCGCGTCGTGCAGGTTGCCGCCGTGCGCGACGGCGGCCGGCGTGCGTTCGATCCGCTCAGACATGCGTCGCGACGCCGATGAACGCGAGCGCGAGCAGCGCGCCGAGCCACAGCAGCGTGGTGCGCTCGACGAGCTGCAACGCGGCGTCGATGTGGGCCGCGCGCGGCGGCGCGCCCGCGCCGAGCACCGGCCGCTGTTCGAGCGTGCCGTGATAGACCGCCGGCCCGCCGACCAGCACGTTCAGGCTGCCCGCGCCCGCCGCCATCACCGGGCCGGCGTTCGGGCTGTCCCAGCGCGGCGCCTGGTCGCGCCAGCAGCGCAGCGCGACGCGCGTGTCGCCGAGCAGCGCGTAACTCGCGGCGGTGAGCCGCGCGGGAATCCAGTTCAGCACGTCGTCGATGCGCGCGGCCGCCCAGCCGAAGCGCAGATAACGCGGGGTCCGGTAGCCCCACATCGCGTCGAGCGTGTTCGCGAGGCGGAACGCGAGCGCGCCGGGGCCGCCCGCGACCGCGAACCAGAACAGCGCGCCGAAGATCGCGTCGTTGCCGTTTTCGAGCGCCGATTCGACGGCCGCGCGCGACAGCGCGGTCTCGTCCGCGTTCGACGTGTCGCGCGACACGATTCGCGACGTCAGCTTGCGGGCCGCCGCGAGGTCGCGCTGCGCGAGCGCGCGGGCGATCGGCGCGAGATGCTCGCGCAGGCTGCGCGCGCCGAGCGCGAACCACAGCAGCGCGACGTGCAGCGCGGCGGCGAGCGGCCACGGCAGCGTGGCGGTCAGCCACGCGGCGACGGCGACCGGCGGCGCGACCGCCGCGAGCCACGCGGCGAGGCCGAGCGGGCGGCCGCGCCGGCCGATGTTCAGGCGCGCTTCGAGCCGGTTCGCGAGCGCGCCGAACGCGACGAGCGGATGCGCGCGGCGCGGCTCGCCGACCACCCGGTCGACGAAAACCGCGGCGACCGCGAGCGCGGCGGTGACGGGCAGCGACAGCATCACCCCCCCTTCAGCACGACCGGCAGGCCGGCGACGATCAGCGTTGCGCGGTCCGCGAGCGCGGCGATCCGCTGGTTCAGGCGGCCGAGTTCGTCGACGTACTGGCGCGTCGCCGCGCCGAGCGGCACGACGCCGAGGCCGATCTCGTTGCTGACGACGAGCACGGTGCCGCGCGCGCGTTCGCACGCGGCGGCGAACGCGTCGAGGCGGGCGAGCCAGTCGTCGGCGGGCGCGGCCGCGTCCGGCGGGCACAGCAGGTTCGCGAGCCACAGCGTCAGGCAGTCGATCAGCACGCAGCGGCCGGGCGCGGCGGCGGCGTCGAGCGCGCCCGCGAGGTCGAGCGGCGCTTCGACCAGCGCCCAGTGGGCGGGGCGGCGCGCGCGGTGATGCGCGACGCGGTCGGCGAATTCGTCGTCGGCGACGCGCGCGGTCGCGACGTAGGTGACGGGCAGGCCGCTCGCGGCGGCGAGCCGTTCGGCGTGCGCGCTCTTGCCCGAGCGCGCGCCGCCGACGATGAAGGTGAGGTCGCGCGAAATCATCGCGTGATTGTACCGGCGTTGTTGCGGTGCGATGAGGGCGGGGTGAGGCGGCCGGTTACGGCGATGGCCCGGCGTTCGGCGCGGTGGGTGCGCGGCCCCGGCAGGCGTACGCGCTTGCCGGCGCTTGACCGCCTCGATGCGATGCCCGAAAGCGGCGTCGGGCGGGCGCAAAGCTCGTGCAGGTTCGGGCGTGCAAATCAACGTCGACAGGGGCGGCGGCTCGACGGCCCTGTCCCGGACCCCGAACCCGATCGCCCCGTTTCACCCCCGAACCGCTTCGCCATGCCAACCGCCGCGAAGATCAGCGACCCGAACGCTCAGTACAACACCATCTGCGTACACCGAAACAGCGCGATGGTCTTCCCGTCCGGCCCGCTGACGGTCGCGTCCCACACCTGGGTGCTGCGGCCGAGATGGACGGCGGTCGCGACCGCCGTCAGCGTGCCTTCCCGCGCGGTGCCGACGAAGTTGCTCTTCAGCTCGACCGTCGTGAAGTTCTTCGCGTTGTCCGGCAGGTGCGCGAAACACGCATAGCCGCAGGCGGTGTCCGCGAGGCCGATCACCGTCGCCGCGTGCAGAAAGCCGTTCGGCGCGAGCAGGTCCGGCCGGACGTCCAGTTCCGCGCGCAGCCGCCCCGCGTCGAGCGAAATGGCCCGAAAGCCCAGCCAATCCGGCAGTTTGCCGCGTTGCCGTTCGTGGAGTCGGTCGATCGAAACGTCGGTGCGCAGCAGGCTCATGGGCGAAAAGTCTCCGGATAACGGGCTGGAATGGGCCGCCGCTGTTGCGTCAGGGGCTTCGGCGCGGCGGAGTTTGCCGATATTATCAACGGCTGGGTCGTTGCGCGCCCGTCGTCCACGGGCGGCGCGCGCATCGCGGCCCCCGAATCGGCAATCCGGCTGGCCCGCGCGCCAGCCTTCCTGACGGGAGCATTCATGACGGTGATCGTGGTGGCGAACCCCAAGGGCGGCGTCGGCAAGAGCACGCTGTCCACCAATCTGGCCGGCTATTTCGCCGCGCAGGGCGAGTGGGTCGCGCTCGCGGACCTCGACCGGCAGCAGTCCGCGCACGCGTGGCTCGACCTTCGGCCCGCGACGCTGCCGCCGATCGAGACGTGGAGCGTCGATCTCGACAACCCCGCGAAGCCGCCGAAGGGACTGGAGCACGCGGTCGTCGACACGCCGGCGGGCCTGCACGGCAGCCGCCTCGCGACGGTGCTGGAGCTGGCGGACAAGGTGATCGTGCCGTTGCAGCCGTCGATGTTCGACATCCTCGCGACGCAGGACTTCCTCGACCGGCTCTCGAAGGAGAAGGCGGTGCGCAAGGGGACGATCGAGGTCGGCGTGGTCGGGATGCGCGTCGATGCGCGCACGCGCTCGGCGGAACAGCTGCAACGCTTCGTCGAGGGGCTGAAGCTGCCGGTGCTCGGTTATCTGCGCGATACGCAGAACTACGTGCAACTGGCGGCGCACGGCCTCACGCTGTGGGACGTCGCGAAGAGCCGCGTCGATCGCGACGTCGAGCAGTGGCAGCCGATCCTGTCGTGGCTGAACGGGAAGTAGCGCGGACGGCTATCGGCCATCCGGACGGCGGTCCGCCGGCGCATGACCGGCGGCGGACCGCAATGCGAGTCAGGTCCAGCTTTGCGTCGGCACGTGATCGCGGCTGCCCTTGATCCGGTTCTGCTCGTCGACGAACACGAGATCCGGTTTCCAGCCCGCCTTCAGTTCGGCTTCGTCGACGTTCGCGAACGCCGCGATGATCACGAGGTCGCCGAGCTGCGCGCGGCGCGCGGCCGAGCCGTTCAGCGAGATCATCCCGCTGCCGCGCTCGCCCTTGATCGCATAGGTCGAGAAACGCTCGCCGTTGTTGATGTTCCAGATGTCGATCCGCTCGTTCTCGACGATGTTCGCCGCTTCGAGCAGGTTCTCGTCGATCGCGCACGATCCTTCGTAATGCAGTTCGCAGTGCGTGACGACCGCGCGGTGGATCTTCGACTTCAGCATGTGGCGTTGCATGGGCGTCTCCTCGGGCGGACGGGGCGGTCCGCCGGGCTCCTGTCTGGGTGGATCGGGATCAGATTTCGAGGTTGTCGATCAGCCGGGTCGCGCCGAGTTTCGCGGCGGCGAGCACGACGAGCGGCGCATCGGTTTCCTGCGGCAGCGGCGGCAGCAGGTTCGAGCGCTGGCGGATCGCGATGTAGTCCGGCTGCCAGCCGCGCGCGGCGAGCTTCGCCATCGCTTCGATTTCCAGTTGCGGGTAGTCGGTCCGGCCCGACAGCACCGCTTCGCGCACCGACTGCAACGCCGCCGCGAGCTGCGGCGCCTCGGCGCGCTCCGCTTGCGCCAGATAGCGGTTGCGCGAGCTGAGCGCGAGGCCGTCGGCGTCGCGCACGGTTTCCGCCGCGATCACGTCGGTCGGCAGCGCGAACTGCTGGCACATCGCGCGCACGATCATCAACTGCTGGTAGTCCTTCTTGCCGAACACCGCGACGCGCGGCTGCACGCACGACATCAGCTTCATCACGACCGTGCAGACGCCGGTGAAGAAGCCGGGGCGGAACTCGCCTTCGAGGATGTCGCCGAGGTCGTGCGGCGGGTGCACGCGGTATTCCTGCGGCTGCGGGTACATGTCGCGCTCGGTCGGCGCGAACAGCACGTACACGTTCTCTTTCTGCAGCTTTTCGATGTCGGCTTCGAGCGTGCGCGGGTACTTGTCGAAGTCCTCGTTCGGGCCGAACTGCAGCCGGTTGACGAAGATGCTCGCGACGACCGGGTCGCCGTGCTGGCGCGCGAGCCGCATCAGCGACAGGTGGCCTTCGTGCAGGTTGCCCATCGTCGGCACGAACGCCGTGCGGTTCTGGCCGCGCAACTGGTCGCGCAATTCCTGGATCGAGCTGATGACTTTCATGATCGGGGCGGCGGGGATGCCGGTGCGTTAAGCCACGCGCGAAGCGGGACAGGGTTGCCGCAACCGGCGTGCCGGACCTGGCCGGCGGGCCGCTTGCGCGAGGCGCGCGCCCGGCCGCTTCGGGCAGGGCAGGCGCGGGCGGATTGTAGTGGATTTGCGCGCGCAGCGCAGCCGCGGCTGGAGTTGCGCGAGCGCGCGAGTGCGTGACGAGCGGACCCGCGCGGCGTCCGTCATGCCGGCAGGTAGGCGAGTCGCACGTAGATCGGCGCGAACGGCTCCGCCTGGGTGATCTCGATCAACGATTCGCGTGACAGCTCCAGCATCGCGATGAAGTTCACGACGACGACCGGCACGCCGCGCGATACGTCGAACAGTTCCGTGAACTCCATGAAGCGCGTGTTTTGCAGCCTGCGCAGGATCACGCTCATGTGCTCGCGCACCGACAGCTCCTCGCGCGAGATCTTGTGATGCTGGACGAGCTTCGCGCGCTTCACGACGTCGGCCCACGCGGCGCGCAGGTCGTCGCTGTTCACGTCCGGGAAGCGCGGCGTGACGCTCTGCTCGATGTACACCTCGGCGCGCAGGAAGTCGCGGCCGAGTTGCGGCAACTGGTCGATGCGCTGCGCGGCGAGCTTCATCTGCTCGTATTCGAGGAGACGCCGCACGAGTTCCGCGCGCGGGTCTTCCGCTTCGTCGCCGGTGTCCGCCTTCCTGACCGGCAGCAGCATCCGCGACTTTATCTCGATGAGCATCGCGGCCATCAGCAGATACTCGGCCGCGAGTTCGAGGTTCGTCTTGCGCAACTGCTCGACGTAGCCGAGATATTGCGTGGTGACCTCGGCCATCGGGATGTCGAGCACGTTGAAGTTCTGCTTGCGGATCAGGTACAGCAGCAGGTCGAGCGGCCCTTCGAACGTTTCGAGAAAGACTTCGAGCGCGTCCGGCGGGATGTACAGGTCCTGCGGGAGCTTGAACAGCGGCTCGCCGTACAGGCGCGCGAACGCGACGCCGTCGACCGTGTCGGGCGTCGAGTCGTTCGCGGGGGCGGCGAGCGCGTCGCCGTCCGGAGCGCCTGCTCCGGCGGGAGCGGCCATCAGAAGTTCTGGTAGTACACGTACGACGTCTGCTTCACGCGCGACGCCTGCTGGCGCTCGCGCTCGTCGAGATCGATCGGCTGCTTGTCCCACAGCAGCGAGCGGCCGCGGCGCTGTTCGTCTTCGAGCGAAGGCTTTTGTTGCTTGAGCTGGTTCAGGAACTGCGTGATGTCCGACTGATACATGGCTTGATGTCCGGGTCGAAGGAGGCGGTTTCGCAACGCCGAACCGTGGCGGGTTCAGGTCGGGCGTAATTTTACCGCAAGCCGTGCGCGCAAGGCACCCGCGCCGGCCCGGCGTGCCGGACAGGCCACGGCGCATCCCGCCGCGACCCGGGTTTGGTGCCGACGGCCGTGCTGGTTGTGGGGTTCGGCGCCGCCGTTGTGGTGAAATAACGCGTCTGCGCCCGCCACGCGGTGCCCAGCGGACGGGGAAGCCCCGTTCTAACCAGATCACGACGGCCGGAGGTCCTGTTTGGCGGGGTGGAAGATCGAATCGTTGCGCATGCGGCCCGGCCGTGCCGCCGGCGGCACGGCTCGCGGCGCCGTTGCGCCGGCTCGCGTGCGTTGGCCCGGCCGGCCGGCGCGGCGTCCGCATGCGCTCCGTCTCGCGTGGCCGCTCGTCGCGGCGTTGGTCGCCGCGCTGTGGGCGGGCGACGCGCTCGCGTCGTACCGCGTCGACATCGACGCGTCGCCGCGCGCGCTGCGCCGGCTGTTGCAGCAGCACCTCGACATCTCCCGCTTCGCGAAACGCGACGACATCAGCGACGAGCAGTTCGGCTTTCTCGTGACCGCGACGCCGCAGCAGGTGCGCGACCTCGCGGCGACCGACGGTTATTTCACGCCGGTCGTGCGGACCGACGTGCGCACGACCGGTGGCAAGCGGCAGGTGCGGGTGAGCGTCGAGCCGGGGCCGCAGACGAAGGTGTCGTCGGTCACGCTGACGTTTCGCGGCCCGGTGCTGACCGAGGACCCGACGCAGGAGAACGCGACGCGCTTCGCGTTCTCGCTGCGCGAGGGCGATCCGTTCTCGCAGTCCGGCTGGGACGACGCGAAAAACGCGTCGCTGAAGGCGTTGCAGTCGAAGCGTTACCTCGGCGCGAAGATCGCGCGTTCGGAGGCGCGCGTCGATCCGCAGAAGCACGACGCGCAACTGTCCGTCACGTTCGACAGCGGGCCGACCTTCACGATGGGCGCACTCGACGTCACCGGCGCGCGGCGCTATCCGGAACGCATCGTTCATAACGTGAACCCGATCGCGCCGGGCGAAATCTACGACCTGCAGCGCGTGACCGAACTGCAGCGCCAGTTGCAGAACACGCCGTATTACGCGAGCGTCGCGATCGACGTGGACAACAACACCGACCAGCCGCTCTTGACGCCGCTGCACGCGAAGCTGAGCGAATTCCCGTACAACAGCTTCCGGGGCGGCGTCGGTTATTCGACCGATACCGGCGCGCACGTGCAGGGTTCGTACTCGTACCTGAACACGTTCGGCGCCGCGTGGCCGTTCCAGATCCAGGGGCGGCTCGACGAGATCCAGCAGTTCGGCCAGGTGCAGCTGTCGATGCCGCCGGGGCCGCGCGCGTGGACGAACAGCGCGCTCGCGTCGTATTCGAGCACCGACGTGTCCGACACGCACATCTACAGCGCGCGGATCGGCGTGCAGCGCACCCGCACGTCGCAGAACATCGACTACGCGTATCAACTGCTGTACTACCAGGACCGGCTGACGCAGAACACCGGCGCGCCGACGTCGAGCCGCGCGCTGGTGCCGTCGTGGTCGTGGACGCGCCGCAACGTCGACGATCCGCTGTTTCCGCGCTCGGGCAACCTCGTGCGCGTGGAGGCGGGTTTCGCGGTGAAGGACGTGCTCGCGGACCAGACGTTCATCCGCGGCTACATGCGCGGCCAGCAGTATTTCCCGATCGGCCGCGACGACATCGTGCTGATCCGCGCGGAACTCGGCGGCGTGTTCACGAGCGGCAGTTCGACCGGCGTGCCGGCGTCGCTGCTGTTCCGCGCGGGCGGCTCGAACTCGGTGCGCGGCTACGGCTTCCAGAGCATCGGCAACAACGTCGACGGCTCGATCCTGCCGACCAAGTACCTCGTGACCAGTTCGGCCGAATACCAGCACTGGTTCAGCCACGACTGGGGCGCGGCCGCGTTTTTCGACGTCGGCACCGCGACCGACACGTGGGGCGAAAAGCAGTTCTTCCCGGGCGCGGGCCTCGGCGCGCGCTGGCGCAGCCCGGTCGGCCCGGTGAACCTCGACCTCGCGTACGGCTTTCGCAACCGCAGCGTGCGGCCTTACCTGACGCTCGGGATCGCTTTCTGATGATGACGCCTTCGATGTTCCGCAACGCTTCGATGTTCCGCAACGTGTACCCGCGCGCGCCCGGCGGCGCGCCGACCGTATGACGACGCCCGCGCACGATCCGTCCGACTGGCCTGGTGCGTCCGGTGCGTCCGGTCGCGCCGGCGGGCCGCCGCTGCCGGCCGGGAGCGGGGACGACGCCGCGCCGCTCTCCGGCGGGCAGCCGCCGCACGGCGGCGGGTCGGAGCCGCCGTCGTCGGACGCGCCGCCGCCGCGCCGCCGTCGCCGGCCGTGGAAGGCGCTCGCGTGGCTGATCGCGGTGCCGGTGCTGCTCGTCGCGTTGCTCGCGGGTCTGCTGTACGGCGCGCTGACGACCGAGCGCGGCACCGCGTACGCGTGGCGCGCGGCGGTGAAGCTGCTCGACGGCCGGCTCGCGGGCACGCTCGACGGCGGCGCGCTCGCGACCGGCGTGCGGCTGCGCGACGTCGCGTGGCGCGGCGCGGACGGCACGCGCGTCACCGTGGACCGCATCTCGGGACAGTGGGCGCTCGGCCGCCAGCCGTGGCGGTTCGTCGTCGCGTATCTGCACGTCGGCGACGTCGATCTGCGGATCGTGCCGTCCACGGAGCCGTCGTCGCCGGCGACGCTGCCGACCGACCTGCAACTGCCGCTCGCGGTCGAGATCCGCGATCTCCAGGTTGCGCGGCTCACGCTGCACCAGGGCGCGTCGACGAGCGAGTATTCGCGGCTGATGTTCCACGCGCGCAGCGACGGACGCCATCACGAGGCGACCGTCGAGCGGCTCGACACGCCGTTCGGCGCGGTGAGCGCCGACGCGAAGCTCGACGGCGTGCGGCCGTTCGCGCTGAAGGGCAACCTCGGTTATTCGGGCAAGGTGAGCGGCGAGGACGTGCAGGTGAACGGGCGCGTCGGCGGCTCGCTGGAGGCGCTGAGCGCCGATCTCGAAGCGAGCGGGATGAAGCTGACCGGCCGCGCGCACGTGGAGGCGACGCCGTTCGAGGCGGTGCCGCTGGAGCGCGTGACGCTCGCGTTCGATCACGTGAATCCGCAGGCGTTTGCGCCGGGTGCGCCGTTCGCGGACCTCGCGGTGCGGGCGGATCTGGCGCCGGTCGGGGAGGCGGCGGTTTCATCGGCGGCTGCCGCCGGGGCGGCGGGTTCGGCCGTGACGGCCGGGGTGGTCAAGGCGGCTTCGGCGGGCGTTGCGTCCGGCAGGTCCGGCGCGTCCGGCGCGTCCGGCGCTGTGGGCGTTGCCGGGGCGTCGAAGCCGGTGGCCGCGTCGGCGCCTGAGTTGGCCGCATCCGCCCCGCCTGGGGCCAGCGGACCCTCGACCGCTTCCGCGTCCGCCTACGCGTCGGCTCCTTCCGCCGGCGGCGCGTCGCCGGCTGCGCCGACCCCGCACCCGCAGGCATCGCGCGGCGCTGCCGGCTTTACGGTCGCCGGCTCCGTGTCGATCGTCAACGCGAAACCCGGCTCGCTCGACGACCAGTTGCTGCCGCTGATCGACGCGCGCGCCGACGTCACGCTCGACGCGAAAACGCAGCGGATCGGCAACCTGAACGTGCGCGTCGTGAAGAACGCGACGGTCACGGGCGGCGGCACGATCAGCGGGCGCAACGGCCAGTTCGACCTGAACGTCGCGGCGCTCGACCTGAACGCGATCCAGTCGAGCGTGCGCGCGACGCAACTGTCCGGCCCGGTCGGCATCCGCCTCGCGGGCGACGTGCAGAGCGTGACGCTCGACCTCGCGGACGCGAAAGCCGGTCTGCGCGCGCAGGGCAAGGTGACGCTCGATCCGGCGCGCACGACGTTCAGCGACGTGCGCGTGACGTCGGGCGCGGGGCGCATCGACCTCGCCGGCGCGATCAAGCACGACGCGAACTCGACATACAACCTGAAGGCGACGCTGACGAACTTCGATCCGCTGTCGCTGACGTCGCAGCGGCCGGCGAGCGCGGCGCGGCGCGGCGATGGCCGGCCGGCAACAGGGGCTGCGGCGGTTCAGCGGAGCCGTAACAGCGCCAACAGCAACAGCGCTCCCTCCCGCGCCACCGCCGAGCGCGACGCGCTCGATCCGAAGCGCAACCTCGCGCTGAATCCCGCCCGTAATCCGGCGCTGAACCCCGCACAGGACGACGCGCGCCATCCGCAGCCGACCCGCGCGTCTCCCGCGCCCGCGTCGCCGCGCCCGGCCGCGTCCGGCCACGCCCCCGCGCGCCGCGGCGTATCCGCTTCGCGTCCGGTCGAAGCCCGCGTGAACGGCACGCTCACCGCCGCGGGCGTGCTCGCGCCGGCGTTCACGACGAAGGCAGACTTCCGGCTCGGCCCGAGCGTGTACGACGGCCTGCCGCTGACCGGCTCCGGCACCGTGCAGCTCGCGGGTGCGCGGCTGCTGCCGAGCCGCGCGAACCTGTCGGTCGCCGGCAACGAAGTCGATCTGCAAGGCAGCTTCGGCGCGCGCGGCGACCGGCTGCGCTTCCGGATCGACGCGCCGCAGCTCGACCGCCTCGGCTTCGGCCTCGCGGGCCAGGTCGCGGCGAGCGGCGACCTGACCGGCACGTTCGCGCATCCGGACGTCGCGCTCGACTACCGCGCGGACAACGTCGCGTTCGGTTCGAACCGCGTCGGCCACGCGCAGGGCCACGCGGAACTGCGCGACGGCGCGAACGGCGCGCTCGTGTTCACGACCGACGCGCGCGACGCGAGCGTCGGCGGCATCGACGTGACGACGCTGACCGCGCGCCTGTCCGGCACCCGCGCGAAGCACACGTTCGTCGCGAGCGCGACCGGCAAGGTGCAGGGGCAGGCGCTCGACGTGTCGGTCGCCGCGAACGGCAGGCTGTCCGACACGCGCGAAGGCACGCGCTGGGACGGCGTCGTCACGCAGCTGCAGAACCGCGGCGCGCCGGACATCGCGTTGCAGACGCCGCTCACCGTCAGCGCCGGGCCGGGCAAGGTGACGCTCGGCGCGACGCGGATCGGGCTCGAAGGCGCGACGCTCGACCTGCGCGCGTTCGACCTCGACCACGGCCGCCTCCGTTCGGCCGGGTCGTTGACCGGCGTGTCGCTCGCGCGGCTGATGCAGTTGCGCCAGCAGATCACCGGCGTCGCGTCGACGATGCGCACCGACCTCGTGTTCGACGGCGACTGGGACTTCTCGGTCGGGCCGACCGCGACCGGCTACGTACAGGTGAAGCGCCGCGCCGGCGACATCACCACGCAGATCGGCCGCGGGATGGCGTCGCTCGGCATCGCGGACCTGAACGCGCGCGCGCAGTTCAGCGGCGGCAACCGGCTGACCCTGACGGCGCACGCGCTCGCGAACCGGGTCGGCGTGCTCGACGTCGACGCGTACACGCAGCTGACGCCGCAGGACGGCGTGCTGGCGCTCGCGGACGACGCGCCGATCGGCGGCACCGTGCGCGCGGACGTGCCGTCGCTCGCGACGACCGGCGGCCTGTTCGGGCCGAGCTACCTGCTCGCGGGCCACCTCGCGCTGCAACTGACGCTCGGCGGCACGCTCGCGCGGCCGGACCTGTCCGGCGCGCTGACCGGCGACGGGCTGTCCGCGACGATGGTCGATCAGGGCGTGCAGTTGAAGGACGGCGTGATCCACGTCGCGCTGTCGCACAATCTCGTGGACTTCCAGCAGGTCGAGTTCCACGGCGCGAGCGGCACGCTGCGCGCGACCGGCCGCGTGCGGCTCGACAACGACGAGCCGGACCTGACCGCGAGCATCGTCGCGGACAAGCTGGAACTGTTCGCGTCGCCGGACCGCAAGCTGTCGCTGTCGGGCAGCGCGACGGTCGCGAACGCCGGCCGCGCGGGCGGGCTGCAGATCGACGGCAAGTTCGCGGTCGACCGCGCGCTGTTCGACCTGCCGGACCAGCCGGCGCCGTCGCTCGGCGACGACGTCGTCGTCGTGATGCCGGACGGCACCACGCGCGGCGGCATCCCGGTCGAGACGCCGGGCGCGAACCGGCCGGTCGGCCGCTTCGCGCCGCGCGCGAACGTCGACATCGACCTCGGCCGCAACTTCCGCTTCCGCGGCCAGGGCGCGGATCTCGGCCTGGCCGGCACGATCACCGTGATGAGCGCGCCGAACCTGCCGCTGCGCGCGGTCGGCAACGTGCGCGTGACCGAGGGTTCGACGTATACGGCGTTCGGCCGCAAGCTCGGCATCGAGAACGGCTTTTTCACGTTCAACGGGCCGGTGTCGAACCCGGGCATCAACATTCTCGCGATGCGCCGCAACCAGCAGGTCGAGGCAGGCGTGCAGGTGACCGGCACGGTGCAGGCGCCGGTCGCGCGGCTCGTGTCGGAGCCGAACGTGCCGGACAACGAAAAGCTGTCGTGGCTGCTGTTCGGCCACGGCACCGACCAGGGCAACAACCTCGGCCAGCAGAGCGCGATGACGACCGCGCTCGCGCTGCTCGGCAGCGCGAGCGGCAAGCGGATCGCGCAGACGATCGGCCTCGACGAATTCTCGATCGGCCGCAGCGAGGTCGGGCTGACCGACCCGCAGGTCGTGATGATCTCGAAGGCGATCAACGAGCGGTTCGTGATCGGCTACGAGCAGGGTTTGCAGTCGGCGGCGAACGCGGTGAAGGCGACGCTGAACCTGACGCGCTACTGGTCGGTCGCGGTGTACGGCGGCACGTTCTCCGGCGTCGATCTGCTCTATACGCGGCGGTTCGACCGGTTCTGGAGCCGCGGGCGGTCGCAGGCGGCCGACGACCGCTAGGCGCGGCGAGCGCGCAGTAACGAAAAAAGCACGCCCGGGAGCGTGCTTTTTTCATGGGGAACCGCGGCGGCGGGTGTCGCGTGTCAGCGCACGCGCATGCCCGGTTTCGCGCCGCTGTGCGGTTCGAGGATGTAGAGGCCCGGTTCGGCCTTCTCGTCGGCGGCCGACGCCGCGAGCACCATTCCCTCGGACACGCCGAACTTCATCTTGCGCGGCGCGAGGTTCGCGACCATCACCGTGAACTTGCCCTTCAGGTCTTCCGGCCTGTACGCGGAACGGATGCCGGAGAACACGTTGCGGGTGCGGCCCTCGCCGACGTCGAGCGTCAGTTGCAGCAGCTTGTCCGAGCCCTCGACGACGTTGCAGTCGACGATCAGCGCGATGCGCAGATCGATCTTCGCGAAGTCGTCGATCGAGATCGTGTCGGATGCGCCGTCATCGTTCTTGCCCGCGTCCTTCGCGGCGGCCTTGGCCTTCGCCTTCGATGCGGCGTCGGCCGGCGCGGCGGCTTCTGTCGCCTGCAGCGATTCGCGGTTCGCGGCGAGCAGTGCGTCGATCTGTTTCGGATCGACGCGCGTCATCAGATGCTTGTACGCGGTGATCGGCTGCTGCGACGACAGCGGCGTGTCCGCGTGCGACCACTGCAGCGGCTCGATCGACAGGAACGCCTCGACGGCGGCCGCGAGCGTCGGCAGCACCGGCTTCAACGCGAGCGACAGCAGCCGGAACGCCTCGATGCTCACGGTGCAGGTCTCGTGCAGCGCGACTGCGTTCGCGGGATCCTTCGCCTGGTCCCACGGCTTCGCGGTGTCGACGTAGCCGTTCACCGCATCCGCGAGTTCCATCGTCTGGCGCAGCGCGCGGCCGTAGTCGCGCGCCTCGTAGTGCGCGGCGATCTGCGGGATCGCGACGCGCAGCGCGACGAGGAGCGGATGCTGCATCGCGCTGTCCTGCACGCGGCCGTCGAAACGCTTGCTCAGGAAACCCGCCGCGCGGCTCGCGATGTTGATGTACTTGCCGACGAGGTCGCTGTTCACGCGCGCCTGGAAGTCCTCCAGATTCAGGTCGAGGTCTTCCATCGTGCCGTTCAGCTTCGCGGCGAAGTAATAGCGCAGCCACTCGGGGTTGAGGCCGGTGTCGACGTAGCTCTGCGCGGTGATGAACGTGCCGCGCGACTTCGACATCTTCGCGCCGTCCACCGTCAGGAACCCGTGCGCGAACACGTTGGTCGGCGTGCGGTGGCCGGAGAATTCGAGCATCGCCGGCCAGAACAGCGTGTGGAAGTACAGGATGTCCTTGCCGATGAAGTGGTACTGCTCGGTCTTCGAACCCGGCTTCACCCACGCGTAGAAATCGAGGCCGAGCCGGTCGCACAGGTTCTTGAAGCTCGCGTAGTAGCCGACCGGCGCATCGAGCCACACGTAGAAATACTTGCCCGGCGCGCCCGGAATCTCGAAGCCGAAGTACGGCGCGTCGCGCGAGATGTCCCAGTCCGCGAGCTTCGCTTCGCCCGGCTCGCCGAGCCATTCGCGCATCTTGTTCGTCGCTTCGGGCTGCGCGAGGCCGCTGACCCAGGCGCGCAGGAAGTTCTCGCAGCGTGGGTCGGACAGGCGGAAGAAGTAGTGCGTCGAGGTCTTGCGGACCGGCGTCGCGCCCGAGACGACCGAGTACGGGTTCACGAGGTCGGTCGGCTGGTACGTCGAGCCGCAGACTTCGCAGCTGTCGCCGTACTGGTCCTTCGCGCCACATTTTGGGCACTCGCCCTTGATGAAGCGGTCCGGCAGGAACATGTTCCGGACCGGGTCGTACGCCTGCTCGATGTCGCGGGTTTCGATCAGCCCGGCGTCGCGCAGCGCGGTGTACACCGACTCGGACAACTCGCGGTTCTCTGCCGAATCGGTCGAGTAGTAGTTGTCGAACGAGATCCCGAAGCTGTCGAAGTCGCGCTTGTGCTCCTGCCAGACGCGCGCGATCAGCTGCTGCGGCGTGATCCCTTCCTTTTCGGCGCGCAGCATGACCGGCGTGCCGTGCGTGTCGTCGGCCCCGACGTAATAGACCTCGTGCCCGTGCATTCGCAGCGCGCGGACCCAGATGTCCGTCTGGATATATTCGACCAGATGGCCGATATGGATTTGCCCGTTCGCATAGGGCAGGGCAGACGTGACGAGAATCTGGCGGCGGCCCTGCGGCGCGCCGGCGGCACGGAGGTCGGTGGCGGGTGCTGACATGTCTGGGGGATTTCCAGTGTTGCGGGAGGACGAAACTGCGATTCTAGCAGGGCGGCCCCGCGCAGCGTCCGGCGCGGGACGGGGCGGCGGGCGGGGACGGCGGCCTCGTCGGCGGGCTGGCGGCGCCACGAAACGCGCGGCCAAAAAAAACCGGGGCGGTAGCCCCGGAGCAACAACGACAAGAGGAGAATGGTGACGCGGCGGCTTCGCCAGCCACGTACCGTACTGAAAGACAGCGGATTTCCGGGAGAGTTCGAAAATTTTTTCGATTGCCCTGCGAAATCGTTCGGCGCCCATTTTCCGGGCCGGCCGGGCGGCATCGCCGCCGTCCAGGACGGTTTTCCGTCACCGTTTTCCGCATGGCGCGGCGCGCCGCCGAACGCATCGGCGAGTGCGCCGCGCCACTTCCCGCCGCCGGGGCTCGACCGGCGGCGTCTGTCGTTACTGCTGGTGCTGCGCGGTCGCGCGCAGATAGATCTCGACGCGGCGGTTCTGCGCGCGGCCGGCTTCGGTGCTGTTGTCCGCGACCGGCTGCGTGTCGCCGCGGCCTTCCGCCGACAGGCGCTGCGACGCGACCCCGCGTTGCGCGAGGTAGTTCACGACGCTCTGCGCGCGGTTCACCGACAGCGTCTGGTTGTACGCCGGCTGGCCGGTGCTGTCGGTATGGCCGACGACCTGCGCGATGACTTCCGGATTCTGCTGCAGCGTCTGCGCGACCTGGTCGAGCACCGGCGCGAACGACGGCTTGATCGCGTAGCTGTTCGTATCGAACGTGACGGAACTCGGGATATTCAGCTTCAGCGAGCCGTCCGGCTGCTCGGTGATCTGCGTGCCGGTGCCCTGCGTCGCGCCCGACAGGCGGTTGCGGATCGCCTGCCAGTTGTAGCCGGTGATGCCGCCGACCAGCGCGCCGGCGCCGGCGCCGATCGCCGCACCCTTGCCGCCGCCGAAGATCGCGCCGAGCGCCGCGCCGGTACCGGCGCCGACGCCGGTGCCGACGGCGGTGTTGGTGCCTTGCTGGCTCGCGCAGCCGGCGACGAGGGCGCCGGCGACAGCGAACACGGACAGGCGGGTCATGATTCTTGTGTTCATTTTGAATTCCTCTCTTGAGTGAACAGGACGACTACCACACGGTGGATTCCCAGCAGCCCCGACAGCGCCGAGGGTCTTCGGGCGGCGTGCGCCGCCAGCCACTACAATGGCGGCATGAGGCGCGCGCCCGGTGGTTGCGTGACCGGCGAGGGCACCCGGCGAGGGTCGGGCGAGCCTGCTGCCGCGAAGCGTGCCTTGCAGACAGGATTTACGCAATCCAGCTTAACAATTTCTTTCCATTTAAGGCGTGAGGACGACCGGGCGGTCGCTATCGCGCCGCCTGCATCCCCCCACGGAGTAACGATGAGCTTAGATCGGGCCTTGGTCGACGCCGCACTTGCGGCGCTGACGGATCCCACCACCGGCCGCCCTTATGCAGCCGACAAGGGCGTGCGCAACGTGACGGTCGACGGCGGCGCCGTCGGCGTCGAGATCGTGCTCGGCTATCCGGCGAAGAGCCTGTTCGGCACGGTGCGCCAGCAGGTCGAGGCGGCGCTCGCCGCGGTGCCGGGCGTGTCGGAAAGCCGCGTCTCGGTGCGGCAGGACATCGCCGCGCATACGGTGCAGCGCGGCGTGAAGCTGCTGCCGAACGTGAAGAACATCGTTGCGGTGGCATCCGGCAAGGGCGGCGTCGGCAAGAGCACGACCGCCGTGAATCTCGCGCTCGCGCTCGCGGCCGAGGGCGCGTCGGTCGGCCTGCTGGACGCGGACATCTACGGCCCGTCGCTGCCGATGATGCTGGGCATCGAGGGCCGCCCGGAGTCGCCGGATGACAAATCGATGAACCCGATGACCGGCCACGGCGTGCAGGCGAATTCGATCGGTTTCCTGATCGAGCAGGACAACCCGATGGTGTGGCGCGGCCCGATGGCGACGTCCGCGCTCGAACAGCTGCTGCGTCAGACGAACTGGCGCGATCTCGACTACCTGGTCGTCGACATGCCGCCCGGCACCGGCGACATCCAGCTGACGCTCGCGCAGCGCGTGCCGGTGACCGGCGCGGTGATCGTGACGACGCCGCAGGACATCGCGCTGCTCGATGCGAAGAAGGGCCTCAAGATGTTCGAGAAGGTCGGCATTCCGATCCTCGGCATCGTCGAGAACATGGCCGTGCACATCTGCTCGAACTGCGGCCACGAGGAGCACGTGTTCGGCACCGGCGGCGCGGAGCGGATGAGCCGCGAATACGGCGTCGAGGTGCTCGGCAGCCTGCCGCTCGACATCGGCATTCGCGAGCAGGCCGACGCGGGCCGCCCGACCGTCGTCGCGGACCCGGACGGCCGCATTGCGCATGCGTATCGCGCGATCGCGCGTCGCGTCGCGGTGCAGATCGCGGAGCGCGCGCGCGACATGACGTCGAAGTTCCCGAGCATCGTCGTGCAGAACACCTGAGGAGGCGGCCGCGCCGCCGCGCGAAGCGGCTCGCAGACGCGGCGCAGCGCGTGGCGCGCGGTATCATGTCGGCTTCATCGGCACCGCACGACGGCCGCGCACGACGCGGCCGGCCGGCAAGAGGATCGAATGGGAAAGGGAATCGACAGGCAGATAGCGCTTGCATTCGTCGTGGGAGCGGCCGCGTGCGCGCTGCTCGGCGGATGCAGCAGCTTTCTGCGGCCGCAGGAGAAGCGCGCCGACGCGCAACTGCTGCCCACTGTCGGCAACCAGGCGACCGGCACCGTGACCTTCATCGAACGCTCCGACGGCGTCCAGGTGAGCTACAGCCTGACCTCGCTGCCGCCGGACAGCGACCACGCGCTGCAGATCCACGAGCGCGGCGACTGCAATGCCGCCGACGCGTCGAGCGCCGGCCCGGTGTTTTCGCCAGCCGCCGAGCGGCTGCGCGCCGGCGCGCGCGTCGAGGGCGACCTCGGCAACATCCACGCGGATTCGACCGGCGTCGCGACCGGCTTCCTCGTCGCGCCGGACGTGTCGCTCGACGGCATCCGCTCGGTGCTGCAACGCGCGGTGATCGTCCACCGCGACGCAATCGATCCGTATGCGTATCCGCAGCGCGGCACCGGCACCGCGCTCGCGTGCGGCGTGATCCGCCAGCAGTGAGCGCCGCGCTCGCCGGCGCTTCTGGCGACGTCCTCGGGCGTGAAGCGGGCGGCTCGCCGGGCGGCCCGCGCAGACTGGCGGCACGGCGATCCATATCGCGTAAAATGGCGCCTTTCGCGTTCCCGAACGCGGCGCGCCGCCGGCCCTCTCCTTGCAGGCGGGCCGCGCCGCAGCGGCTCACCTTTCCTATCCGTCACGCAGCGACCAACATGGCAATCAAATCCGACAAGTGGATCCGGCGCATGGCCGAACAGCACAAGATGATCGAGCCGTTCGTGCGCGATCAGGTCCGCACGTCGGAGGACGGCCGCAAGATCGTCAGCTACGGCACGTCGAGCTACGGCTACGACATCCGCTGCGCGGACGAATTCAAGATCTTCACGAACATCAACTCGACGATCGTCGATCCGAAGAATTTCGACGAGAAGTCGTTCGTCGACTTCAAGGGCGACGTCTGCATCATCCCGCCGAACTCGTTCGCGCTCGCGCGCACCGTCGAATACTTCCGGATTCCGCGCACCGTGCTGACGGTCTGCCTCGGCAAGTCCACCTATGCGCGCTGCGGGATCATCGTGAACGTGACGCCGTTCGAGCCCGAATGGGAGGGCTACGTGACGCTCGAATTCTCGAATACGACACCATTGCCTGCGAAAATCTACGCGAACGAGGGCGTCGCGCAGGTGCTCTTCTTCGAAAGCGACGAGGTCTGCGAGGTGTCCTACGCGGACCGCGGCGGCAAATACCAGGGGCAGCACGGCGTCACGCTGCCGAAGACGTGACGCGCGCTGCGCACTGACACACCAGCATTCCGGGTGACCGCTGCGCATCAGAAGCAGCGGTCGTTCTTTTTGGAGAATCGCCCATGAAGTTTCGTTTTCCCGTCGTCATCATCGACGAAGATTTCCGCTCCGAAAACATCTCGGGCTCCGGCATCCGGGCGCTCGCGGAAGCGATCGAGAAGGAAGGCGTGGAAGTCCTCGGGCTGACGAGCTACGGCGACCTCACGTCGTTCGCGCAGCAGTCGAGCCGCGCGTCGTGCTTCATCCTGTCGATCGACGACGACGAACTGCTGCCGTACGTCGACGGCTCGGACAGCGTCGCGCCGGACGACGCGCCCGCGATCGTCGCGCTGCGCGCGTTCGTCGAGGCGGTGCGCCGCCGCAACGCGGACATCCCGATCTTCCTGTACGGCGAGACGCGCACCTCGCGCCATCTGCCGAACGACGTGCTGCGCGAACTCCACGGCTTCATCCACATGTTCGAGGACACGCCGGAGTTCGTCGCGCGCCACATCATCCGCGAGGCGAAGGTCTATCTGGACGCGCTCGCGCCGCCGTTCTTCAAGGAGCTGGTGCAGTACGCGGACGAAGGCTCGTACTCGTGGCACTGCCCGGGGCACTCGGGCGGCGTCGCGTTCCTGAAGAACCCGCTCGGCCAGATGTTCCACCAGTTCTTCGGCGAGAACATGCTGCGCGCGGACGTCTGCAACGCGGTCGACGAACTCGGCCAGCTGCTCGACCACACCGGCCCGGTCGCGGCGTCGGAGCGCAACGCGGCGCGCATCTTCAGCGCGGACCACGTGTTCTTCGTGACGAACGGCACGTCCACGTCGAACAAGATCGTCTGGCACGCGACGGTCGCGCCCGGCGACGTCGTGCTGGTGGACCGCAACTGCCACAAGTCGATCCTGCACGCGATTACGATGACCGGCGCGATCCCGGTGTTCCTCACGCCGACCCGCAACAACTTCGGCATCATCGGCCCGATTCCGCGCGACGAGTTCAAGCCGGAGAACATCCGCCGCAAGATCGAGGCGAATCCGTTCGCGCGCGAGGCGCTCGCGAAGAACCCGAACCTGAAGCCGCGCATCCTGACGATCACGCAGAGCACGTACGACGGCGTCGTGTACAACGTCGAGATGATCAAGGACCTGCTCGGCGACCTGCTCGACACGCTGCACTTCGACGAAGCGTGGCTGCCGCACGCGGAGTTCCACTCGTTCTACCAGGACATGCACGCGATCGGCGCGGACCGTCCGCGCACCGGCGCGCTGGTGTTCGCGACGCACTCGACGCACAAGCTGCTCGCGGGCATCTCGCAGGCGTCGCAGATCGTCGTGCAGGATTCGGAGAACAGCACGTTCGACCGCCATCGCTTCAACGAGGCGTACCTGATGCACACGTCGACGAGCCCGCAGTACGCGATCATCGCGTCGTGCGACGTCGCGGCCGCGATGATGGAGCCGCCGGGCGGCACCGCGCTCGTCGAGGAGTCGATCGCGGAGGCGCTCGACTTCCGCCGCGCGATGCGCAAGGTCGATGCCGAGTACGGCGACGACTGGTTCTTCCAGGTGTGGGGTCCGGAGGAGCTGGCCGAGGAGGGCATCGGCTCGCGCGACGACTGGATGCTGCGCCCGAACGACCGCTGGCACGGCTTCGGCAAGCTGGCCGAAGGCTTCAACATGCTCGACCCGATCAAGGCGACGATCGTGACGCCGGGCCTCGACGTGGACGGCGAGTTCGGCGAACACGGGATTCCGGCCGCGATCGTCACGAAGTATCTGGCCGAGCACGGGATCATCGTCGAGAAGACCGGGCTGTACTCGTTCTTCATCATGTTCACGATCGGCATCACGAAGGGCCGCTGGAACTCGATGGTCACCGAACTCCAGCAGTTCAAGGACGACTACGACAACAACCAGCCGCTGTGGCGCGTGCTGCCCGAGTTCGTGGCGCAGCATCCGGCATACGAGCGCATCGGCCTGCGCGACCTGTGCCAGCAGATCCACAGCGTGTACCGCGCGAACGACATCGCGCGCCTGACGACCGAGATGTACCTGTCCGACATGGAGCCGGCGATGAAGCCGTCCGACGCGTACGCGAAGCTCGTGCACCGCGAGATCGACCGCGTGCCGATCGACGAACTCGAAGGCCGCGTGACGTCGATCCTGTTGACGCCGTATCCGCCGGGCATCCCGCTTCTGATCCCGGGCGAGCGGTTCAACCGGACGATCGTGAACTACCTGCGTTTCGCGCGCGAGTTCAACGAGCGTTTCCCCGGCTTCCACACGGACATCCACGGGCTCGTCGGCGAGATGATCAACGGCCGCATCGAGTACTTCGTGGACTGCGTGCGCGACTGACCGCGATGAAGCCCTGGACGACCCGCCTGTCCCGCCGCTGGGCCGCCGCTGCCGTGCTGGCGGCCGCGTGGCTGACGGGCGCGGGCGCCGCGCACGCGGACGTCGCGGCGGCCGATCCGATCGACACCGCGATGCGCGCGTGTCTCGCGCGCGCGGACCGCTCGTCGACCGCGGGCCAGGTGCAGTGCATGGACGAGGCGCGCGCTTCGTGGCGCGGCGCGGCCGACACCGCGCTCGCGCAACTGCTCGCGAAGCTGCCGGCCGCGCAGAAGCGCCGCTGGCAGACGAGCCAGCAGCGCTGGGGCGCGTGGCGCGATGCGGAGGACCCGATGCTCGGCGCGGTGTTCGCGACGACGAGCGGGTCGATGTACGTGATCTACGAAGCGGACATGCGTTTGCAGCCGGTGCGCGACCGTGCGCTCGCGCTGCGCGCGCAGCTTGCGCAGATGGCGCCGGGGCAGCGTGCGCCGCGCGCGCGGGCGTGTTCGGCCGACGCGCGCTGCGAGCACGCGACCTATGACCTGAACCGCTACTATCGCCGGCTCTCCGCGCGGATGCCCGCGCATTCGCGGCCGACGCTCGTGCGCGCGCAGAGCGCATGGCGCGCTTACCGCGACGCGACGACGCCGCTGATCGACGAACACGCGCGGCTCGACCTGCTCGGCGCGCGGCTCGCGACGCTGAAGCGGTTATCGGAGACGGTCGGGAATCACTAGCGGGCGGCGGGCTGCCCGGTCTGTCAGCCGCGCTGGGCGGGCGTGGCGTTGACCTGCGCGCGCGAGCGGCGACCGCTGCCGTCATCGCTTTTCGATCGGTTTTATCGGCAGAATCCGGCCCGTGCCGCGTCGTTCATGTCGCTCACGTCGCTCACGACGCGTCAATCCGCGCAAAAAAGGCCGCGTGAAGCGGCCTTCGCACCTCTCGCCAGCCGGCACGCACGGTGTTCTACAGCAGAACCGTCCGCTTGCCGGGAGGCGTCGTGTCGACGGTCGTCGGGTCGCCGATCAGGTCGTGCAGCGCGACCTCGATCCCCGTGGACATCACGCCGAGCGCGAGGTCGTTGTCCTCGGTGCCGAACGGGTCCTCGATCTGCGCGGCGATCGCCTCGTGCGCCATGAACGCATACGCGACGAACACCGCGAACACCGGCGTGAGCCAGCCGATGCTGTCGACGAGCCCGAACGGCAGCAGCGCGCAGAAGAAATAGACGGTCCGGTGGATCATCACCGTGTACGCGAACGGCAGCGGCGTCGACACGATCCGCTCGCAGCCGCCGATCACATCCGACAGTCCGTTCAGGTTGCGCTCGAACGCGACCACGGCCCAGCCGTCGATCCGCTGGTCGCGCGGTTCGAGCTGCACCCCGCGCTGGACCCATTCGGAGGCGCACAGCAGCAGCGTCGCGGGCCGGAAGCGCGATGCCATCACGCGGTCCAGCAGCGCGGGCGGCAGATGCCTTGCGAGGTCGTCGCGCGGATCGGTGCCGCGCAACTGATGGCGCAGCGCATGCGGCAGCGCGCACAGCACGTTGACTAACTCGCGCACGCGCGGCGTCACGCCGCCGTTCGGCGCGAGCGTCTGCGCCTGGCGCACCAGCGAGCGCGACTCGTTCAGCAACTGGCCCCACAGCTTGCGGCCTTCCCAGTAGCGGTCGTAGCTCGCGTTGTTGCGAAAGCCGAGGAACACCGCGAGCGCGATGCCGATCAGCGAGAACGGCACCGTGCTCAGGTTCACGGTGATCCGCAGGATGTGGTCGTGCGACGCGACCGCGACGATCGACAGGCACAGCACGAGAAAGAGGCGCGGCAGCAGCTGCGGCAGCACGGAGCCGTGCCACGCGAGCAGCATCCGGAACCAGTGGAGACGGGGGCGGACAATCATCGGATCACGAATCGGCGGTTGCGGGGGGCGGGGCGGTCGGCGGCGGGGCGTCGGGCGACGCGGTCCGGCCTTCAGGGCCGGCCGCGAACCCGCACATCGCGTTCGGGCATCGACGGACGCGCGCATGCCGTGACACGGCGCGCGCGCCCATCACGACCGCGCGCTTATTTCGACGCGTTCAGCGCCGCGCGGGCGGCGGCGATCGCCGCGCGCACCTGCTCCGGCGCGGTGCCGCCCGGATGGTTGCGGCTCGCGACCGAGCCTTCGAGCGTCAGTACCTCGAACACGTCGTCGCCGAGCAGTTGCGCGACCGCCGGCAACTCGGCGCGCATCTCGTCGAGCGTCAGGTCCGCGAGGTCGCAGTTGCGATCGACGCAGACCCGCACCGCATGCGCGACCGCCTCGTGCGCGTCGCGGAACGGCAGCCCGCGCTTCACCAGGTAGTCCGCGAGGTCGGTCGCGGTCGAGAAACCCTGCAACGCGGCCGCGCGCATCGCGTCCGGCTTCACGCGGATGCCGGCGACCATCTCCGCGAAGATGCGCAGCGTGTCCGCGACCGTGTCGACGGTGTCGAACAGCGGCTCCTTGTCTTCCTGATTGTCCTTGTTGTACGCGAGCGGCTGGCCCTTCATCAGCGTCAGCAGCGCCATCAGATGGCCGTTCACGCGGCCGGTCTTGCCGCGCGCGAGTTCCGGCACGTCCGGGTTCTTCTTCTGCGGCATGATCGACGAGCCGGTGCAGAAGCGGTCCGCGAGATCGATGAAGCCGACCCGCGGGCTCATCCACAGCACCAGTTCTTCCGAGAAGCGCGACACGTGCGTCATCACCAGCGCGGCCGCGGCCGTGAATTCGATCGCGAAGTCGCGGTCGGACACCGCGTCGAGCGAGTTCGCGCAGATGCCGTCGAAGCCGAGCGTCTTCGCGACCGCGAAACGGTCGATCGGATAGCTCGTGCCGGCGAGCGCGGCCGCGCCGAGCGGCAGGCGGTTCACGCGCTTGCGGCAGTCGACGAGGCGCTCCGCGTCGCGCGAGAACATCTCGACGTACGCGAGCAGGTGGTGGCCGAACGTGACCGGCTGCGCGACCTGAAGGTGCGTGAAGCCGGGCAGGATGGTCGCCGCGTGCTGGTCCGCGAGGTCGAGCAGCGCGCCGCGCAGGTCGCCGAGCAGTGCGCCGATCCGGTCGATCTCGCCGCGCAGCCATAGCCGGATGTCGGTCGCGACCTGGTCGTTGCGCGAGCGGCCGGTGTGCAGGCGCTTGCCCGCGTCGCCGATCAGCGCGGTCAGGCGCGCCTCGATGTTCAGGTGCACGTCCTCCAGGTCGAGCTGCCACTCGAACTCGCCGCGTTCGATTTCGCCCTTGATCTGCGCCATCCCGCGCTGGATCGCAGCGAGGTCGTCGCCGGCGATGATCTTCTGCGCGGCGAGCATCGACGCGTGCGCGAGCGACCCTTCGATGTCGACGAACGCGAGGCGCTTGTCGAAGAAGACGGACGACGTATAGCGCTTGACGAGTTCCGACATCGGCTCGGAGAAGCGAGCCGACCAGGCTTCGCCTTTTTTGTGCAGTTGGGACGTCATGGTGTTGGGGCAGTGAACGGTGAGCGGTGGCTGGGCGGCCGGCCGCGCATGCGGGACGCGCGGGCGGCGCAACAGAAACAGACGGCGATTTTACCACCCGCGCACCGGGCGGCCGGCTGGCGGGGCGGGGCTGTGTCGGGTTTCGGGGATGGGCGCGCGCAGTCAAAGCCGCACGAGCACGACGAGCTTCAGATCCTCGCGATGCGCCGGCTTGAACGTGATCTGGTCGTACGCGAGCGGACCGTGACGCGGATGGTTGAATTCGCGCCGGCCGCCTTCGCGCTCGCCGACGTCCTGCGACGCCCAGAACCGCGCGAAGTCGTCGCTCGCGGCGATCAGCGAATCGATCAGCGTGCGGGTCGGCGCGTCGTTCAGATGGCGGATCGAGTCCGCGCGGAACTCCGCGCAGAGCCGCCGCGCGCGCGTTTCCCAATCGACGATCAGCGCGCGCGCGAGCGGCTCGGTGAACGTGAAGCGCAGCAGGTTGCGGTCGTGCGCGCCGTCGAGCCAGCCGGTGAACAGGTCGGCCGCGTGCGCGTTCCACGCGAGCGCGTCCCACTGGCGGTCGAGCACGTAGGCCGGCGCATCGACCAGTTGCACGGTCTGCAGCAGCGTCGCGGGCGCGTCGGCGGCGGCCGGGTCCGGCTCGGCCGGATCGCGCTGCGCGGCCAGTTCGAACAGATACGCGCGTTCGGCGCGCGACAGTTGCAGCGCGACGGCGATCCGCGCGAGCGCGTCCGCCGAAGCCGACACGGGCCGGCCCTGCTCGATCCACGTGTACCAGGTGGGGCTCACGCCGCACAACTGCGCGACCTCCTCGCGGCGCAGGCCGGGCGTGCGGCGGCGCGGGCCGGGCGGCAGCCCGACCGCCTGCGGCGACAGCCGCTCGCGATGCGCGCGGATGAACTCGCCGAGCGCGCGCGCGGGTGTCGCGTCGAGGGTTTTCGCGGGGCCGGACGAAGCCGTGTCGGCAGCGTCGAATGAGGTGGTCATGGCGGTGCGGCGAATCGTGGTGAACCGTGGCGGGTGGTGCGGATACCAGAATGATTGCTTGTCTTGTACTGGTACAGCGCGGGCTCTATTGTAGCGGCTGATGCGGCGTTGGGGCCGTCGCATCGGCCGCCCCGGTTTGCGAACGCCGCGACGCCCCGTGCGTCGCGGTCTCCCCCCACCTACGGCGTCGCCGGTCCGCGCAGCGCGGTTCGCGACGCAACAGGAGCATTCGATGAAGCATCACGATCAGGTTGCCGACGCGTTCGGCTCGACCGCCGCCGCGTATCTGACGAGCCGCGTGCACGCGACCGGCGCGGATCTGGAACGGCTCGCGGCGACGTTCGCGGCCACCTGCGGCAACGCGACGGTGCTGGACATGGGCTGCGGCGCGGGCCACGCGAGTTTCGCGGTTGCGCCGCACGTGCGCGAAGTGGTCGCTTACGATCTCGCGCCGCAAATGCTCGCGACGGTCGCCGAAGCCGCGAAGGAGCGCGGCCTCGCGTCGATCCGCACGCAGCAGGGCGTGGCCGAGGCGCTGCCGTTCGCGGACGCGTCGTTCAACTGGGCGATCAGCCGGATGAGCGCCCATCATTGGCGCGACGTGCGCCGCGCGCTCGCGGAGGTGCGGCGCGTGCTGACGCCGGGCGGCCGGCTGATGTTCATCGACATCGCCGGCATCGACGATCCGCTGTACGACACCCACATCCAGGCGATCGAACTGCTGCGCGACGGCTCGCACGTGCGCGACTACCGCGCTAACGAATGGCTCGCGATGCTGGACGAAGCGGGTTTCGACGCGCGGATCGACGAGCGCTGGCGGATCGGCATCGAGTTCGGGCCGTGGGTCGCGCGGATGCGCACGCCCCACGAGCGCGTCGTCGCGATCCGCTCGCTGTGGGACCGCGCGCCGGACGAGGTGAGACAGTATTTCGACGTGCAGCCGGACGGGTCTTTCAAGCTCGACGCGTTGCAGATTTTCGCGACGCGAAGGGACTGAGCGGACGGTTCGTTTCTGTCGCCGCAAAAAACCGCGCCGCCAGAAGGCGGCGCGGTTCGTGGCGACGAGTCGTTCGCCGGAGCGAACCGGGCGTCAGCCCGTATTGCGCAGCCCCGCCGCGATCCCGTTGATCGTCAGGTGCAGCCCGCGCCGCACGCGCGCGTTGGTGTCGCCCGCGCGGTGCCGCTTGATCAGTTCCACCTGCAAATGGTTCAGCGGATCGAGGTACGGGAAGCGGTTCTTGATCGAGCGCGCGAGCAGCGGGTTGTCCGCGAGCCGGCCGCTCGCGCCGGTGATCTCGTCGAGCACGCGGGTCGTGCGCTCCCACTCGCCGACGATCCGTTCGAACACCTGCTTGCGCAGCTTCTTGTCCGACACGAGCTGCGCGTAACGCGACGCGACCGCGAGGTCCGTTTTCGCGAGCGTCATGTCCATGTTCGACAGCAGGTTCGAGAAGAACGGCCAGGTCTTGTGCATCTTCTTCAGCAGCGCGACGCGGCGCGCGCGTTCGGCGTCGCTGCCCGCTTCGTCGAGATACGCGCCGACCGCGCTGCCGAATCCGTACCAGCCGGTCAGCAGCAGCCGGCATTGGCCCCACGAGAAGCCCCACGGAATCGCGCGCAGGTCCTCGATCTTCCGGTGCTTCGGGTCTTGCAGCTTGCGCGAAGCGGGCCGGCTGCCGATGTTCAGTTCCGCGATCTCGGCGATCGGCGTCGCGGTGAAGAAGTAGTCGGTGAAGCCGGGCGTCTCATAGACGAGCGACCGGTACGCGGCCATCGCGGCGTCGGACAGCCGCTGCATCGTTTCCTCGAACGCCGGCAACTGGTCCGGCGCGTGGCCCGCCGCCTCGCCGACCGGCAGCAGCGACGCTTCGAGCGTCGCCGCGATCACCGTTTCGAGGTTGCGGCGGCCGATCTCCGGATTGCCGAACTTGCTCGCGATCACCTCGCCCTGCTCGGTCAGGCGGATCTGGCCGTCGACGGTGCCGGGCGGCTGTGACAGGATCGCCTGGTAGGTCGGGCCGCCGCCGCGTCCGACCGTGCCGCCGCGTCCGTGGAACAGGCGCATCGTGATCCCGCGGTCGTTGAACAGCGCGACCAGCGCCAGTTCCGCGCGGTACAGCTCCCAGTTCGACGTGAGAAAACCGCCGTCCTTGTTGCTGTCCGAGTAGCCGAGCATCACTTCCTGTTCGTTGCCCTGGTGCTCGACGAGCGCGTCGAGGCCCGGCAGCGCGAGCAGGTCGCGCATGATGTGCGGCGCGTTGCGCAGGTCGGGGATCGTCTCGAACAGCGGGATCACCATCAAGCCGGCCTTCGCCGGGTCGTCCGCGTGGCCGAGGCGGCCGGTCAAAAGGCCGGTCTCCTTCTGCAGCAGCATCACTTCGAGCAGGTCGGACACCGTCTCCGTGTGCGAGATGATGTAGTTGCGCACCGCGCGCGGCCCGAACTTCTCGCGCGTCACGCGCGCCATTTCGAGCACGCCGAGTTCGCTCTTCACGAGGTCCGAATAGTCGAGATACGGCGAGCGCAGCAGGCGCGCGTCCGCAAGCTGCGCGAGCAGCACGATCTGCTTGTCGTCCTCGGCGAGCGCCGCGTAGTCGCCCGCGACGCCCGCGCGCGCGAGCAGTTCGGCGATCACCGCCTCATGGATGTCCGAGCTTTGCCGCAGGTCGATGCTCGCCAGGTGGAAGCCGAACACGTCGACCGCGCGCGTCAGCGGCGCGAGGCGCGGCGTCGCGAGCGACGCGCCGTGATGTTCCGCGAGCGAGTCCATCAGCAGATGCAGGTCGCGCGAGAATTCCGCGGCGTCCGCATACGGCTTCGCGCGCACCGGCGCCGCGCCGCGCCCGGCGCTGCGCACCCGCACGACGCCTTCGCCGAGCCGCACCCGCGCGCTCGCCGCGAGCCGCGTGTAGATGCCGATCAGCGCGCGCCGGTACGGCTCGTCGACGCGGTGCGGCGACTGGTCCGGCGACGCGGCCGCGAGTTCCTTCAGCGCGTCGCTCGCGCCGGCCAGCAGGTTCGACACCGACAGTTCCGCGCCGAGCCGGTGCACCTCTTCCAGGTAATGTTCGAAGATCACGGTCGCCTGGCGCTCGCTGGCTTGTTCGAGCGTCGGCGCGGTCACGTTCGGATTGCCGTCGCGGTCGCCGCCGATCCAGCTGCCCATCTGGAAAAACGCGGGCAGCCGCGCGGACAGCCCGTGCTCCTTCAGCGCGGTTTCGATCTCGCCGTACAGCGCCGGAATCTCGGTGAGGAACGTCGTGTGGTAATACGACAGCGCGTTCTCGATCTCGTCCGCGACGGTGAGGCGCGCGTCGCGCAGCATCCGCGTCTGCCACAGCGACGTGACCCGCGCGCGCAGCAGCGCCTCGTTGTGCGCGAATTCGCGCTGCGTGAGCGGCTGGTCGCGTTCCGCGAGCAGCCGCGCGATGTCGTGCTGCGCGTCGAGGATGCTTTTGCGCTGCACCTCGGTCGGGTGCGCGGTCAGCACCGGCATGATCAGCGCGTCGTTGAAGAACTGCTGCAACAGCGGCGTCGCGGCCGCGCCCGCTTCGACCAGCCGGTCGAGCGAATGCGCGACGGTGCCGGGCTGCGGCACGGAGCCGGCAAGGTCGTGGATCCGGTGGCGGCGGTTGCGGTGGCGGTCCTCGGCGATGTTCGCGAGGTGAGAGAAATAGCTGAATGCGCGCACGACGCTGACCGTCTCTTCCGGCGACAGCGAACGCAACTGCTTCTCCAGCGCGAGCGCGTCCGCGCGGTCGTCCTCGCGGCGAAAGCGCACCGCGGTCTGCCGGATCGTCTCGACGACGTCGAACACTGCGTCGCCTTCCTGCTCGCGCACCACGTCGCCGAGCAGGCGGCCGAGAAAGCGGATGTCCTCGAACAGCGGCTGGTCCTTGTCGTCGCGCGTGCGGCCGTTGCGCGGCACGGCGGGTTTCTGCGTTTTCGCGGGCTTCGGCGCTTCGGCGGGTTGGGTCGCGCCGTTGACGCCGTTGGCGCCGTTCGCGTCCGCCGTTGGCGTCGGCAGCGCGTCGCCTGCGGCGTCCGCCTGCTTGCGCGCGTGTTTCGGCGCTTTTTTGCCGTTCGCCGCGTGCGCGGCGTCGGCTGTCGCGGCGGCGCGCCTCGCGGCCTTGCCGGCTTTGTCCGCCTTGTCGGCGGGGGCGGCCGGATTCGCCGCGGCGGCGTTCTTCGATGCGTTGTTGCGGCGCTCGGAGCGCGCCGTTCCGGAAGACTTCACGATGATTTCCTCAGGCAAGCCAGGAGTGGATGTCCGTTAATCGAAAGAGACTGCCGACTGCACGTGCTGCGGGTGGAGCAGGGAAGAGCGCCGGGTGCGACAGCGGGCCGGACGGCGGAGCGGCCGCGCGCGGATGCGGCCGGCACGGTGCGCGGCCGTTTCGTGGAGTGCGCCGCGCCCGGGAAGCAGGTCTCCCGTGTGCGGCGCGGCGCGAAGCGAACGCGACGAACGCAACGGGTGAACACCCGCGCAAACGCGCCTCGCGGGCGCGCACCCGATGCCGCCGGCGCGGCCGTTCGCGCCGGCGATGCTACGCCGCGCGAGGGTCGCGCGGAAGGGTTCGCGCCTGTCTCCCCGTTGTCGTCCGCGCGCCCTGTGGCGGCCCGGGAGGCCCGTGCGGCGGGCAGTTGCCGCCGGGGCGCCTGGGGGCGCGTGCTACCATTGCCGGTTATCCGAATCCGTTTTTTTCGATCCCGTCCTTCGTGTCCTTGCGATGAACCCCGAGACGTTATCCGCGCCCACGCCCCGCACGCTGGTGATCGCTTCGCGCGAAAGCCGGCTGGCGATGTGGCAGGCAGAGCATGTACAAGCTGCGCTGCACAAATTATATCCATCCTGCGACGTGAAAATTGCCGGAATGACGACGCGAGGCGATCAGATTCTCGATCGCACGCTGTCGAAGGTCGGCGGCAAGGGCCTGTTCGTGAAGGAACTGGAGAACGCGCTCGCGGACGGCAGCGCGGACCTCGCGGTGCACTCGCTGAAGGACGTGCCGATGGAGCTGCCGGACGGCTTCGCGCTCGCGGCGATCATGGAGCGCGAGGACCCGCGCGACGCGTTCGTGTCGAACGGCTACGACTCGCTCGCGGCGCTGCCGGCGGGCAGCGTCGTCGGCACGTCGAGCCTGCGGCGCGAGGCGATGATCCGCGCGCGTTACCCGCATCTCGGCGTGAAGCCGCTGCGCGGCAATCTCGACACGCGGCTCGCGAAGCTCGATCGCGGCGACTACGCGGCGATCATCCTCGCGGCGGCCGGGCTCAAGCGTCTTGGCCTCGGGGCGCGGATCCGCGCGCTGCTCGAACCGGACGACAGCCTGCCGGCGGCGGGCCAGGGCGCGCTCGGCATCGAGATCCGCGCGGACCGGGCCGACGTCGCCGCGTGGCTCGCGCCGCTGCACGACCCGCGCACGGCCGCCGCGGTCGAGGCCGAGCGGATGGTGTCGCGCGCGCTCGGCGGCTCGTGTTCCGTGCCGCTCGCCGCGTACGCGCAGTGGCGCGACGGCGTGCTGCATCTGCGCGGCAGCATCGCGACGCCGGACGCGAGCCGCGTGCTGCGCGCCGACGGCTCGACCCGCGCGACCGACACCGCGAGCGCGATCGAACTCGGCCGCGAGGTGTCGCAGGCGCTGATCGCGCAGGGCGCGCTCGACATCGTGCGCGCGCTCGCGGACGCCGCGCCGTCGCCGAACACGCCGCCGGACGCGCGATGACCGGCGCGCCGACTCCCGAGAATCGCGACGGCCAGGGCCGCCGTGACAGCGACGCGATGGCGGCCGAAGGCGCATCCGCCACGCCGACTGCCGCACCGACCGCCGCCGCCCCGTTCACCGTCGTCGTCACCCGTCCCGCCGGCCAGTCCGATTCGCTCGTCGCGCAGCTTGCCGCGCGGCGCATCCGCACGCTCGACTTCCCGCTGATCGCGATCGCGCCGGCCCACGACGACGCGCCGCTGCGCGCCGCGCTGAACGGACTCGACCGGTATGCGCTCGTCGTGTTCGTGTCGCCGAACGCGGTCGATCGCGCATTCGCGAGTTACGCGTCGGTGTCGTCGATCTGGCCGCATCCGCTGCCGGTCGCGGTCGTCGGCCCGGCGAGCGTCGCCGCGCTCGCGCGCCACGGCGTCGCCGCGCCCGACCATCGCGTGATCAGCCCGCCGGTGCCGGCCGACGAGGAGCCGGCGCGGTTCGACTCCGAGGCGCTCTACGCGGCGCTCGAAGCGACGTTCGGCGCGACCGGCCTGGACGGCCGCCGCGTGCTGATCGTGCGCGGCGACGGCGGCCGCGAATGGCTCGCGGACCGGCTGCGCGAGGCGGGCGCCGAGGTGGAGACGGTCGCCGCGTACCGGCGCGTCGTGCCCGACCCGGCGATCGGCGTCTGGCAGCAGGTGCACGCGCTGCTCGCGGGCGCGCCGCATGCGTGGCTCGTCACCAGTTCCGAGGGCGTGCGCAATCTGGAAGAACTCGCGCACGAGCACCTGACCGCCGGCGAGATCGCGCAGTTGAAGCACGCGCCGCTGGTCGCGCCCCATCCACGGATCGCCGAAACGGCGCGGGGTTTGGGTTTTGATAGGATTACGGTGTCCGGCGCCGGCGACGAGCGCATCGTGCAGACGCTGTCGGGCCTTGCTTCCTCTGCTGTTCAACCGGTTCAGAACCCTCCGGCGCATGCGCCGGCACACTCTCGCATGACTGATTCGAACAACGCCAGCAACACGCCAACTCCGCCAGCCGCGCCGTCCGGCGCGTCGCCCCGTTCTTCCGGTTCGCGCGAATCCGCGCCGCCGCTGACGCCGCCGCCCGGCGTGCCGTACGGCAACGAGCGCGCGCGGCGCGGCGCGGGCGGTCCGCTGCTGTGGGTCGTCCTCGTGCTGGTGGCGGCGGCGTCCGGCACCGGCGGTTACCTGCTGAACCGCAAGATCGACCAGGCCGGCCAGCAGCTCGTCGCGCGCCAGCAGGCCGCCGACGCGCAGACGGCGCAGCTGCGCGCGCGCACCGAGCAGACGCTCGCGGGCGTGCAGGCGACCGAGTCGCACATCTCCCAGCTCGAAGGCCGGCTCACCGACGCGCAGACGTCGCAGCAGGCGCTCGCGCAGCAATACGCGGACCTCGCGAAAACGCGCGACGACTGGACGCTCGCGGAGGTCGGCCAGATGCTGTCGAGCGCGAGCGAGCAGCTTCAACTGACCGGCAACACGCAGCTTGCGCTGTTCGCGCTGCAAAGCGCGGACAACCGCCTCGCCGGGTCGTCGAACCCGCAGGCGCTCGTCGTGCGCAAGGCGATCGCGCAGGACATCGACAAGCTGAAGGCCACGCCGTCGACCGACCTGACCGGCCTCGCGATCAAGCTCGACACCGCGCTCGGCCGCATCGACGCGCTGCCGCTCGCCGGCGAGGCGCCGGTGCCGCGCGCGAAGCCGCATGCGGCCGCGCCGGGCGACGTCGCGAAGACCGCCGCGGCGAACGGCGAGCCGCGCTGGAAGGCGTGGCTCGACCAGTTCGCGACGGGCATCGGCCAGCAGATCGCGAGCCTCGTGCAGGTGCGCCGCATCGACAACGCGGACGCGATGCTGGTCGCGCCGGACCAGGGTTACTTCGTGCGCGAGAACGTGAAGCTGCGGCTGTTGTCCGCGCGGCTGTCGCTGCTGTCGCGCAACGACGCGACGCTGAAGGCGGACCTCGCGGCCGCCGACGGCGCGCTCGCGCGCTACTTCGACAACGCGTCGAAGGAGACCCAGGCGGTGCGCGACCTGCTGAAGGAGGTGAACGCGGGGTCGGCGTCGGTCGCGCTGCCGAACCTCGACACGAGCCTGCAGGCGATCGGGCAGTTCCGGAGCCGGGGGTAAGACATGGCGATCCGTGGACTCCTGTGGCTCGCTTTCCTGTTCGCGATTGCGGTCGTGCTCGCGACGCTCGGCCGCTTCGACGCGGGGCAGGTGCTGTTCGTCTATCCGCCGTATCGGGTAGACGTGTCGCTGAACCTGTTCATCGTCGGCGTGGTGGTCGTGTTCATCCTGCTCTATGCGTTGCTGCGCTTCGTGCGCAACGTCGTGACGATGCCGCGCCGGGTCGCTGCGTATCGGGCGCGCTCGCGCGCGGAGAAGGCGCATAACGCGCTGCGCGACGCGATCGGCAACCTGTACGCGGGGCGCTTCTCGCGCGCCGAGAAGGCCGCGCGCGACTCGCTCGCGGACGAGCGCAACAAGGGCGCGGCCGGGCTGATCGCCGCGAACGCCGCGCACCGGATGCACGAGTACGCGCGCCGCGACGACTGGCTCGAACAGATCGACGACGCGGACTGGCAGGAAGCGCGCCTGATGGCGACCGCCGACATGCGCGCGGACGGCCGCGACGCGGACGGCGCGCTGACCGCGCTGACCGAGATGCGCACCCAGGGCGGCCGCCGCATCCACGCGCAGCAGATCGCGCTGCGCGCGCAGCAGCAGTTGAAGAACTGGAGCGAGGTGCTCAAGCTCGTGAAACTGCTGGAGAAGCGCGAGGCGCTGCATCCGGCGGTCGCGGTGCGGCTGCGCCAGCTGGCGGCGGAGAACCTGTTGCGCGACCGGCGTCACAATCCGGACGCGCTGCTCGAACTGTGGCAGTCGCTGACGCCGGTCGAGCGTCACTCGTCGCGTCTCGCGGATCTCGCGGCCGAACTGCTGATCGGGCTGGACCGTCCGCAGGACGCGCGCAGGATCGTCGAGGAGGCGCTCGCGCAGAACTGGGACGCGCGGCTGCTGCGCCGTTACCCGGACACGGCCGGCGCGGACGCGCTGCCGCTGATCCAGAAGGCCGAGGCGTGGCGCAAGGAGCGGCCGGACGACGCGGACCTGCTGTTCGCGCTCGGCCGCCTGTGCCTGAAGCAGCAGTTGTGGGGCAAGGCGCAATCGTTCCTCGAAGGCGCGCTGAAGTCCGCCGACATCGCGGAGAACGAGCCGCTGAAGATCCGCACGCATCGCGCGCTCGCGCGGCTGCACGAGCAACTGGGCGACAGCGCGAAGGCGGCCGAGCACTATCGCGAGAGCGCGCTGTCGATGAACGTGGTTTGAGCGGGCGGCGGTCGGGTCCGGTTTCGCGAGGTTTCGCGAAGGCGCGGGCGCCGACTGGCCGAACCAGGCACCCCGGAAGGGACGGACCTTGTGGTCCGGTCTTTCCGGGGTGTTTTTCGTCGTGGAGGTCGCGCGGCGCTGCGTGTCGGGGTGGCGGCAACGCTTTCGGCGCGTCCGCGTTGTTGTGGCGTGGCGGTGCGTCGTGGCGGCGGGGGCAATCGAGGGCCGCAGCGGGGCGCGCGGCTGCCTGGTCAGTTCCGGCTTTTGCGTCGCGTCGCGCCGCGCGTGCAAATCGCGCCTGCGTGGCTAGGCCCTCGACGCGTCAGCGATTCACCAGCTTCCGCGGCGCGCCGAGCGCGAGCAATCCGCCGAGGATCATGAACGCCGCGAGCAGGTACATCCCCGAGTCGTTCGCGCCGGTCGCCTGCTTGAGCCAGCCCACCGCATACGGACTCAGGAACCCGGCGAGATTGCCGATCGAGTTGATCAGCGCGATCCCCGCCGCCGCGCCGGTGCCCGCGAGCCACGCGGTCGGCAGGCTCCAGAACAGCGGCAGCGTCGTCAGGATGCCGATCGTCGCGAGCGTCAGCGCGGCCATCGCGAGCGTCGTGTCGTGCGCCCACGCGACCGACAGCACGAGCCCGAGCGCGCCGGCCGCTGCCGGCAGCGCGACGTGCCAGCGCCGCTCGCGCCGCCGGTCCGCGCTGCGAGCCACCAGCACCATGCCGACCACCGCGGCCGCGAACGGGATCGCGGACAGCAGGCCGATCGTGAGCGAATCGGTGACGCCGGTCGACTTGATGATCGTCGGCAGCCAGAAGCTCACGCCGTACAGCCCCATCACGAACGAGAAGTACGTGAGGCTCATCAGCAGCGTGCGCGGGCTCGTCAGCACCGTGCGGATCGGCGGATCGACCTTCGTTGCGTCCTCGGCCGCGATGTTGCGCTCCAGCAGCGCGCGTTCTTCCGCGCTGAGCCACTTCGCGTCGCGGATGCGGTCGTCGAGCACGCTGAACACCAGCACGCCGACGATCACCGACGGCACTCCTTCGAGCAGGAACAGCCACTGCCAGCCCTGCCACGCGTTCAGGCCGTCGAACGCCTTCAGGATCCAGCCGGACAGCGGGCCGCCGATCACGCCGGACAGCGCGATCGCGGTCATGAACCACGTCGTCGTGCGGCCGCGCCGGTGCGCCGGATACCAGTAGGTCAGGTACAGGATGATGCCGGGGAAGAAGCCCGCCTCGCAGACGCCGAGCAGAAAGCGCATCACGTAGAACATCGTCGGCGTGGTGACGAACATCGTCAGCATCGACACGAGGCCCCACGTGACCATGATCCGCGCGATCCACACGCGCGCGCCGACGCGATGAAGAATGACGTTGCTGGGCACTTCGAACAGGAAGTACCCGATGAAGAAGATGCCCGCGCCGAAGCCGTACACCGCGTCGGACAGGTTCAGCGACGCGCTCATCTGCAGCTTCGCGAAACCGACGTTCACGCGGTCCAGATACGCGACCACGTAACACAGCATCAACAACGGGATCAGCCGCCACGCGACCTTGCGATAGGTCGCCTCCTCGAAGCCGGACGGCGGCGCGCCCGTGCCTGCATGGGGCAGGTGATTCGCGGGACTGGCCATGGTGTCTCCTGAACCTGAACGGTCTTTTTGTTGTGATGCCTGATCATTCTATACAGCGCCGCCGCGCGGCGAACGCGCGTGACGGTCGGGGAAAACACCGACGCAGCGGGGACCGGGTTCGCTTATGCGTTCATGTGCAGCGTCCGCCGTCCACTTCCAGGCATACGCCGGTGATGAACGATGCACCGTCGTCGGACGCGAGATACAGGCACGCGTTCGCGATGTCCTGCGGCGGGGAAAAGCGGCCGGGCGCAATGCCCGCGATCACACGCTCGCGGTTCTCCGGCGTATTGGCCGCACCCGTGAATTCGGCCGTGAGCCCCGTGTCGCCGAGCACCGGGTTCACGCATCGCGCCATTCGCCGGTTGAGCGCCATGAGGGGCAATGTGGAGGGACGCAGGCGCTGGAGGCGTTGCCAGGTGACCTGAAGCGCGCCCGACGGCGCGGGGCGGATGGCGACCGGCGGCGCGACGGGCTCGCGGTGCAGTCCGCTAGATCGTCGCCTGGTCGGCTGACCGGGCACGCGCCGTCACGGGCGTTTCAGCAGCCCGGCCCCGCCGGAACGCCCGCCGCCGCCCGCCCCGCACCGCCGAACGTCGGTCCGTCGGGACCGATTGGCTATAATGGCGCATCCTCAATCGTCCGGAGTCCGCTTCGGCGCGCACGGCCCGCCGGCGCGCCGCCTGATGCTTCCGTCAGGCGCGGGTTGCCGGCTTCTTTTCCGACCAGAGAGCGCTCATGAGCTTCAGCAACGTCCCCGCCGGCAAGGATCTGCCGCAAGACTTCAATGTGATCATCGAGATTCCGGCGCAAAGCGATCCGGTGAAGTACGAGGCCGACAAGGAACTGGGCCTGCTCGTCGTCGACCGTTTCATCGGCACGGGCATGCGTTATCCGGTGAACTACGGCTTCATCCCGCAGACGCTGTCCGGTGACGGCGACCCGGTCGACGTACTCGTGATCACGCCGTTCCCGCTGCTCGCCGGCTCGGTCGTGCGCGCGCGCGCGGTCGGCATGCTGCAGATGACCGACGAGTCGGGCGTCGACGCGAAGCTGGTCGCGGTGCCGCACGACAAGGTCTGCCCGATGACGGCCGGCATCAAGTCGATCGACGACGTGCCCGAATATCTGAAAGACCAGATCAAGCACTTCTTCGAGCAGTACAAGTCGCTCGAAAAGGGCAAGTGGGTGAAGGTCGAAGGCTGGGCGGGCATCGACGCCGCGCACAAGGAAATCACCGAAGGCATCGCGAACTTCAAGAAGTAAGCGTGACGCATGCATTGCGCGCGGACGGCTCGACGCCTTCCGCGGCCAGAACCGCGCGAGCCGTTTCACGGCCGCGCGGTTTTTTCATGCTGCGGCGATCGTCGCGGGCGGATCGGCTTGCGGCGCGGCGGTGTCGTCACCCGGTTCGGGCGGTTCGGCCGCGCGTGGCGGCACGATCGAATCGAGCGTCAGCAGGCCGGCCGCGAGCGCGCGCTTGTCGCGCGGCGCGAGCCGCTTGACCCAGTATTCGGCGCGCGACGCGCTCGCGCGGTCCGCGAGTTCGAACGATGCGAGCACCCGCTGCGGCTTGCGCGAGCGCGTGTAGCGCGCGCCGGTGCCGTTCGCGTGCTGCGCGAAGCGCGCGGCGACGTCGGTCGCGATGCCGGTGTAGATGCTGCGGTCTTCGCATTCGAGCAGGTACAGATGCCACGCCATGGGTCGAAAAGGCTCAGCGGGGGAAACGGAGGAGAGGGCGCCAGTGTCCCACACGATGGCGCGTCATGGGTCGCGATGGTCCGGGTCGCGAAACGGATTGTGCTCGTTCAGTTCGTGCATGTACGAGTGGATATGGTTCGTCTCGCTTTCGAGGAAACGCGCGACCGCATCCGAGAACGCCGGATGCGCGAGCCAGTGCGTCGAGCGCGTGACGGTCGGCATGAACCCGCGCGCCATCTTGTGCTCGCCCTGCGCGCCGCCTTCGAACACCGCGAGTTTCTCCTCGATGCAGAATTCGAGCGGCTGGTAATACGCGGTCTCGAAGTGCAGGCACGGCACATGTTCGAGCGCGCCCCAGTAGCGGCCATACAGCGTGCCGCCGCCGTTCTCGTCGCGCTGATAGACGACGAGCGAGCTTGCAATCGGCTTGCCCTCGTATTCGGCGATCACCAGCAGCAGGTTCTCCGGCATCGACGCGCCGATCGACCGGAAGAAGTCGAGGTTCAGGTACGGGCTCGAATAGTGCTCGCGATACGTCTGCCGGTAGCAGCGGCTGAAGAAGCGCCAGTCCTCGTCGCGGATGTCCTCGCCGCGCACGCGGCGCAGCGTGACGCCGGCTTCCCGCACCTTGCGCCGCTCCGCGCGGATGTTCTTGCGCTTCTTCTGTTCGAGCGTGGACAGGAACTCGTCGAAGTCGCGATAACCGTCGTTGAGCCAGTGGAACTGCACGCCTTCGCGCTGCATCATTCCGAGGCCGGTCAGCGCGGCCGCGTCGTCGGCGGTCGGAAACAGCACGTGCAGCGACGACACGTCCGCCTGCTCCGCGAACGCGACGAGCGTCGCCGCGAGATGGCGGCGCGCGATCTCGTCCTCCGCGATCAGCCGCGTGCCCTGGACGGGCGTGAACGGCACCGCGCACAGCAGCTTCGGATAGTAGTCGAGGCCGTTGCGCTTGTACGCGTCGGCCCAGGCCCAGTCGAACACGTATTCGCCGTACGAGTGGCCTTTCAGATAGACAGGCGCGGCCGCCGCGAGCCGGCCGGTGCGCTCGTCGGTCAGCGTGACGAACTGCGGCGCCCAGCCGGCATCCGGCGTCGCGCAGCGCGTGTCGTGCAGCGCCGCCAGGAATTCGTGGCGCAGGAACGGCGTCGGCTGCCCCTGGCGGGCGAGCAGCGCGTTCCATTCGGCGGCGTCCACCTCGGCCGGTGAGCCGAGAATGCCCGTGCGATAATCGAAACGTTCCTGATTCAATCTGCGTGGTCCGGTTACGTGCGTGCGCGCGTTGCGTTTGTCTGTTGCGTGTGCCGGTTCGATCGCGGCGCGGGCATCGATGGATGCGTGTGCATATCGCGTAGGCCGAGCGTAGGCCAGGCGCAGGCCGACGAACCCGGCGAACGTCATGGTAATGCAAACGCCGCGCGCGAGTGCGGCGCACCACGACGGCGGACCGCGATGGTGAACCGACCCGGCAGTGAACCCGCGCGGCGTGCGCGTCAAGGTTAATCACATGAAAGAGCGCTTCTTCAATCTTTATTCGCACGGCTTCGCGCGCGTGGCGGTCGGCGTGCCGCGCTGCCGCGTCGCCGATCCGGCATTCAACGCAGAGCAGACGCTCGCGCTCGCGCGCGAAGCCGCGGACCACGGCGCGGTGCTCGTCGCGTTCCCCGAACTCGGCCTGTCCGCCTACACGTGCGACGACCTGTTTCATCAGAACGCGCTGCTCGAAGCGTGCGAGCGCGCGCTGATGGCGATCGCGGCCGCGTCGTCATCGCTGCCGCTCGCGATGATCGTCGGACTGCCGGTGCGCGTCGGCCATACGCTGTTCAACTGCGCGGCGGTCGTCGCGGGCGGGCGGGTCGTCGGCATCGTGCCGAAGAGTTATCTGCCGAACTACGGCGAGTTCTACGAGGCGCGCCAGTTCAGCCCGGCCGCGAGCGCATCGGCGGACTCGGTGCGGATCGGCGGCAGCGACGTGCCGTTCGGCGCGTCGCTGCTGTTCGACGTGCCGGCGATCGAGTCGCTGCGCTTTCACGTCGAGATCTGCGAGGACGTATGGGTGCCGGTGCCGCCGTCGTCGTTCGCGGCGCTCGCGGGCGCGTCGGTGCTCGTGAATCTGTCCGCGTCGAACGTCGTGGTCGGCAAGGCCGGTTATCGGCATCAACTGGTGTCGCAGCAATCGGCGCGCTGCCTCGCCGCGTATCTGTACACGTCGGCGGGCAAGGGCGAATCGTCGACCGATCTCGCATGGGACGGCCAGGCGCTCGTCTACGAGAACGGCGAACTGCTCGCGCAGTCGGAACGCTTCCTCGACGACTCGCACCTCATTTTCGCGGACGTCGATCTGGAGCGGCTGTCGCAGGAGCGCGTGCGGCAGACGACGTTCGGCGATTCGATCCGCCGCCACGCGGACGAAGTCGCGAAGTTCCGCGTGCTCCGTTGCGACGTCGAGCCGTCGGGTGCGGAGAAGCTGCCGCTCGCGCGGCGCGTCGAACGGTTCCCGTATGTGCCGGCCGATCCGAAGCGGCGCGACGAACGCTGCAACGAGGTCTACAACATCCAGGTGCAGGCGCTGGTGCAGCGGCTGTCGTCGAGCGGGATCAAGAAGGTGGTGATCGGCGTGTCGGGCGGTCTCGATTCGACGCATGCGCTGCTCGTCTGCGCGAAGGCGATGGACCGGCTCGGGTTGCCGCGCGCGAACATCCTCGCTTATACGATGCCGGGCTTCGCGACCAGCGAACGCACGCTGCGCCAGGCGCGGCAGTTGATGGACGTGGTCGGGTGCAGCGCATCGGAAATCGACATCCGCCCGAGCTGCCTGCAGATGCTGAAGGACCTCGGCCATCCGTATCACGAAGGGCAGGAAGTCTACGACGTCACGTTCGAGAACGTGCAGGCCGGCGAGCGCACGAACCATCTGTTCCGGCTCGCGAACTTCAACCATGCGATCGTGATCGGCACCGGCGACCTGAGCGAACTCGCGCTCGGCTGGTGCACGTACGGCGTCGGCGATCACATGTCGCATTACAACGTGAACGCGAGCGTGCCGAAGACGCTGATCACGCATCTGGTGCGCTGGGTCGCGGAGACCGGGCAGATCGGCACGAGCGGCTCGGACGTGCTCGAAGCGATCCTCGACACCGACATCAGCCCGGAGCTGATCCCCGGCAAGGCGAACGGCGCGCCGGAGCAGAAGACCGAGAGCGTGATCGGGCCATACGAACTGCAGGACTTCAACCTGTACTACACGCTGCGTTTCGGCTTTTCGCCGACCAAGGTCGCGTTCCTCGCGCTGCACGCGTGGGGCGACCGCGAGACCGGCGCGTGGCCGGAGAACGCGAAGGTCGTGCGCAACCAGTACGGCCTCGCGGCGATCAAGCGCAACCTCGGGATCTTCCTCGACCGCTTTTTCCGGCAGAGCCAGTTCAAGCGTTCGTGCATCCCGAACGCGCCGAAGGTCGGCACCGGCGGGTCGCTGTCGCCGCGCGGCGACTGGCGCGCGCCGAGCGATTCGGAAGCGACGGTGTGGCTCGACGCGCTCGCCGAGGTGCCGGACGGCGACGCGCAACACGCATGAGCTGGGCAGGCCGCATGCGTGTGTGGCGTAGAATCGACGGAACAGCCGCAACTTTTTAGACCATCTGATACGAGACGAGGAACGCCATGAAACGCATTACTGCCGTGATCAAACCCTTCAAGCTGGACGAAGTGCGCGAGGCGCTCGCGGAAGTCGGCCTCACCGGGCTGACGGTCACCGAAGTGAAGGGCTTCGGCCGCCAGAAGGGCCACACCGAGCTGTATCGGGGCGCCGAATACGTGGTCGATTTCCTGCCGAAGGTGAAGATCGAAGTGGTGGTCGCGAGCGATCAGGCCGACCAGGTGATCGACGCGATCATCGGCGCGGCGCGCACCGGCAAGATCGGCGACGGCAAGATTTTCGTGACCGACGTGGAGCGGGTGATCCGCATCCGCACCGGCGAAGAGAACGAAGCCGCGGTGTAATTCCCGCGCCGGCCAGCCGGATAAACCGGCCGCATCAATAAAAAACGGTGCGATACCCTTGCGGACATCGCACCGATACGCGCCTCTCGCAGCAGCGTGAAAACGTTGTAAAGCTGTTCTGATTACACTCGCGCGTGGTTAGAACGAGTGCTGGATACCGGCATAAACGCCCGTCTGGCTGTGACCCGGCAGCGGGTTGCCCGTCGAGGAGGCGTCGCCGAAGTTGTTCGCGTTCAGGCCGTAGTTCGCGCCCTTGCTGTTCTGCACGGTCGCGATCTGGATGTCGAGCAGCGTGCGCTTCGACAGGTTGTACGAGCCGCCGATCGTGTAGATCGTCGCATTACCCGCCCCGTTGTTGCCGTTCACGTGATAAACGGCCGCGATCGCCGCGGCCGCCGGCGTTGCCTGCCACGTCACGCCGCCCCAGAAGTGGTCGAGCGTGGTCGGCTGGCCGGGCAGCGCGCCCGTCATGCCCGACGAACGGATCGCCTGATACGCGCCCTGCACCTTGAACGGTCCGAGGAACACGTTGAGCAACGCGGAGTATTCGCGCGAATACGCGTACACGCCATTGCCGTTGCCGTTGCCGCCGAGGATCGTGCTGCCGTCGTTCGGATCGTAGGCGCCGCCGAGCAGGCCGTTCGACGGGTTGCGGATTTCGTCATAGATACCGCGAACCTGGAACAGCGAGCTGGTGTACGTCAGTTGCAGACCGCCCTGGCGGCCTTGCGGCGTCGTGCCGTTGCCGTTCCAGTTGGTCGAGTTCGACAGCGAGTACTGGCCGTACACGTCGAAGCCGTAGAACTTCGGCGACTGGTACGAAATGTTGTTGCTCGACTGCGACCAGTTGCGGCCGCGGACCAGCGACGCCGACGACCAGTTCGACTGGCCGAACGGATCGAAGTCCCACACGCCGTTCGCGATGAACAGTTCGCGGCCCAGCAGCAGCGTACCGTAGCTGTCGTTCGCGAGACCCACGGTCGCCCAGCGATTGAAGAGACCGCCGCCGCCCGGGCCCTGGCCCGACATCGTGTTGAAGCTGCCTTCGAGCTGGAAGACCGCCTTGTTGCCGCCGCCCAGGTCCTCGACGCCCTTCAAGCCCCACAGGCTGGTGCCCCAGTCGCCGCTCTCGGCCGCGAAGTGGTGCGAGCTGCCGGTCGCCTGGCCGTTCGGACCGACGCCGGTCGGCAAGCCGTTGATGTACTCCAGGCCGGCATCGAGGCGGCCGTACAGCGTCACGCTGCTCTGCGCATGCGCGATTACGCCGGCCGACATCAATGCCGCGGCGAGCAAAGCTTTCTTCATCTTCTCCTCCATGACCCTGTCAAAAAAAGTCGTACCCTGGTACTGCGAAAGACGTTCGCGTGCGTTGTCAGGCGCCGCGAACGAAAACCGGATCCGCAACGGAGCGTACCTGGGGATGCCGGGGACGATGCAGCCAGACAACTGGCCGCTCGTTGTCGCGCATCCCCCTGTTGGACTCTCGTCTCCCGTTCTTTTTGAAGTGAAACTACTTTTAATGAACTTTGTTTTGCTACTTTGGTTACTAATTTAGCAAAAAAGGTCAGATGTGGGAGAACTAATTGGCGTCGGCGCGGGCGGGTGTCGTCAAATTGCAATATGCCGGCCTCCTGTGTGTCCTCGCGCACCCTCCGGACGCGGCGTAAATCCTTGTGGGACAAGGGACACACGGATCCCGCAGGGCAACGTTCAGGATTGCCACTATTGACGTCAAAAACGGTTGGGAGTAGGGCAAAAAGGGCGTTTTTTGCGCCCTTGAGGCCGCGTTGCACGGCCCGAAAAGCCCTCGAAAAAGGCGCAGAGCGGACAAAAGAAAAGGCGCGGAAAGCGCCTTGTAAGACTACATTCACTACATCCGCGAACAGGCCGGCGCGTCCGCCGGCCGCCCGGCCGATTTCGCGTTATTTGAGGCTGCCGGACAGGAACTGGCGGAGCCGCTCGCTGCGCGGATTGCCGAACACGTCGGCCGGATTGCCTTCTTCCTCGACGCGTCCCTGATGCAGGAACATCACGTGATTCGACACGTTGCGCGCGAACGCCATCTCGTGCGTGACGACGATCATCGTGCGGCCTTCCTCGGCGAGCGTCTGCATCACCTTCAGCACTTCGCCGACGAGTTCGGGATCGAGCGCGGACGTCGGCTCGTCGAACAGCATCACGTCCGGATGCATCGCGAGCGCGCGCGCGATCGCGACGCGCTGCTGCTGGCCGCCCGACAGGTGCGACGGATACTGCTTCTCGACGCGCGGCGCGAGGCCGACCTTTTCGAGGTAGGTGCGCGCGCGGTCCTCGGCTTCGCGGCGCGGGATGCCGAGCACATGCACCGGCGCCTCGATCACGTTCTCCAGCACCGTCATGTGCGCCCACAGGTTGAAGTGCTGGAACACCATCGCGAGCTTGGTGCGCACCCGCTGCAACTGCTTCGGATCGGCGACGCGCAGCGCGCCTGAACGGACGTCGGACAGCGTGCGAACCTCTTCGCCGTCGACGAAGATGCGCCCCGAATTCGGCTGCTCCAGGAAGTTGATGCAACGCAGCATCGTGCTCTTGCCGGAGCCGGACGAGCCGATCACGCTGATCACGTCGCCGGCGTTGGCCCGCAGCGACACGCCCTTGAGCACTTCGTGGTCGCCGTACTGCTTGTGCAGGGAGTCGACGAAAAGTTTCTGCTTCTGCGAATTCATCAGGTTCCTCGGAGGCTCACTTGCCGAGCGGCCGCAGATACGCGAGCCAGCGGCGCTCCGCGCAGCGGAACAGCCACACGAGCGTGAAAGAAATGAACAGGTAAAGGATGGCCGCGATGCCGAACGCGCCGAACGACTGATACGTCGCGGAGTTCACGTCGCGCGCGATCTTCAGGATGTCCGGCACGGTCGCGGTGAACGCGACGGTCGTCGCGTGCAGCATCAGGATGACTTCGTTGCTGTAGTACGGCAGCGCGCGGCGCAGCGCGGACGGCAGGATCACGCGCCGGTACAGCGTGAACGGCGACATCCCGTATGCGCGCGCGGCCTCGATCTCGCCGTACGGCGTCGCCTTGATCGCGCCGGCGAAGATTTCGGTCGTGTACGCGCAGGTGTTCAGCGTGAACGCGAGCAGCGTGCAGTTCATGCCGCTGCGGAAAAACGCGCTGGTCAGTTCGTGATTGCGGATGATCTCCAGGCTGTAGAGCCCGGTGTACGCGATCAGCAACTGCACGTAGAGCGGGGTGCCGCGGAAGATGTACGTGTACAGCCACACGAGGCCGGATAACCACTTCTTCTTCGACACCCGCGCGACCGCGAGCGGCACCGACAGGCAGAAGCCGAGGCCGATCGACACCACGAGCAGCCACAGCGTGATCGCGACGCCGGTGAAGTGGTAGCCGTCGGTGTACAGATAGTTGCGCCAGTATTGCTGGATCAGCTGGATCAGGTCTTGCATGAGTGGGCCTTTAGAGATCCGCCTTGCGCACGCCGGTCGAGTAGCGCCGGTCGAGATAGATCAGCACGAAGTTCGACACCGTCGTGATGACCAGATAGATCGCGCCGGCCAGCAGCGTGAAGAAGAAGAACTGCAGCGTGCCCTTGCCGGCGTCCTGGGTCGCCTTCACGATGTCCGCGAGGCCGATGATCGACACCAGCGCGGTCGACTTCACCAGCACCTGCCAGTTGTTGCCGATGCCGGGCAGCGCGAAGCGCATCATCTGCGGGAACATGATTCGCGTGAACACCTGCCAGTTGGTCATCCCGTACGCGTGGCCCGCTTCGAGCTGGCCGCGCGGCACCGCGAGGAACGCGCCGCGGAACGTCTCGGTGAAGTACGCGCCGTAGATGAAGCCGAGCACGATCACGCCGGCGACGAACGGGTCGATGTCGATCTGGTCCCAGCCGAGCAGGTCGGTCAGGTCGTTCAGCCAGATCTGGATGCTGTAGAACAGCAGCAGCATCAGCACGAGGTCGGGCACGCCGCGGATCAGCGTCGTGTACACGGTGCCGGCGCCGTTGCTGAAGCGGTTTTTCGACAGCTTCGCCGCCGCGCCGATCAGCCCGAGCGCGAACGACAGCGCGAGCGACAGCACCGCGAGCTTGACGGTCTGCCAGGTGCCGGCGAGGATCAGCGGGCCGTAGCCTTGAAGAAGCATAGGTGGTCCTTGACGATGGGCGTCGCGTGGGCCGCGCTCAAGCGATGCGCCGCGGCCGTGTGCGCCGGTGGGCAAGCGGCCGTCGCTGCGGCGCGCCGCCCGGTCTTGCCGGGGCCGCCCGCGCATGCCGTTGCCGGCGGGACTGCGTGCGGTTCGATGTCGTTCTCCGGTCGAGCCGGGCCGGGTTCGACGCTTCGGATCGACTTTATTACGAAGCCCGCGGGCGTCCCATCGGTGACTGCCCCGGGCGCGTGTTCTCCGTTTCCGTTGGCTTCGTCTGCGCTACTTATTTGCCTTTATAAATGTCGAAGTCGAAGTAGCGTTTCGCGATCCGGTCGAACGTGCCGTCCTGGTGGATCGATGCGAGCGCCGCGTTGAACTTCGCCTTCAGGTCTCCGTCTTCGTTGCGCAGGCCGATCGCGGTGCCTTCGCCGATCGTCTTCGGGTCCTCGACTTCCGGGCCGGCCCACGCGAAACCTTGGCCGCGCGGCGTCTTCAGGAAGCCGAAGTCCGCCTGCGCCTCGTCCTGCAAAGTGGCGTCGAGGCGGCCCGAGATCAGGTCCGCGTACACCTGGTCCTGGTTCTGGTACGACACGACGGCCACGCCGGCCGGCTCCCAGTGCGCCTTCGCGTAGCTCTCCTGGGTCGAGCCCTGCTCGACGCCGACGCGTTTGCCCTTCAGCGACGCGGGCGTCGGCAGCAGCGGCGAGCCGGCCTTCGCGATCATCCGCGCGGGCGCGTCGAACATCCGGTCCGAGAAGTCGATCTGACGGCGGCGCTGGCCGGTGACGGTCAGCGACGACACGATCGCGTCGAACTTGCGGGCCTTCAGCGCCGGGATGATGCCATCCAGATCCTGCTCGACCCACACGCACTTCATGTTCATCCGTTCGCACAGCGCCTTCGTCAGATCGACGTCGAAGCCGACGATCCGGCCGTCCGGCGCCTTCGACTCGAACGGCGGGTAACTGGCATCGACGCCGATGCGCACGGTTTTCCAATCCTTTGCGGCGGCGCCGGTCGCGAGCATCGCGAGCGCCACGCACAATGCGAACTTCTTCATCTTGCTCCTGCTGATACGGCCGGATCGCGGCGGACAGCCCGCGAACGGCGCCGGCTCATGGCCGGCCGCCGCCATTCTAGGCGATCAAAAAAGCGGGTCGTCCGGTTGTGGTCCGGTTCTCGTCCGGTCGACCCGGGACCGGAGTCGGCTTTTTTCGTTCGGCGCGGAGCGTCGAACGGCGATCGCCCGGCGCGTCCGATGCGTCCGATGCCGACGCGCGGAACGCGTCGCCCGGGCGACGGGGGCTGAAAAGCGCGGTATTTTACCCGAAGCCGGGGGGCGCGCCAGTTCGGCGGCCGAAGTTGTGGCGGGACGGGGACGGCGGCGCCTGGCCCCCCGTTCGCGGGCGGGCAGGGGCCGACGTTTCGGGGCTTCGGGCCAGGCGACGAAGCCGATTGACGCCGCGCGCGGAACGATCCGGTGCGGCAGCCGCGGTTGTCGCGCGGGCGCGCCGTCCTCATTTACGAGCCTCGATATTCATCTACCGGAGAGAACCCCATGCTCGCCATTCGTCGCGCCGACACGCGCGGCCATGCCCATCACGGCTGGCTCGACACGTTCCACAGCTTTTCGTTTGCCGACTATCACGATCCGTCGCAGATGCAGTACGGCGCGCTGCGCGTGCTGAACGACGACCGGATCGCGGGCGGCCGCGGCTTCGGTGCGCACGGCCATCGCGACATGGAGATCGTCACGTACGTGCTCGACGGCGCGCTCGCGCATCGCGACAGCATGGGCAACGGCTCGACGATCCGCCCGGGCGACGTGCAGCGGATGAGCGCCGGGACCGGCGTGATGCACAGCGAGTTCAACGCGTCGCGCGACGACGAAGTCCATCTGCTGCAGATCTGGCTGTTGCCGGTCGAGCGCGGCGGCGCGCCGGGCTACGAGGAAAAGCGTTTCAGCGACGACGACAGGCGCGGGCGGCTGCGGATCATCGCGTCGCCGGACGGCCGCGACGGCTCGGTGACGGTGCGCGCGGACGCGTCGATCCATGCGGCGTTGATCGACGGCGACGAGCGCGTGCAATACGCGGTGCCGGCGGGGCGGCGCGTGTATGTGCACGTCGCGCGCGGCGCGCTGGATGTCAACGGCGAGGCGCTGCGCGCGGGCGACGCGGCGACGATCGAGGCCGAGGACGCGGTGACGCTCGAACGCGGCGACCGCGCGGAAGTGCTGCTGTTCGACGTCGCGTGATCGGGTTTGCCGCTTCGCACTTGCGGAGCGACAAAGAAGAGCGGGGCCACGGAGATTCCGTGGCCCCGCTCGTTGATCCCGGATAACGCCGTGCGGACTGCGACGCGCCGCCCGCACGGCCTCGGCCGCGTTACTGCTGCGCGGCCGGCGCGGACGCCGCGCCGCGATGCTGCTGCCAGTGTTCGCGCATCTTCTCGCGGCGCTGTTCCATCTTCGCGAAGCGGGCCTTCAGCGCGTTGCTGACGGTCGTTTTCTGCTGGTCGTTCAGGCCGTTGTAGAACGCGAGCCATGCGCTGGAGGTCTGCTCGCGCAGCTGCGCGTCCTGCTGCTCGACGCGCTGGTGCGCGGCGTGCAGCGCGTTCAGGTCGAGGATCGGCTGGTTCTTCAGCGAGTCGAACTGCTCCTTCATCTGCTTGTGGTTCGCGCGCGCAGCTTCGCGGTTCTGCTTCATCGTGGTCAGCGCGGCCTGCCACTGCTTTTCCTGATCCGCGTTCAGGTTCAGCTTCGCATGCAGTTGCTGCATTTCCTTCATCATGTGGCCGTGCCAGCCGCCGGGGCCGCCGGAGCCACCCTTCGGCGGCGTCTGCGCATGCGCGGCGCCGATCGACAGCGCGAGAGAGGTGGCGGCAACGGCGAGAAAGCGCGAGGTCTTTTTGTACATGGTGCAACTCCTGACTAGATACGTGAACACGTCCATCCGTCGATGCGCCAGCAACCTCGTCGCGTTTGCGCATCCGGTGTCCGTAGCGTAAAGACCCGGAGCGCGCCGCGTGTTACGAGCCGGGCCCCGGTCGTTACGCAACATTACGCACCGCTTTCGTAGTAACACCTCGTAACCCAAACGGCAGGTCCGTAAGCAAAGGCGCCGTCGCGCGCGCGTTAAACTTCGCTCCATGGCTACTCAAATCCTGGTCGTCGACGACGACGTCGAATTGCGCGACCTGCTGCGCGACTATCTGGCGCGGCAGGGCATGGAAGTGTCGGTGCTGCACGATGCCGGCTCGCTGGAGCGGCGGCTCGAACGCGAGCGCCCGGACCTGATCGTGCTCGACCTGATGATGCCGGGCGTCGACGGGCTCACCGCGCTGCGCAAGCTGCGCGCGTCCGGCGACGACATCCCGGTCATCATGCTGACCGCGCGCGCGGACGACGTGGACCGCATCGTCGGGCTCGAACTCGGCGCCGACGACTATCTCGGCAAGCCGTTCAACCCGCGCGAACTGCTCGCACGCGTGCAGGCGGTGTTGCGGCGGCGTCGCACGATGCCGTCGGCGGCCGCGCCCGAACAGCGCGAGCCGTTTTCGTTCGGCCGCTTCACGCTCGACTTCCAGTCGCGCACGCTGCAGCAGGAAGGCAAGCCGATCCTGCTGTCGGGCAGCGAATTCGCGCTGCTCAAGATCTTCGTCAATCATCCGATGCGCACGCTGACCCGCGAACGCCTGCTCGAACTGCTGCACGGCCCGGAATACGACGGCACCGACCGCGGCATCGACGTGCAGGTGTGGCGTCTGCGCCGCATCCTGGAAACCGATCCGTCGACGCCGCGTTTCATCCAGACGGTGCGCGGCCGCGGTTATGTGTTCGTACCGGACGGCGAGCAGAACTCCCATGCGCCGGCCGGTTGACTCGCTGTTCGGGCGGCTCGCGCTGCTGTTCGTCGGCGTCCTGCTGATCTCGCACGTCGCATGGTTCGCGCTGATGCGCCTTGAGCGCAGCCAGATGCAGGCGCGTTACGCGGTCGAGGAGGCGACCTTCCTCGTCGATGCGGTGCGCCAGCACGTCGCGCGCTCGCCGGACCAGCCGCTGCCGTCGCGCGTGCAACTCGTCGAGCCGACGAGTTCTGACGTGCCGGTCAACGGCGAGGAGACGCCGCAGCCGCTGCGCCGTTTCGCGGACGACGTGCGCGACCGGATGCCGCCCGGCACCGACGTGCGCGTCGGGCCGCCGGGCCGTCCGCCGACGCTCTGGGTGCGCAGCCCCGCGGACAGCCGCTGGATCGTCGTGCCGGTTCAGCCGATCCGGATCATGCGGCCGCTCGACAGGCTGGTGCCGTGGTTCGTCATCATCTTCTCGGCGGCGCTGATCGCGGCGCTGGTCGCCGCGTGGCAGCTTCAGCAGCCGCTGCGCTCGCTCGCGCTGGCGGTCACGCGCTTCGGCCGCGGACTGCCGGTGCCGCCGGTGCCGGAGCGCGGGCCGCGCGAACTGCGCCTGCTCACGCTCGGCTTCAACCAGATGGTGCGCGAGGTCGAGCGCACCGGGAACGACCGCGCGGTGATGCTGGCCGGCGTCGCGCACGACCTGAAGACGCCGCTCGCGCGGCTGCGGCTGCGCGCGGAGATGATGGACGACGCGAAGATGCGCGACGGCGTCGTGCGCGACGTGGATTCGATGACGCACATCGTCGATCAATTCCTCGTGTTCGCGCACGACGGCGCGGACCGCAGCGAGCCGGTCGAGGTCGACGAGCAGTGCGAGCGCGTCGTGCGCAGCTACCGGGCGGTCGCCGGCGACGCGGCCGCGCTGCAGACCCGGCTCGAAGCCGGCCCCGGCTTCCGGCTGCCGGCCGCGACGCTCGAACGCGTGCTGTCGAACCTGCTCGACAATGCGCAGGCTTACGGCGCGCCGCCGGTCGTCATCGAGACCGCGCGGGCGCCGGGCGGTTTCATGCTGACGGTGCGCGACCACGGCGGCGGGATCGCCGCGCAGGACCTGATCAACGCGAGCCGGCCGTTCGTGCGGCTCGATCCGGCGCGCGGCGGCAACGGCCACAGTGGCCTCGGCCTCGCGATCGTCGAGCGGCTGGTGCGGCGCGCGGGCGGCGCGTCGGAGATCGGCAACGATCCGGCCGGCGGCCTGTGCGTGCGGATGACGTTCCCGCTCGACGTGGTGCAGCGCAAGGCGGTCGAAGCGGCGCACGCGTGGTGATCCGGCGGCGCTGGAAGCAAAAGGCGCCGCCATTCTTCAGGCAGTAACCGGATAACCGCCGCGGTTCGCGACGGTTTTTTTCGCGGGAGTGTTGACCCGACGTGGCGCCGGCAACCGGCGCGCGGCGGGTCGATCAGTTCGCGCGGCTCATGCCGGCCGCGACGGTCTGCGGCCGGATCAGGCCGAGAACAGCGAATCGAGGGTGGACGCGGCCTCGCTGTCGACGGTGTTGTACGTGACGGTGTCGGCTTCGAAGATGTAATGCGTCGTGTATTTGCCGATGCGGGCGAGGATCTCTTCCTGGATCAGCTCGGGCGCGACATCGAGCTTCAGATACCACGCGGTCGATGACAGGCGCGTCTGGAACGCGCCGTACTCGACCATCAGATGGTCGAACGCGTCAGCGTCCTGATCGCGGCAGACGATGACCAGATTTCCCTTCATGCATGCCTCCAGATTCTGCGGAACAACTCGGTTCGGCGGAGCGCGCGCACGCTCGTCGCGTGCGCGCGCCGGAAAAATCGCGCAGCGCGCCCGGCCGATGATACCGCGTCGTTTCGAAGCGGCTGCCGTCGTGGCAGTGTGACGCGCTGCGGGAGGCAAAGGCGGGGGCGGCGTTTAGCGGGCGCTAACCGGGTGCTTGCCAGGCGCTTACCAGTCGCTTACCAGGCGTTTTCGGGCGTGCGCGGCGGCACCGCGCCGTCTGGCGGCACCGCTTCGCAGCGGTCGCGCCCGGCTGACTTCGCGGCGTACAGCGCGCGGTCCGCGCGGCTCATCAGCCGCTCCGGCTGATCCTGCTTCGCGGCCAGTTCGGTGATCCCGATGCTGACGCTCAGGATCACGTCGGCGGGCAGTTCCGCGCAGTGGCGGTTCCGGACCTGCTCGCGCAGCCGCTCGACCACCGTGAGGCCGGTCGTGAGCGTCGTCGCCGGCAGCAGGATGCCGAACTCCTCGCCGCCGAGCCGGCCAACCGCGTCGTCCGCGCGCAGTTCGGTGCGGCAGGTTTCGATGAAATGCTGCAAGGCGCGGTCGCCGGCCGGGTGGCCGAAGCGGTCGTTGATCTGCTTGAAGTAGTCGAGGTCCGCGATCGCCATGCACAGCGGCGCTCCGACCTCGTACGCGCGGTCGATCTCGTGGCGCAGCAGGTCGAGGAAATAGCGCCGCGACAGCGCGCCGGTCAGCGCATCGTCGCGCGCCTCGGCGGCGAGCAGCGCGTTCGCCGACTGCAACTGCTCCGCGAGTTCGCGCGTCGCGCGGTGCAGCCGCCGCTCGCGCACCCACGACACCGAGATCACCGCCGCGAGCGCCACCGTGCCGGCGAGCGTCAGGAAGATCAGCAGCCGGTTGCGGTGATGGTTCGCGAGCAACTCGGGCCACGAATTGACCGGATCGACGAGATGCGCGGACAGCCCCGAATTCAGCCCGCCGCGCGATTCGTACAGCGCCGGCGTCGGCTGGCCGGGCAGCTCGACCAGTTGCTCGGCGTCCGCGCGCGGCACCCACGGCGCGACCCGGCGCACCGACGGCGCGGCCGGCTGCAGCGCGATCTCCGTGAAGCGTTCGCGCAGGTAGGTGTTCACGCGGTCGATCGCATTCATGTCCTCGACGTGCGAGCCGGGCAGCGCGAGCCCTTCGAGCGCGCTGTTGTGCGCCATGATGATCACGCCGTTGTTGTCGGACACGAACGTGCCCGGGTGCGCCACCCAGTGCCGCAGCCGCGCGATGCTGACCTTCGCGACCACCGCGCCGACCAGCAGCCCGTCGCTGTACACCGGCGCGGCGACGAAGATGCCGGGCTCGCCGCTCGCATTGCCGACGCCGTACATTTCCGCGAACGCGCCGAGCAGCGTGTCGTTCAGATACGCGCGGGTGTGCATGTCGATGCCGATGTACGACATCCGGTCGCTCGCGTTGCTCGACGCGACGCAAATGCCGGTCGTGTTCACGAGCCAGATCGCGTCGAGGCCGGAGAAACCCTGCGCGTCGTGCAGCAGCATATTGACCTCGGCGAACTCGGGCGCCTTCAGCAGCACGGTGCGCCGCGCGAGTTCCGTCGGGTAGCGGTTCAGGGCATAATGCGCGGCTTGCGCGAGCGCCTGCTGGACGACGCCGGTTTCGGCCATCGTCGCGGGGATCGCACGCGACATCGACAGGTCGCTCGCGATCACTTCGGCCATGTTGCCGACGACCGAGCGTGTCATCTGCCGCTGCGAGTTGAGGGCGCCTTCGAGTTCCTGACGGACCAGCCGGTCGGCCACGAGGCCGGCGATAACCCAGCACACGAGCACGACGGCCACGATCCCGACGGATCCGGCGGTCCAGCGCAAGAGTGTCCTGTTCATCGGCCTTTGTGGTCCGTTAGTAGTAAGGGTCGGTGGCAGGCGGCGCGACGCGCAATCGGCGCAGCGCCGCCTCCGTTTCGGTGCCGGTCTGAGGGACAGTCGCCGCCCGCCGATTTTAACCCCGCCGTGACCCGCGCGGACGGCGGCGCAAGGCGGCTCCCCGGCGGCCCCCGCTGCCGCGCCCGATCCGGCAGCGACACGAATCGCGCGCGGACTCATGCGGGATGCCATTATCGCTGCGCGGGCAACGGCGCGGCGGCCAGTGGAGTTGTCATTCGGTTGTCGCGCGCACGCCACGCCGGCGGGCCGCGCGCGACGGGCGGCGCACGCGGCGACAGGGGCTACGCCGTCACCGCGGTTGTATCTGTCACGCAGGTTGTAGTAGTGTCGTGCCGAATAAAAAAAGGCAAGTCCGCAACGTATCAGCCGCACGATCCGGTTTTCCGCGCAGTTTGCAAAGAGTCTGTAAAGCGGTCTGCGGAACCGGCGCCGCGCGCGTTATCAACGTCAACGAATTTCCGTACTCATGCGTCTTGCCCAATCTGAGTTTCGCGTCCCGGATGGCTCGTTCCGGGGCGCTGCCGCACGGCGTCCCGCTGCGCTCGCCCGTCTCTTCGCCGATGGGGAGGGCGCCTGATGGAATTCGGTTTCAACCTGAACCGCACGGCCAACGCATCCGCGTGGCGCGTGCTGCCGAACCGCTGGGACTTCGTCGCGTTCCCGCTGATCATCTGCCTGCTCGCGATGGCCGCAATCGGCTTTCACGAGTCGATGGCCCCCATCTCGACGCTGAGCGCGCAGCCGATCTCGCTCGATCCGTCGAACCTGCCCGAATACGCGATGCGCACCACGCTGCGCATGCTCGCGGCGATGATCGCGTCGCTCGTCTTTACGCTGGGGTACGGCACGCTCGCCGCGAAAAGCCGCCGCGCCGCGCAGGTGCTGGTGCCGATCCTCGACATCCTGCAGTCGGTGCCGGTGCTCGGCTATATCTCGTTCACGGTGACGTTTTTCCTCGCGCTGTTTCCGTCGCGCGTGCTTGGAGCCGAACTCGCGGCGATCTTTGCGATCTTCACGAGCCAGGCGTGGAACATGACGTTCAGCTTCTACCAGTCGCTGCGCACGGTGCCGCGCGATCTGGACGAGGTGTCGAAAGGCTTTCACCTGACCGGCTGGCAACGCTTCTGGAAGCTGGAGGTGCCGTTCTCGATGCCGGGGCTCATCTGGAACATGATGATGTCGATGTCGGGCGGGTGGTTCTTCGTGGTGGCGTCCGAGGCGATCACGGTCGGCAACCACACGATCACGCTGCCGGGGATCGGTGCGTATCTGGCGCAGGCGATCGCGGACAAGAACCTGCATGCGATCGGCTGGGTGATCCTGACGATGGTGGTGGTGATCCTCGCGTACGACCAGTTGCTGTTCCGTCCGCTGGTCGCGTGGGCGGACAAGTTCCGGATGGAAAACACGAGTTCGGGCAACGCGCCGGAATCGTGGCTGCTGGATCTGATCCGCCGCACGCGGCTGATTCACCGCCTGCTGGTGCCGGCCGGCTGGCTGCTCGCGAAGGCGGCGCGCGTGCCGCTGCGGCTGCCGGCGCTCGCGTCGATCCGGCGCGCGGTGCCGGCCGCAGGCAGCGGCAAGCCGTCGAAGCTCGGCGACATCGCGTGGACGACCTTCGTGCTCGTGCTGACCGTGTTCGTCGTGTGGCGGGTGGTCGGTTACGTGCGCACCGGCGTCACGCTCGATGAGGTCGGCCACGTACTCGTGCTCGGCTTGATTACGCTGCTGCGCGTCGTCGTGCTGATCGCGATCGCATCGGTGATCTGGGTGCCGCTCGGCGTGCTGATCGGGCTGCGTCCGGCGCTTGCCGAAAAGATCCAGCCGCTCGCGCAGTTCCTTGCCGCGTTCCCGGCGAACCTGCTGTTCCCGGCGTTCGTCGTCGTGATCGTGCGCTTCCATCTGAACCCGGACGTATGGCTGTCGCCGCTGATCGTGCTCGGGACGCAGTGGTATATCCTGTTCAACGTGATTGCCGGCGCGAGCGTGTATCCGAACGACTACCGCGAAGCGGCGACGAACTTCCGCATTCGCGGCTGGCAGTGGTGGCGTCAGGCGATCCTGCCAGGCATCTTCCCTTACTACATCACCGGCGCGATCACCGCGTCGGGCGGCGCGTGGAACGCGAGCATCGTCGCGGAGTACGTGCAGTGGGGCGACACGAGGGTCGCCGCGCACGGCCTCGGCGCATACATCGCCCAGATGACCGCCGCAGGGGACTATCCGAAGATCATTCTCGGGATCGCGGTGATGTCGCTGTTCGTCACGCTGTTCAACCGCCTGCTGTGGCGACCGATGTACGCTCACGCCGAAGCCCGGCTGAGGCTCGACTGAACGAGAACCGAAGGCAAACGCAATGCAAAACCCGAAGACCTTGAGCGCCGCGTCCGGCGACGCGCAGACGACCGCCACGCCGCCGCGGCTCGGCGAAGAAATCCTGCGCGTGAAGGACGTGTGCCGCGGGTTCAACAAGACCCAGGGCGAACTGCTGGTCCTCGACGATGCGAACCTGTCGCTGCGCGAAGGCGAGATCGTCGGGCTGCTCGGCCGCTCCGGCTCCGGCAAATCGACGCTGCTGCGCATCATCGCGGGGCTGATCGAACCGACCGGCGGCGAAGTGACGTGGCTCGGCAAGCCGCTCGACGGACCGGCCGAAGGCGTTGCGATGGTGTTTCAGACGTTCGCGCTGTTCCCGTGGCTGACCGTGCTGCAGAACGTCGAGGCGGGGCTCGAAGCGCAGGGCGTCGGCGCGCGCGAGCGGCGCGAGCGCGCGCTCGCGGCGATCGACCTGATCGGTCTCGACGGTTTCGAGAACGCGTATCCGCGCGAGCTGTCGGGCGGCATGCGTCAGCGTGTCGGTTTCGCGCGCGCGCTGGTCGTCGACCCGAAGCTGATGCTGATGGACGAGCCGTTCTCCGCGCTCGACGTGCTGACCGCCGAGACGCTGCGCACCGACATGCTCGACCTGTGGACGCAGGGGCGTCTGCCGATCAAGTCGGTGTTGATCGTCACGCACAACATCGAGGAAGCGGTGTTCATGTGCGACCGCATTCTGGTGCTGTCGTCGAATCCGGGACGGGTGGTCGCGGAAATCAAGGTGCCGTTCAAGCATCCGCGCAATCGTCTGGACCCGGCGTTCCGCCGCCTGGTGGACGACATCTACGCGAAGATGACCGCGCGTCAGACCGGCGAGACGACGAGGAAGGGGCTGGAACTCGGAAGCTGGCTGCCGGGCGTCTCGACGAACCTGATGGCGGGTCTGATCGAGACGCTGGCCGCGCCGCCGTATCACGGCCGCGCGGACATGCCGGAAATCGCCCGCTCGCTGCATCTCGAAGTGGACGACCTGTTTCCGATCGTCGAAGTGCTGCAGAACCTCGGGTTCGCGGACGTGCGCGAAGGCGACGTGCTGCTGACGCCGCCCGCGCGCGTGTTCGCGGAGTTCGGCACGCAGGAGCGCAAGATGATGTTCGCCGAGCATCTGCTGCGGCACGTGCCGCTCGCCGCGCGGATCAAGAAGGTGCTGAACGAGCGGCCGGGACACCGCGCGCCGCGCGTGCGTTTCGAGCAGGAACTGGAAGACTTCCTGTCCGATAGCGCGGCGGAAGAAACGCTCGACACGGTGATCGACTGGGGCCGCTACGGCGAGATTTTCTCTTACAACGACCAGTCGGAGATCTTCAGTCTGGAAGACGTGGAGTCCTGATATCCGCGTAGTCGCCGATCTGAACTAAAAAGGCCGCATCGACAACGATGCGGCCTTTTCGCTTTCAGCCATGGGCTTCGTCACTGCAACGAACCCCAGCGGTCGACCGCGGGTTCCGCGGCCGCCCATTTCCAGCCGCCGTCGTCGTCGTGGCAGGTGCTCGCGGTGTACCAGCGCGCGGGCGCGTTCGGGCCGTCGCCGTCCTGCACCGAGAACACGAACTCCTTGCAGAGCGCGAGCGCCGACGCGAAGGCGCGCGTCACGCGGACCTCGCCGTGACCGTTCTCGATCGGCAGCCTGTGCTTGACGGCCCACGTCTGCGTGCCGCCGACCGGCAGCGCGCCGGCGGTCGACGCGATCAGGTTCTGCTGGTCCGTGTGCATCTTGCGCATGAAGTCGTTGACGGCCACGTCGGTCGCCGCCTGCACCGCGATGCCGACGCCGATGCCGACCGCCGGATTCGCGGTCACGAAGCCGGTCGCCGCACCCGCCGCGGCGCCGCTCGCCGCGCCGATCGACCCACAGCCGCCGACCAGCGTCGCGGCGCTCACGCACAGCGCGCCGAGCGCCGCGACGCGTGCGAAGCGGCGACAGGAACGACGCGCGGGCAAAGAAGCAGGACGCCGGTCGCGCGCGCTCATTGCAGCGAGCCCCAGCGTTCGGTGGCGGGCTCGGCCGACGCCCACTTCCACGCGCTGCCGTCACGGCAGATCGACGCGACGTAGAACGCGCTGGATGCGGCCGCGTCCTTCGTCGCGTTGTGATCGACGGAGAACACGATCTCCTTGCAATCGAGCGCGCCGCTGCTGATCGAGCGGCTCACCGTGACACGGCCGTGTTCGTCGTCCTCGATCGGCATCGAGTGCGTGATCGACCACGTCGCGACCGCGCCGACGTCGAGCGGCCCGGCGATCTGCGCGATGCGGTCCTGGGTGTTGCGGTGGACGACGCGTTCCGAGTACTGCACGCCGGCGCGCGCCGCGGCGACGACGCCGAGGCCGATGCCGGTCGCGACCGCCGCATTGTTGGTGACTTTCGCGGCGACCGCGGCGCCGGCGATGCCCGCGCCCGTCGTCGCCGTTTCGGAGTAGAGCGAACTGCAGCCGCTCAATGCCGCTCCCGCGGCCAACACGATCAGCAGCGCGAACGGCGTCGCGCGGCGACGCGGACCCGTTGGCACCGGAGAACTTCGTTCTGGCATTTTCCTGTTCCGGCTACTTGCGCTCGACGCCGCTCGTGGCTGGCGTTCGCGCGATTCTCGTGCTGCGGATTGTGCAGGATGGGTTCGCGCAAGGGGATAGGGAAAATGCAAGAAATTGCAAAACATCGTGCGTGGTGCGGCGTTATCTGGCATCGCCGCACCCGTTCGCACGATCACGCGTCGTCGCGCGGCACCGTCCCATCGTCGTCGAGCGCGTCCTCGGTGCCGTACGCGCCGAGCCGGTTGTACAGCGTCTTCAGGCTCACGCCGAGCGTGCGCGCCGCGAGCCGCTTGTCGCCGCCGCAATATTTGAGCGTGCCGAGGATGATCTGCTTCTGCGCGTCGGCGAGCGGCGTGCCGATCCATACGCTCATCGAGTCGCCCTGCATGACCGGTTTTTTCACGCGTGACACGAGTTGCGGATGCGCGATCTCGACGACCTTCTCCGCGAGAATGAACGCGCGATACACCGCGTTCTTCAGCTCGCGCACGTTGCCGGGCCACGACCAGCTGCGCAGCGTTTCGAGCGCGCGCTTGCTGAACACCTTGCGCGCGCCTTCCTGCTCGTTCAGCTCCGTCAGGAAAAGCTGCGCGAGCAGTTCGCGGTCGCGGTCGCGCTCGCGCAGCGGCGGCGCGCGCAGCGGAAACACCGCGAGCCGGTACATCAGGTCTTCGCGCAGGCGGTTTTCCTTCACCGCGATGGCCGGGTCGCGGTTCGTCGCGGCCACGATCCGCACGTCGCCGCGAATCGGCTCGCTGCCGCCGACGCGGAAGAACTCGCCGGTTTCGAGCGCGCGCAGCAGCTTCACCTGATGCAGCGGCGACATCTCGGTGATCTCGTCGAGAAACAGCGTGCCGCCGTGCGCGTGTTCGAAGTGGCCCGCGCGGCCTTGCACGGCGCCGGTGAAGCTGCCTTTCTCGTGGCCGAACAGTTCGGCCTCGATCAGTTCGTCGGGGATCGCGCCGCAGTTGACCGCGACGAACGGCCCGTCGTGACGCGCGCCCAGTTCGTGGATCGTGCGCGCGATCAGTTCCTTGCCGGTGCCCGATTCGCCCACGATGAGCGCGGTCGCGTCGGTGACGGCGACGCGTTCGATCTGCGCGTAAAGGTCCAGCATCACCGCCGACGAGCCGTACAACAGGCCGTACGACTGTAGGCCCGCGACGCGCGCTTCGGCCGCTCGCGCATCGTCTCGCGTGGCGGCCGGCGGTTCCAGCCCGATTGACGCCATAGGGATTTCGTCCTGCAAAGTGTTCTGCTGTCCGCGCGCGACCGGGGTTCGGTTCGCGCGCGGGCGGTGTTCGGCATGGCCGCCCAGGACTGGCGCGAGCGGGTGCCGCGCCGACGGCCGCGTTAATCTCATAAACATTTAACCACTGCCGCGCGTCGCAGGGCAATGGACGCGCCGCGCGTCACGCCGGCTCAAGGGCGGTGGAGGTCTGCAATCGATGCAGGTTCCGCGCGGGCCGCGTGGCCATCGCGGGGTCGCCGCGCGGGCGCGGCACCGGACGGATTACAGCACGTCGCGGCGGTTTTCGTGCGGCGCGCAAGAAGTGCGCCCGGCTGGCACGTCGCATGCTGCGGAACTTCAGGTCCGCGAAATCGATCGACGAGGGATGGCCCGCGGCGATGCCGCCATCCGGCGTCTCGGACGCGGTGTCGATCCGTTGTCGCAAACGCACTCGGGAGAGCGAAATGTCCAGACAAAAGAGGGGGCTGTTCAGTACGTTGGCGGCGGTGGGCGCGGTCGGCGCGGTGGCCGGACTCGCATGGCGCTGGGCGCAGCGGCATCGTGGCGCGAATGCGCTGCACCATCGCGACCTGAGCCGTTGGGAAGGCGAGGGCGGCGCGCTCGCAGCGTCGGGCCAGAGCGCGCCGCAGAACGGCGCGCCCGCGCCCGCGAAGCCGCTGGAGCCGGCCTCGCCGGAGATGACGAACGGCGCGACGGCGACCCCGTGGCCGTTTCCGCACGGCACGCGGCACTGACCCGGATCGCGCGGGTTGCCGATCGGTACGGGGACCGACCGCTAGCCGGCGGCGAGGACCGACCGTAGGGCGGGGCTTTATGCCCAAGCCTGTGAACAACGCGCCGGCTTATCGCGAATATGTCTATAATGGATATATTCACAACAATCATGGTTCGGCCTGCATTCCGGTAGCGACATTGTTGCGTTGGTGAATCCAATGCGAGTGTGCGCCGGTTTGGCCCGCAGTCCGATCCGTTTCGTACTCCACGACAGCGCAAGCCGATGCGCCGCCCGAACCGGCGGCGCGGGGCGGTTTCTGCGCCGCGCGTGGAGCCATTCACCTTTCCAGGCTGACGAGACGCGATGCCACATGTATTGATTGTCGATGACGACGCGGGCACCCGCGAGGCGCTGGCGGCGGTGGTGGGCAACGACGGGTTGACCACCGCGCTTGCCGGCGACCTGCGCGAGGCGCGCATCCAGCTCGTGCGGCAGACCCCCGACGTCGTCTTCACCGACCTGAAGCTGCCGGACGGCAGCGGCATGGACCTGTTCGAGGATCTCGATCCGCGCTCCGGCGTCGAGGTCGTCGTGATCACCGGTCACGCGACCGTTGAAACCGCCGTCGAGGCGCTGAAGTCGGGCGCGACCGACTACCTGGTGAAGCCGATCAACCTGCAGCGCGTGAAGGCGATCCTGAACCGGATGCCGCGCGCGGGCGACCTGAAGGCCGAAATCGGCACGCTGCGCGGCGAATTGCGACGCATGGGCCGCTTCGGGCTGATGCTCGGCAATTCGTCGGCGATGCAGGAGGTCTACGACCAGATCAGCCGCGTCGCGCCGACGGCCGCATCGGTGATGCTGGTCGGCGAGTCGGGCACCGGCAAGGAAGTCGCCGCGCAGACGGTTCATCAGTTGAGCCTGCGCCGCAAGCACGAATTCCTCGCCGTGAACTGCGGCGCGATCTCGCCGAACCTGATCGAGTCGGAGATGTTCGGCCACGAGCGCGGCTCGTTCACCGGCGCGGACCGCCAGCACAAGGGCTATTTCGAGCGCGCGAACGGCGGCACGCTGTTTCTCGACGAAATCACGGAAATGCCGATCGAGCTGCAGGTGAAGCTGCTGCGCGTGCTCGAAACCGGCATGTTCATGCGCGTCGGCACGACGAAGGAATTCGAGACCGACGTGCGGCTGATCGCGGCGACGAACCGCGATCCGGAACAGGCCGTCGCCGACGGCAAGCTGCGGCTCGACCTGTATCACCGGCTGAACGTGTTCCCGATCAGCCTGCCGCCGCTGCGCGAGCGCGGCAAGGACGTCGAACTGCTCGCACAGGCGTTCCTCGACGAACTGAACGAACGGCACGGCACGCGCAAGCAGTTCCCGCCGGCCGTGCACGAGATGCTGCTCACGTATCCGTGGCCCGGCAACGTGCGCGAGCTGAAGAACTACGTGCAGCGCGCGCACATCATGTCGGGCACCGACTCCGACCTGACCGCGACGGTGCCGATGCAGATTTCGCTGTCGAAGCCGGCAGCCGGCAATGCGGTGACGATTCCGTTCGGCACCTCGCTCGCGGACGCCGACCGCCAGTTGATCCTCGCGACGCTGGAGCAGTGCGGCGGCGTGAAGACGCGCGCGGCCGAGATCCTCGGCATCAGCCTCAAGACGCTGTACAACCGGCTCGTCGAGTACGGCAACGAGTCGGGCAAGAGCGGCGCGCCGGATCATCCGGAGTCGCGCGCGAGCGCGTAGCGCGTTCGCGCAAAGAGAAGCGGACGGGCGCGGCGGGCCGGCAGGCTGCCGCGCGCGATCGGACCGGAGCGCCGCTGCGCGCGCCCGGCGGCTGCGGTACAGCGTTTGCGCGTTGCAGGCATGGACGCAACGAGGAGCCTCAGATGCCGCTCTGCAGAACGACCGACGCCGCCGACCGCCTGCGCGTGTGGCGCGCGCATACCCCGCAACCCGACGATCCCCCACCGAACGAACCCGGCGAGCCCGACGCGCCGCCGATCGGCGATCCCCCGCCCGAGCCGGGCGAAGTGCCGCGCTCGGTGGCGCGCCGCAGCGTGCAACTTGCGGACCCACGCCGCTCCGTGTTCACACATTTTATGTACTTGTTACAAAGCGGTCGCAGTTTTTACCGGCATTTTGGCGCATCGAACACCTAGACTATTCAAACGCCGCTGCGCTTCGACGCGCGGCAGCGGCCTTCCCCTTGGAGGGAGCGAGATGAGACACCCTGCATTGCGCCGCTCGGCGCGTCATTCGGGCAAGCGCGGTCCGCGCGACGGCGACCAGAAGGCGGGCGGCCCGCCGCCGGTCGCGCCCGATCCGGCCGCGCAGAATCGCCCGGCGCCGGGCATTCCGCCGGATGGCGAGCACAACCAGGGCGGTGCGCGGGCGGAAGGGCTCGATTACCAGCGAGACCTGGGGTCCGAACAGGACGCGTGAATCGCGGCCGCCGGCAGGCGGCCCGGCGTCGATAACAGGCAGTGCGAAGGGACGCGGACACGGCTGTCCGTGCGGAGGCGGTCGCGCGCGGTCGCCGCGTGCCGGTATCCGCAAGGCATGGGTCTTGCATACAACGAATCGGCAACGTCCCTACGCAACGAAACAGGAGGTATAGCCGCATGGGCAGACTGATCGTGGTATCGAATCGCGTAGCGCCGACCCAGGAAGGCCGGCCGGCCGCGGGCGGCCTTGCGATCGGCGTGCTGGACGCGCTGAAGGAAACGGGTGGCGTGTGGTTCGGCTGGAGCGGCGAGACCGTTTCGGAGCCGACCGCGCCGGTGATCGAGCAGCAGGGCAGCGTCACGTACGCGACGGTGGGTCTGACCCGGCGCGACTACGACCAGTACTATCGCGGCTTCTCGAACACCACGCTGTGGCCGACCTTCCATTACCGCAACGACCTCGCGCGCTACGAGCGCCAGGAGTACGGCGGTTATCTGCGCGTGAACGTGACGCTCGCGCGCCAGTTGAAGCCGCTGATCCAGCCCGACGACATCATCTGGGTTCACGACTATCACCTGCTGCCGTTCGCGCGCTGCCTGCGCGATCTGGGCGTCAAGAATCCGATCGGTTTTTTCCTGCACATTCCGTTTCCGGTGCCGGAAGTGCTGCGCTCGGTGCCGCCGCACGAAGAACTGATCAAGTTCATGTGCCATTACGACGTGGTCGGCTTCCAGACCGACGCGGACCGCCAGGCGTTCCTCGACTACATCGAGCGCGGCGGCCACGGCACGTCGAGCGAGGACGGCATGGTCCACGCGTTCGACCGTTTCCTGAAGGTCGGCACCTATCCGATCGGCATCTATCCGGACGCAATTGCGAAGGCCGCCGCGCAGTACAGCGACCGCAAGGCAGTCCGCAGCCTGCGCGAAGCGATGCGCGGCCGCAAGCTGATCATGAGCGTCGACCGGCTCGATTATTCGAAGGGGCTCGCCGAGCGTTTCCAGGCGTTCGAGCGGCTGTTGCAGAACGGGCCGGGCTGGCATGGCCGCGTGTCGCTGCTGCAGATCGCGCCGCCGACCCGCTCCGACGTGCAGACGTACCAGACGATCCGCCGCAACCTCGAAGGCGAGGCGGGCCGCATCAACGGCCGCTTCGCGCAGCTCGACTGGACGCCGATCCAGTACCTGAACCGCAAGTACGAACGCAATCTGCTGATGGGGCTGTTCCGGCTGTCCCAGGTCGGTTACGTGACGCCGCTGCGCGACGGGATGAACCTCGTCGCGAAGGAATACGTCGCGTCGCAGGACCCGGCGGACCCGGGCGTGCTGGTGCTGTCGCAATTCGCGGGCGCGGCCGAGCAGTTGCCGGGTGCGCTCGTCGTGAATCCGTACGATCTGTCGCAGACGGCCGAGGCGCTGGAGCGCGCGCTGTCGATGCCGCTCGCCGAGCGCCAGGCGCGGCACGCGGACATGATGGCGTCGTTGCGCGAGAACAATCTGTCGGTGTGGCGCGATACGTTCCTCGCGGATCTGCGCAGCGTCGCGACCGCGGCGTCGGTGACGGCGAAGGCCGCGAAGCTCGTGCAGGCGAAGGCGGCGTGACGGTGGCGATGCGCTTCTGGAGTGTCGTCGTATCGAGCGACGTCCGGTAAGCGCGCGGGCCGGTTGCCTCTGGTCTGCAAGCAAACGCGGCGGCCCAAAGGCCGCCGCGTTTGCGTTTACCGTCGCGCGAGGGCTTGATCGACGGGCGCTGCCGTTGTGAGCCGTTATGCAGCGATGGGTTCTTCAATCACGTCGGTTCACTGCGCGGTCAGCACCGCCGCCGCGCGCCGCACCGTCCGCCGTTGAACCTCCACGCAATCGCATCGCGCCCGCCCAGCGACCCCCTTCGAGCGCCGAGCTTTTCCACGCGCTTACCCCTACGCGCGCGCCACGCTCCCAGGCATCAGCCGCATCATGCTGACCACCGCCGCGACGATCGCGAACGCCGCCGCGAGATACAGCGCGATCGTCGGCCCGTGCTGCGGCGCGACGCCGAAGATCAGCGCGACGAACGCCGCGCCGAGCGTCTGCCCGGTGAGCCGCGCGGTGCCGAGCATCCCGCTCGCGCCGCCGCTGCGCTCGCGCGGCGCGGCCGACAGCATCTGCCGGTTGTTCGGCGACTGGAACGTGCCGAAGCCCGCGCCGCACAGCGCCATCCGCCAGCAGATGTCGAACGCGGTCGGGTTCGCGCCGAGCGTCGCGAGCGACAGCAGCCCCGCCGCGAACAGCGTCAGCCCGATGCCGCCGAGCATCCCGGCCGGGTAGCGGTCCGACAGCACGCCCGCGAGCGGCGCCGCGCCGACGATCACGAGCGGCCACGGCGTCATCAGCAGGCCGGTCTGCACCTGCGACAGTCCGAGCGTCTCCTGCAACAGGAACGGCAGCGACACGAACGCGAGCATCTGCGCGCAGAACGAGCACACCGACGTGCCGATCGACAGCGCGAACACCGGAATCCGCAGCAGATCGACCGGCAGCAGCGGCGCGGGCTGCGTCAACTGGCGGCGCACGAAGAACCAGCCGATCACGGCCGCCGCGATCAGTTCGCCCGCGACGAGCGCGCGCCGCTCGCCGTGGCCGAGGCCGTCCACCGCGAAGATCACGAGGCCGAACACGAGCGCGTTCATCACCGCGCTCAGGTAGTCGTACGGCGCGCGATGCGGCGGATTGACCGGCAGCGCGCGCACGCCGAGCGCGAACGCCGCGACGCCGATCGGCACGTTGACCGCGAACAGCCAGGGCCACGACGCGACCGACAGCACGCCGGACGCGATCGTCGGCCCGAGCGCCGACGCGATCGCGACGACCATCGCGTTGATCGCGACGCCGCGTCCGAGGTGCTGGCGCGGGTAGATCATCCGTACGAGCGCGGTGTTCACGCTCATCACCCCGGCCGCGCCGAGGCCCTGGATCATCCGCGCGAGCGCGAGCATCGGCAGCGACGTGGACAGCGCGCAGCCGAGCGACGCGAGCGTGAACAGCGCGAGCCCGCCCAGATACACGCGGCGGTAGCCGATGCGGTCTCCGAGCGACGCGAGCGGCAGCAGCGAGATCGTCACCGACAACTGGTACGCGTTGACGATCCAGATCGAGCCGGCCGCGCTCGCGCGCAGATGGCGCGCGATCGTCGGCAGCGCGACGTTCGCGATCGCGCTGTCGAGCACCGCGAGCGTGACGCCGAGCGCGACGACGACGATCGCGTGATACCGCTGCGGCAGCGGCAGGCCGGCGTCGGCGGCGGCGCCGGCGGGAGGGGCGGAGGTGTCCGGGGAAGCTGAGGTGTGCATCGTTGCTGGAGCCGGCCACGCGCCGCCATGCCGATGCGTGGTGGCGCGGTGGTGCGGCCGATGTCGTTGTCCGTTCGTGCGCGGCTCCGTGGAGGCCGCGTGTCCCATGTCGTTCGATTGTTGTTCTGCGCGCGCCGGGCCTGTTCGCGGTTTATGCCGGCTGGCCGGCCCGGCGCGCGGCGAACCGCGTCTGCGGCGGCTCGCGGGAGGTTGCGTCCATCAATTCATCGATCACTTCAGTTCGTACAGCCCGACGTAGGTGGTCGAGTCGAGTTCGTTCAGATGCGTCATGAAGCGTGCGATCGCGTTCGTCGTGTCCGCGGTGACCGGCAGTTGCGCGACCTTCAGCGCGTGCACGCGGAAGATGTAGCGATGCGGCCGGTCGCCTCGCGGCGGCGCGGCGCCGCCGAATCCGACGAGCCCGTAGTCGTTGCGCAGTTGCACCGCGCCGCGCGGCAGCAGGCTGCCGTCGGCCTTGCCCGCGTTGCGGGCGAGCGAGCGCACGTCGGGCGGAATGTTCACGACGACCCAGTGCCAGAAGCCGCTGCCGGTCGGCGCGTCGGGGTCGTAGACGGTCAGCGCGAAGCTCTGCGTGTCGTCGGGCGGCGCTTCCCATTGCAGCGCCGGCGAGATGTTGTCGCCGTCGACGCCGAAGGCCCGGTCGTCGAATTCCTGGGCCTTCGGCATGAAGCCGTTGCCCGGAAAGTCGTCGGACCACAGTCGGAAATCAGCCATCGGTTGCCTCCGTCGCGGATGGTTCTTCGGGATGGTCGGGCGCGCCCGGCGGCGCTGCGGGATCAGCGATCGAGTGTATCACCGCGTGCGTGGGCCAATGGGCGTGTCCGGCCGGCGCGCGGCATGAGGTGCGTCATGACGCGCGCAATCCTCGACGCAATCCGGACCTGCCATGCGGGGGCCGCGCGCGGCTTGGGCGCAGTCACGCGCGGGCCGCCGGCGCGTCACGCGCGCGCTTCGAACCACGCGGACGCGCCGTCCTTCAGCCACGCGTCGAGCCGTTCGACGACCGCCTGCGGATCGCGATCCGCTCCGCGCAACGCGCATTCCCAGATCACCGCGACGCGCCAGCCGCGCGCGGCCAGCGCGGCGAGCGCCCTGGCGTCGTTGGTGCGGTTGCGCGAGATCTTCTCGCGCCAGAACTCGGCGCGCGTCTGCGGCCATTTGAACAGCGCGCAGTTGTGGCCGTGCCAGAAGCAGCCGTGCACGAACACGATCGCGCGATAGCGCGGCAGCACGATGTCGGGCCGGCCCGGCAGGTCGCGCGCGTCGATCCGGAAGCGGAAGCCGCGCCGGTGCAGCAGGCTGCGGATCAGGATCTCGGGTTTGGTGTTGCGGCCGCGAATGCCGGACATCATCCGGCTGCGGGTCGCGGCGTCGACGACATCGACCATCGCGCGGGCCTCGCGAAGTCAGGCCGT